>NZ_CP126958.1:1356373-2034560 GCF_002871915.2 Aerococcus loyolae | reverse complement strand
CGAAACGACTCCTTTCTATAGAAATAGTCTCTTTTAGTTTACCATGAAGCGGAAAAGTTATCCACATTTATTCGACTTGGGGATAAAAGTTTTCCCAAGTTGTTCATAGACTTATCCACAATTTGTGTATAGTTAGCAGCAAACAGGGGAAAACTTGTTCGGATGTGGATAATACCCTGGGGTAAAAGCCTGTCTACACACAGATTTAGTAAAAGAATCCACAGCTGTGGATAACTTCTCCCCTTGCTGTGGATTGTGTAGAAGTCTGTTAAAAGCCCTTGGGATAAGTTATAGACAGTAAGCTCTGTCCACTCCCCCTGGGAAAACTTATCCACTTTTGGGGATTTTTGAGAGTGTGACAGTCACATAAAAGGACGAAAAAATTCGCATAAAAAAAAAGCCGAGCTTGCGCTCGACTTTGTTAGAATTCTTAGTCTTGACCTTGGTAAGCAAAGACCACGTTACCGTCATATAATTTCAATACTTTTTCAAAGAGAACTTTGCTGAGTAAGGCAACGGCTACGGGAATAATTAACCAAGCAAGAACAACTAAAGGAATACTTAGGCCGGCATCGAAGGATGCTAGCGGTCCGACAATACCCACTAAACCGAAACCAGCGGATTGTGGGGTACCGGATATATTAAAGAGGGCTACTGGAATAGCAGTAATCACTGCGGTAAATAGGGTAGGTACTAGGATGATTGGGTACTTGAATAAGTTGGCCATCATCATCTTCATAGCCCCTAAGGCAATAGCTAGGGTAACCCCGGATTCATTAACCTTCCAAGAATGAACCACTAAAACCACTGTGGTTGCTGCAACCCCCATGGAAGCTGCCCCAGCAGCAATCCCATCAAGTTGGATGGCTAGACCGATCGCCACGGTTGAAATAGGTGAGATAATCAACATCGCGAATGAACAGGAGATCAAGATGGTCATTAGGATCGGTTGTAGATTGGTAAAGCTGTTAATGACACTACCGATGGCGCCAGTAAATTTAGCAATAATAGGTAGTAAGAGGACCCCGATCAAGGCCACCCCACAACCCACTAAGATCGGCATGGCGATCACAGCGGTGGAGCCAAATTTATCTTTGACCCAGAGTAAGACCAGGACTGCGATGGCGGCGGTGATCATGGTATTGATCAAGTCCCCGGTTCCTGCACCGATATAGGCCTTGGCTTCAGGGTTATATTGAATAACCCCCGAGCCCACGAAACTGGCTCCAGCAGTCACCATGACTTGCATGGGCTTGAAGCCAAATTGCATGGCGATTAAGGCCCCAATCAAAAGCGGGGTCGCTAATTGGAAAATTACGGCAATTTGAGAAATGGTAACGGCCAGGGGAATATGGGTAAAATATTTTAAAATCCCGGATAAAACGGCATTAGGAATTAAACCAATAACCACTCCTGTCGCTGTCCCATTCAATACTTTATTAAGAAAGACCTTAGGGGTCATTTGTGTTTCTTCACTCATATTGTCACTCCTTCTTCTCTAGAAATAATTGGTTGACTCTCAGTTAAAGACTGTCGCTAGAGTCTAAGAAGCGCATTAATATATCTCTGTTTCTTGGCTGAATTGAGCTAAATTGTGGACCACATCTTGTAAGAAGCGACCGGCCTCTAAACCGTCGAGGAGACGATGGTCAATGGAGAGACAGAGGTTAACCATGTCGGCCATTTTGAAATTACCGTCATCACTGACAAGAAGGCGCTTCTTAATCGATTCGACTTGAAGAATCGCAGCTTGTGGTGGATTAATGATTCCCATGGATTGGACCGAACCGAAGACCCCCGTATTATTCACGGTAAAGGTCCCGCCTTGCATGTCTTGGCTGGTTGCCTCACCGCTTTTAACGGCTTGGGCGAGGCGGTCAATTTCATGGGCGATCCCATTGATGGATAGACGGTCCGCCTGTTTAATTACCGGTACATAAAGATGGTCTTCGGTAGCTACTGCTATCGATAAGTTAATGTCTTTATGGTAGTGAATCCCATCTTCTTGCCAACTGGCGTTAAGCAGTGGGTGTTGTTTTAAGGCTTGGGTCACTGCTTTTACAAAGAATGGGAAGTAAGAGAGGTGGATCCCTTCATTATCCTGGTAAGAATCTTTCAAATGATTGCGTAAATTAACGATATTGGTCACGTCAGCTTCTACCATCATCCAAGCATGGGGAATCTCTTGGTAAGACTTGGTCATTTGTTTAGCAATGGCCTTACGGATACCATCTGCTGGTGTGACTTGGTCTTGAGATTGACTTGGTTGACTCACAGGAGTCTTGGCTGACTGACCAGTTTGGTTGCTGCTTTCAGACTGGCTGGCAGTTTGGTCTGGGCTTGGGCCCGACTCAAGTGCCGCTAGGACATCTTTTCGCGTGATGCGCCCTTTAGCACCAGTTCCCACCAACTGAGACAAATCAATATTATGCGTCTGTGCTAATTTTAGCACAGCTGGTGAGTATCGGCTATCAAATTTTGATTTTTCTGAATCATTTGACAATTTCGCTTGATTTGCTTTTGTGCTTTGCCTGCTGCTTTCACTCTGATCAGCGGCCTTGAGGACATCTTTTTTGGTAATCCGACCATTTTTGCCAGAACCGGTGACTTTCTTGAGGTCGATACCTTTCTCCTGGGCTAAGCGGACCACAGCTGGAGAATAGTTGAGGTTTTGGCCTGGTTTGGCTGCCTCTTTTGCCTCTTCAGCTGGCTCTTGGTCACTAGCTTCTGTTGAATGATCTTCGGCTTGGTTGTCTGGGCCACCCCCTTCGACAATAATTGATAGGATGGCTTGGCCAATAGGGATTTCTTCATCTTCATCAACCAACAATTCATCGATCACCCCACTATATTCGGAGGGGACCTCGGTGGTGACCTTGTCAGAGATCACTTCCGCAAGCGGGTCGTATTTTTTGACGGTATCGCCGGCTTTGACTAGCCAAGCGTTAATGGTCGCTTCGTGAACACTTTCGCCTAGGGCCGGCATCTTGATGATTTTTTTAGTCATTAGTTTAAGCTCCCTTCTGCTTAATGACAAGTCTTATCTATGCTTAGAATTCAGCGAGCTCTTTCATGGCTTGGTAGACCTTGTCCTCATCGACTAAGAATTCACGTTCTAAGTTTAGGGCATAGCCCACAGTAGGCACATCCGGGCCAGCTAAACGGCGGATAGGTGCATCCAAGTCGAAGAGGGCTTCTTCAGCAATAATGGCGGCAATTTCACTCATTATCGCGCCTTCCTTGTTGTCTTCAGTAACCAAGAGGACCTTACCGGTTTTCTTAGCCGCTTCTACCAGGGTTTCCTTATCCAGTGGATAGAGGCTTCTGACGTCAACGATTTCAGATTCAATGCCTTCTTCTTCACTCAAGCGTTCAGCTGCTTTGAGGGCGTATTGGAGGACAATCCCATAGGCAATCACAGTAATATCGTCCCCTTGGCGGAGGACATTGGCCTTGTCTAAAGGAACGGTATAGTCTTCGCTAGGAATTTCATCTTTTAAGAGCCGGTAGAGGCGTTTGTGTTCATAGAAGAGGACGGGGTCATCAGAGCGGATAGCGGCCTTGATCATGCCCTTAGCGTCATAGACGGTGGAAGGGGTCACAATCCGTAGTCCCGGTTGTCCGGCAAAGACCTTGTCGGTGGTTTGGGAATGGTAGAAGCCCCCGCGAACGCCGGCCCCATAAGGCGCGCGAAAGACAATTGGCGTGGTCCAGTCGCCCTTGGTCCGGTAACGCATCCTAGCGGCTTCGGAGTTAATTTGGTTAACGGCGGGGAGGATATAGTCCGCAAATTGGAATTCACCAATGGCCCGGTAACCTTTAATCCCTAAGCCCACGGTTAAACCAGCGATGGCAATTTCAGTTAAGGGGCTGGAGAAGACCCGGTCGTCCCCGTATTTAGCGGCTAGGCCTTTGGATACGCCAAAAACCCCACCTTTTTCCCCACCGACGTCTTCACCAAAGATGAGGACCTTATCGTCGCGGGCCATTTCTTCATCAATACCTTGGTTTAAGGCCTCTAAGTAAGTTATTTCTGTCATCTTGAGTCATTCCTTTCCTATTATATGGAGAAATTAGTCGGCATAGACTTGTTCATAGAGTGATTCTGGCGTAGGATCAGGGCTGGCTTCCGCTTCATCGGTAGCTTGGTCGACTTCTGCTTGCAGTTCTTGGTAGATTTTTTCGTCTTCTTCTTCAGTCAGATAGCCTTCCTCAATGAGTTGTGCTTTAAATTTCTTGATGGGGTCGTTGGCCTTCACTTCTTCCAGTTCTTCAGCTGACCGGTAGACGGTTTGGTCGTCATCGGAGGAGTGGCTGGTTAAACGGGTGACCATGAGTTCAATTAAGTGCGGACCCCCGCCTTGGCGGACTTTTTCTGCGGCTTTTTTGAAGGCCTTGTAGGTTTGGGCAAAGTCAAAGCCGTCCACGCGTTCGCCTTCAAAACCATAGCCAGGGCCTCTCAGGGCTAAGGATTCGGCATGGTATTGGTGTTTAGCAGGAACGGAGATGGCATAACCGTTATTTTCCACCACGAAAATGACAGGAAGTTGCATGACTCCGCTAATGTTCATGGCTTCAGCACATTCCCCTTGGTTAAAGGACCCTTCACCCGTCGTTGTCAGGGCAATGCTGTCAGACCCATCGAGTTTGTTGGCTAGGGCGACACCGGCAGCGACAGGGTATTGGGTGGACACTGGGGAGGAGTGGCTGACGATATTGTGTTCCTTGGAACCGAAGTGGTTAGGCATCTGCCGGCCGTGGGAGTTGGGGTCAGCATCCTTACCAAAGGTGGCCAGGAGAACATCGGTACAGGACATACCCCACACCATGCAGGCGGTCATGTCCCGGTAGTAAGGTAGGAAGAAATCCTTGTCATGGTCAAAGGCTAAAGCCATAGCCACTAGACCGACTTCATGTCCTTGACCAGAAATATTAAAGGAAGTCTTACCAATCCGGGTTAATTGCCAGATCCGTTCGTCGAGTAAACGGCTACGGACCACATGCTTATAAGCCTCGATAATGGCTTCTTTACTTAGACCAGTACTTGCTAATTTTTCCATGATAGTCAACTCACTTTCTACTTACTAATTGTGACAAATTAATTTTTAAGTGCTACTAGATCCTTTGTGACTGTAATTTACTTGTGAATGGCCATCTCCATAGCGTCTAAAGCGGCTTCTTGGAGGGCTTCTGAGAAGCTCGGGTGCGGGTGGACGGTGGTGGCGACTTCCTCATTGGCGGCATTGAGATAGAGTCCCAGGCTGCCTTCACTGATCATCTCGGAGGCATGGGGGCCAAAAATCGTGATGCCCAGTAAGTCGTCCGTGACTTGGTCGCGGATAACTTCAATAAAGCCGTCACTGGCTTTCTCGATCAAGGCCTTGCCGTTACCTGCTAGGGGGAAGTGGCCGACCTTGGCTTCAACGCCTTCGGGGAGGTTGTCTTGGTTATAGCCCACGCTGGCAATTTCCGGCGAGCTATAGACACAACGCGGCAGCATGGTGTAGTTGAGCGGATCACTGGTTTTCTTTGCGATATGGTCGACGGCACACTTAGCTTCAGCCATGGCCACATGAGCCAGTTGGAGAGTATTAATGGCGTCACCAATGGCATAAATATGGCCTTCCTTGGTTTGGTAGTGCTGGTTGACCTCAATCCCCTTCTTATCGTATTTAATGGAGGTATTATGGAGGCCAATGTTATCAATGTTAGGTTCGCGACCAACAGCTACTAGGACCTTGTCAAAGACTTCTTGGTCCTGACCTTGGTTCATGGTGACTTCTACCTGGCCATCCTTGACCTGGGCTTGGTCGACTTGGCAGTTGAGTTTCAGTGTGATGCCTGCTTGTTTAAAGGCCTTGGCCAGGGCTTGGGAAATGTTTTTGCCTTCATTGGCTAAGAGCCGGTCCAAGTATTCAATAATAGTGACCTGGCTTCCCATCCGAGCTAAGAAAGAAGCCAATTCAACGCCAATCACTCCGCCACCAATAATGGCGATCGATTGAGGAATTTCCTGAATGTCTAAAAGGCCGGTCGAAGAGAGAATATATTCTTCATCAATAGTGATATTGGGCAGGTCTTTATTTCGGGACCCCGTGGCAATGATGACATTTTTTGGAACAATAATGCTTTCTTCTTCACTAGGGTCATTAGGGGTGACTGCAATTGCACCAGAATTAGGAGAGAAGATGGAAGGGCCTAAGACTGCACCGTGACCCTGGAGCAGGTGGACTTTGTTTTTCTTAACTAAGCCCTCCACGCCAGTCACCAATTGCTTCACCACGGCATCCTTGTAGGCTTGAAGTTTTTCCATCTTGACTTTTGCCTGGGTGCTTTCAATCCCAAAGTCCTGGGCTCGGTCGACAGTCTCCTTAACTTGGGCAGCTTGTAAGAGGGCCTTGGTTGGGATACAGCCTCGGTTTAAACAAGTTCCTCCTAGCTTATCCTCTTCGACTAAATAGACCTCTAAGCCAAGTTTAGCAGCTTGAATAGCGGCCACATAGCCGGCTGGTCCACCACCAAGGACGACTAAATCTGTATTTATCATCGGGCATCACCTTTCTTTCTGTATTGATTGGCTAGTGTTAACTAGGGCTGCTGATGGCTTATTAAGTGCTGAAAATAAGACAGGGGGTAAAGCTTTTTATTTGTAATAAGTAAGCGCTTTCTTTTCCACTTTTATTATACTAAGCCTGGCTCATTTACGCAAAGGTTGGCTTTTAATAAGAAAAATCTAATAATCCATCCTGGCCTCATACAGGGTCTATAAGTAGGTTTGGAGAAGATCACAGGAAAAAGATTAGCCTGGTAAAGATTTTTTTTTAGATTTCTATTGATCTTATTTCAGTTGTTCGGTATAATGTGAAAGATTGTTATTAGATATAACCATTCCCATATCATAGGAGGTGTCATTCATGAAGAGAACTTATCAACCAAATAAACGTCGTCGTCAAAAGAAACATGGCTTCCGCAACCGTATGAGTACAAAAAATGGTCGTCACGTTTTAGCGCGTCGTCGTCAAAAAGGCAGAAAACGACTTTCAGCATAAGACCACAAAGCGCTGTGGTCTTTTTTTATTTAGTGTCGAGGAGGGAATACAATGCGCAAGAGCTACCGAGTCAAGTCAGAAAAAGATTTTAGCTTGGTTTTCCATCAAGGAGACAGCAAGGCGAACCGGCAATTTGTAGTCTACTCCATCGAAAAAGAGCAAAAACATTTTCGGGTTGGACTCTCTGTGGGGAAAAAGATCGGCAATGCCGTCACCCGTAACCGGGTGAAGCGGTTAATACGTCAAGCACTGACCGAATTAAAGCCGTATATTAAAAGCAATGTCGATTTTATCATCATTGCCCGTAAGCCAACCAAGGCGATGAGCCAAGACCAAGTCAAGGCTAGTTTGATCCACGTCATGCGCTTACAGGGTCTCTTCCACACTGACCCGTCTAGGCCAGTAGAAAGAAACGAGAGGGCAGAAAGTGAAAATTAAACAAAATAAAAAGCAGCTGCTAGTTCTGGGGATGCTCTTAGTCGGAATCCTTGTTCTAAGTGGCTGTGCCAGAGCCGGTGGTATGGAGCCGATCACAGCAGATTCCACGGGGATTTGGGACCGTTTGCTCTATACCCTATCGCAAATTATTATTTGGTTATCAGGAGTCTTTGGTAACAGTTATGGAATGGGGATTATTGTCTTTACCATCCTGGCCCGCCTCCTTTTAACCCCGCTCTATAGCTTACAAATGAAGAACACGGAGAAAATGCAAAAGATGCAGCCTGAACTTCGGGCTCTGCAAGAAAAGTATGCCTCCCGTGATGCGGAAACCCAGCAAAAACTGCAAGAAGAAACGGCTAAACTGCAAGAGAAGTATGATACCAACCAATTTGCTGGCTGCCTCCCCTTATTAATCCAACTTCCGATTCTGACGGCTCTCTACCAAGCTATCAGTCGGACAGAAGCCTTAACCAATGGGCATTTCTTATGGATGGAATTAGGGAAGCCAGACCCTTACTTCATCTTACCGATTATTGCCGCGGTATCGATCTGGTATTCCACCCATCTTAGTCAGGTCGCTTCTGGGATTAAGTCAGGATCGATGACAGCCATGCAATACGTTATGCCTGTCTTTATTTTCTTTGTTATGATGAACTTGCCGAGTGCTTTGGCCTTGTACATGGCAACTGCCAATGTCTTTACCATTGGCCAAACCCTATTGATCAACAATCCCTATCAAAAACAAAGGGTCCGCCAAGAAGAAGAGGCCAAGGAGAAGGATTTGGAACGGCGCTTAGAGAAAGCCCGTCGTAATCCACGAGGTAAAAAGCGTAAGTAATAAGGAGCATCCAATATGAAATTAGAAACTTATCAAGGCGCTAGTGTTGAAGAGGCGATTGAAGCAGCTAAGCAAGGACTTCAAGTCAGTGATATCCCCATGGAAGACGTCAAGGTTCTCCAAGAGCCTAAGAAGGGATTTCTTGGTTTTGGTAGTCAACCAGCGATCATTCAAGTTAGCCTTCCTGATGATGAACCTAGCGTTGAAGAGATTGTGGCCGAGGTGTCCTTTGAGGCTGAAACAGTCAGTGATACCACAGAAGCTGATATACCTGAACTTGTAGAAGTAAGCGAGGAAGCTAGCTCGGTTGAAAGACCTAGTGACAGTCAAAGTGCCGCTAGTGAAGTAAGCAGTGAAGCAAGCGCAGCTAGCCAAGTCGACGATTCATCTGACAGTCAAAGCCTTAGTTTAGTCGCTGAAAGTGCTAGCCAAGACTCAGAACCAGCCCAGAGCCAAGTGGACCAAGAGAGCCCAGTTGCTAGTGATTCAGCAGCCGACCAGTTAGAAGCTGACAGCCAGTCTCAAGACTCAGACGAGGAAGAAGAGGAAGACGCAGAAGATGCTGCTTATCCTTTCGACTGGGGGGTTGAAGACGTGGCCCACTATCTCATTGATGTCATGGAAGCCTACTTGGTAGACGTGACGATTGACGTGGAAGATATGGATGACTTAATCATCTTCCACATTAATACTGACAAGCCTGGTTTAGTGATTGGTAAGCATGGTAAGATTATTAATTCTCTAGAAACCCTGGCACAAATCCTTACTCATTCCCACGTCCGCAAACGAGTAAGCGTTGAAGTCAATGTGGGCGATTACCGGGAACGCCGCCAACAAACCCTAGAGAAATTGGCGGAAAGGACTGCTGACCAAGTGACTGTGGAACGTGAAGAGGTTACTTTGAGTCCTTTGCCAGCGCGTGAACGAAAGATTATCCACCGCTGCCTGTCTAAATACAGTCATATTAAGACGCAGTCCCAAGGCCGTGACCCTCACCGTTACATGGTCGTGTCTTATAAGGATTAGTTATTATATAGTAAGAAGAAACTCCAGTGCCTGAGAGGGTGCTGGAGTTTTTTTATGGTCAAAATGAAGCAAGAGCCTTGACTTAGTCTAGCTTATTCAATTATCAGTACAAAAATTGTACAATTTAAGCTTAAAATGGAAGTATGAGCCAAGAAATAAGTCCTTTATTTTTTGGCTTTTTTCTTTATGTTTATTTTTTATCAAGTTGAGAGAAGGAGCTTGTGAAAGCATTTTTTCTGGTTCTTTGCCTGACTAATCTTGCTTTTGCGGGGGAGATAAATAAAATATGCACAAGCAGATAAATAATAAAGCGCTTACATTTTTGTTACAATACTGGTGAAGATATTAAATCCAAAGAAAGGAAGTGTTTTTTCTATGTCAGAGATCAAAACAATTGGAGTGATTGGGGCAGGCTCAATGGGAGCTGGGATTGCTAACGTCTTTGCCTCCAACGGCTACCAGGTGATCTTAAGAGATATTGAAGACAAGTTTGTCCAGGGAGGTTTAGACCGGATTAGTAAATTCCTCGATGGCAGTGTTAAACGGGGCAAATTAGATGAAGCGGGTAAAGAAGAAGTTCTCGGCCGCATCACTGGGACCACTGACCTCAAGGACTTTAAGGATGTTGACTTTGTGGTGGAAGCGGTCTTAGAGAAAATGGAATTAAAGCAAGAAGTCTTTAAAGAAGTCGAAGGCATTGTTCGGGATGACATTGTTTTAGCAACCAATACTTCTTCCCTATCTATTACTGAAATTGCCAGTGCCTTAGAAGATCCTAGTCGCTTTGCGGGGATGCACTTCTTCAACCCTCCACAAGTGATGAAATTAGTGGAAATTATTTATGGTTATGAAACTAGTGATGAGACTGTGGCTGTGGTTAGAGAAGTTGCTGAGAGTATTGGCAAAGAAACCGTTACCGTTCATAAAGACTCCCCCGGCTTCATTGTTAACCGGGTGATGATCCCACAAATGATTGAAGCCATCAAGGTGCTCGAAGAAGGCATTGCGACACCAGAAGATATTGACAAAGCCATGCGTTATGGCTTGAACCACCCAATGGGATCCTTTGAACTTCAAGACTATGCTGGTGTAGATATTGGTTACTATGTGATGGAATACTTCGAACAAGAATATGGTGACCCCCGCTGGACGCCACCAGTAACCATGAAGAATATGATGCGGGCTGGTCGTTTTGGTAAGAAAGCCGGTAAGGGCTTCTATGATTACGATGAAAATGGTAAGCGATTACCTTCCGAACAAGCCAAAAATCAAGAAAAATTACAAGGCAAATAGTTGGATAACTAACAGGCTAAGCGACAGTTTTACTAGAAATGTTACTCAACAAAGCTGCTGTTTGGTCTAAGTGAACAATTAAAGGATAGAGGAGACTATTATGGTTAAAGAATCTAGAGCAGATATTGATGCAGTTGAAAAAATGTTTTATTCTGACCTTTATAACTATGCCGAAGACCTCACCGACGGAGAAAGAGAGGTCTTAGAAGAGGTAGAAAAGGTTCTCAAAGAAGACATCTACCCTGTCTTAGATGAGCATTGGGATAAGGCGACTTTCCCGCTTGAAGAAATGCAAAAAATTATTGATATCGACCTCATTCAAAACCCTAAATTATTAGAGGGTCGTGAAGATGGGACCATCAGCCAACTCTTCCGTGGTTTCCGGGCTTATACCTTAGCCAAAACGGACCCCGTGATTGGGACTTTCTATACCTCTAATGGAGGCTTGTTCCACGAGTGTGTCAAAATTGGGGGCAGCAAGGAACAACAAGAAAAACTCATGCCAGGCGTCTTGAGCTGGGAAGGTAAGGGTGTCTTAGCTATGACTGAACCTGAACACGGCTCTGATATTGCTGGTGGGATGGAAGCCACTGCTAAACGGGAAGGGGATACCTGGACCCTGAACGGTCATAAGAAATGGATCGGAGGCGGAACCCTGGCCAAGTGGCATGCATTCTTTGCCCGTGATGTGGATGATGGTCAAGTGAAGATGTTCTTTGTGGAACGGGAAAGTGAAGGGGTAGAAACCTTCAATACCGAACCAAAAGCCTTCTTCCGGATGATGCCGAATGCGGAGATTATTTATACCGATGTTAAAGTACCGGAGTCACAACGGGCGCAAAATGTGAACTCTTGGAAGGATGCGGCTAACATTCTCCGTAATACCCGTTCTGATGTGGCTTGGTTACTGGCAGGTGCGACAGCTGGGGCCTTTGAAGCAGCCTTGAAGTATACCCGGCAACGTGAAGCCTTCGGTAAGACCGTAGCTAGCTTCCAATTGATCCAAGAAAAATTAGCTCGTATGGCGATGAACGCGCAAGCGACCCTAGCCATTGCAGTAAGATTAGCCCAACAACAAGAGCGTGGCATCTATAAAGAAGAGAATTCTTCCATGGCCAAGATGCACAACGGTTATCGGGCTCGTGAAAATGCGGCTTTAGCTCGGGAAGTTTGTGGTGGTAACGGAATCCTATTAGAATACGATGTCCCACGCTTCATGGCTGACATTGAAGGGATGTATACCTATGAAGGGACCCATGAGGTAAACTCTCTTATCATTGGTCGTTACTACACTGGCCAACAAGCCTTTGTCTAAGCCTTGCTTACTGATAAAGTGAATTCAAACTGAGCTAATTAATAAAAAATTATAAGGAAAAAAGTGTCTCTGTCACTGGAAGTGATGGAGGCACTTTTTTTGATTTCTAGAGGGTGTTAATCCATTTGTTTAAGGACAGGCCAAGGGGGAGATGGCTGGCTTGTTATTTTTTAAGAGTGAGTTTTTGCCTTTTTCGCGCTCGCGCCCCAGGGATGCCCAGGGCTTGGCGGTACTTGGCAACCGTCCGTCGAGCTAAATAATAATCATGCATCGCTAAGTACTCGCTAATGGCTTGGTCACTTAGGGGGTGATTAGGGTATTCTTTAGCAATCAATTGCCTAATTAATTTTTCCGCTTGTTTTCGCGTAAGTGGCTTACCTTTAGCGGAAATCTTTTGTGCGATGAGGTCCTGAAAACTTAAAATCCGCTGATTATATTGCAGGTATTTGTCCGTAATAGCCCGAGAAATGGTTGATTGGTCATAATCCAAGGCTTTTGCCAGTTCTTTTTGAGTCAGGGGGCGGAGCTGATTGCTCTCCTGGTTTAAATAAGCAGCCTGGTAATGGATCAGATGTTGGCTAATTTTCAACAGCACTTGGTCTCTTTTCTTTAAAGAAAAGACTAGCCAGTCAAATTCTAGCTTTTTTTCTTTGAGATAGTCCTGGGTGGTTTGGTCCAGGTTTTTACTTTGCATGGCTTGGTAATAATTTTGGTTAAAAGTGATTTTGGGGAGGTAGTCTTTAGCGACTTGGATGGCTAGCTCCCCCTTTTCGACGCTGACAATGATATCGGGCAGGGTGTAAGCAGGCGTCTCAAAGGAAAAATTACGGGCGGGTCGGGGCTCCAACCTTTGAATCTGTGAAAAGCTGGCTTTGATCTGGTCGACACTGTTGTGTTCTTGCTCAGCGATTATTTCAAACTTTCCTTGGGCTAGGTCTTCTAAGTGCTCATTAATTAAACGTTCCAGTAATTGACTATTAGGAAGGTTTTTTGCTTGTAGAGCCAGACATTCTTTTAAATTTCGTGCCCCAATTCCTGTGGGGTCAAGACCCTGTAGGATCCTTAAATAGCTTTCTAATTCGCTTTGGCGCCAAGCAAAGAGTTGGCAGGTAGCCTGGTCTTCCTTGCGATAATAGCCGTCCTGATCTAATTGGCCAATTAAATACAGGACTTGTCTTTTGTCATAGCTGCTTAACTGGCTTTCATTGAGTTGACTATATAAATATTCATCGAGCGATAAGGCATTGGGATCAGCCAAAGTCTCGGCTAAGGAATAGTCACTTGAGTCGTGGGTGAAGGTCGCTGAGACTTGCTGATTTTCTGTGATTTCAATAAAGGGATTGCTTTCATAGTAGTGATACAACGCAGTAGCGAGGTCGAGCTGATTTTTTTGTAGGAGTTGGGAGGACTGGGCCAGTTGATTTTTGACATAGGGGGATAATTTCGCCTTGATATTTTGCTGGGTGCGATAATGAATGGCCATAAGAGCTCTCCTTAAACACTAATTACTGAATATAAACACTAAGCTAATCTTTGTTTACTATTATAACAGGAAAGTTTTGGCATAGTAATTGCTATATATTAAGTAAAAGATTCAGAAAGGAGGTCAGTTGATGGCCAAGAAAATTTTAATTGCTTCTCATGGCCACTTGGCATCCGGTTTTAAGTCATCGATCAAGATTCTCACCGGCCTGGAAGACCAAGTGCAAGTGATTGATGCTTATGTCACTGAAGAGGATTATAGCAGCCAAATTGATCAATTCTTAGCCGGTATTCAGGCCGACGACCAAGGTATTATCTTTACAGATATTTTCGGAGGTTCTGTCAACCAGCGAATTGTTTCCAAGTGTTTACGTAGCAATAAGGCTAAGCAAGTTTATGTGATAAGTAATGCTAACCTAGGCGTTATCCTGAGTGTACTACTCAATCCAGACGTCGTAAGTGAAGAGAGCTTACAAGTTGAAATAGAGGAAAGTGCCGTTAAATTAGTTCAGTTAGAGACCCAAGAGTCAGATGATGACTTCTTTGCTTAAGATATAGAATGGAGATTTTAAAATGATTACTCAAATTCGTGTTGATGACCGTTTGATCCATGGCCAAGTGGCTGTCGTTTGGACCAAGGAATTGAATACCCCCTTAATTATTGTGGCCAATGATGCGGCTGCTAATGATGAAATCACCCAAATGACCTTAAAGATGGCTGTACCAGAAGGGTCTAAATTGTTGATTCGTTCGGTTCAAGATGCCATTAAAGTCTGCCAAGACCCTCGAGCAGCAGATCGAAAATTATTTGTCATTGTCAATAAGGTTTCCGATGCTTATCAAATTGCTGAAGCAGTGGAAAATACCGAAGCCGTTAATGTGGCTAATGTTGGACGTTTTGACCAAACTGACCCGGCTGAAAAGGTGGCACCATTTTCTAGTGTTCAATTGAACCCGACCGAATTACAAGCG
Source organism: Aerococcus loyolae (assembly GCF_002871915.2). Taxonomy (NCBI): domain Bacteria; kingdom Bacillati; phylum Bacillota; class Bacilli; order Lactobacillales; family Aerococcaceae; genus Aerococcus; species Aerococcus loyolae. The sequence continues at coordinate 2,020,144 of NZ_CP126958.1, read as the reverse complement.
GCTAAGGAACTTTCTAAGCTATCAGTGGATAGTTTCCATCAAGTGTTACCAAGTAATACCAAGAAAGATTTAGCTGAAGCCTTAGCGAGTCTATAAACATTTAGAAAGGAATTTAATGATGCTTACTTATGCAATAATTGCCTTTTTCGTCGTCTTCTTCTGCTCATCAGTCACCTATTTGACGGGGCAATCCATGATCGAGCGTCCGCTAGTGGTTGGACTTGTGACTGGTGTATGTATGGGAGACATGACTACAGGTATCTTAATTGGGGCTGCCTTAGAAGCGGTCTTTATGGGAAATGTGAATATCGGTGGGGTGATCTCTGCTGAACCGGTTACTGCGACTGCGCTTGCGGTTACCTTTGCTATTATTTCTAATGTTGAGCAACAAGCGGCTATTACCCTAGCTATCCCAATCGGTATGCTCGCCGCTTTCGTGGTAATGTTTTTAAAGAATGTCTTTATGAACATCTTTGCCCCTGCTCTTGATAAATTTGCCAGAGAAAACAATCAAAAAGGAATTGTCTTCCTGCATTATTTTAGTTTCGTGGTGTATTTCTTTATCTTGGCTTCAATCACCTTTATCGGTGTTCTGGCCGGGAGTGGTCCGATTGAACAATTAGTTAATAATATTCCAGAGGCCCTAATGAATGGGTTGAAGGCTGCTGGTGGGCTCTTACCTGCTGTTGGTTTTGCCCTCTTAATGAAGCTCTTATGGAATAATAAATTAGCTGTCTTCTACCTACTCGGTTTTATTTTAACCGCCTACTTAAAATTACCAGCGGTTGCTGTAGCAGCTCTTGGTTTTGTTATTTGCTTGGTTAGTGCCCAACGCGACTTAGAACTGAATGAATTAAGAAGTTTGCGACAAACGGCAGCAAGCAATAATGTTGAAAGCAGTGATCAAGCAGAGGAGGATGACTTTTTCTCATGAGATTATTAAGTAAAAATAAGGCGCAAAGTCCTGAAGCCATTGAAGACAAAAAGATGTTAAGGTCCATGTTTTGGCGGTCCTGGACCATTAATATGAGTAGGACCGGGGCCTACCAATACCACGCCATTGGTTTAATTTATACCCTCTTACCGGCCATCAACCGTTTCTATAAAACTGATGAAGAAAAAGCTGATGCCTTGGTTCGCCATACCACCTGGTATAATGCCACCATGCACTTGAACAACCTAATTACCGGTATTGTTGCCGCTATGGAAAGATCTAATTCGGAGTCTGATGACTTTGATCCTAACTCCATTACGGCGGTAAAAACCTCTCTAATGGGCCCAATCTCAGGGATTGGTGATTCCTTCTTCTGGGGGATTTTACGGGTGATCGCGGCAGGAATTGGGATATCTATTGCTTCGACCGGTTCACCATTAGGAGCTATTATATTCTTACTTCTCTATAATATTCCTGCCTTCTTAATCCATTACTATATGCTAGATATCGGCTATTCACTAGGGACCAACTTTATCCGCAAAGTCTATGAATCTGGAGCCATGAAGGTCATTACTAAGGCTTCCTCGATGCTTGGGCTGATGATGGTTGGCTCGATGACAGCTTCTCATGTTAAATTTAAAACAACGCTATCGGTGGCCGTTAATGGTGGGGGCGACCCGATTTTAATCCAAGAATACTTGGACCAACTTTTTAAAGGCTTAGTCCCTATGGCGGTAACCTTACTAGCCTTCTATTTAATCCGCAATAAACGGGTGAATGTTAACTGGATTATGTTAGGAATTATCCTTCTTTCAGTCGTTCTAGGACTTTTAGGGGTTGTATAATATTCTAATTTATCATTTAATAGATAGTGTGATAAAAATCACAAACTAGAGGCTACGGATAAAACGTAGCCTTTTTCAGAAACGGGGTAGTTACTATGAAGAAAGACATCCAAAAAGAATTAATGAATATCCTTTTCAACCAGTCCAAGCCGCTGAGTACTAAGGCTCTGAGTCAGGCGATTGGTCGCAGTCGGTCATTGACCAGTAATTATCTCAATCATTTAGCCAAATTAGGCAAGGTGGAGAAGTCAGATTCGCGCCCCGTTTATTGGTCTTTAGCTGCTCCAGACAAGTATCTATCAGAAAGCCATGACCAGATTGATTATTTTGCTCAATTTATTGGAAGTCAAGGATCAGTCAAGGAAGCGATCAAACAAATTAAGGCAGCTGTTAATTATCCTCCCATTGGTTTACCGATCTTGTTAAATGGTAATTCTGGGGTAGGTAAGTCGTTTTTGGCTCAATTGATTTATAAGCAACTTCATGCCCAGAATAAATCTTGTTCCCAGCGTTTTACTGTCTTTAATTGTGCTGACTATGCCAATAATCCGGAATTAATGTCGTCACTTTTGTTTGGCCATGTCAAGGGGGCCTTTACCGGGGCAGATAGTAAACGAGAGGGGCTCTTAAAAACTGCCGACCAGGGACTCTTGTTTTTAGATGAAGTTCATCGACTGTCTTATGAAAACCAAGAGAAACTCTTTCAGTTTTTAGATAAGGGCTATTTCAGGCCCCTGGGTGAGGAGAATGAGGAAGTTTATTCTCAAGTACGCTTGGTATTAGCAACCTCTGAAGACCCCGAAAAAGTTCTCTTGCCCACCTTTTACCGACGGATTCCCTTAACCATTAAACTGCCGGACTTTCATCAAAGGCCCTATGATGAGCGGATTAAATTAGTGGAAACCCTCTTTCGCAAAGAATCCCAGCGTTTAAAACTCCCCATTAAAATTGATATTGGCGACTTTGAATTTCTCGTGAATCAAGAATACCCCGGAAATATTGGCTCGCTCTACAATAATATTCAATTACTCTGTGCTCAAGCCTTTGAATACCAGGAGAATGCAGACTATCTCTTAATCTCTAACCAGGACCACATCAACCATGTCTTAACTATTGATGCTAAGAAAGGCCCATCTAAACGTCAAGAAGATATTGAGCAATTGATTATCAAGCCCTTACAAAAAGTTTTTGACCAAGCATCGATTTACAGTGTTCGCTCGGATTTTATCGGTTTTACCCAGGACCATTTAAATCATATCGACCAGTCGAATTTGGAACCGGTTATACTCTATCAGACCCTAGTCAAGGCTTGCCAAGCTATCTTGGGGAAAAATATTATGACTGACTCGATCGACACCTTTATTCGCTTTTATAGTTCCTATCAAACCTACTTGCAGGAAATTATTTTTCCAAGTCGAATTAAACAGCAAATCCTGACCGATTACCCGAGGACCTTTTCCTTAGCTCGCGAACTCTGTAAGGGGCTTGACCCCAAACTTTATAAGAACCTGGTTTGGTATTTAAGCCTCTTGCTCTTGGATGCTGTTAATGAAAACCTCGCCTACCATGCCTTACTTGTGGCCCACGGGGATTCGACAGCTTCTAGCATTCAAAAAGTGGCTAATCAATTAAATGATGACTATATCTTTGATGCTATTAATATGCCTTTTTCTGCTTCAGTTCATGATATTATCGCCCGGGTCAAGGAGTGGATGAATGACCATCAAGGCCTTTCGGGAATTATTATGCTGGTGGATATGGGATCTTTGACCACCCTCTATGAGGGGTTGAAGCCAGAAATCCGTGGAGAACTTTTTGTGATTAATCAGTTAAGTACTGCTCTTGCCCTGGAAATTGGAAACTATTTGATCCAAAAACGCTCGATAACTGATTTTATCGAAGAATCTGAGGGTGAATTTTCGCCTAAGGTGCAGTTCTTTGAAGGCTTTGATATTCAAAAGAATATTATTATTTCCAGTATTTCGGGTGAGGAATTGGCTGTGGGGATGGCCGATATTTTGAAAAAATACTTAAATCCTAACATAAAGACCATCGTGATGAATTATAATGAGCTCTTGCATTTGATTCACCAGCAGGATATCAATGAAAATTATTTTGATGCTACTTACTTTGTCTTAACTACCACACCTTTGGATTGCCAAGGTCGAGTGAAAAATGTTAACTTGTTAGAACTCTTAGAAAATGATTTTGATAATTTAAGTATTTACTTTAAAGATATTGTGGCCTTAACCGACTTACAAGTCTTGTTCAAGGACTTCTTGAAGTTCTTTTCCGTTGAAGGTTTGTCATCACGCTTGGAATTTTTAAATCCGGAAGTCATTATTACCCAAGTGACTGTTGTGATTGAAAAGATTGAGGACCGTTTTCAAATTGAGCTCCCACCCAAGATTAACTTTACCTTGACTATGCATTTAGCCTTGATGATTGAACGGATTATTTTAGATCCGGTTGATTATGAACTCTCTGTGGATATCCACCAACTACGTTTAAATAACAAACCCTTTTATAATTACCTCAACACTATTCTCTACCCTTTGAAGCAGTTTTACCGCATTGAGGTTAATGATTGGGAAATTTATAGCATCTATGCCATGTTAACCAGTTACCAGGAAAGTCGTAAAGAGGCTGGCCGATCCAGTTAAGTCTTCCCAAGGACAGTTTAAAATGAGAAAGTACTCATCCAGATGATGTAAAAATGCCTAATAAAAAGGATCTAGCAGATTGATTCTACTAGATCCTTTTTTATTGAGAAATTAAAAGCTGTTACAGCGACTTTGCTTCGTGACGCGCTTGTCACACTCTATTCAAACCTGTTCCTGGTGCAAGGCAAGCGTCCTCTTCACTAAAGGTCGACGAATTCTTTCAACCTTTAGCTCCAGAGATCTTGCCTTTCGGCGCACCAGTCACACTCTATTTAAACCTGTTCCAGTCACAGGACGAACGTCCACTTCAAAAACTGGTAACGCTCAGCCTCACTGAGCTTATCTCAGTTTTCTCCAGCGATTTCGTCCTTTAGTGTGACTGTCGCACTCTTTTAGTTGAGTTCGGAAGGGGTACGGGGATGTCCTTTCAGAAAAGTTGAACGACCAGACAGTTGAGTTCGGGCGCCAGCCTTGAAGTCACTTCAGAAAATCCCAACTTTCAGGCTAGCTGAGCTTATGGTTTTTCTTCCAGTTGCTATAGCTGTTCGAAGCGTCAGTAAGTTACAGATATAGTATGCTTAGCGATTCAAGTCTCTAACGGCTCCCTCACATCCTTAGAGCTGGTCGTTTCAGCTTTTCCTCCAAGGAATCTCCCTCCCTGATCCTTCCTCACATCCTTCTTAAACCTGTTCCAAGCGCAGAGCAAGCGTCCGCTTCAGAAAATGACGACAAATTCTCGATAAGAATTTTTACGACCTTTTCTTCCAGCGGTCATGCTCTTTATTGCGCTTGTCACACTCTACTGTTTAAGGAATGATTTCTCCGCTTGAAGCGCTAACATCGACATCATCGACATTGGTGAGGTCGATTTCATAGTGGATGACGCCGTTGTCATCAACAGAAAGTTCCCAGTTTTTCACTTTTTCGCCTGGGTGTTCGGCGAGGGCCTTCTCCATGGCTTCTTTTGGTGTGATAATGCTGGTGACTTCGATTTGTTTCGTTTCGTCATTGGCTTCTTTTTCAGTTTCTACCTTCAAGACTTCACCGGTATCAGGGTCAATGTGCATGTCCCATTCATTTTCAGCGTTATAGCCTTGGATTTGATAGGTATATTTACTGAATTCTTCCTCATAGTCAAACTCAATTTCTTCAATCTTAACGTCTTCAGCGCCAGTTTCTTTGTTAAATGTATTCACGGCATCTTCGATGGAAACAGCATAGTCTTTGTTTTCGATACTTTCTTGATCTTGGCCGGATTGACTGGACTCTGCTTGGTCCTTATTTTCTTCTTTAGCGTCATTTTGCTCTTTGTTTTCTTCTTGAGAAGCTGTTTCTCCCTTCGTTTCTGAAGAAACTTCTTGGCTGCTTTCATTTTGGTCAGTGTTGGAATTATTTCCGCCATCATTAGCTTGGCCACAGGCAGCTAATGTAAAGATGCTGGCTAGACTGACTAATGAGATTTTCAATTTTTTATTCATCGAATCGTCCTCCTCAAAAATTCTTCTATATGATTGACATACTTTTAGCTTAGGGGAAATTCTTCAGAAGCACAAATGGAAACGCTTAATTTTTGGGATTCTTAAGGTCTCCTTAATAAAAAACAGAGAGAAATTTAGACTTTCTCTCTGTTAGTAGGGGGATTTTCTCATTATCTAATTTGTTTCACAGACTTAATCAGTCAAGCTAACGGCTGTCCCGCTGCAGGTGACCATGAGAATGCCGTTATTAGCTCCTAGGGTTTCATAGTCCATCTTGACGCCCACCACAGCGTCGGCACCCAGTTCTTTAGCTCGGTTAGCCATTTCTTGGAGGGCTTCTTCGCGTGCTTGGGTCAGTTCTCCTTCGTAACCCTTGGACCGACCGCCAAAGATATTACGAAAACCTGCTCCCATATCCTTCAGTAGATTGACACCCGTCACCACTTCGCCAAAGACAATGCCTTGATAGGCGATGATGGTCTTGCCCTGGACGTTGGGAGTTGTTGTAGTAATCATGATAAGCCTCCTCACTCAATAATGAAAGTGCTTTTATCTCTATACTTATTTTATCACTTATCTTGCATACTTCATATAGAAAAACGCAAAAAAAAAACCGTCCCCATTTCTCTTAGGAGACGGTTGCTTATCAAGCTGAGCTAATATTTTTTACTTAATCCAAGCCCTCTTCATCGGCTAAGGCCTGGATACTAAAGTCGTGCTGGCGGGCCAGTTGGCTAGGCGCTTTGACTTTTTGGCTGTCAGCTGACTGGGCCTTGGCTTCGCGGTAGTTGACATCAAATTTCAGTAAGCGGTAGCCGGCCGAAGCGACTGGAACCCCGATGAGCATGCCAGCAACGCCCATCAAACCGCCCCCTACTGTAACTGCAATTAAGACCCACATGCCTGGTAGGCCGAGAGAATTGCCGACTACTTTAGGATAGATCAAGTTCCCTTCAATTTGTTGGACGACGACAATAAAGACCACAAAGAGCAGGGCTTGGACGGGGGAATGCATGAGGATCAAAAGAAAACCCAAGCCCCCAGAAATATAGGCCCCTAAGAGAGGGATGATGGCTGTGACCCCAGTGAGGACACCGATCATGCTGGCGTAAGGAAAGCCAAAGATCCACATGCCAAAGCCCACCATACAACCCAGGATGGCGGCCTCGACAACTTCTCCAGCGATGAAGTTATAGAAAGCATCGTTGATCATAGCTAAGACATAATGGACTTGGTTGTAGTGCTTTTCCTTTAAGTAAGCTTTGGTGAGCCGGTGAAATTGCTGGCCTAGACGTTCTTTAGACATCAATATATAGAAAGTAATAATGATAGCAATAAAGATGGTGACCACCCAGCTTGCTACTGAGGTCACGGCCCCGATGGTTGACCCAATCAAACTCGAAGTCAGCCCTTGGGCAAAGCTGATGGTGCGGCGGACCATGTTCTGCCAGTTGAGGTCCAAATTTCCCATATAGGAGACAATTTCCGGATAGAGGTCCTCGTAGCGTTCTAATAAGCCATCCAGACTTTGGAAGAGGCGGGGGAGGATCTCGATAAAGTTGGCCACTACGGCGACCAATTGGGGAATAATCAGTCCCAAGGTAAGGGCGATAAGGGCCAGGATACTTAAGAGGGCCAAGACGATGGCAATAGGGCGGCGGCTTTTCGCTAGCCAGTCCTTATCAGTATGGGGCCACAAATACTTCTCGTAAAGGGACATGAGGATATTGACCACATAGGCAACCATGGCGCCTAGGGTAATGGGATAGGCGATGGACCAGACTTGGCCCAGCCAGGAGACAATGGATGACCAGTTAAGGACAATGAGACAGAGGGCAATGATGCCTAGTCCTAGTAATAACCATTGCTTACGGTTAAAATGCACAAAGTGTACCTCCTTTGTTCTTAATCATTGATTACTTTTTGGCATAAGTTTACTTTAACAAATTATTGGCCAGAAGTCTTAGTAAAAAGACAAAGTCGCTGGTCTTTTTGACTTTTTGTAAATAATTTGAAAAAATAAATCTTACCACTTTAGAAAAATTCTAAACTAGTGTATACTAAAGCTATGAAAACAAGACTGTTAATAAGGAGGAAGAAAAATGACTGATTTTCAACAGTTTATCGTGACCTTGGTTACTGGGGCCGTCGCTCTCTGCCTGCAATTTCTGATGGGCCAGGAAGCGATAGCCTTTTGGTTAATTGCCATTTGGGGGATTATCATGGCGCTCATTCTGGCCAAAGACATGATCGAAACCTTAAAGGATGGCTACTATGGAGTCGATATCCTCGCCATTACGGCTATCCTCGCCACCCTAGCTGTCGGGGAACATTGGGCCAGTTTAATGATTCTAGTCATGATGACCGGGGGAGAATCCCTGGAGGCCTATGCCACTCAACAAGCTAGTCGGGAACTGGAAGCCCTACTGGAGCATTCTCCTCAATTCGCCCACCGGCTTAATCCTGATGGGTCAACGGATTCTATTCCCGTTGACGAGGTGGAAGTCGGTGACCAAGTCAGAGTCCGTCCTAACGAATTGGTGCCTGTAGACGGGGTGATCATTCAAGGGGAGACCTTTGTTGATGAATCCTCCTTGACTGGGGAATCCAAGCCGGTGGAGAAAACAGTTGGTGACGAACTGATGTCGGGGTCGATTAATGGAGATGCTAGCCTAGTTTTTGAAGTCAAGAAGGCAGCTAAAGATAGTCAATACCAACGCTTAGTGGCTTTAGTTGAGCATTCTAAGGAAGAGCCCGCCCCCTTTGTCCGCCTGGCTGACCGTTATGCGGTGCCTTTTACCATTATCGCCTATGCCATTGCCTTCATTGCCTGGTTTGTCTCTAAGGATCCAGTGCGCTTTGCTGAAGTGTTAGTGGTGGCTTCACCTTGTCCTTTAATTATTGCTGCTCCGGTAGCCATTGTGGGTGGGATGAGTAACTCTAGTCGCAATGGGATTGTCATGAAATCAGGAACCAGCTTGGAAAAATTAGACCAAGTCAAAAGCGCTGCCTTTGATAAAACCGGGACCATTACCCAGGGCTCTTTAGCCGTTGATGAGGTGGAAGTCCAAGGTAACTTTGAAGCTGAGCGTATTCTTTATTATGCGGCTAGTGCTGAACAATCCTCGACCCACGTTTTAGCTCGGTCTCTAGTAGAGGCGGCCCAGGCCAAGGATTTAGAACTAGCCCCCGTCAGTCACTTAGAAGAAGTGACCGCTGCTGGAGTTCAAGGGCAAGTTGAGGGCAAGAAAGTAAAAGTGGGGAAGGCGGATTTTGTTGGTGCTGAGAAGATCACTGATGGCAAAACCAATGTCTATGTGGCGATTGACGGCCATTATGCTGGTCGGATTACCTTTAACGATCAAATCCGTCCTGAAGCGTCTGAAACTATCCGTGAATTAGCCCACTTGGACGTGGAACGGATCATGATGTTGACCGGGGATGATGAAAATATTGCTCAACGGATCGCCCACAGTGCTGGAATTGAGGAAGTGCACGCCAATCTCTTACCTGAGGATAAGATTAATCTCTTGAAGGCAATCGGAGAAGAGTCTCGACCGGTCATGATGGTGGGGGATGGGGTCAATGATGCCCCGGCGCTGACAGTCGCAGATATTGGGATTGCTATGGGGGCCCATGGATCAACCGCTGCCAGTGAATCCGCCGATGCTGTTATCTTAAAGGATGACCTCTCCAAGGTGAGTCAAGCGGTTAAAATTGCCAAACACACCCTGAAAGTGGCCAAGCAAGCCGTCATCTTTGGGATTGTGACCTCGATTATTTTGATGCTGATAGCTTCCACTGGCGCCATCCCAGCCTTATTAGGAGCCATTCTCCAAGAAGTGATGGATTTAATGGCCATCTTCTATGCCTTACGCGCCCGCATGCAAGTGAAATAGAGAGTGCGACAGTCACAAAAAAGGACGAAATCGCTGGAGAAAACTGAGATAAGCTCAGTGAAGCTGAGCGTTATCAGTTTTTGAAGCGGACGTTCGTCCTGTGACTGGAGCAGGTTTGAAGAGAGTGCGACAGTCACAAAAAAGGACGAAATCGCTGGAGAAAACTGAGATAAGCTCAGTGAAGCTGAGCGTTATCAGTTTTTGAAGCGGACGTTCGTCCTGTGACTGGAGCAGGTTTGGATAGAGTGCGACGCTTGCCTTGCACCCGGAACAGGTTTGATAAAAATGTGAGGACGCCGTCAGAGCCCTGAATCACTGGAAGAAAAACCATAAGCTCAGCTAGCCTGAGCGTTGGGATGTTCAACACATTTAAAGTGAATGTGACAAGCGCAAGGAACAAACTAATGCCTACTAAAAAATTCTCAATAAAAAAGTAAAAGAGCTAGTAGCTCCTGATAACCCAGACTTGGTGGAAACTACCAGTTTGGGAAACCGGGTTGGCTAACTAGCTCTTTTCGAATTTAGACCACAAAAAAAGACGCGCTCAGGCGTCTCTTGTCCTAGTCTTTCTATAATGGGAGGAGAAAGATAGAAATAATGTATCTATTTACTACGCTTTTATAGTAAGCCATAATTGTGAAGAAGTTGTGAACAAACTGGGAAGAAAATAACAAATAGCTTGATTATTATTCTTCTTTGTCGGGCTCATATTCTTCATACTGAGCGGCTTGACCGACGACTTCATCTTCAGGAAGGCGTTTGGCATCTAACTTGCCCACTCTTTGCTTATCCTCTTCAATCACTTCAAAGATCCAAGCCCCAACAGCAAAGTGGTCGCCCAGTTCAGGCAGCTTGCCTAGGTAATGGGTGGCAAAGCCGTTAATCGTGTGATAAAGATTAGCTTCTTTGAGCGGGAGTTGGAGCAGGGGTTGGCTTTTCTCGATGGCGCAACCGCCACTGAAGACATAATGTTGGCCTTCTTCGACGATCTCGATATCTTGGGTAACAATGTCGTCTTCGTCCCAAATTTCACCAACTAATTCCTCTAAGACATCTTCCATGGTGACGATCCCAATCATTCCCCCGTGTTCATCGCGGACCACTGCCATATGAATTTGCTTAGCTTGCATTTGCCGCAAGAGGGTGGCTAGTTTCATATTTTGTGGGATCGAAAAAGTATCCAATAAAAGACTGTTTAAGAGAATCTTTTTCTCAGGGTGTTTGAACTTTTCCCGGAGGTAGCGGTTGAAGTCGCGTTCATGGAGAACACCGAGGACATTGTCAATGTCTTCTTCGTAGACTAAGAGCCGGGAATAGGGTTGACTTTCAAAGATGGCTTCGATTTCTTGGTCACTGTCCGATACATCAATGGCTTCGACATCAATCCGCGGAGTAATAATTGCGGAAACTTCCCGGTCATCGAAACGGATAGCGGCCTTGACTAGGCGTTGTTCATCATGCTCAATACTGCCGCCGACCCGGGCTTCATCAACCATCGATAGCAATTCTTCTTCACTAATTCCTTCTTGGGCTTCCAAGGGGAAGAAGTGTTGGACCATTTTTTGCCATTGGTTAACCAACCACACTAAGGGTTTGAACAACCACATGATCACTCTGAGATAAGGAGTGGAAAACTTAGCAAAGGGCTCGGGAACAATCTTAGCGATTAATTTCGGAGTAATTTCCGAAAAGAGCAAGAGGGTCACCGTGGTGAAGACTGTGGCAATGGTGGCCCCGTATTCAGGAATTAACTCCATAAAGACCACCGTGGCAATCGAAGAAGCCGCAATGTTGACGAAGTTATTCCCAATTAAAATGGTCGATAATAAGGAATCAAATTGATTTTGTAAGTCTAGAGCCTGTTTGGCGCGGTCGTCCCCCAGTTCCGCTTCATTCTGTAAACGAATCGAAGACGCTGAGGTGAAGGCCGTTTCTGACGATGAGAAGTAGGCCGATAAGATTACACAGACGAAAAAGATGATTATGCTGACAAGAAAACTGTCATCCATAGATGAAATTCCTCCTAAATTTTTTTACTTCTATCATAGCACAAACCCCGCCCTTGTCCTATTAATAGCCTAGAAAAATTCTAATAAAGAAGCCGGAAATTGGCTTAAGTGTATTTAAATTAAATATAAATTAAATTTGTTTTTAGAATATTTCTAATCTTGTGAAAAATATTGCAAGCTATCTAGATCTGGGGTATAATTTTCGCGTAGCTACAAGATCTTGGGTAAGGCAGTGATTTCGCCGAGCCAAATTAAGTAAAGAAAATAAGTTCAGGACTAGTTTCATGAGTGACCATTGCTGAGAATATAACCAGCAGCTTTCACAAGGACTTGGGGGTCAAGACCTTTTGGACTAGTCCGCTTATTTCTGACCTTTTTCCCATGGGGGTTGTTATTGTTAGGTATTTTACTGTATCAAAAAAGGAGAATTTTTAATGCATTTATCTAAAAGTCAAGCCCTAAAGTTGTTTCTAGTGGCTTTCCTATTTTTATTAGTGGCTTTTTCTGAACCCGCCCATGCCATGCATATTATGGAGGGGTACTTGCCGCTGAAATGGGTGATTATCTGGTTTGTGATTTTCATTCCTTTCTTCTGTTACGGGGTCTATCAAATTAAGGAAAGCGTTAAAAAGGATAGTAAAAACAAGGTCTTGTTAGCCCTCAGTGGTGCCTTTATTTTTATCCTGTCTTCCTTAAAAATTCCATCGGTAACCGGGTCAACCTCCCATCCAACGGGTGTTGGTGTGGGGACCTATCTTTTTGGCCCTGGCGTTATTAGCGTTTTAGGGACCATTTGTCTTCTCTTCCAAGCGCTCTTCCTAGCTCACGGGGGCTTAACCACATTGGGTGCCAATGCTTTCTCGATGGCGGTTGTCGGTCCTTTTGTTGGTTACGCAGTTTATCGTTTAGGGGAAAAAATTAATCTGCCAAGCAGTGTCAATATCTTCCTCTGTGCAGCTTTGGCTGACCTAGCTACCTATATGACCACCTCCTTCCAATTGGCTTTGGCTCACCCTGACCCAGCCTTAGGGATCTTTGCTGCAGCTATGAAATTTATGGGCGTCTTTATGATTACCCAAATTCCTCTGGCTATTGTTGAAGGGTTGCTCTCTGTGGTGATGGTGAATATGATTAACGATACCGTCTTGAAAGAGGTGAAGAAATAGATGAAAAAGAAAAATTTATTACTCATCTTACTGGCCCTATTAATTATGTTTATTCCGCTTTTTACCGTGGATGGTGAATATGAAGGTTCCGATGGTGGGGCAGAAGAACTCATTGGCGAATTAGACGAATCCTATACCCCTTGGTTTGAACCAATCTTTGAACCAGCTTCTGGTGAAATTGAGAGTCTGCTCTTCACCCTACAAGGTAGTATTGGGACTGGGATTATTTGTGGAATCGTTGGTTACTATTTAGGGAAGAATAAAGGATTAGACCAAAGTAAAAAATAATAAACGTATTCTTAAAAAAGAGAGAGTCACACTCTATTTTTAGAAAGAGGCGATGCTATGGGGATTGATCGCTATACTTATCAATCCAAGTGGACAGAGAAGTCAGGCAAGTTCAAATTGGTCTGCTGGTTTTTAGGCCTTGTTGTAGCCTTTTCGGGTTGGAATAGCCTGGAAGTGGTCTACACCCTTTTGATGATGGGCTTAACCCTCTACTTGGTTCCTATTAGACCTAGGACTTATCTGAATTTATATATCGGTCCGGTCCTGTTTCTGGCCTTTTCTAGCCTGGCCTTATTGCTTTCTGTCAGTCAAAAGCCCGAGCTCTTCACTTGGTCTATAGCCCTGGGGGATTATTACCTGGGTCTGTTAAGGGGACAGGGCCCCTATACCCTGACCTTGATGATCCGCGCTTTAACGGCCATCACGGCGACTTTTTTCTTTGCTTTGACCACGCCTTTAAAGCAAATCTTACAATTAATGAAAGAAGCCCACATCCCCTATGTGGTCATTGAATTGGTCCTTTTGATGTACCGTTTTATCTTTGTCCTTTTAGATGATGTCCTCGTGGTCTACCAGGCGCAAAACTTACGCTATGGCTATGCTGGGATCGGGCTGTCGATTCATTCCCTGGCCCTACTGGCTAAGGTAGTCTTAGAACGCTCTTTGTACCGTTTTACAGAGATGACGGACACTCTCGATTTGAAACTTTACCAGGATGAATTTTACCTGGATTAGTTGCTGGATCAGTGGTGAAACGGCTATACGACAAGGATTTGTAGCTTTACAAAAGAATGAGTGAGGAAGCAATTATGTTAAGTATCAGGCATCTATCCTTTGCCTACCAAGGGCATCCAGTATTTGATGACATTTCTTATGATTTTTCCAAGGGGCAGGTGATTGGGCTGATGGGGGCTAATGGTACCGGTAAGACCACCCTGATGCGGATTTTAACCGGCCTGATTCCAGTGGAGTCGGGGATGGTGCTTTTCCAAGGCCAACCTCTGTCCTATAAGAAAAAATCCCTTTATCAGCTCCGCCAAGCGGTTAATATGGTCTTTCAAGACCCGAACCAACAGCTCTTCTACCCTACGGTTGAAGAGGATGTGGCTTTTGCCCTCCATAATTTGAAACGGGATCCGGTTGAAATTAAAGACCGGGTCGAGGCGGCCTTAAAGGCACTGGGTATTTTTGACTTAGCCAAGCGGCCGATTCAGACCCTTTCCTATGGGCAGAAGAAGCGGGTGGCATTGGCGGGCATCTTAGTCATCCAACCCGCTATGATCCTCTTGGATGAACCGACTGTGGGCTTGGATCCAGCCGGAGTGAAGGACCTGAGCGCCATCATTAAAGACCTGGTCAAAGACGGCCACCGTTTCTTGATTTCTAGTCATGATATGGCCTTTCTTTACCAGCTCTGTGACCAGTACTTGGCCATCGCTGATAAGGGCATTGTCGCTCAGGGGGACAGTGACCAGGTCTTTAAGTCTGAAGCCTTTATGGAAAGCATTGGTTTAGAATTACCCTGGCAAGTCCGGGTACAAAAACAGTAAGCTGGCTTAACCCCAAAAAGTGGGAGCTAATAGTTTACTTTTAGGGCCTTAGCCCTTATAATGCTGGTGTAGTAATAAGAAGATAACAAATATGACAGTCAAAGTGTCGTTTCTGCGAGAAAGTACCGGGCAGAAAAGGCACTTTTTTATTGAGTTTAAGGACTTTTGAAGAGGAGTAATGTGATGTTTACTGAAGGTTTTGATACGATTGCTGCTATTTCAACGGCACCGGGGGAAGGGGCCATTGGTATTGTGCGTTTGTCCGGCGACCAAGCCTTAGCTATTGCGGATACAATCTACCAAATGGGGACTAAGCAACTGGTCAACCAGGATTCCCATACCATTCACTATGGCCATATTGTCGACCCTCAAAGCGAACAAGAATTGGATGAGGTCATGGTGACTGTCCTTCGCGCGCCTAAGACCTATACCCGTGAAGACATTGTCGAAATTAACTGCCACGGGGGCATGGTGGCTACTGACCGGATCCTACAACTGGTCCTCCGGGAAGGGGCTCGGCTGGCAGAACCAGGGGAATTTACCAAGCGGGCCTTTCTCAATGGGCGGATTGACTTGACCCAAGCTGAAGCGGTCCAAGACATGATTCGCTCCAAGACAGACCGGTCCATGGACCAAGCCATGAAACAATTAGACGGGAAATTGTCGACCAAGATCTCGACTTTACGGGACCGAATTTCTGATGCCATGGTCCAAGTGGAAGTTAATATTGACTATCCTGAATACGAAGAAGAAGAAATGACCCTGGAACTCTTAGACCAAACCGCTGATGCTATTCAAGGTGAATTACAAAACTTACTGCAAACCGCCAAGCAAGGCAAGATCCTCCGTGATGGGATTGAAACTGCCATTATTGGTCGCCCAAATGTGGGTAAATCCAGCCTTTTAAACCATCTTCTAAGAGAAGATAAGGCCATTGTGACTGATATTGAGGGAACCACTCGGGACACCATTGAAGAGTATGTTAACCTACGCGGCGTGCCTTTGAAATTGGTAGATACGGCGGGAATCCGTGATACAGAAGATCTAGTGGAAAGAATTGGGGTGGAGCGCTCTCGTAAGGCCATGGAAGAAGCTGACTTAGTCCTTTTAATCCTCAACCAAAGTGAAGCGTTACGGGAGATGGACCGGGAACTTCTATCGATGACTAAGGATTCAACGCGGATTATCCTCCTGAATAAGACTGACCTTGATCCTGCCTTGAACCTGGATGAATTAGCGGAATATGCTGATAAGGATGAGATCATCAAAACCTCGATTACTCAAGACCAAGGGGTGGATGACTTAGAAGCAAAAATCGCCCAACTTTTCTTCTCTGGACAGACCGGAGACCGGGACGCGACCTATGTGTCCAACACTCGTCATATTGACCTCCTGCAAAAGGCCAGCCAAGCCATTGCTGAAGCCAAGGAGGCTATTGGACTAGGTACTCCAGTTGACTTGATCCAAATTGACTTTAACCGAGCCTTTGAATTCTTAGGCGAAATCACCGGGGAAAATGCCCCAGATGAATTAATCACCAAACTCTTTAGCCAATTCTGCCTAGGAAAATAAAACAGAGTGCGACAGTCACTAAAGGACGAAATCGTAAAATTGAATGGTTTAGCTAGAGGAGCTCTTATTTTAGCAATAGTCTAAAGGGGGCTCTTTTACTTTTGCTTTTTTTGCTGCAGCAAGGGGGAAACGCTTGATTTGACAGCCTTGCAACTCCTGGTTGCGCCAATGATCTGGACTGGTGCTAGCTGCTCCTGGTTAAATAAACTATAATTAAGACAAAGAAAGGGGTAGGCGTCGACCACTTTCAAGAATAATTAATGCCTTGTATTGAAAGGAAGTGGCTGGCATGATTTTAGCCGACAAGATTTTATATTTAAGGAAGCAGGCCGGTTGGTCGCAGGAAGAACTTGCCCAACAATTAAATGTCTCTAGGCAATCGATTTCCAAATGGGAGCGGGCAGAGGCCATCCCTGATTTAGAGAAAATATTAGACCTGGCCCGTATTTTTGGGGTGACCACTGATTATTTGATTAAAGACGAGTTAGATCAAGTTGACTATAGTTCTGGAGAGGGTGAACCACTGGACACTGTCGACCTCCCTAAATTAACCATTGAGGAGGCCAATGAATTTATTGCTGCCCGTTTTAAAGGGGCTCATCAACTCGCCCTTGGGGTCTTCCTCTGTATTCTAGCGGGTATCCCCATTCCGGTTCTGGGCATGTTAAGTGAGGGTCAGACTTGGTTCTATGCCCAAGAGCAACTCTCTATTTTAGGAATCAGTCTGACCTTAGTGATTGTGGCCCTGGCTGTGGTCTTGTTTATCAAAAACAGTCAAGACTTAAAGGGTTACCAATTTATTAGTGAAGGACAATTTACGCCGGCATACGGGGTGAGCGGCTTAGCCGACGAAGGGCTCAAACGTTACCAAACGACTTACCAGCGCGGTCTAATCAGTGGTGTGGTGCTGTGTATCTTGGCGGTGATCCCCCTCTTATGGGGATCGATTAAGGATGAAAATCAGGCTCTCGCCCTGGGCTTCACTCTTATGCTTCTCTTAATCGCTCTGGGAGTTTACCAGCTGGTCAAGGTGGTTAGTCGTAGAAACACCTTCCGCTATCTCTTACAAGATGAAGAGCTGCTGGGAGGTAGTGGCAACCGGGAATTAGACGCTAAAGTTGAGCGTTATGCAGGCATTTATTGGCCTTTGGTAACGGCTCTTTACCTGGGTTATAGTTTCTGGACTAATGATTGGAGCCGGTCTTGGATTATCTTCCCAGTGGCGGGAGTCCTTAGTGTGGTCTTAGAAAATCTTTTGGCGCTGACCTTAAAGGATTAAATAAGGTAAATTGTAAAATGAAGTGCATAGAGAAAAGGACGACAAAAAACCAGTGATGCTCTATACTTAAAAGCGTCTAAACCCAAGTAAAGGAGCACTCACTGGCTATGAAACATTCTAACACGAAACCTAGATCATATACACACCTTTCTGCAGAAAAACGCGGAATTATCCAAGCAATGCACCAAGAAGGACATAAACAGAAAGAGATTGCTGACGCCGTTGGCGTCAATCAATGCACCATATCTCGTGAACTAAAACGTGGAAAAACACGTCAAATGAACTATGATCATACCTACGTTGATGTCTATCTTGCAGAAACTGGCTCGCGTGTTTATAAAGATAATCGGTCAAATTCTAAAGCCAGAGGCGCTTTGTATGGAAAATCTAACTTCATTAAAGCCTTTGAGGAAGCCTTACTGACACCTAAAGAAGACCGTATTTTCAGTGTTGATACGTTTATTCATGATTACCGCAGAAAACACCCTTTAGAAAGAGTTCCTTGCACCAAAACCATGTATAAATATATCAATCTTGGTTTATTAAATGTGAGGAATATTGATCTTCCTATGAAAACAAGGATTCGTCCAAGAAAACAACCTAGTGAACCGCGTGGGACGAATAAAAAGGTATTTGGAAAAAGCATTGATCAGCGATGCCCAGACGTCCTTTCAAGAGAAGAATTTGGTCACTGGGAGCTTGACCTCGTGATAGGAAAGAAGACTAAAGGAGAGCCATGTCTTATTACTCTAGTTGAACGGAAAACGCGAAAATTCCTCACCAAGAAGACTTGGAAGTGGGATGCAGATTCCATTGTAAAATCGGTTAAAAAGGTGATTCTTAAAGAGGGTCAAGCGTGTTTTAAAACCTTAACGACCGATAACGGCAGTGAATTTTCTAAACTATCTCAGCTTGAGTATGCTCTGAAGGATTTGGAAGTCTTTTTCGCCCATGCCTATTCAGCTTGGGAAAAAGGCAGTAATGAGAGACATAATCGCATGTTAAGAGAATTCTTGCCCAAAGGGACAAGCTTTAAAAAGCTGACATACCAGGAACTCGCACACTATACGAATACAATAAATAATCGCTTTAGAAAGGTCTTAGATTATCAAACCCCTAACGACTGTTATAACCTAGAAGTTGCGAAACTTCAGGAAACGCTTAAAGAAGCAGGCTAAAGTGCTTAACAAAGCATAGAGATTCAGTGTGGGCCAGTCAAGGTCCGCTTCGCTCTCCACCTTGACAGCCCCACCCTGAATCTCTAAATGATAATCAAGCACTTTAAGCTAGAGAAAAACGGGCCAAGAATTATTGACTTTATCAGCTTTTTAGTTATTTGGCATGACACTGGGATTTTTTAAAATAAATATGCACTTGATATTGCAATTTACCAAGGATTAAATAAGTCGTCATTTCTCAGTTTTCCTATTTTACAAATAGCGCTTTTCTTGCTATAATCTGTCAGGAAATTAAATAATTAGACAGTCAAAGTGTCTTTCCGTTCCAAAGCAGGGGCGGAGTGGACACTTTTTTAGTGCTTACAGGGCCTAATGACCGCCTAATTAAAGGAAAATAAAGAACAGAGCAAACATTCAGCAAGCGTGAGGATACTTAGGAAGGAAGAGGATGAATGCAAACTTTTGAAGCGGGCCGTTTTGATGTGATTGTTGTGGGCGCGGGCCACGCGGGGTGTGAAGCAGCCCTAGCCAGTGCGCGGATGGGGATGGAAACCTTACTGATTACTATTGATATTAATATGGTGGCCTTTATGCCATGTAACCCGTCGATTGGTGGACCAGCCAAGGGCGTCGTGGTTCGTGAGATTGATGCCTTGGGTGGCGAAATGGGCAAGAACATTGATAAGACCTATATCCAAATGCGGATGCTCAATACCGGAAAGGGTCCTGCTGTTCGGGCCTTACGGGCGCAAGCGGATAAGGAAGCCTATGCCCGGGAAATGCGTCGGACGGTGGAAAGACAAGAAGGGCTAACTCTCCGTCAAGGCATCGTTGATGACTTAGTGGTTGAAGATGGGGTTTGCCGGGGCATCATTACCCAAACTGGGGCCGTTTACCGGTCTAAGGCCACGATTTTGACCATGGGGACCAGTGCTCGGGGAGAAATTATTATCGGTGAATTAAAATACTCCGCCGGTCCTAATAATTCCCAACCAGCTCTCCACTTAACGAAAAACTTAGCCGAAAAATACGGCTTTGACATTACCCGCTTCAAAACGGGGACCCCACCCCGGGTCGATAAGAAGACGGTGGACTTCTCCAAGATGGAAGTCCAACCCGGGAGTGAAGAACCTAACCATTTTTCTTTTATGACGCCGGACGAAGATTATTTACCTGTCAGTGACCAAGTGCCTTGTCATTTAACCTTTACTAACAGTAAGACCCATGAACTGATCCGAGCTAACTTGGACCGGGCGCCGATGTTTACCGGGATCGTTGAAGGGGTCGGAGCCCGTTACTGTCCTTCTATTGAAGATAAGATTGTCCGCTTTGCTGATAAGCCTAAGCACCAACTTTTCTTGGAGCCGGAAGGACGGGATAATGAAGAAATTTACCTGCAAGGGCTCTCAACCTCTCTACCCGAAGATGTCCAAATTGACATGGTCCATTCCATAACCGGGATGGAAAAGGCCCAAATCATCCGTGATGGTTATGCCATTGAGTATGATGTGGTCCGCCCTAGCCAGTTAAAGGCTACCTTTGAAACCAAGAAGATTGAAAACCTCTATACGGCGGGTCAGACCAATGGGACTTCCGGTTATGAAGAAGCTGCTGGTCAAGGGCTCTATGCTGGGATTAACGCTGTCTTAAAAATCCAAGGCAAGGAAGCCTTTATCCTTGGCCGTGATGAGGCTTATATTGGGGTCTTGGTGGATGACTTGGTGACCAAGGGAACAACGGAACCTTACCGTCTCTTGACCTCACGGGCCGAATACCGCCTGCTCCTTCGTCACGACAATGCCGACTGGCGCTTAACCGAAAAAGGCTATGAAATTGGCCTCGTCACTGAAGACCGCTACCAAGCCTTTAAGGCCCATCAAGCGGCGGTGAATGAAGAGTTGGACCGTTTGGAACATACTCGTTTGAAACCGACTGATGAACTCCAAGCCTACCTGGAAACCAAGGGATCAGCCCGGTTAAAAGATGGGATCCTGGCTTCCGAACTCTTGCGCCGGCCTGAACTATCGATTCAAGATATTCTAAAATTTGCTCCGGGTGACAAGGATCTGGGCCATAAGGTTTACGAAGAGGTGGCTATTGCTATTAAGTATGCCGGCTACATCGAAAAGGCCCAAAAACAAGTAAAACGCCTACGGAAAATGGAAGGTAAGCTGATACCTGAAGACATTGACTACAGTCAAATTGAAGGGCTAGCTACCGAGGCCAAGGATCGCTTATCCACTATTGAACCGCGGACCCTAGCCCAAGCCAGCCGGGTGTCTGGTGTCAACCCTGCCGATGTCTCTATCTTAGCGGTTTACTTGGAGAGCCATCCTAGCTAAAAGAGAGTGTGACAAGCGCATGAAAGAGCAAGACCGCTACGCATACTATATCTGTACGTCGCTAACGCTTCCTACAGCTACAGCAACTGGAGAAAAATGGCGTAAAAATTCTCAAAGAGAATTTGACGCCATTTTCCGAAGTGGACGCTTGCTCTGCGCTTGGAACAGGTTTGAAGAGAGTGTGACAAGCGCACAAAAGACCATGACAAGACTTAGTTTGTCTTAGCTAACCATAAGATAAATAAAGCATTATAAAATATCCCTCTTCCTTAGGCTGATCCGCTTAAGAAAGAGGGATATTTTTTATTCATTGAAATTCATAGAATTAAAAATACTTATTCAACTTATGCTTGAATCAGTTGGCCTGCTTCAATGTGGTAGATGCGTTGGCAGAGAATTTTCACCATAGCCAGGTCATGGGAAATAAAGAGCATGGCGAAGTCTTGGTCCGCTTGCAGGTCCTTGAGCAAGTGAATCAGCTCTAGGGCGATCTCCCAGTCGAGGGCGGACAGGATTTCGTCAGCGATAATGACTTCTGGCTGGGCCAGGAGAATCCGTAAAATCGCAAAGCGCTGGCCTTGACCGCCCGACAGCTGCTTGGGGAACTTTGTCATTAACTCCTGGTCGAGCTTGAGCCGCTGGGATAGTTCTGTGATCTTGGCGTCAAAGGCTGCTAGTGAGGGATACTTGGCCTGGATAGAGGGGATATGATAGATTTCTTTTAGATTCTCTTCCATCCGGTAATGGACGTCAAAGGCCTGGTAGGGATTTTGAAAGATCATTTGAATGCCTTGAAAATCTTCTAAGGACTGACTCTTCAAGGCGTCTCCCTTAAAATAAATGTCGCCCTGACTGGGGGGATAAAGGCCGGTGAGTAATTTGGCCAGGCTAGACTTTCCTGATCCTGATTCGCCCACCAAGCCGACAAATTCCCCCGGATAAAGAGCAAGATTAACTTTCTGAAGGACAGGAGTCGGTGCGCCGGGATAGTGAAGGCTGAGGTCCTTAGTGCTTAAGACTGGCTCTTGGCCTTGGGGCGGCTGACTCACAAAGTCTTGGCTAGCGGCCCTCCGGTAGGCGACACTCTCTACCAAACGTTGAGTAGTGGCTGCTTGGGGCTGTTGAAAGATCTCCTGAGCGCTATTGCTTTCAATGTCTTGCCCCTGGTCAATGATCACTAGGCGGCTGCAGAGTTGGCTAACCAATTCCAAGTTATGACTAATAAAGAGAACAGCAATATTTTCTGCTTGGCTGGCCTCCTTAATCAAGTCGATAAAGCTCTCTTGGTTGCTTTGGTCCAAGGCTGTAGTGGGTTCATCAGCGAGAATCAGTTTGGGCTTTTGTAAGAGGGCCATGGCAATCACAATCCGCTGCTTCATGCCTCCTGACAATTGGGCCGGTTTACTGTTTAAAACCTGGTCACTATCGTAGAGATTGACTTGCTTTAAAACGCGGTCAAAGACTTGGGAATAATCTGCCTTAGGCACTTGGGGTTGAAATTGTTGCATGACCAATTCTAACTGAAAGGCGATATCATAGTGGGGGTTGAGACTATCCAGGGCCTCTTGCTGGATGACGGCAATTTCTTTGGGGAGTTTTCTTTGCCGGTCTTTAGCGGAAAGGTCGACGAGGTCACCTAGGCCTTGGTAGAGAATTTGTCCCTTGACTTGAACCTGGTCCTGAAAATTCATGATGGCCTTGACTGTGAGGCTCTTGCCGGCCCCTGATGGGCCTACCAGACCGAGTCGTTCACCGGGGTAGAGATCGAGGGAAAGGTCCTTGACATAAGTCTGTCCTTGGATAGCGACTTGGAGATTGTGAATGCTTAATAAGGGTTTTTGCTCCATCGTTCATCACCTTTCTAAGCTGGACTCACGGTCAAATAGGGCTTGGAAGAGTAAAGCCAAGATAAAAATGGCCAGAGTTGGGGCGAGAACCAGTAGGGGGCGCTCGAAGACATAGAGCCGGTAGTCGTAGAGTAGAGTCCCCCAGTCGGGCTGAACAATGTCAGTTCCCAGCCCGATAAAGGCCAGGCTGGCATAACTTAAGACCATTCCACTCAAGCGATTGGCTAAATTGGTTAATATATAGGGCTGTAAATTTTTCGCCAGATGGTCCTTGATGAGGGCATAGTGGGATAGACCTAATTTCTTTAGGGTGATAATAAATTCTTCCGTCTTTAACTCTTCCGTTAAGGCGGAAACTTGGAAGATATAGTTCCCCATGGCGCCAATCCCTAAGACCAGGCCAGCGCTAACTGGGCTCAGGCCAATCAAGGCGGTAATAATTAAGGCCATGATAAAGCTCGGTAAGATTAGGAGGGCCTGGGCGAGGAGAAGAATGGTTTTCTTCCAGTAGCCACCGTAATAACCGGCAATAATCCCTAAGCTGGTCCCTAAGATTAAAGACAGACTACCACCGACTGCAACTACGGTTAGGGTACGGAGGGCGCCCGCTTGCATTAAGGCCAGGACGTCGCGACCCAGGTGGTCGGTTCCCAGCCAGTGGCTTTGAGAAGCGGGGGCTAGGATATTGGCCATATCGGTTTGAAAATAGTCTGGTGAAGGAATGAGTAAAAAGACAAGCAATAAGGCCAGGAGCGACCCGGATAAGATTTTTTGCTTAGCTGACATAGGTCGTCTCCTTTCTTAAATACTTCATTAAATAGTGGAAGATCACTTGGACCACTAGCATCCATAAACCGACAATCATAATATAGGACTGGATGACTAAATAGTCTCGCCGCTGCATGCTATGGACCAGGTAATTAGAAATCCCAGCTACCCCAAAGGAGTATTCCACCACAGCCGTTCCTCCAATAACCCAAGACATTTGTGAGAGCGAAGCGGCCAGTAAGCCGTACAAACTCTCCTGCCAGCCGTATTTTCCCAAGGCGGTTCTTAGGGGGTAGCCTCGGAGGACCAGGGCCTTGATATAGCTCTCTTTCTGAGTCGCTTCAAAGTGGCGGCAAACAATTCGGGATAGGGGCCCGATTTGATAGAGGGCCACTACCACTAGGGCAAAGACGATGGCCCAGGGACTTTCTTCGGTGTAGAACTTGAACCATTGTAAGCGGACACTGGTAATTTGGATAAAGACAATAATTAAAATAAAGCTTGGGATGGCCTGGGAGAGCAGGGAAAAGCCCCGGCTCAACTTATCCCAGAAGCCATTAGCACGAAGCGATGCTAGGAAGCCTAGATAAAAGCTTGCTAGCATCGCTAATAAAATTCCGCCCAAACCGACTGTTAAAGAAGCCGGTAGGCGGTTGAGTATTTCTTGGCGAATGGGTTGACTTGAGTAGAAGGAAGTTCCCCAATCGCCAGTAATGAAATGACTGATCCACTGCACATATTGGACCAGTAAAGAACGGTCTAAGCCAAACTCTTCTTGCACCAGTCGAATATTTTCGGGGCTGGGGGCGAGCTGCTTGGACTCCAAGTAGAGCGTTGCCGGGTCGCCCGGGATTAAGCGAGTGACGAAAAAGGCAAAGAGACTCATCAAGAAGAGCAAGCCTAGCGTTTTGGCCAAGGTTTTAAATTGCATACTTACCTCCTACACATTGTGCTTACGTCTTTTCTGTTTTACTTTTCCCTATTTATTCACGCCTAAGGAAGGGTTAACAATGTAATAGTCGCCACAATAGAGTTGGTAATCGCCTAAATCAGCGCCGATTCCTGCATGCCATTCAGGGTCAACTAAACGGAGAACGGGGCGGTCATTAATCACTGTTTCTTGGATTGACTGAGCAATTTCATCTCTTTTTTGTGGGTCAGCTTCTTGGCCTAATTGGTCGAGTGCTTGGTCGACTGCTGGATTACTATAATCAAAGCGGTTGTCCGCTCCATCACTTCTAAAGAATTGGTTGAGGAAGTAACTTGGTTCACCCGTTGGAGCGGTGTGTTGACTGTAGAGCAAGAGGTCGTAAGGGGACCCGGTTTTGACATCCTCAGCGCTGTCTAAGGCTTGGACATTCACCTTGATGCCCAAAGGATTGAGCTGGGAAGATAGGATTTGGCCAATGGTTACCAGATCTTGGCGGAAGGATAAGGTGGCCACATTAAGCTCTAAGGCCTGGCCGTCTTTTTCTCGTTGACCTTGGTCGTTTTTCTTCCATCCCATGTCATCCAAGAGGGCTTCAGCCTTAGCCGTGTCATGTTCTAAAGGCACATCTGCATTAAAGGAGTAGATGGCGGCAAAGAGACCACTTGGTAGGCGTCCGCCTTTAAGGGCTTGTAGGTAATCTTCCCGGTTTAAAGCCAAGTCCAAAGCCTCACGCATCTTAGCTTCCTTGAGCAGGGGTCTTTGGCTATTGACCAGGGCAAAGTATTGGTAACCAGCATCATAGGACTGAGTTTTCTCACCGCTTTTATCCAATTGTTCCTTTAGATTAGGTGAAATCGGGGCCACTAAATCGAGTTCACCTGATTGAAAGGCTGACTTCATGGCTGCTTCATCGTTAAAGGCAGTAATCGTGACGTTTTTTCTTTGGTCACTGTCTGGATAATTGGGGTTCGGTTCCAAGTCTAATTTCTCTTCGGATTGTAAGTTTTTGGCTTGGTAAGGCCCAGAGTAGATGACTTGGTCGCCGTCGCGTTTATAGACCACATTGGTCCATTCACCAAGGACTGAGTCCATGACTTGGGTAGGGCGTTCAGTTTGAATGGTGAGCTGGTCATCACTATCAGCGGTAAAGGTAATCTTACCGGCAGTAGCATTGGCCAGGGGATTCTTTTCTTGAATTTCATTTAAGCAAGCGGCTAAAGCCGGTGCATCGACTAGGCTACCATCAGCAAATTTGGCTTCGTTTTTAGTAGTGGCCTGCCAGGTATTGGCATCGACATGGTCGAGTTCATCAATATAGCGGGAATAGAGATTTCCCTCAGGATCCTGTTGGTAGACATATTCAGCAACCCCATGGCTGGCTAAGGACCAGCTCGATTTTAAGGGGTCCAGGTCACTAGTGACCAGCGTTTGACCGACTTGGTAGCTGTCTTGACTCGCTTGGTCTTGGTTATTACTGTCGCCGCCTGCTTGGCAGCCGGTGAGCAAGAGCGATACGCTGGCAGAGCAAAGGACGATGAATTTTAATAATTTTCGATTCATAGCTATACCTTTCTATAAAAAATTTCGTGGGATAGTTTTCTATCGATTCCCTAGAAGACGTAAGCAAACTAGATATAGGGAATTCCCTTTTCGATTTTACTATATCTAGGAGAATGAAACAAGTTGAAAGTGTAAGCGCTTCAAAGTCGAAACAAGGGCGCTTTGTAGTGTTAATAGGAGCTTTAGGCCAGGGTCAATGTTACAATAATGGGGCAATGATTGTTATAAAGAGAGGAAAGAAGTGAAGAAATGGCTAAAGTCAAAGAATATGGACCAGTGGACGAACGCTTTACCTGGATCAATTTACCGGTTGATGATTTAGATGACCTTCTCGACATTGGGAATAGATACGGGATTAGTGAAGAAATGTTGGCCTATGCCAGTGACAAGAATGAGCGGGCCCGGCTGGAATACGATGATGACACCGATACCTTACTGATTATTTTTAATATCGCCAATAAGAAGAAGGTCAACTACCACTATGAAACCCTACCGATGACCTTTATCATCCGCAACCGTGTTCTTTTGACCTTTGCCCACGAGGATAATGATTACGTGATCCAGTTGATGAAGCACTATGTTCACCGTTATCCTGAAGAAGGTCTGTACAAGTTTCTTTTCTCTAGTCTGTTTTTGATTGTTAAGGAATACTTTCCCTTAGTTGAAGAGATGGACCGGGAGCGCAATCTCTTAACCAAGGAGCTACGGACCCGGACTACCCGTAAGAACCTCTTCAACTTGTCGGACTTAGAAACGGGGATTGCCTATTTCCGTACCGGGGCCCGGCAGAACGAAATTCTCTTGGAACAATTCCGCTCCCCTTCGCTCTTTAAACGTTTGGATGGGATTGATATTGAGGAATTGGATGACGCGGTCATTGAAGCTAAACAGTTGGTGGAAATGACCGAACTCTCCTGGCAAATCCTGGACCGTCTTTCGGATACCTACAATAACGTCTTGAACAATAACTTGAATGAGACCATGCGGATCCTTACCGTCCTCTCCATCCTCCTCACAGTGCCTACCATTGTGACCGGCTTTTACGGGATGAATATGGACCTGCCCTTTGTCCAAAGCCGCTTCGCCTGGGTGTTTGCCCTAGTTATTTCTGCCTTGGGCTGGTGGATCCTAGCCCGCATCCTAAAACGCTTCTTTGATAAACACTAGAGTGCGACGGGTGCGGCAGAAGGCAAGACCTCTGGAGCTAAAGGTTGAAAGAATTCTTAATGAGAATTCGTCGACCTTTAGTGAAGCGGACGCTTGCCTTGCACCCGGAGCAGGTTTGGATAGAGTGCGACAAGCGCCCCAAAGAGCAAGACCGCTGGAAGAAAAAGGCGTAAAAATTCTCAGAGAGAATTTGTCGTCATTTTCTGAAGCGGACGCTTGCTCTGCGCTTGGAGCAGGTTTGGATAGAGTGCGACAGGTGCGTCAAAGATCGAGTGGTGAATTTGAATAATTTTTACGGTAGGATAGGGTAAGGCTCCACAGAAGTGGTCACTCATTAAAAAGCTGAAAAGCTGGCCTCAACTAGGCTAGAGGATGAGAATTTATGGCTTTTAGGGTATAATAAAAGTAAATCAAAGACAGGACTTAGTCTCTGAAAGGAGCTGTAAGCGATGGATTTTAATGGAAAACGTTTATATCGTAAAAAGTATGACCGCACCTTTTTAGGGGTATGTGGTGGTCTGGGGGATTACTTTAATGTGGATCCTGTCATCTTCCGAATCATCTTCGTTGCCCTTTTCTTAGGCGGGTCGGTCGGTTTTTGGATGTATTTGTTGATGGCTTTAATTATTCCTGAAGAACCTGATTCAATCGAATAAGATGAGTTGCATGACTCTATTTAAATGAGGTGGTATGTATGAAAAAGAGACACGTGTTAGGCCTGTTTTTCAGCATGCTGCTTTTTTTGTGGGGCTGTGATCATAAGCAGGCCCTCAATTGGGTAGATGACCACTTAGTTAAGCAAGAAGCGGTGACTAGCCAAGTCATTGAAGAGAGTGACACCCAGCCGGTAGAAAGTCCCTCTGAGAAAAGAAGCTCATCAGTCCCTAGAGAAAGCCAGCAGGAGAAGGCTTCCCAAGAGAAGGGTCGGCCGCAAGCCCCAAGCAAGGCTGAAGTTCTCCGGCAATTTAAGCAGGCGCCTTTGGCTGGTGAAGTCCAGGAAACTGATTATGCCGACCTCTTGCCTATTGTCCAGAGGCAATTAGAACAAGGAAATTACCAATTTGTGGTGGACGTGACTGCCCCCCAAGCCAATGGGTCCGCCCTCTTTGAGAAATTGCGTCACGATTTATATGGGACCTATTATGGGATTGTGCTTGACTATGCCAATGCCTATTCCTACCAGGCCAGTCCCAATCAATTGAAGGTCTTACTGACTTTCCGTCTCCATCACGACCCTGCTGCTGACCAGGCTATCCGTAACTATGCGCGAAACTTTGCCAGTCAGATCCAAGGCAAGAGTGACCATGAAAAGGTCCGTCTCATCCATGATGCAATTATCGACCAAGCCCACTACTACCTGGGCGAGGGCAATGAAGTCCAGGGTGTCTCGATCTATTCGCCGGCCTGCATCCTCTCGCAAGGCACCGGGGTCTGTCAGGCTTATGCCGGTCTCTTTCAGATGATGTGTGATGAGAGTGGGGTTAAGTCACTGGCTCGGACCGGAACCGCCTACCACAATGCAGCTAAGGACCAGCCTATTGATCATGCCTGGAACCTGGTCCAAGTCAATGGTAAGTGGCTGGGAGTAGATACTACTTGGGATGATCCCGTGGATCTCAATAATCCCCAAGCCGACTTCAAGCGTTATGACTACTTTTTGGTGGACTTGAGTGATACTCACTTTGCTGACGACAAGATTCGTTAGTCCCTTATTTTGGGGAAGATGTAGACAAAGCTAATCTTTGTTAGCTGCTCTTCTTGGGCATTTCAAATCCTGCATGGAGGCGGCAGGATTTTTTATTGGAAAACGTAAGAAAGGTTGTGAATTGATGCAAACAGATAAAAAACAAGCAGGCCTACCCTGGTTGCCGCTCATGGTGATGCTAGGCCTCGTCTTATTAGCTATTATTTCGGAATTATTACCCTCAGGTCTCTTAGTGCAAATGGGGGATGATTTGGGGGTCGATTATGGGACGGTGTCTTACTTGGTGGGAGGCTATGCCCTACCAGCTGGTCTTTTAGCGATTCCTATGACCCAGGTGGTGACCAAGTTTGACCGCCGGCCACTTCTATTAGTCTTGACCTGTGGCTTTGCCTTGTCGAATTTTTTAGTTTTCTTGGCGCCTAATTTTCCCTTGGCTTTCATGGGTCGGTTAATCGGGGGAGCCAGTGCCGGAACATTTTGGTCCATGTTAGGCCCCTATGCCATGGACATGGTTTCTAGTGAAAACCGGGGCAAGGCGGGAACCATTGCTCTAGCCGGGTCACCGATTGGGATTTCTTTGGGCTTACCGCTCTGGACACGTCTGGGGCAAGTGGCTGGGTGGCGGATTGCTTTCTTAGCCACTGCGCTAGCCTTTGCCCTCTTGGGGATACTGGCCTGGCGGATTTTACCTTCGATTCCCGGTCAAGCCACTGACAGCCGGGTGAAACCGCTGGATGTCTTGAAGAAACCGGGCTTTCGCGTGGCCATATTAGTGGTCTTCTTGATGGTAATGGCCGAATACAGTGTCTATGTTTATATTCAATTGATTAGTGACCGTTTGGGTCTCGCCCTACAAAGTTCTCAAATTTTCTTTGGTGTCGGGGCCCTCTTAGCGGTTTGGATTGTGGCCCGCTTGATTGATAGTCACTTAAGACACTTAATGCAAGGGGCCTTGTTAGCGGGGGCAATCGCCATGTTTGTCTTCCTGGCCCTCTCCGGTCATCCTGTCCTTGGACTAGGTGCCATGGTGTTATGGGGGATGAGCTTCGGACCGATTTCTTCTCTCTTACAGAATTCGGTCATCCGGCAAGTCGACCAGGGCCATGACGTCGCCATGTCGATTCAGACCACGGTCTTTGACCTTTCCATTATGGGTGCCAGCGTCATGGGGGCTTCCTTCTACCAAGGCTTGGGTCTAGGTGCTAACCTACTTATTGCCATGCTGCTATTCTTAGGGGCTGCCTTGGTGGTGACTGTCTTTAGACAATATTATGAATAGAGCCTTAATAATAGATATGAAAAAAATCACTCTAGAGCACAATCTAGGGTGATTTTTTTGAAGGGTGCGTATTTAAAATAAGGATTAGATACCAAAGAGTGGTGCGATCATTGGGACGACGAAGACGGTTAAGACACTGACAACGACCATAGCAACAGAGGCCATTGCGCCTTCGGTTTCGCCCATTTCTAAACCAACTGCCGCGCCAATCGTGTGTCCAGTAGTCCCTAAGGCAAGGCCACGGGCAACGGGATCTTCGATATGGAGCCATTCGAGCAGGCCTTTACCAACTGCGGAAACGATCACTGCGTTAAAGATAACGGCTGCTGCCGTGATGGAGGAGATGCCACCTAAGGATTCTGCGATTGGTAAGGCAATGGCGGTGGTTGCAGGTTGTGGTAAGAGGGCAGCAATGATGGAGTTATCCATATGGACTAACTTGGCCATGATCCCTAGGGAAACCAGGGAGAGTGCCATCCCGCCGACCAACATAATAGCGATTTGT
Source organism: Aerococcus loyolae (assembly GCF_002871915.2). Classification (NCBI taxonomy): domain Bacteria; kingdom Bacillati; phylum Bacillota; class Bacilli; order Lactobacillales; family Aerococcaceae; genus Aerococcus; species Aerococcus loyolae. Next base: position 1,989,179 of record NZ_CP126958.1, on the reverse strand, counting down.
TTCCAGTATTTAACCAGTAGCTTTCTTTGTTTATAGAGAGGAATGGCAAAGGCAATGGTTGCCGGTTCGAGGAAGAACATAATCACCTTGCCACCGGGTTGATAGGCTTCGTAAGGGATGCCGGTAACGACTAAGAAACCAATCCCTAAAATCATAGCGACAAAAAGTGGGGTAAAGAGGAAGAAATGGTTAAAACGGTTATATAACCAAGTCCCAATCCCAAAAGCAACAAATGAAATAACAATTCCTAAATAAGCTGACATCTGTTTAACGCTCCTTCTTCTATTGACTGCTTACTAATCGAACGACCGAACCCTAGTGGCTGGTGTTGTTACCGTAAGAGTAAGTACTTTCGCTGCTTTCTTGTGAGTCAGTCACTTTCTTACGTACCCATTCAATGCCTTCACCGATGTAACCGATGAATACCATAGCTATGATGGTCCAGAAGATAACTAAGAAAACAATTTGTAAGCCGGAAGTGGCCATAATCCCCAGGGAATTAATTAAGGAAATCCCAGAAGGGACAAAGAGGAAGGAAAGAATCGAAATTAATTTTTGTGATAGGCTTTCCACTTGTTCCAGTTTGACAATGCCTAGGCAGAGACTGACGAAAAGTAGGATTAAGCCGATCACTGAGGCTGGCATAGGAATAGGGAATAGCTTAGAGAGATAGCTTGAAATCAGCATGATTACTGCGAAGATCCCTGCTTGGGTTAGAAAGTTTGCTTGTTTAACGCTTTGTTTTTCTGTTTGTTTCTTTTCCATTATGAATCGCTCCCTTTGTTTATTTTTAACTCTTCATTTATCTGACAGTCATAGTTTAGCCTAATAACGGGATTGGAAGCGGTTTTATTCATAAGATGCGAGGATTGGAACATAACTTGCATAGCCCTGCACATTAAATACAGGGGCTATTTTAATCGATGGGCAGGCGGTCCTTGAAATCTTTGAGGTAAGACCGGGAGACAGGGACCTTACTGCCGTTTCTCAAGGTCACCTGGTAGGTCTGGTTGAACCAGGGTTGGATTTCTTGGATCTGGTCGATATTAATCAGGTAAGAACGGTGGGTTCTCAAAAAGAGGTCCTTGGGTAATTTCTTCTCAATAGCGCTTAAAGACCCCGCCATGTCATAGGTTTTGTCATAAGTTTCGATACTGAGGGTGTGGCCTTGGACCGAGACCAGGTAGATTTCTTCAGGACGGAGCAGGTAGACCCGGTCATTACTTGGAATAGGGATGGCCTCATGGCGCTTACTCTCTGAGTCATGGTCGACTTGACCGCTGGCCCGTTCCAAGCTTTGGTAGTACTTGTCGATGGCAGCATGGATCTTGGACTCTTCAAAAGGTTTTAAAATATAGTCATTGGCATTGGCTTTAAAGGCTTCCAGGGCGTACTGGTCATAAGCCGTGGCAAAGATGAGATAGGGAGGGTTATGAACGGCTTTCAACTTTTCTGCCAGGTCAAAGCCGGTCTCTCCTTCTAAGTGGATGTCTAGAAATAAAATATCGGGCTTCTCATCCAACATCATGGTGAGCGCCTGGTCGATGCTGTCGGCGGTTTTCACTTGGCTAACTTGGTCGTGTTCTTTGACCAGGTAGGCCAGCTCTTGGCGGGCCATTTGTTCGTCATCAACAATTAAAACTTTCATCTTTAGTCCTCCTTATTAGCTAATTCTAAGGGAAAAGTCAGGGTAAAGCGAGCGCCTCCAGTTGGGCGGTTAGCCACTTGGAAGCTGCCTTGGTCTCCGTAAAGGTTCTCAATCCGCCGGGCTAGATTCTCTAAGGCTGTCCCGGTGCCTTCTTTCGATTCGACGCTTTCCTTACCCAGGCGGTGGAGTTGGTTTTTGTCAATTCCTACGCCATTGTCAGCAACGACAATTTCCAGTTTATCGTCCAACTTCTTGATCTCAATCACCACCGTATTGTTGTCCTTCTTGTCGGGAAAGGCATGGCGAATGGCGTTTTCTACTAGGACCTGGATACAGAGCGGGGGAAGGAGGTATTGGTTGAGGGCCTCAGGCATGTCCAGTTCAATATGGTAGCGGTCAGGAAAACGGGCATCGTTCAAGGACAGGTAGGCATACAAGTGTTCTAATTCCTTGTCTACTGGGATCTTGGTTTGTCGACTGGCTTGGAGATTATGGCGGAAATAGGTGGTCAGTTGCAGCAATAACTGCCTTGCCCGGTCATGGTCAAAGCGCATGACGGCGAGGATAGTGTTAATAGTATTAAAGAAAAAGTGGGGGTTTACTTGAGCCTGTAGGGACTTAATTTCTGCATCTTGGAGCAGCTTACTTTGTAATTGGGCCTCCCCAAGTTCCAGCTGCATGGAGAAGATGGCTCCTAAACCACGAGCTAACTGCTCCTCCACATAGGAAAGTTGGCTGGGATTGGTGAAGTAGAGTTTCATCGTCCCTAAAACTTTTTGGTTAGATTTCAAAGGCACCACAATGGCGGCTTCTAGAGGGCAGTCAGGGTGGGTACAGCCGATTTCATTCTTACTGTGGGCAATTCGCATTTGTCCCGAATCGATGACCTCTCGGGAAAGCTCAGTAATCACATCGTGGCTGGGAAAGTGGTGGTCGATCCCTGCACCGACATGGGCTAGGATTTTACTTTGGTTGGTCAAAGAGACCGCTGAAACCTTGGTGGATTCCTTGATCATAGAGGCCAGTTCCTGGGCTTTTTCGCCCTTGAGTCCTTCAAGGCCCGACCGTAAGTAGGGCAGGGTCTTCATGGTGAGGGCTAAGACATCATGGGTTTGGACGGCCCGGGCCTGTTCTTCTTGAATCAGGGTATTGACAATGGTTGAGAGGAAGATGAAGGTTCCGACACTGTTTAAAAGAATCATCGGTAGGGCAATCAGTTGGACCAGGGGCCAACCTTCTCTGGAAAATATCCCAATAAAGACGAGTTGGACACATTCTAGGCCCACCGCGACGAGGGAGCCTTTGATGGGTTTGATAAAGGGCGAATAGGCATTGTTGGAGGAAGATTTCTTTCCCGCATAACCAGCCAAGAAACCGATGAGCGGAGAAGATGCGATATAAAAAGCTCCTGAACCATTTCCTTGGAAGAAGCGGTGGACTCCAGCCAGCAAACCGACCGCGCTACCCACCCAGGGGCCACCCACGAAGCCAGACACGCCAATGGCTAAGGACCGGGTATTAGCAATAGAAGTATTGGGAGAAATCTGGGTCAGTAAACCAGAATACCTAAGGCCTTCTGAAGTAATTTGAATACCGACTAAGTTAGAGAGAATGGCAAAAAAGCCAAATAAAATAATCAAAGATAACATTCGCTTGGGCGAATTTCTTTGTACCAGTAATTTTTTGAAATACGAGAAGTGAACTAAGAGGACGGCTAAGAGAACGATCAAACCGACCCTTTCCATCATGAGAATAAAGAGTTCACCGAGATAAGTTAGTCCCATTTTAGGGCTCCTTTCTATGTAATAGCCTTAACCAACAGCCTATTGTCCTGGGCTAGTCGCATGCTTTTTTCTATTACTAGTATAGCTTAGCAGATGATGAGGGATGAGGATAAATTTTCCTTTAGTAAAGAAAACTTCTTGAGACATACTGGTAAGAAAAGGGACGAGTGGATGGTGATTTCTAGACCGGGGGTCCCTATGCTATAATGAATGGGATAAAGTCAAAGGAGGATTTGACATGAACCCAGAAGCATTCAAGGCAGCCCTAGCTCAGCAGGGGATCGACCTGACGGATTTACAAATGCAACAATTTGAGACCTATTACCAATTGCTCGTTTCCTGGAATGAAAAGATTAACCTCACGGCCATTACCGACCGCGATGAAGTGTATTTGAAACACTTTTATGATTCCTTGACCCTGGCTTTTGCCTTAAAGACGGATTTTACCGGTAAAAAGCTGGTGGACGTGGGATCGGGTGCCGGATTTCCTAGTATCCCGCTAAAGATTGCCTTTCCTCAATTAGAGGTCAGCATTGTTGATAGCTTGAACAAACGGATCAAGTTTATTGACACTGTGACTGAAGAATTGGGGCTAGCAGGCGTTTTTGCTTATCATGATCGGGCGGAAGATTTTGGCCAAAATAAGGCCTTCCGGGGGCAATTTGACCTGGCCACGGCTCGGGCAGTCGCCCGCTTGAGCGTTCTGAGTGAGTATTGTCTTCCCCTAGTGAAGAAGGGCGGACTCTTTGTGGCCATGAAAGCAGCCAAGGCAGATGAAGAAATTGCCGCTGCCAAGAAAGCCATTGCCACCCTCGGAGGGAAGTTTAGCCAAGACTTGTCCTTGGAACTCCCTGACCAAGCCGGCGAACGCCATCTCTTAGTCATTGAAAAACGCAAAGAAACTCCGAATAAATACCCCCGTAAAGCCGGCCTCCCCAATAAAAAACCCATTCAATAGAGGAAAGTGTGACAGTCACACTAAAGGACGAAATCGCTGGAGAAAACTGGGATAAGCTCAGTGAAGCTGAGCGCTTCCAGTTTTTGAAGCGGACGTTTGTCCTGTGACTGGAACAGGTTTGAAAAGAGTGCGACGGGTGCGGCAGAAGGCAAGACCTCTGGAGCTAAAGGTTGAAAGAATTCTTAATAAGAATTCGTCGACCTTTAGTGAAGAGGACGCTTGCCTTGCACCCAGAGCAGGTTTGAAAAAGAGTGCGACAAGCGCACCAAAGAGCAAGATCGCTGGAAGAAAAAGGCGTAAAAATTCTCAAAGAGAATTTGTCGCCATTTTCTGAAGAGGACGCTTGCTCTGCGCTTGGAACAGATTTGAAAAGAGTGCGACAAGCGCCTCTGCTTGTAAAACTGCTAGGACTTAAGCGAATAAATAAGTCCTAGCAGTTTTTTACTTAATAAATGATACTTAATAAAAGATGAACTAAATTAAAACGTTTTCAATTTTAAATAGTTTTTATAGAATTAACATGCTAAAATAAATGTGTAAAAACAGAAATGATTGGTATCATGATGCCTTTTCCTAAGTCAAAAGCGGAAAAGCTTGGGCAAAAATGGTTAATAATATCCTGGTTTTATTAACCGATATCTTTTTGCTTAAGAACTTTTGATTGCTTGAAAATTTGATATAGGAGGAGTGACAAATGAAGAGGGGATTTACTGCTTTATTATTGGCAATAGCAATGCTATGTTTCAGCTTCATGCCGACCTTAGTGGAGGCAGAGGAGTTGGGACCTTCCACTGCTAATCAGGAAGTAATGGCAATAAGTGAGATGAAGGACCGGTCCAGTCCAAGTCCCGATACTCACAAAGAAGTAAATTCTATGATCAAGGCAGATACGACTAGACAGGAAGCTGGTCATTTAAAAGAAGGAGGCGACCAAGAACCAGCGACAGAAAAGGAAAAAACCAGGAACATTCAAGCGACCGCAGCAAGAGTGGGAGAAGGGCAGGTGACTAGTCATCCTGAGACAGAAATGCCTAAGGATGAAACACTAGCAAAGCCCAGCGAGAAGCCCGCTGAACTAGGAGTCGCAAGGGAAGAGGCCAATTCAGAAGAGCTACTCGACCAAGCTGTGGATGTGGGACTAAGAAGTGCTCCCCAGCAGCATGACAACATCATTAAACGGGTGAGAATAACTAAGGCAAATGGGCAGAAAGTGGATAGTGCCTACCAATGGATGACAATGAAGGTCAATATGGACTTTCAACTACCGGATAATACCATTAAAGCCGGTGATACCACCACCATCCGCTTACCCAAGGCTCTCGTTTTTAAAGACACCCCTAATCGCTTTGGGGTCAAGGATGCTAGGGGAGCAGTAGTTGCTAGGGGGCAGGTTAATCCACGCTATAAAACCCTTACCCTCTCCTATACCGACTATGTCGAAAAGCATTCTGGAATCAGGGGGACCTTATATTTTTTCACCCGGGTGGACCATCTCAAGGAGAAGCAAGCCAGAAAGATTCCTTTACACTTTCAAATTGGTAATAAGCTAATCTTTGCGGGGAATATCCGTTGGCAAGGTGCTATAAAGCCCCGCTATTACCCCCTACAAAAGGATGCTTGGAAAAGCTGGCAAGGGGATAATATTATCCAGTATCGTATCTCTGTAAATCGTAAGGGACAAAACATTGTTAATGGGACCCTTTCAGATACTCTACAAAGCGAAAAGGTAGAATACCTGAAGGATAGCTTGCGCGTCTATAAAGGAAAATGGCGCTGGAACGATAAAAAAGTGATTTTGATTTTGACAACGGACTGAATGTGACCCCACAAGTTAACCTTATTTGGGGAGAAAACGGTAAAAGTTTCAAGATTCACTTTGGCCGTCTAAGGGCTGACCAAGGCTTGATGATCACTTATCGAGCGCGCATTGGCTACCAAGCCCTGGATGGGGAAGTCATTAATAATTATGTGCGACTGACTGGCGATGGGATTCACAAAGAAGAAGGCATCAGTCGTTATCGCTACCTTTCTGCTGGGGGTAAGGCCCAGGGCTATGTTTACCAAATTAAAATCCTTAAGTCGGATAAGAATGATCCTAATAAGGGACTAGCAGGGGCTAAATTTGAGCTGATTCGTAACCGTACCGGCGCTGTTATTGGGGAGTATGAAAGCAACCAAGCAGGAGAAATCGTCATTAAAAACCTGCTCAGAGATGCCTACACCTTGAAAGAAACGCAAGCGCCGGCAGGTTATCAATTGGACCCTAGCCCGGTAGCTATCGAGCCCGAAGACTTCGACAGTCAGCGGAAGTTGGCGATTAAATCGATTCCTAATAAAAAATTGGAAGAAAAATTCGCTATTCCTGTGATGAAACTTTGGAAGGGAAAGGCTTTAAAAGAGGTCAGCGTTTTCCTAAAGGCAGATGGCAAAAAGATTAGAGAAGTCAAACTCTCCCAAGCCAATGATTGGAAGTATACTTTTGACAATTTGGCTAAATTCAAGTCAGACGGTAGTCGAATTGACTATACAGTGGAAGAAGCAGCCTTCGCAGGGTATCGGACGGAAATCAAGCAAAATGCTGCAGATGATCCTAGTCAAGGTTTCCAAATTATCAACACGGAGACCCCATCCTGGACGCCAATGATTCCGCCGACCCGAGAAGTGAAAGTGACCAAGCTTTGGTTGAATGCCCAAGCGGCGCCCCTTAGCGCTCCAGTAAATAAGATCGAAGTGGCACTCTACCGTGATGGTGAACTGACCGCTAAGCGAGTTACCTTGTCGGCTGAAAATCAATGGCGCGGTTCCTTCAAGGAGCTGCCAGTTTATGCATCTATTGAGCAGCCGAAAGCCTACGAATACAGTATTAAAGAAGTAGGAGAAAACAAGGATGCGATTCAAGTCGCAGGGCGCTGGTTCAAGGTAACTTATCAAGGGACGGTGAAAGACGGCTTTACCATTCTCAACCAAGAAATCCCTAGCTGGACGCCAATGTCCCCGCCAACCCGAGAGCTTAAAGTGACTAAGACTTGGTTGGACGCACAATCTGAGATCCTTAGTGCTCCAGTAGATAAGATTGCAGTTGAACTCTATCGCGATGGTCAAGCCAGTGGGAAGACGCTTGTTTTATCTCGTGACAATCAATGGACCGGCTCTTTCAAGGATCTACCTGTCTATGAATCCCTAGAAAAGCCTCAAGCCTATGCATATAGTGTGAAAGAAGTGGGCGAAGATAAGGGGGCAATCCAAGTCGCTGGGCAAGAATTTAAAGTGACTTACCAAGGGACGATGAAGGATGGCCTCACAGTAGTTAACCAAGCCTATCCTCCAGAAAAACCGGAAGAACCAGAAAGTCCACCGGTGACGCCGCCAGAGACGCCGGAAGAACCGGAAAATCCGCCCGTGACACCGCCGGACACACCGAAGGAACCAGAAAGTCCACCTGTGACACCACCGAATACACCAGAGGAACCAGAAACACCACCCGTGACACCACCGGACACACCGAAAGAACCGGAAAGTCCACCGGTGACGCCACCGAATACACCAGAGGAACCAGAAACACCACCCGTGACACCACCGGACACACCAGAGGAACCAGAAACACCACCTGTGACACCACCGGACACACCAGAGGAACCGGAAACACCACCCGTGACACCGCTGGACATACCACAGGAACCAGAAAGTCCGCCGATGACCACTGAGAAAGTGGATCAAGTGGCTGCAAGGACCTCTCGGCCAGCTGAATGCTCCCAACCGTCTCAAAAACAAGTTTCTAAACAAGCAGACTTACCTCGGATGGGATTGGATCGAGGGACTAGGGATTGGATCGCTTTAGGATTCGGAGCAGTCTTTGTAGGGTGTCTTTTCGCTTGGCTGGGGAAGAATAAGAAATCCAAGCGCTGAGATTTAAGCGTGGAATAAGATGACCAAATGGACACATTGTAAGAAAAATTGTTGAAAACTAAATGATATTTCAAAGCTCACTCCAAAGGTGCTTAGACCTGTGTAGATAACATGGGTCTAAGCACTTTTTTATTGTTGAAAAGAGCATGAATGTCTCATTTTTCATAATGTAGTTCTTCTTAATTACTCAAGTTATTGCACAAATAGTTTGACAATTTGTTATAATAGGATAAATTTTACTAAAAAATTAAGTTAAAGGAGGAATAGTGATGCGATGGAAGAAATTTCAGCAGGCTTTGCTAGTTTTTATACTTGCAGCACTCGTATTAACAGGATGTTCGGGGGGGACTTCCCAGGAAGACCGTCCCATCAAAATGGGGGTGAAGAACGAATTATCCACCCTAGATACCCTCATTGTGGGCGATATTGAGACTTTTAGCGTCTTGGGTAACACGGTGGAAGGCTTGTACCGCTTGGACGCTGACAACCAGCCGATCCCTGCTATAGCAGAAAAGACCGATATTTCTGAAGATGGCAAGACCTACACCTTCCATCTCCGCGATGCCAAGTGGTCCAATGGCCAGCCTGTTACCGCCCATGACTTTGTGTATGCCTGGCAAACGGCTGTCAATCCGGATAAGGCGGCTCGTTATGCCTATATGTTCGCTGATATTGTCAATGGTGAAGCGGCGGCTAAAGGGAAGAAGCCAGTTGAAGAATTAGGGGTGAAAGCCATCGATGATAAGACTTTTGAAGTCCAGCTTAATCAACCGGTATCTTATTTCCTCTCTGTGGTCGCTTTTGCGCCTTTCTATCCGCAAAACCAAGCCTTTGTGGAAGAACATGGTGAAGAATACGGGACCTCTAGTGACAAGATGCTCTACAATGGGCCCTTTACCTTAGAAAACTGGGACGGCTCTAGTCAAACCTGGCAATTGGTGAAGAACGATAATTATTGGGACAAGGACAATGTCAAACCTCAAACGGTTGACTTCCAGGTGATTAAGGAAGTGCCAACTGCCCTCAACCTCTTTGAAAACGGCGAAGTGGATGATGTCTTCATTACCGGAGAAACTGCCAAGCAATTGAATGGGTCTGACAACTTTGTGGTTGAACCGCAAGCGGCGACGAATTTGGTCCATATGAATTACAACAAACGGCCAGAATTTAAGAATGAGAACTTCAGAAAGGCTTTATCATTGGTGATTGACCGAGACCAATTGGCTAGTGGGGTCTTGGCGGATGGGTCAGTGCCTGCTAAGAATTTTGTGCCTCATGACTTTGTCAAACATCCCAATACCGGCAATGACTTTGCTGATGATGCTGGGGATGTGGACCAGGCCTTACGTTATGATGTTGAGGCCGCCAAAGAGGCCTTAGACCAGGCCAAAAAAGAATTGGGTCAGGACCAGTTCCATTTTGAAATCTTAACTTACGATGACTCGCAAACCAAGCTCGTGGCCCAATACTTGCAAGGCCAATGGCAAAATGAATTGGAAGGCCTTACCGTAGATATTCGCACCATGCCAAAACAAACGGCCCTGGCTGAAGCGGGCAAGAAGAATTTTGACCTCTTCTTATCGGGTTGGGCAGCGATCTTACCGGATGCTATCAACCTCTTAGACATATTAAATACCAAGACCACGGCGAATTTCGGGGACTACAATAATCCTAAGGTCAATGAGCTGCTCGACTTAGCTGAAGGGGAACATGCGGCAGATGTGGACCAACGCTGGCAAGACATGATTGAAGCCCAAAACACTATGATTGATGATTGTGGCTTCATCGTCCTCTACCATCCTTATGAAGGCCATTTACGTAATCCTAATCTCAAGGGCTTTGTCTACCATTCAGTGGGGGCCAAGTATGATTTCCGTCAAGCAGAATTAGTTGAAAATTAGCTAGCGATAAGACTGGCGGGGTTTTAAAATGATAGAAAAGAATCCCGTCCAGAAGAAAGGAGTCATAGGATGAGTGAGAGTTTAAGTCAGCGTTTTATCCGTTATGCTAAGGTCAATACCCGTTCGGATATGTATAGTGAGACCTTTCCCAGCACTAAAAGTCAGTTGGACTTCTTAGAAATGATTGCTGGGGAACTGGAAGCATTGGGACTGAGTCAGGTCGATTTTGACCGCCAGCGGGCCTGTGTAACGGCCACTTTGGAGGCCAATACCAATGCCGACTTACCGGTGATTGGCTTCATTGCCCACGTGGACACGGCGGATTTTAATGCGGAAAATATCCAGCCCCAGGTTCATGAAAATTATGATGGGGAGGATTTGGTCTTAAATGAGGCGGAAGGAATTGTTATGGAAGTGGCTGAATTTCCCTTCCTCAAGGATTATGTCGGCCAGACTCTAATCACTAGTGATGGCACCACCTTGCTTGGGGCCGACGACAAGGCCGGCATGGTGGGGATTATTGGCGCCATGGAGTATCTTTTAGACCATCCCGAAATCGAGCATGGCAAGGTGCGGATCGCCTTTGTGGTGGATGAAGAGATTGGTTTATTGGGCGCTTACCGCTTTGACGTGGAGGGCTTTGGGGCAGACTTTGCCTATACGCCTGACTCGGGTCGGGTCGGTAAGATTGAAGGGGAAACCTTTAACGCGGCCCAGGTGGAAGTCTGGATTGAAGGCAAGAGTGTCCATCCCGGCTCTTCCAAGGGCAATGCCATTAACCCCTTGCACTTAGCTGCCCAAATCGTTAATGACTTGCCTAAGGGTCAGGTACCCGAAGAGACGGAGGGCTATGAGGGTTATTTCATGCTCACCCAGCAAAGTGGGGACCTCGGCCAAGTCCACCAAGTCTTTATTATCCGCGACCACGACCAGGAGAAATTCCAAGCCCGTAAGGAAATATTTGCCCAGGTAGTGGATCAGATTAACCGCCAGTACAAGCGGCCTCGGATCCGTTATGAAATGTCTGACCAGTACCAGAACATTAAAGAAGTGCTCGACCAGCACCCTTATGTGATGGAACGGGCCCTAAAAGCCTACCGGGACTGTGGGATTGCGCCTGATATCCAACCCTTCCGTGGCGGCATGGATGGTTGTGTCTTCAACTTCAAGGGCCTACCTACCGCTAATATCTTTACTGGCGGGGAAAACCTCCACGGCCAATATGAATTCGTCAGCGTTGAAGGTCTCCAAGCCTTGCGAGACGTTATTGTCGCTATTATTAGAGGCTAAGTAGGCTTATAGTTAATCAAGATGGTTGAAAGACCATGCTGACAATAAAATAGCAAGCAACAGAAAAAGCGTTGATAGGTCTTCTTCAGATCGTATCAACGCTTTTCTTATCATTGTTAGTCGTCAAGCCAGTCGTCTCGTTAAGCTTACCAGTTAACAATCTTACCTAGGGCGTTTCGTAATTCGTAGTTGGCCATGAACCATTCAATATTCCCGTTGAAGCTACGCTTGAACTGGAGGACGCCATAGTCGGGGCCCTCTTCAGAGAAGTCGGAACTGGTGCCGTAGAAATTAAAGTACTTAAAGTCCTGACGAATGGCTTCTAGGAGCATGTGGTAGAGTATGGCCGAGCTGCCTTCAAAACGGGTAAACTTGCTGAAAGCACCACTAGAGAAATAAATAAAGTCTTCTCCTGACTGGATGAAGCTGGCACAGGCCAAGTTGACGATATTACCTTCTTCTGCCTTTAATTTTTGTATTTTGTCAATTTTATTTTCCCAAATACCGATATTTTCATTGAGTTCTTTGATTTTGTTATTGGTCTTTTTACGGTTGACCTTGCCCTGGGCCAGCTTTTCTTCTAATTCTTGGCGGTCTGCTTTGAGCTTCTCGATGGTTGCATGGGTCTGACTGACGAAGTAGTCACAATCAATATAGGCCAGGGCGAGAATCAGGTCATCTTTTAAGACGTTTTTGAGATTTTTAAAGTACTGAGCGTCTCTGAGTTCAAAACCAATCCGTTCGGAGGTTTCTTGGTTAATGGCATCGAGGATTTGGCAGTCGCTCGCGTCGTCAATCGCTAAGGGCCTGACTTGGACGCCTTCTTTGATGGTGCGATTGATGGTGTAGCGGGCGATTTGGGAGACATTCTTCAAGAGATTATCCTGTGTGAGACCGGTCAAGTCTTTGCTAAAGACACAACGGGTAGCTAGGGTAGGATCATCGAAGAGATCGTGGTCGGTCTTGTCATAGCCTTTTGCTTGTAGGATCTGATCAACGTTTTCGGCTTGGGGATTTGCTTTGATGAAATCGACATCAGAGAAATAACGCTCATTCAAGAAAGGATTCACTCGCAGGCAGAGGACCCGCCAATTCTTCTTAAAGTAATTTTTTAAGTGTTCAAAGTAGAAAGCGACCAAGTCTTGGTTACTATAATCCATAATCGGGCCGAATTGAGTCGTCACCTTATAGAAAAATTTTTTGTAGGGATAGTAGATGAAGATGGCATAAGCGAGAATCTCTTCGCCTTCGACTGCGGCCAGGATTTTGGAAGTGGTTTGGTTGCTGGTGGCCAGGCGTTGATAGTCCGCTCCCTGGGTGAAAAAGTGACGGTGGGGATGGCTTGCTTGGTAGTCTTCAAGGGCTTGGGCTGAAATTTCTGTAAATAGCATAATAATCCTTTACTAAATCTTTTGTTTTATCTTATCTTACTTCTGCTCCTTCAATTCAGCAGAATCTGGTCAAACTGACCCCATTATAGCAAAAAATGGGCGAAAACCCAGGTGATTTTTAGAAAAGGACATGGAGAAGGGAGTCTTGCTCGCGCCAACCAGGGAAGTTATATTGAATTGATGGCTAAATTTCAGTACAATAAGTTAGATTATGAATCTATCAAACACATGCAGAGAATTTTGGGAGAGTAAGAATGCCACAAAATAAAAAAGACCTGGAAGCCATCAAGCAGGAAGAACGCGCAAAAGCTAAACTCAATGAAGGATCGGCCTGGATGTCTATATCCAGTATGGTCTCACGGATTATCGGGGTCCTCTATATTATTCCTTGGATGCGTTGGATTGGTGACCCCCATACCGGGACCCAGGCCAATGCCTTGTATAGTATTGGTTACAATTATTATTTGATTTTCTTATCGGTTGCCATTGCCGGGGTGCCTGCGGCGATTTCTAAGCAGATGACTAACTACATGGCCCGGGGAGAGTATGGAACTAGTCGGCGGCTTTTTAAGAGTGGGACGATTTTGATGACCATCACAGGCTTGGTCTGTGCCCTACTGCTCTATCTAGCTGCCCCGGCTTTGTCACAAAACCTGCCGGCAGCTCGGGAAGAAGATGTGGTCTTAGTGATTCGGTCTCTGGTTCCAGCTCTTGCGGTGATTCCCCTCCTATCGATTCTTAGAGGGGGCTTTCAAGCCTATCTCGAGATGAAACAGAGCGCCATTTCCCAGGTTACTGAGCAGATCGCCCGGGTGGCTTATATGTTGGTGGCGGTTTATGTAATCCGTCAATTATTAGGCGGTTCGGTGGCAGCGGCCGTGGGACACTCTACCTTTGCTGCCTTTATTGGGGCAGTGGTGGCGATTATTACCTTGGTTTTCTATTACCTCAAGGATCGCCAACGCTACCAGCTGCCTGAAGGCTATGTGGATACCAATACAGTCTCCACCAAAAGTCTCCTATTCGAGATTGTGCGAGTGGCCATTCCCTTTGTGATTACCGGTTCAATTATTGAAGTTATTAATCTGATTGATATGAACACCTACATGCCGATTATGCAAGAGGTGAGTGACTTGGCCCATGACCAGCTGGTCTATCAATATGGGGTCTTTAACGCTAATGCCAGACGGGTGATTCAGATTATTCTCTCCTTTGCGACAGCCATTGCTTCGACTTCGGTCCCTGTGGTGACGGATACCTATATCCGGGAATTGACCCAGTATCAACGAGCAAAACTGACCCAACGTGTTCGGGCAAGTTTCACTAAGACTCGGGAAGTGATTCTCCATACTTTGAATCTCTTTAGCTTGGTCATGTTGCCGGCATCACTAGGAATGGCGCTTGTGGCTGGGCCGGTTTACCAACTCCTCTATGGAATTTATGATCCCCTGGGTGAATGGTACTTACAGATTTCTTCCGTGATGGCGATTCCCATGGGACTTTTCTCCATCTTGGTGATGATGCTACAAGCGATGGACAAACAGAAAGCGGCCATGATTGGTATTGTGCTGGGGGTAGCGATGAAGTTGATCGTTCAATTCCCACTCTTAGCAGTCTTTGGCAGTGAGGGAGCGATGTATGCTTCTATCCTGGCCTTCGCTTACATGTGTATTTATTACTTGCTCGTCATCCGCTCCCAAGTCCAACTCGGCATCAAGTCCATTTTAAGTCGTTTATCGGGAGCCTTGAAGGCCAGCGGGCTGATGTTAGTTGTTGATGGGCTCTTACTGATCTTCTTCAAGGTCGTTATTGGTGAGCCAAATCGCCTGGGTGCCCTGGTAGAATTACTGGTACTCGCTAGTGTGGGGGCAATCATTTATCTAGCTGCTATTGCTAAGGGCCGGCAACTGGACGTCATTATCGGCCAAGGTCGGGCCCAAGCCTTGCGAAACTTCTTTCATATTGGTTAGAGATTAAGAATCATAAGCTTTACTCCTTGTTACCTAGCGATAGCAAAGCATTTTGCAGGGTAGGATTGATGGGAGTAAGGCTTTTTTGTAGCTAGAGAAAATGCTCAGCCATCAAGTCAGGGAGAGATAAGCAGGAAGGTTAATATTTCTTGAGCAAAGTCAAGCTTTTTTTGATACAATAAAGGGGACCGATGCAAATAAGTTTTTAACCGCTTGACGGGAGTCAGCTGAGCGTCTCTAACAGTCTACTTAGTGGCTGATAAAGGCTTAAGGAAACTTATTTGAAACGCTAAGGACCGCTTTTTGTGATTGAGCAAAAGGCGCTTAACGGATACAGTAGAAAAGATAGCGAAGAGTTAATGATTAACTTGGAAGAAATGCGGGGATTAAGGAACGCATTCGTTCCTTTTTTCATTGCTAAGTTTTAGGAGGATTAACATGGGGAAGGTCATTGCCATAGCCAATCAAAAGGGTGGCGTCGGTAAAACGACAACAGCAGTCAATCTAGCGGCTGCCCTGGCTTATTCAGACAAACAAGTGCTCTTAGTCGATAGTGATGCCCAGGGAAATGCGACCAGTGGTTTAGGCATCTCTAAAGCAGAAGTCGAAAGCGATATTTATGACGTTTTAGTCAATGATGTGGATATGGCGACTACCATCCAGCAATCCTCCAGGGAAAACCTGGTCCTGGTACCGGCTACCATCCAGTTAGCGGGGGCAGAAGTGGAACTGACCAACCTCCCTCACCGGGAAGCGCGGATGAAGCAAGCCATTGATGGGGTCAAGGAAAATTATGACTATGTCATTATTGATTGCCCACCATCCTTAGGCCATCTGACCATTAATGCCTTTACTGCAGCCGATTCGATCTTGATTCCGGTACAGAGTGAGTACTATGCCTTAGAAGGCTTGAGTCAGTTACTCAATACCATCCAACTGGTTCAAAAACACTTTAACCCCCACCTAAAAATTGAAGGGGTCTTGATGACCATGTTCGACTCGCGGACCAATCTAGCCAATGAAGTGGTCGAAGAAGTCCGTAAATACTTTGGCGACAAGGTCTATCATACCTTGATCCCCCGTAATGTGCGTTTGTCGGAAGCGCCCTCCTATGGCCAATCGATTATTGATTACGATATGAGTTCCAAAGGGGCGCAAGTTTATCTCCAATTGGCAAAGGAAGTGCTCGCAAATGACCAATAAGAAAAACCGTGGTCTGGGTAAGGGGATCGGGGCGCTCTTTCCCGGGGATTCCTTCGATAATGAAGCGACCGACCTGACCCAACAGGCCCAAGCCATTGATCAAGAAGCCCAAGAGGCTCAAGCAAGTGACAGCAAGCAGGGAGAAAGTAGTCAGGAACAAATCCAAGACATCCCCCTTGCTGAAATCCGTCCCAACCCCTACCAACCGCGGACTGAATTTGATGCGACTGCCCTCCAGGAACTGGCGGATTCCATTGAGGAACAGGGGCTCTTACAACCGATTACCCTGAGGAAGTCAGCCATCAAGGGCTATGAAATTATTGCCGGGGAACGGCGCTTCCGGGCCATGAAACTAGCGGGCTACGATTCAATCCCTGCTTTGGTCCGGGAAATGACCGATGCCCAAATGATCGAGACCGCCATCATTGAAAACTTGCAACGGGAAGACCTGACTCCCCTAGAAGAGGCCCAAGCCTACCGGAATTTAATGGATGAACTCAATCTCACCCAGGCTGAGGCTGCCAAACGTTTAGGCAAGAGCCGGTCGCACCTGGCTAATACCTTGAGACTTCTCGATTTAAATGAAGATGTTAAGGAACTCTTACAAAATAAGCAACTCTCCATGGGTCAAGCTCGGACCTTACTGGGCTTAAAAAATAAGAAAGACCAAAGCCGTTTAGCCAAGAAAGTAGTGGACGAAGGCATTACCGTCCGTCACTTGGAGAAAATGGTCCAAAATCTCAATGAACCGGTCCAACCCGCCCCTAAAGTGGCTAAGCCAACCTCTGAAAAACCGACCTACTTATTAGAGGGGGAGGAGCACCTCATGGATAAGTTTGGCACCAATGTGCAAATTAAACCCAAGGGCCAAGCCGGCAAGATTGAAATTGAATACCTTTCCCAAGAAGACCTCACCCGGATCTTGGATATCTTAGACATTCGTTTTGATGATTGAGGTGAAGAAGATGGCTGAAAAAAATTATGATTTAAATGATATTGTGGAAATGAAGAAGCCCCATCCTTGTAAGACCAATGCCTGGAAATTGATCCGCATGGGTGCTGATATCCGGATGAAGTGCCAAGGCTGTGGCCAATCGGTCATGATGCCACGCCGGGAATTTGAAAAGAAAATGAAAAAAGTTATTGGCCATGATGACCAAGGCAAATAGCTGACTGCATTGAACAGCTAGCTTTTTAAAATAAAAGGGCTGGCTTTGTAGCAGGCAGGCAAGTAAAGAATGAGAAATTAATAGAGAAAGAGTGACCAAAGAACCATGCCTTTAACAGCAGGAATTGTGGGTTTGCCTAATGTGGGAAAATCTACCTTATTTAATGCCATTACCAAGTCTCAAGTGGAAGCAGCTAATTATCCTTTCGCAACTATTGATCCCAACGTGGGGGTTGTGGAAGTTCCCGACCAACGTTTGTGGAAGCTCAGTGAAATCTACCAACCCAAAAAGACCATCCCAACCACCTTTGAATTTACCGATATTGCCGGGATTGTGAAGGGAGCCAGCAAGGGGGAAGGTTTAGGGAACAAGTTCCTAGCCAATATTCGCGAAGTGGACGCCATTTGCCACGTGGTGCGTTGCTTTGATGACGGGAATATTACCCATGTCTCCGGTGGCATTAACCCAAAAGATGACATCGAAACCATTAACCTGGAATTGGTGCTCGCTGACTTGGAAAGTGTCAACAAACGCTATGAAAAAGCGGTAAAAATGGCTAAATCCAAAGACCATGATGCAGTGACCGAGGCCAATACCTTAAAGAAATTAAAGGACGCCCTAGAAGCCGGCAAACCCGCGCGGACGGTTGACTTCAACGAAGAAGAAGAGGCTGTAGCTAAGCAATTATTCTTATTAACCATGAAACCCGTTCTCTATGTAGCTAATGTCAGTGAAGACGATGCCAGTGAGGGCAACAATGACTATGTCGACCAAGTCCGCCAACTAGCTCAAGCAGAAGGCTCTGAAGTTGTGGTAGTCAGCGCCAAGCTTGAAGAAGACCTGGCGACTATGGATGAGGAAGACCGCGACATGTTCCTGGAAGACTTAGGCATGGACCAATCGGGTTTAGATGTCTTGATCCAACAGGCCTATAAATTATTGGGCTTGGCGACTTACTTTACTGCTGGTGAACAAGAAGTTCGGGCCTGGACCTTCAAGAAAGGCATGCATGCGCCTCAAGCAGCGGGGATTATCCACTCCGACTTTGAACGGGGCTTCATTCGTGCGGAAACCGTCCACTATGATGATTTGGTGGCATACGGGAGTATCCAAGCCTGCAAGGAAGCCGGCCGTTACCGTTCGGAAGGCAAGGACTATGAGGTCCAAGACGGCGATGTCATGCTCTTCCGCTTCAATGTTTAGGAGGTGGCCCCATTGTTTAATCAAGACAAAAAAGCTGACCAAGCAGCCCAACGTCAGGCCCAACTGGAAGAGTTTGAAGCTGAAAATAAGGCCCTCTATCCGCAACTCACCAAGCGCAATAAGGAATTTGTCTTCCAATTTGAAAAAGCCGTCAAAGATAAGGACTTACGCGGCCGCAATAAGACCGAAGTCCTCCATGAGGTTCTAACCACCTTGGTGGCTAAACAAGGCAGTGGCCAAACTGCCCAACAACTCTTTGGTCAACCCTACCAATACGCTGAAGCCTTGGAAAAACAACCCACCGCTAAGGAATTAGCGCCGGCGCCTTTCTGGATGCATTGGGTGGAAGGCGCCCTCTTTGTCGGGGGACTCTTCTCCATTATTGCCGGGATGTCAGCGCTCTTGTCCAATAACCAAGCCAATTCAGCGACCGCCTTTGGTCCGGCTGCCTTATTGGTGAACTTTGTCATGGGTGGCTTAGCTATGGCGGTCTTAAACCAATACAGCCCCGATATGAGTCAGGAAAAAGGGAAACGTGGCATCGGTCGCTATATCCTGCTCTCGGTTTTAGTGGTTGGTTTGTGGATGTTGATCCTAGTTGGCGCCCTGGCCGTCTTACCAGCTTCTTGGAACGCTGCCTTGCCGCCATTTGCTTACCTAGCGATTGGCGCCTTAGCCTTTTTAGCCCGTTGGTGGTTCCAAGGCCAATTGATGGGTAAGAATTAGAATATTTTTTCAAAATCACAACAACAAAAAGTGTTTCCGGAAAGCTTAGTATCGCGCTTTCTGGAAACACTTTTTTGCTTGCTAGAGGATCAACCGGAGTTACGTAAACCGGTTGCGATCCCGTTAATGGTGGTATGGATGAGTTTTTCGTAATCTTCATCCAATTCATTATGACGGAGACGTTTGATCAATTCAATTTGAATGTAGTTCAAGACATTGAAGTAAGGCAAACGATAGTCGAGGCTGGCCCTGAGGGAAGGGTTGGTAGCCAGAAAGTCGTCATGGTTTTCAATGGCTAAGAGAATGTCTTTGGTTAATTGCCACTCATCGCGGATGGTGGTAAAGACGGCGCGGACGGCTTCACTTTCTGCCAATTGAGCATACTGCTCGGCAATGTTCATGTTGGACTTGGAGAGGACCATGTCGACGTTAGAAAGTAGGGAATGGAAGAAGGGCCAAGTTTTATACATGGCTTGGAGTTTTTCCAAATTGCCCGGCTTTTGGTCGATAAAGTGCTTGAAGGCTGAACCGACTCCATACCAACCAGGGAACATGATCCGGGTTTGTGACCAGGAGAAGACCCAAGGAATGGCCCGGAGTCCGGTGATTTCTGTGATGGTCTTACGGGCAGCAGGACGAGAGCCGATATTTAGACTCGATACTTCCTTAATTGGTGTGGCTTCAAAGAAATAATCATAGAATTCAGGGGTATCGAAGACTAAGTCCCGGTAGACCCGGTTGGAGTAGTGGACAATGGCGTCCATGTCTTGGTAGAAGTCCTCGACGTCTGCTTTCTTATTGGCTGAGTTTGGTACAATCCGGTTAATTGCAGCTGACACCAACATTTCCAAGTTGTAGTAGGCCACGTCTTGGTTACCGTACTTATTCTCAATAATTTCCCCTTGCTCGGTTAGGCGGATCCGGTCTTTGATAGAGCCGAAAGGTTGAGAAGAGATCGCTTCATAGGAAGGACCGCCCCCACGACCAACGGTTCCGCCCCGGCCATGGATAAAGGTAATCTTAATTCCGTGACTTTCACCTAATTGGGTGAGTTCTTGTTGGACCTTGTAGAGGGTCCACACCGAAGACAGGTAGCCCCCGTCCTTGTTAGAGTCGGAGTAGCCCAGCATAACTTCTTGATAGCCCTTATTGGCCTTGATCCAGTTTTTGACTAGGTCATAGCTAAGGAATTCTTCCATGATCCCTTGGGCATTTTCCAAGTCTTCGATGGTTTCAAAGAGAGGCACGATTTGGACCCGGGCTTGTTTAGCGTCAATGAGGCCGACTTCTTTAAGCATGATGGCTAATTCGAACATATCTGAGACACTCTCGGTATGGGAGATGATATGTTGCTTGATGACTTGGTCGCCCAGTTGGTCCTTCAAGAAACGAGCCGTTTGAAAGATTTTTAGTTCTTTTTCTAAGAGTTCGGATTTGTCACTCTGAGCGGAGGATAGGGGGCGAGGGTCTTCGAGTAATTCCTTGAGAAGCACCTTGACCTTATCCTTTTCAGAGAGGGCCGAGTAGTCATCGACAATCTTGGCCGACCGTAATAATTCCGCCACGCAAGCTTCATTGACACTGGAATCTTGGCGCATATCGATAGTAGCCAGGTAAAAGCCGAAAATATCGATAGCTTCTAATAATTCGTTGAAGTCTCCGGTTAAGAGGGCTTCCTCACCATTGGCTAGGAGGGAGTCCTTAATCACTAAGAGGTCCGCCTTAAAGGCTTCCGCATTTTGGTAGCTTGGTGTTGGCGCCTGATCATCTCTTTTTAGGCCCTGCTTGACTTCAGCTAAATTCTGGCTGAGTTTGGCCCTAATATAATGGAAGGCCCGACGATAAGGTTCATTCTCCCGGTAAATCGACTGGTCATTAGACTTAGCTGCCAGGGCTTCCATGGCTGGGCTAATATCTACCAGCGTGGTAGAAAGGGAGAAGTTGCGATAGAGTTTATAGACCTTTTCGAGGTAATAGTTGAGGATGACTTCACTTTGGGTGGTGGCTGACAACATCAGGGTTTCAGCGGTCACGTAAGGGTTGCCGTCCCGGTCGCCTCCGATCCACATGCCCATGGTGATGGGCTTGGCTTGGTCGAGCATGATTCCCTTTTGAGCGGCTAAGTGGCGGTATTGCCGGCTTAACTTGGTGATGGCCCGGATCAGGGAATGATTGTAGTAGGCCGTCACATTGGTAATTTCGTTACGGACGGTGAGTTTCTTTTCCCGGATGATATCCGTCTGCATAATAATTTCAATATAGCGGCGCAGGTCGGTGTACCATTTGTCGCGGTTAACCACTCCAGCCTTGACGTCATGGTATTTGCGCAGGAGTTGGTGGAGCTGATTGGTCAATTCCAGAATCGTCTTACGTTGGACTTGGGTGGGGTGGGCTGTGAGGACAGGAACCACATTGACCTGCTCTAGGATTTCCTTGGCTTGGTCACTTTGGCTGACCCGGTCAATGGTTAAAGCCAGCTTGCCTAGATAATCTTGGTCAGTATTATTCTGATAGTTGATTTCATAGGCGAAATCGACATCTTCAGAAATATTAATCAAGAGGGGCAAAATCGAAAAATAGCGGGAAACAACCACCATTTCTTCGTTGCTGAGCTGGGCCACCACATGCTCCAGTTGCTCGTAATCTTCTTCCATGGAGAGGGTAACCAGTTCCTTGATCTTCTCAAAGACCTGGTCCCCCACCATTTTATGGGTGGTATCGTCAAGAATCTCTTTTAAGACATGGACTTCTTCTTTGACCATGGATTGGGTGATATTAGCTTCCAACTTTTTGACTTGCACACTGTTCACTCCTTTATGAAAGCAAATGATTCTTAGATGCTCCTATAATACCACTTTTATTCCTAATGAAACATGGGGAATCGGGGTTCAGGAAACGCTTACTTTAAAGAGTTCTTTAACTAATAAATAATGTAATATTACGCAATTGTTACATTAATTTGTCATAAAAGAAATATTCGTTGGAATACTTTTAATAAAAAGGGTAATATAATCAGTCAGAAATGCTTATAAATAAGCACTTTTAAACTCTGCTAGAAAAATAAGAAGGAAAAAGTTTAAGGAATGATTAATATTACAGAAATGTTACAATATGGCTTTAACTTG
Source organism: Aerococcus loyolae (assembly GCF_002871915.2). Classification (NCBI taxonomy): domain Bacteria; kingdom Bacillati; phylum Bacillota; class Bacilli; order Lactobacillales; family Aerococcaceae; genus Aerococcus; species Aerococcus loyolae. The sequence continues at coordinate 1,966,905 of NZ_CP126958.1, read as the reverse complement.
TCTAAGGGGATTGTTATAATATAAGTGAAAAGAGAGCAGAGTATGCCGTCTTTCCCTAAGGGAGGTTATAAAAATGAAAGCAAGAAAAGAAACAATGAACCAATACAGTAAATGGCTTAGTCTGGCGTCACTGTCCTTATTGTCGGCGGCAGCCCTGCAAGCAGTGGCAAGTCCAGAAGTCAAGGCCGAGGCTAATCCTGTCAGTGCATCGAGTGGCTGGGTGGAAGAAGGTCAATCCTTTAAAACGGTTGACCAAGCCATGAATTATGGTAGCCAACATGCTGATTGGTCTAAGTACAAACAATACCGGGTCAATTATGCTGGCCCTAACCGCTATGTTCTCAAATGGGAATTGAGAAATCCCCAAGCTGGTCAAACACTTGCGGGGTCAGATAGTCAAGCCAGTCAAAGTAATGAACAAACTAAACCTTCACTCACAAAAGGCAGTCCTGCAGGAAGCTCAACTGCTAGCGGTTCTCACACTGTCCAATCGGGGGACTCACTTTGGAGAATCAGTCACAAGTATGGGGTAAGTATCCAAGACTTGATGATCTGGAACAAGTTAGGCTCAGGCTACATGTTACATCCAGGCGACAAGTTAGTGGTCCAAGCACCTGCCAAGGCAGACACTCCGGCTGAAAAACCAAGTACTGAAACAAGCAAGCCCGCCGAGTCTACAACGACTAAGGCATCCTACACCGTTCAATCAGGCGACTCACTCTGGAGAATCAGCCACAAGTATGGGGTAAGTATCCAAGACTTGATGACCTGGAACAAGTTAGGTTCAGGCTACATGCTCCACCCAGGCGACAAGTTAGTGGTCCAAGCGCCTGCCAAAGCAGCAGCTCCAGCTGAAAAGCCAAGGACTGAAGCAAGCAAGCCCGCTGAAACCACAACGCCTAAGACATCCTACACCGTCCAATCAGGCGACTCGCTCTGGCGAATTAGCCACAAATATGGGGTAAGTATCCAAGACTTGATGACCTGGAACAAGTTAGGTTCAGGTTACATGCTCCACCCAGGGGACAAGTTAGTGGTTCAAGCCCCTGCCAAAGCAGAAGTTCCAAGTAAAAAGCCAAGTACTGAAACAAGCAAGCCCGCTGAAACCACAACGCCTAAGACATCCTACACCGTCCAATCAGGCGACTCGCTCTGGCGAATTAGCCACAAATATGGGGTAAGTATCCAAGACTTGATGACCTGGAACAAGTTAGGTGCTGGCTACATGCTCCACCCAGGCGACAAGTTAGTGGTCCAAGCGCCTGCCAAAGCAGAAGTTCCAGCTGAAAAGCCAAGGACTGAAAGCAGTACAGAAAAACCAGCCCAAACGGCCAAGGTCAATACAAAACATGGCTTTGTTCGTGAGCCCCGTCGCTTTAGCTCCATCCAATCAGCCCTTAACTACGGTAATAGTGTCTTCAATTGGCGCAAATATAAGAAATTCTATGTCAATTATGCCGGTCCGAATAGCTATACCTTAGATTGGGAATTAAGAGAAAAATAAGCAGTTAAAAAAGCCTTCAAGCAGATGCTTGAGGGCTTTTCACTTGTCTCTATTCATTTAACATTTTATTCATTATCTTCTTTGTTACGGAAGCCCTTCATTAAATGGCGGACTCTAGGAATAGCGTAGGTCATCAATTGGTAGAGGCCTGGAATGAGGATGTAGTCAAATTCTCCGATTTTATCCGAGACCTTAGTCCCCCACATGCGTTTGAAGACCCAAAGCCCCCGGTAAGGGGAATCCTCATCAGGGTCGACGCTGACCCCGCCAAAGTCGTAAGTCTCGGCCCCTTTATCGCGGGCAAAACGCATGAGGTCATATTGGAGTTGGTAGTTGGGACTGAGCTTGCGGTAGTGGTTAGAAGAAGCAGCATAGAGATAGTAGGCCTTCTTACCACAGAAGCAAAGAATGGCTGCTGACAGGGGGAGACCATGAGGATGTTCCTTACGCAATTCGTCCGCATCGGCAATTAATTTTTCTTGTTTTTCTTGCCGGGTCGCTAGTTCCTTCAATTGGTTGGTTTTCTTCTTACTGTCGCGGCGGGTTTCCACCTTTTCGCGGTCTTTTTCGATGAGTGCTAGTTCCTTACGGGCTTCTTCCTCCATCTTGTCCGGCATCAGCTTAATCATAAAATAATATAAGTGGCCTTGGGGGTGGAGACTGTCGTAAAGGGCTTCGAAGTAGGAAATATCTCGAGTGGCAAAACCGTCCCGTTCGCCTGTCTCTTCCATCAACCGGTGGAAGACATCCAATTCTTCCCGGCTACCTTCAAAAACTTCTAACCCCGACTTCATGGCCTTACGAACCAGGTTTCTGGTCTTCGCTTCATAGGAATTGAGCAAGTCTTCATCCGATTGATCGATGGGGGTGTACATGGTTTGGCGGGGTTGGATATATTGTTCGCTCATCCCATCCTTAAAACCAGTATGGCGAAAGCCAAGGGTCTCCAAAAGTTTTAGCGTTTCTTCATTGCCCTCTCGCTCCAAGTCGGGGTCAATCTTGAGATAAACGGCACGTTCTTTTTTAGCTGCCTTTACTGCTGCTTGGCTGATGGCAGCTACGGCATCATGGTTGTCATAATCCACCACAAAGCCCCGCGAAGCGTAGGCAAAGGTCAAGGGGGTGCCTTTGATTTTCTTGAATTGAATGTTAGCTACTGCTTGAACGTCACCGGCTTCATCAGCCACAGCAACATTTTTGGAGTACCAACCGGTGAATTCTTTAGCCTTGGCCCAGTCAGTGAGCTGCAACAGGTCGCCATTGGGATGGTTTTCAACGAAGTGGTTATGGTCCGCATCACTTAATTGGACAGTATGGTATTGAGTCATTTATTTTCAAATCCTCTCGCATGTTTTTACTACTCTCTTAATCTTACCACGGCTGACATTTTTTTGAAAAGCTGACCCAATTTTTAAGGAAAGCTTTAGGCTAGCAACCGTTATTTGCCTAGTTAGGTAGGAAGAGGAGCTTAAATGAGATCATCCCGGTCTACTCGCTTTTAGAATATTTATAGTCATTTTATAGGGGGCACCAGCCCGGTCCAATTTATTATAGGTTAAGGATAATTAGAATAATACATAAAAAAGCTAAGCATGTTTTTAGCAAAAAAGGGCAAAGTTGGCTGAATGGCTTTGAATTTAAGCTTTTCTTAAGCAGATTTTAAAGCAGATCGGATTATTGGCGGGCAGATCTTTGGTAGAATAGAAGAAAAGTGAAAAGTGACACTCAGACCAGCGCGCAGTTGGTTGAGTTGAAAAGAACAGAGGAGGGATCCTTGTGAAATTATTGATCGTTGATGACGACAAGGAAATTGTTGAATTACTAACTATTTATTCCAGTAATGAAGGCTACGATGTGGTGCAAGCCTATGATGGTGACGAAGCCTTAAAACGTATCAGTGAAAACCCGGATATTGCTCTAATTATTTTAGATATTATGATGCCGGGTAAGGACGGTTTGACCGTGGTTAAGGAACTACGGGGCCGAGAAGTGGATGTGCCGATTCTCTTATTGAGCGCCAAATCAGCGGATATGGATAAGATTTCCGGTTTAACCACTGGGGCTGACGACTATGTGACTAAGCCCTTCAACCCCTTAGAAGTGATGGCCCGGGTCAAGTCACTCTTACGCCGGTCGGGAGCGAGTGACCAAGGCAGTGGCGATACCATTGAGATTGGTCCCTTGATTATCCATAAGAACTCCCATGAAGTGAAAACCATTGACGGGGAAGATATCCAGTTGACCGCCCTAGAGTTTGGGATCTTATATCTCTTGGCTTCTCACCCCAATGAGGTCTTCTCAGCGGATGAAATCTTTGAACGGGTTTGGCAACAAGAATCGGTGGTTTCCGCTAAGACAGTCATGGTCCACGTCAGCCATCTCCGCGATAAGATTGAAACCGCAACGGGTGGCGATAAGGTCATCTCGACCGTTTGGGGAGTCGGCTACAAGATCAGTGAACCGACCGCATAGTGATCGATTATTAATTGAAGACTAGCTTAGAGTAGCGTAAGGACGCTACTTTTTGCCCTGCCCATCAAGCTTGGAAAGAAGGAAAAGAGCGCATGCCTGCCAAAAGACGCCTACGTATTTTTACGGAATTATTATTTGAAACCATCGCCGTCTTGGCCCTACTGGTGATTGGTTATTTTGGGATGGTCTTTGTTTTTATCACCCTGACCGATTATTTCATGCCGCTTTTATCCCAGCAAAATCCCTATTGGTTATTGTTCTTTCCCCGCTTTCAACGCTATTTTGTTCTTGGTTTTACCGCCTTTTACTTGATGGCGGGCTTGATGATTTTAATTTGGCGGGTTTACCGGCGCAATCGGACTATTCAGTTGGGTTTTATCCTGGATGAACTCCATTACATCTCTCAGGGTAATTACAACCATAAAATTTCTACCAAGCATATGAACAGTATGGAACCGGTGGTGTCTTCGATTAACCGCTTGGTTGATTCAACGGTTAAAGCCATGGAGGAAGAGCGGCGGATTGAGGAATCCAAAGACGAACTGATCGCCAATATGAGCCACGATATCCGCACTCCTTTGACCTCGGTGATCGGTTACTTGGGCCTGATTGAAAACAAGCAAATTGATGACCCTAAGAAGGTCCAAGAATATGTCCATATCGCCTATGATAAGGCCTTACAGATGCAAAAAATGGTGGAAGACTTGTTCGAGTACACCAAGATTCAAAACATTAATACCAAGATCCATACTCAAAAAACCAATGTGGTCCGCCTCTTAGAACAATTAAGTGCCGAGTTTGAACTCCAGGCGGATGAAGTGGGCCGGCGGCTTGAAGTCGATAGTTCCGGGCAAGAAGAGGTCTGGGTGGACATTGATCCCGAAACCATCGTCCGCCTCTTTTCCAACTTGATTACAAACGCCATTAAATATGGTGGAGAAGGCGAGTATATCCTCTTAAGGGTTATTCCCCAAAAGCAGACCACCCGCTTTGAAGTGATTGATGACGGCAATGAAATTTCTAAGCCGGCTTTGGAGAACTTGTTCCAGCGCTTTTACCGGGTGGATCCTTCGCGAACCACTAAGGGGAGCGGTCTTGGACTAGCTATTGCTCAGACTATTGTGAACTTGCACCACGGTAAGATTTGGGCCGAATCCGACCAGGGACAAACCCGTTTCATTTTCCTCTTACCTAATCAACAACCCCTTGATAAGGAGGCTGATAAGCATGATATCAGTGACTAAGAAGATAATAAGCAGTTTCTTGGGATCCGCCCTGGCTTTTCTGTTTATCGCTAGTCCGGTGATGGCCAGTGGCGAGACGGTGGCTGATTTTTCCAAGCAACTTACTCAAAACCAGCAATACGGTTTCAAGCATGCTATTGCCATTGACCAAGAGTCTGGGCAAATTCTTTATCAGAAGGAGGCCGATGACTTGCACGGGATTGCATCTCTGACCAAGTTGTTGAGTCTCTATGTGATTTATGACTACCTCGCCCAGGGCAAGTTATCCTTAGATGACCCCGTTCCCGTGTCGACCGCCCTGGCCCAACAATCTCAGGCAGAAGGTCTCTCGAACGTGCCTTTGGTGGCGGGACCGGCTAATTATAGTGTCGATCAACTAATTGATGCCGTCATTATCGCCTCCGCTAATTCAGCCACTGTTGCCCTAGCAGAAAAGGTGGCTGGCAGCGAAGACCACTTTATCGACCTCATGGCCAAAAAGTTAGACCAACTGGGGATTAGTGATTACAACTTGGTTTCAGCCTCTGGATTACGCGGTGAATTGCGGGCTGACGCGCGTCCAGGCGAATATAGCCAGACGGAAGAAAACCAACTCTCAGCCAAAAGCTTAGCCTTAGTCGTCCAACGGCTCCTCAAGGATTATCCCGATATCCAAAGCCGCTCGCAAGTACAAGAGAAGGCCTTCCAAGTGGCCCCTGATTGGCAGGTGACCATGACCAACAGTAACCAACTCTTGCCCGGGATGACCTACGGGAGAAGCGATGTTACTGGGCTGAAGACTGGAACTGAACTGGGAGCGGGCTACTGTTTGGTAGCGACCAGTTTCATTAACCAACGGCCAGTCATCCTGGTTACTCTAGGAGCAGAAAGTAATGCAGACCGGTTTCAAGAAACCTCTCGTCTCCTAACTGACCTGCAAAATCATTTAGACTGGTGCGTCTTGATCCCCCAAGGAGCCCTCTATAACAATGGTGAGGCCGTGGAGATCTATGGCGGTAATAAGGAGACCACCCAGCTCCAATACGGCAATACCGTGGCTTGCTTTATCCCCCAAAATTACGCCATTAGTGACAATCCGGAAGCTGACTTTATTGAACCGGCTTCCTATTCCATGAATGGCAACTTGGAAGTGAGCGCCCCCTTAGAGGAGGGAGAAGCGGTTAATACAGAAATTCTCCATATTCCCTTTGTCGAAAGTGTTGACGGGCAATTAGCTCTGGCTACTGACTTGATGCCCACAGAAAACGTCAAACGGGTCAGTCCCTTCGTCCAAATTACCCGCAAGGTCCATGAAAGCATGCAGTTCATTAGTGACTGGTTGAATGCTAAGATTGCGGAATATAGTCATTAAAACCGAAAAATTGGATGCTTGATGATGACGAGTGAGGTAATCAAGAAGCCCCTAAGTGTGAAAATCATTTCCACTTAGGGGCTTCTTTCTTGCTTTTAATCGTTCTTCTTTTTCAGGAAACGATTAATTTTGTTGATTTTATGGCGGTTATAGAAGTAGTAGCAGGTCCAAATGGCAAAGAAAATGAGAGCAAATTGGAGCGTTGCGCCCACTAGAATAGCGAGGTCGAAGGGGATCCAATGATTGCTGATACTCATCAAGAGAAAGGCTAAAAGTGAGACTGTAAAATGGATGGCGACCTTAGCCAAGAGAGGCCAAGCGCTGTATTCATAAATCACTGAGCTCCCGCCGATCACTGCGCCAAAGAATATGACGGAAGCTAGCATAGAGACATAGGTCCAGTCCTGTGTGTAGATAGCACCCATGATGACCCAGATAATAATGGCTAATGAGACGCTTTGGGAGATAGCATTGACAATGTTTTTCATGGTGAAACTCCTTTCAGATTCCTAAGCGATCTTTGAGCTGGTTGACAAAACGACGGGAAACATTCACCCGCTGCCCGGTCCTTAGATAGGCGTACATATTCCCAGAAAAGGCCATCTCCAAACGCTCAATGGCTTGGATGCGTACCATAGCGTACTTAGAAATACGGATAAAATCTTGGCGGTTCAATTTGTCAGCTAGGCTAGAGAGGCTTTGCCGGCATTGGTAGTTGCCCTTGCTGGTGGTAATGGTTAAGAGGCCCTGGTTGACTTCCAAGTAGAGGATGTCCTCAGTATGGAGGATAAAGTACTGGTCGTCGATTTTCAGGGCGATATCTTTCGGGTTTGGTCTTAAGTAGGAACTGAGTTGCTTTGCTAAGATTTGGGCTTGGTCCTCGCTTGGGGCATGGATGGTGATATAAGTTTCTTTTAGGCTAGGATCAATAGCTTGGCGAATATTAATCGGGCTGTCATCCATTGCTTCACTCCCTTTCTTTAGGTAAATACTGAAATGAGGCGGTCCTTGCTTCAGTTTTAGTATAGCAAATCGCTTGAAAGCTGACGGCTTTTCCAGCTAAGCGGTGGGAAAATTGGTCTAAGCGGTGAAAGGGGAAGGCTGGAAATAAAAAACGACCGACCGTGATTTTAGTCACAGTGGGTCGTTTTGATGGCTTTCGCTATAGTTTATGAAATGAGTTTTCTTTAATTGATTTAAGGTCTCTATTTAGCTAATTCTTCATAAAGCTTTTTGTTACTTTTAAGTAATTTTTCAGATAAGGCCATGACTTCTTCATCGCTAGGAGTAGAGATATCAATATGTTTAGGGAATCTTGAAGTGATATTCATTAGATTACCTCCTTATAAGGTCATGATACTCGCTCGATAAGGTGAAGTAAACAATTTTGTCATTTTGAAAAAATTGTTTTAGATCCCTATCCCTTATCCACCACTAAGTCACCTTGAACCCAAACTTTACGGATGTTTTCCGGGGTGACTAGGTAAATGATTCGTTCAAAGATTTCTCTAGGATCATTAAAGACAGCAAAGTCAGGGAGGATATTGTTGGCATGCTTGGTGTCGATTAATTGTAGGTCACAAGCTTGACCACTTTCAATGCTACCGAGTGGGAGGTCGAGCGATTCACCGCCGCCTTTAGTTGCTAGGTAGAAGGCTTCGACCAAGGAGATCCGGCTGTCTTTAACCCCGCGTTCATCTGGGGCGATTTGGGTATCCACCCCGTCTTCTAGGATTCTTGAAGACACCACGGCTTGGCGGATATTTTCGTAGAGACTCGGTGAGAAGCCCCCGGAAATATCTGTTCCTAAGCCGATATTGACTCCTTGAGCCTTCAAACGCTTGACCGGCAGAACCGCATTAGCGAAATAGGCGTTGGAATAAGGGCAGTGGCCGATCCCGGTCCCGGTTTCTTGGAAAATCTTACCGTCTGCTTCGTTGAGGAAGTTACAGTGGGCCATGACTGATTTAGGACCTAACAGACCGAAGTCGCGTAAGACTTCCGTATCGCGTTTGCCTTGGAAACGTTCCATCACAAAGTCGTGTTCCCATTGGCCTTCGCTACAGTGGGATTGGACATGGGCTTGGTATTTTTGCGCCAAGGCCCCTAATCCAGCTAGGGCTTCATCGGTGCAACTCGGGACAAAACGCGGAGTAACTACTGGGTAGACCCCTTGTTTGTAGTCTTTAGCTAATTGACGGACCTTTTGGATAAAGGTCTCGGTGTCTTGAAGGGCTTGGTCAGTTGAAGCATCCCGGTAGTAGGGTGGGTTAGCTTCAGGGTCATCCATGACTACCTTACCTACTAGACCGCGTTGACCAGCTTGAGCGCAGATCTTGGCGAGTTCATAGGAAGATTCCAGATGAGCAGAAGCAAAATAAAGGCCGGTCGTAGTGCCACGAGCCAGTAATTGTTGGACCAGGTCGCTATAAACGGAGCGGGCAAAGTCCAAATCGGCATACTTGGCTTCTAAAGGAAAAGTACATTCATCCAACCAGACATTGAGGGGTTCATCCAAGGCAATCCCGGCTTGGGGCCATTGGGGTGCATGGATATGGAGATCTACCAGGCCCGGTAGAAAATATTGGCCAGCTTCTAAACGAACAAAATCGCTGCTAGCTTGGGCTTTGGTCAATTCTTCATTGTAAGCAGGGTCCTCTTGGCGGGTGACGGCTTCAATCTTTCCTTGATCATCCACTGCGATTAGCGCCTGGGGGACATAGTCTAACTGGCCGTAAATGGGAGTATGGAAGAGGTCACCTTGGAAATACTGGGTCATCGATTGAATATCCTTTCTATATGTGACGCTTATCGGCTAAGGGGATAAGCGACGATTAAAAGTAAAATAAGTAATAATAGCTATAAAATGATTTAAATGAGAATCAATCTCAGAAGACAACACGTTTATTTTATCAAAAGGCGAACTAAAATCAATATAAAATTAAAAATATACGGAAAAAACAATAAAAATTAGTTAAGCTGGCCCGCGCCAGACCCCTCGGCTAAGGTATTTTTTACATTGTTATGCATAGAGGGCTATCCAGTCAGTTTTACAAAGTGATCACTTTTTGCTAACATGATAAGAATACCATGATAAGAAAATGAAAGTGAGGTGGGAAAGTTGGCAAGAGTACTTGAAAAAAGGAAAATTGGCCTCGTTCCCCGGATTTTATTAGCAATTATTTTAGGGATTATTGTCGGGCAGCTGGCCTTTGTCCCGGAGTGGTTCTTTCGACTTTGTGTCACTTTTACCGGGATTTTCTCGAGTTTCTTGAGCTTCGTGATTCCCTTTATGATTATTGGTTTTGTGGTCCAAGGGATTGCCGATTTGGGCCAGGGAGCGGGTAAATTATTGGGCATTACCGTCTTAACCTCCTATGTATCGACCATTGTTGGCGGTTTTTTGGCCTATTTAATGGCTAGTCAGCTCTTTCCCTTCTTTATTAGTGAGCGTTTAGTCGAGCGCTTAACCCAAACAGCTCCCAAGTTGGAACCCCTCTTTGTGATTCCAATCGAGCCTTTCTTTGACGTGACTGGGGCGATTATTTTTGCCTTTATGATGGGACTTGGAATTTATTGGCTGCGCCAACATGGCCGTGGCCAGGTGCTTTATGAAGGCTTTAGCGATTTTGGTGGGATTATTAGTCAGGTCCTGGCTAAAATTGTGGTGCCATTGTTACCCATCCATATCTTCTGTAATATTAGTAATCTGTCCTATAGTGGTTCGGTGTTTGCGATTATTTCGGTCTTTTGGAAGGTCTTTCTCTGTGTGATTCTCCTACAGATTCTTTATGTGGCTTTTCTATTTATTTTATTTGGGACCTATGCGGGCAAGAATCCTTGGGAGCTGATGAAGAACCAAATTCCGGCCTATATGACTGCCATTGGGACTCAGTCTTCAGCGGCAACCATTCCGGTTAACTTGAAGTCAGCTGCTAAGAATGAAGTGTCTCAAGACATTGCCAACTTTGTCGTGCCCCTCTGTGCTACCATCCATTTGACTGGATCCATGATTACCATTACCGCTAATGCCACGGCCCTCTTATTAATTTACGGCATGCCCCACCAGCTCACTACGATTCTAGGCTTTATCTTAACTCTCGGGGTGTGCATGGTGGCTGCTCCGGGAACGCCAGGGGGAGCGATCATGTCCGCCTTACCTTTCTTACCGATGATCGGCATTGTGGACCCTGGCATGCAACAAATTATGATTTCCTTGCACTTGACCCAGGATTCCTTTGGGACCGCGGCCAATATTTCCGGAGATAATGCCATCGCTGTCTTCATCGACAAGATTTACCATAATTACATCAAAAAAAGCGATACAAAAAGTTCAGACCTGGCCTAGAAAGGTAAAAGACCAGACAAAAGCCATTTGACAAGGCGGTCTTTTCTTCTTAAAATAGGGGTAGCTTTGGAGTTTGACTCCGATAAAGTCTTTCGGGATTTTATTTATAGATCAAGTAATGCTTGTGACTAGTAATCTAGGAAACTTTTTAGCGAGTCCATGGTGGGTGAGAATGGACAAGGAACCTGGGTGAATCCACACAAGGACTGCCTACGACTTAAGAAATAAGGAAGTAGCGCCGGCACAAACCGTTATTTGTAAGTGTAAGGCAAGTCGCTTGCCTTGAAGCAGGGTGGTACCGCGCATAATGATGACCATTTCGTCCCTTTGATAAAAGGGCGGAATGGTTTTTATTTTGCTCAAGCATTGTGGCTGAGGAATTGCTGTTTATCTCTTTTATAAATCAAGGAACCGTACTAATAAAAAGAAATGAGGAATTATAATGATTGATGTGCGTTTATTACGGGATAATTTTGACCAAGTGGCTGAGGCTTTAAAGGGTCGGGGTGTTGAGAAGGAGACTCTCGAACACCTACGCGACCTCGACCAAAAACGCCGCCAAGTGATTGTAGAAGCGGAAAATTTGAAAAAGGAACGCAATATTGCTTCGGACGCCATTGGCCAACTCAAGCGCAATAAGGAAAATGCTGACGACAAGATCCAAGAAATGAAGGCTTTGGGAACCAAGATCAAGGCCTTGGATAGCGACTTGGATAAACTTGACCAAGAGGAACATGATATCTTAGCCCGGATTCCTAACCTTCCTGCTGAAGGCGTGCCGGTAGGGGCAGATGAAGACGAGAACGTGGAAATTCACCGCCACGGAGACCAACCTGAATTCGACTTTGAAGTCAAGGCCCACTGGGACCTCGCTGAAGACCTGGATATCCTTGACTGGGAGGCAGGGGCCAAGGTCTCGGGCTCACGTTTTGTCTATTATAAGGGCCTCGGGGCACGTTTAGAGCGGGCCTTATATAACTTCATGCTGGACCAACACCAAAAAGAAGGCTATATGGAAATGATCACGCCTTTCTTGGTCAACGATACGGCCATGTATGGGACTGGGCAATTTCCTAAATTTACCGAAGACGTCTACCAAATCACTAATGAAGACCAAGACCTCACCTTGATCCCAACGGCAGAAGTGCCTTTAACCAATTATTTTGCTAAGGAAATCTTGAAGGAAGAAGACCTGCCAATTCGAGTGACTGCTTTATCTCCTTGTTTCCGTTCTGAAGCCGGTTCCGCTGGACGCGATACCCGGGGCTTGATCCGCATGCACCAATTCCAAAAGGTGGAAATGGTGAAAGTGGCAACCCCTGACCAATCCTTTGATGAACTGGAAGCCATGACCGAAAACGCGGAAAATATTCTCGACTTACTCGGTTTACCTTACCGTCGGATTGTCCTCTGCACCGGAGACATGGGCTTTTCATCCGCTAAGACCTACGACATTGAAGTGTGGATGCCTGCCCAAAACACCTACCGGGAAATTTCTTCTTGCTCTAACTGCGTGGACTTCCAAGCACGCCGGGCCCAAGTTCGTTACCGCGATATTGACGGGAAGACCCAACTGGCCCACACCTTAAATGGATCAGGTTTGGCGGTAGGTCGGACCGTGGCTGCCGTATTAGAAAACGGGCAAAATGCTGACGGGTCGATCACTATTCCTGAAGTCCTAGTTCCTTACATGGGTGGGGTAAGTCAAATTACCAAGGAAAACGCTCGTGGCCTCAACTAAGACGCTTTTTGAATAACATTACCTGAATCAATCGCTCGCTCAAGTGGTCTACTTGGGGAGCGATTTTTATTTCGTCAAGTAAAATCTCCTCCTAAGCAAAAGAGTTGTTTTCACCAGGAGCAGTCTTTAAAATGAATCATGATTGTAAGACTAAAGTATAGAAAGAAGGACTAAGGATGAGTCAAGCATTAGCAACTTTTGCCGGGGGCTGTTTTTGGTGCATGGTGGCACCTTTTGAAAGGATGCCCGGTATCTTAAAAGTCGTGTCTGGTTACACAGGTGGTCACACTGAAAACCCGACTTATCGCGAAGTGTGTCGGGGAGGAACGGGCCATACCGAAGCGGTACAAATCACCTATAATCCTGAGTTAATTTCCTACCAAGACCTGGTGGAAATTTATTGGCAACAAACGGACCCCACTGACGCTATGGGCCAATTTGCTGACCGGGGGGACTCCTACCGCCCGGTGATTTTCTACCACAATGACCAACAAAAAGCCATCGCCCAAGCCTCTAAGGAAGCCTTGGAAGCAAGCGGTCGTTTTGACCAACCCATTGTCACTCAAATTGAACCCGCCCAAACTTTCTATCCTGCTGAAGACTACCACCAAGACTTCCATGCCAAGAATCCTGACCACTACCAAGCCTATCGCCAAGGATCGGGCCGGCAAGCCTTTATCGACAAGCACTGGCAGGATTAAGCAAGAGGAAAAAACGCATAGCCCCGCCTTTCTTGCTGGGAAGCTGGGCTAGCTAAGAGATAAAGAATGATGAGTGACAAGTAAGCTGGGCCAGTCCCGGCTTATTTTTATAGGATAAATTTCTTCTTGCTTAGCCATGCAAAAGGCATTAAAATATGCTAAATAAAAATTGTCTTTTAATTAAATTGTCGAGCAATTCAAACAAATTACGCCAAAAGTATTTACAAATGAATTTGAAAAGGGTATTATAAGTCTACTTAACTAATGGGCGCCGCTTTTAGAACCTAGTTCAAGCGAGTGCCCAAAATCGTAATTTTGAAAGGGGAATGACAATGTCTGTAAATATCGATTGGAATAATTTAGGTTTTGCTTATATGGACCTTCCTTATCGTTGGCGTGCTTATTGGAAAGATGGCGAATGGTATAAAGAAGGCTTAGAAGAGGGAAAGACTTTTCCAATTGCTGAAGGTGCTCCAGCCTTACACTATGGCCAAGAAGCATTTGAAGGCTTGAAGGCTTACCGTCGTAAAGATGGTCAAATCCAACTCTTCCGTCCAGACCAAAACGCTAAACGGATGGCTAACTCCGCCCAACGAATGTTGATGCCAGCTTATCCTGAAGAAAAATTTGTTGAAGCAGTCGTAAAAACTGTTCAAGCGAACGCTGACTATGTCCCACCTTATGGGACCGGTGCTTCTATGTATATCCGTCCATTATTAATTGGGGTAGGCGACAACATTGGCGTTTCCCCAGCTAAGGAATACATCTTTACGATCTTCACCATGCCAGTAGGTCCTTACTACCGTGATGGTTTAGCACCAATGCCATTTGTCACCAGCAAGTATGACCGCGCTGCTCCATACGGGACCGGTGCTTCTAAAGTTGGTGGGAACTATGGTGGTTCGCTCTTACCTGGTGAAAAAGCTAAGAAAGCCGGCTATGGTGACGTGGTTTACTTAGACCCAGCGACCCATACCAAGATTGAAGAAGTGGGTTCCGCAAACTTCTACGGTATCGAAAAAGGGACCAATAAGTTTGTGACACCAAAATCACCTTCAATCCTTCCATCCATCACCAAATACTCCACCATGTACCTAGCTAAAGAACGTCTAGGTTTAGAAGTGGAAGAAGGCGACGTATACGTGGACGAATTAGACCGCTTTGCTGAAGCCGGGGCTATGGGGACTGCTGCGGTTATTTCACCAGTTTCACGGATCGACCACGGTGACCGTACCTTCAACTTCTACTCCGACAAAGAAGTTGGACCAATCACCCAAAAACTCTACGATGAATTAGTGGGTATCCAATATGGGGACATCGAAGCACCAGAAGGCTGGATTGTCGAAGTTCCTGAAAAATAAAACTTTTGATTTCTCATAAGAAAAAACTAAGTCCGTTTTTTCAAATCATCCTTTTAAAACCTGTCCTTCAATTGTGACCCAATAAACAATTGATGAGAATAAAAGAACCGTCTAGTGAAAGCTAGGCGGTTTTTTCTACTTTAAACAAGCTGACAAGCAGAAAGACTTGCAATTTTAAGTGGAGGCTCTTATACTAAAAGTGTAACGTGATTACAAATGTAGTCAACGCATTAATTAAGTATCAAACAATGAAACCAATTGAGAAAGAAAGGATGAATGAAATGACAACAGCTTGCTTAAATGCCTGTCCCCATGCTTGCCGGCAAGGGGCGAGGTGCACCTGTCAAGAACAATCATGTGGCGGCCATGAAAGTCAAGAATCCGTGAGATCTAATCAACAGGCAGGCGCTAAGAGCTACAGTCAAGCAGCTGACCACCATCACCATGAAGCGGCCTCCTGCCACAGTGATGCTGGTCATGGCGATCATGCTAGCCACGCAGACCACCAAGGCCATGGCGGGCACCACATGGGGATGATGGCAGATATGCAAGAACGCTTCTGGGTGGTCCTAGTGCTCACCCTACCGATTGCGGTCTTATCCCCTATGTTAATGATGATTTTTAATTATTCCATTACTTTTCCGGGCCAAGGCTGGGTTGAATTTCTCCTCGGGACCATCGTTTTCTTCTATGGGGGAAAACCTTTCTTAGAACATGGCTGGATGGAAATTCAAAATAAGCAACCTGGCATGATGCTACTCATTACTTTGGGGATTGTGTCTTCCTACCTTTATAGTGTGTTGACCACCTTTTTCTTAGATGCCAGCATGAATTATTACTTCGAACTGGCCACTTTGATTCTCATCATGCTGCTTGGCCATGTGATTGAAATGAAGTCGCAAATGCGGGCCAATGATGACCTGGAATCCCTGGCAAATTTACTCCCTAATGAGGCCAGCCGCATCACCGCTGACGGAGAGATTGAAGTGGTTGCCATTGACCAACTGCAAGTCGACGACCGCGTCCTCGTCCGTCCTGGGGAGAAGGTGGCTGTTGACGGCGTTATTGTTAGTGGACACTCTAGCCTGGATGAAGCGGTCATTACCGGGGAATCCGTGCCCGTTTCCAAAGAGGATGGCGACCAAGTCATTGCCGGCACCATTAATGGCGATGGCGCCCTGCAAGTTCGAGTGGCTAAGGCAGGCGCCGATTCCTATGTCCAACAAGTCCTAGACCTGGTCAAAGGGGCCCAAGCCCAAAAATCCAAGGCCCAAAGCTTGGCTGACCGCGTAGCAGCTTGGCTCTTCTACATTGCCTTTGGAATAGGGGTTATCGCTCTCGCCATCTGGTGGAACCTCACCACGGCCGCAACCGCCATTCAATTCATGGTCTCTACCTTTGTGATTGCCTGCCCCCATGCCCTAGGACTGGCTATTCCTTTGGTTAATGCCAAGTCTACTTCCCTAGCGGCGCGCTCTGGTCTTTTAGTCCAAAACCGGATTCCTTTCGAGCAAGCCTACCAAGTGGACACCGTGGTTTTCGATAAGACCGGAACTTTAACCAAGGGTGAATTTGCGGTGGATGGGATTTATCCACTGGCTGGTCACAGTGAAGACCAAGTCTTAACCCTAGCAGCCAGTCTGGAACAACAATCCGAACACCCTATTGCTAAGGGCATTGTCAAGGCAGCCCAAGGCAAAGAGGTTAAATTAAAAGCGGTGACTGACTATCACAACCACAGTGGAGCTGGTTTAGAAGGACGAATTGACGGCGACTTAGTCCAAATCCTCAGCCCCAAAGCCACCCGCCAGGCCGGTTATGACTATGACCCAAGGCAATTGGAAAAGATTACCAAGCAAGCCAAGACTGTGGTCTTTGTGATTCAGGCTGACCAAGTGATTGGGGCCTTGGCCGTCTCTGACCAAGTCCGCCCTGAAGCGAAAGCAGTGATCCAAGAACTTCATGACCAAGGCGTAGAAGCGGTCATGCTGACTGGTGATAATGACCAAGTGGCCCAAGCCGTGGCCAAGGAAATCGGCTTAGACCAGGTCTTTAGCCAAGTGCTTCCTGACCAAAAATCAGCTGCCATCCAAAGCCTGCAAAATCAAGGCAAGTCCGTCATGATGGTTGGTGACGGGGTCAACGATGCCCCTGCTCTGGCCCAAGCCCAAGTGGGGGTCGCTATCGGTGCCGGCACCGATGTGGCTATGGATTCAGCCGATATAATCCTGGTGGAAAGTCAATTAAAAGATGTCTTAAATAGCCTGAGTCTCTCCCAAGCCACCAACACTAAAATTAAGCAAAACCTAGCCTGGGGAGCGGGTTACAATATCTTCGCTATCCCACTCGCAGCAGGTTTACTTGCCCCGCTGGGTTTGACTTTAGGACCTGCCCTATCCGGCATTCTCATGTCGCTTTCGACGGTTATCTGTGCGGTTAACGCCCAAAGTCTCAATTTTGAAAAATATGACTAAGCATGACAAGCCAAGTGACTCTATTAGGAGGACTTGGCTTGTTCTTGGTTATTCTATAATAATGATAAAAACTATTTCTTTTCTTATGATTATTGACTATAATAACTTATCCAAATCCTTCGTGAGTAGGTGATAAGATGTTGAAACAAGTGATAGCTTTGGGTCATAAGTATTGTTTTTGGTTAGGGATTGTCGTGATTGTGCTGTCTATTATACTGCCCGACCTCTTCGGTCCCACCATGCGGCCCTTGGCCTATGCCACCCTGTTTGTTTGTCCGGCCTTGGGACTGCTAGGCGGTCTACTTGCCCTCTACCATAAAAGCTTCGGCTACTTTCTCGGCAATCTTTGCCTGATCTTTTCCTTTGGGATTCTCTGGTTTGTGGGGACTTTAATCTTTGGCCCTTAAAAATGAGTGAAATCACAGGGAAACGGCTGCTACATTTTACTCTGGGCAGTCGTTTTTTTCATGCTGTAAGCAGCGGACAGATTATGTGATGGTGATCGGTTATCGCTTTTAGGGATAGCTAGTGATCAGCTTTTAATATGGCGGGCGAGGGGTCTAGGGCCAGCTCCGCCTTGAATCTATGCTACACTTATAGAAAAGACTGGGAAAGGGAGGAATTTGATGAATAAAGCAGATTTAATCGTAGATAGAAGAGGGACGCAAACCACCAAGTGGGGACAGCTAGAAAATGCCTTTGGGGACAGTGACTTGATTCCTTTGTGGATCGCGGACATGGATTTCGCGACAGCACCGGAAATCAAGCAAGTCCTTCACGACTATGTGGAACAAAACCAATATGGCTACGCCCCTGTGCGGCCGGAATACTACCAAGCCATTATTGACTGGACCAAGAAGCATTTCGACTATGACACCGAAAAAGACTGGTATTTCTACACCCCGGGAGTGTGTACTGGGATTGCCTATGTCTTAGTGGCGCTCTTGAATGAAGGCGATAAGGTCCTCATTCAAAATCCGGTCTACAATCCCTTCCGTACTGTGGTGGAAGAAGCCAACCGCACCTTAGTGATGCAAGACTTACTTGGCGACGATGACAGTGGCTACAGGATTGATTTTGTGGCCTTAGAAAAAGCCTTCAAGGAAGACGATATCAAGGCTCTCCTCTTCTGTTCACCGCAAAACCCAACCGGTCGGGTGTGGACCGAGGAAGAGCTCAAGCAAGTCGTTGCCCTCTGTAAGCAATATGATGTCTTACTAATTAGTGATGAAATCCACCGTGACTTTGTCTGGCAAGGCCACCATCACATCGCTATCGATCAATTGGCCCAAGCACAGGATTTTGACCAAGTGATTACCTTAACAGCAGGCTCCAAGACCTTTAACTTGGCCCAATTCACTCACTCCCTGATGATTGTCCGTGACCCGGACTTACGGGCTAAGATCCAAGCCTTCTATGACAAGTTGCATTTGAATAATCCTGGGTCTCCAGCTGGATATCTAGCTCTTGAAGCGGCTTACCGCCACGGGGAAGACTGGTTAGCGACCATTAAGGAAATCATTTACCAAAACTACCAAAACTTGCGTGATACTCTCAAGAAAGCCTTACCTGAGATCAAGGTGGCCGACTTAGAAGCGACTTATCTGATGTGGATTGACTTGGGCGCTTACGTGCCAAGTAAGGACTTGAAGCATGTGGTCCAAGACAAGGCTAGACTAGCAGTGAATTATGGACATACCTATTGGCCTACTAAGGCGAAGGATACCCATATCCGGATTAATCTCGGGACAGACCCCGCGCTCATTGAAGTGGCCGGCAAGAACTTGGTCCAAGCCATTAAAGACTATCAAAGTGAAAATTAAATAAAAATAGTGACAAGTGAATAAAACATAAAAGGGCAAGGGACTTGCCTTTTCATGTGAGATAAAGTAACATATTCATGACAGAAACTACTTAGTCAAGAGAAAGAAAGTGGGGTTTTAGGATGGCAGAGAAACAATTGCGGCGGTCACGGGCGGTTTTTCCGATTGGGACAGTGATGAAACTAACCGATCTTACCGCGCGACAAATTCGTTATTATGAGGAGCAAAAATTAATTGCCCCCCACCGTACTGATACCAATCGGCGGATGTATTCTTTGAATGATGTGGACCGTTTACTGGACATTAAGGATTATCTTGATGATGGCTATAGTATCCAGATGATTTATAAAATTTATAATGAGCCTAAAGACGTGCTCCATGAGAGTAAGCAATTAACTGAGGATGATGTCCGTCGTATTCTTTATAATGAGTTTCTCGCCGCCGGGGGCTTTGATAATGTCCCAGGAGAGAAACCGCGCTTTTAAAGCGATACTAAGCTTCACAGTAGCAGCCTGTCCTTTGAGGGCGGGTTGCTTTTTGTTTTGGGGATAGGAAAAGAGTGGACTCCATTTATATTAAGAGTGAAAGGCAGACTAATATGGTCAACATAAAAGATTCTTATGATGTGATTATTATCGGCTCTGGGGGTGCGGGGATGACCGCTGCAATTACAGCAAGCGACCTCGGACTTGATCCGATAATTCTTGAAAAAACGGACAAAATCGGTGGCAATACCAATAAGGCATCGAGTGGGATGAATGCCAGTGAAACGAGCTATCAAAAGCAAGCCGGAGTGGACGATAAGAAAGAAGACTTCTTTCAAGAAACCCTCAAGGGAGGGCATGGGACTAATGACCAGGATCTGCTCCACTACTTTGTTGATCATTCCGCCCAAGCCATTGAATGGCTGGCTGATTTAGGGATTGTTCTTGATAATTTAACCATTACCGGTGGCATGTCTAAGGCACGGACTCATCGCCCTCACGATGGATCAGCTGTGGGTGGCTACCTGGTTAAAGGCTTAAAGGCTAATGTAGAAGAGCGCCAAATCCCACTTTTAACCCAAGCCAATGTCAAAGAAATATTACTGGAGAAGGGTGAAGTGTATGGGGTTAAAGTAGCAATTGATGGGCAAGACTATGAAGTAAACAGTCAAGCGGTTATTATTGCGGCCGGGGGCTTTGGTGCCAACGCTAAATTAGTCGAAGCAGCCCGTCCTGAGCTGGCAGGTTATGTGACCACTTCTGGTCCTGGGATTACTGGAGACGGGATCCTCATGGCCCAAGCACTGGGAGCGGGCACGGTTGATATGGACCAAATCCAAGTCCACCCCACGGTCCACCAAGAGGAAGGTATCTTAATTGGGGAAGCCGTTCGGGGGGAAGGCGCCATTTTGGTTGACCAACAGGGCCAACGTTTCACTAATGAATTAGGTACCCGGGATGTAGTTTCCCAAGCCATTACCGACCTCCCAGACCACAAGGCCCGCTTGATCTTTGACCAAGGCGTCCGTGACCGGGCCAAGGCCATTGAGTTTTACGCGGCTAAGGGCTATGTGAGTGAGGGAGCCGATGTGAAAGATTTAGCTGAAAAGATCGGCCTTCCACCAGAAAAACTCGTCCAAACCTTATCGGATTATAATCAAGGGCTCACTGACGGAAGCGATGCCTTCGGACGAAGCACAGGTCTCCATCCCCTTGACCAGGCGCCTTACTATGCTATTGAGATCGCTCCTGGCGTCCATTACACCATGGGGGGCTTAAGCATTGACCAAGAAGGCCGGGTCCTCAAAGCGGATAGTAGCGGCTATATTCCTGGACTTTACGCTTGCGGTGAAGTGGTCGGTGGTCTGCACGGATCAAACCGGATCGGTGGCAACTCCATCGGCGAAATTATAGTCTTTGGTCGTTTAGCCGGGCAAAAGGTGGCTGAACGGGTGAAAGGCTAGTTTAACCATAAAGAAAATCAGGAGCTTCAATGATGACGGAGCTCCTTTTTTTATTTTGAAAATTAATGAAAACGCTACATTATAGGATTTCATCTGGCACTTGATCGACTTTATGTTAAAATCGATTTTAGGAAGAAAACAAACTAAGACGGTGAGAAGGGGATCAGCAAGAAGTCGCCCAACTGGCGGCTTTTCTACTGAGTTTACTTTTCCCTTTTTGTCTAACTTAGTGATTATAAATGAAAAGGATGAGACCCTTGATTCAAGCAGTAGGCTGGGATTTGGATGATACCCTATATGACCGTAACTTACCTTATTTAGCCGTTTACCAGTATATGGAAGAGAACGTGATCGAAACTGGCATTGGTTTTGAGACCTTTAATTATTTCTATCAAATGAATAGTGACATTGAGTTTCGTCGCTATACGGATGGACAAGCTTCAGTGGACCAATATCGTAACAACCGAGTCTTGATGACCTATGCGCAGTTTGGTTTTACCATCAAGAAGAAGGACGCCATCCTCTTCAACCAAAAGTATGAAGAAGCCAAAGAAGATATCGTCTTACGACCAGGGGCTAAGGCCTGCTTAGACCTCTTACAAGAGGCAGGGGTACAGCTCTTCCTCCTAACTAACGGCCCTGCCCAACAAGCGCATAAGGTGGACCTCTTAGGGCTTGAGGACTATTTTGACGCAAAGAATACTTTCATCTCTAGTCAGATGGGCACCGCTAAACCAGCAAAAGAAATTTTTCAAAAAGTGGAAGAGTCTTTAGATCTAAATCCAGCCACGACCCTCTATATTGGCGATAACTATGAAGCGGATATGTTAGGGGCCACGCATGCTGGTTGGCAGGGTTTGTTTTTAAATGTCCACCACAAGAAAGCGGAAGATATCGAGGATAAGATTCCGGTTTGTGAAGATATGGAAGCTGTTTATGACTTTTTGAGTCAGGCGGAACTTAACTAGAATAAATAGAATTTAGGGAAATATTGCTAAGGTATTTCCCTTTTTCTATTGTGACAAAGGAAGACATGCCCTATGGCAAATTCTGGTATAGAAATCATAAAGAAATCGGTAACATTCTTATACATTCAAGGAAAAATAGGTATAATGAAGGCAAAAAGGAGGACATAGAAAAATGGATAATAAAGAATTAGTTGGACGTCAAGCAGCTTATTTAGTAGAAGACCATACTGTAGTCGGCCTGGGTACTGGGTCAACGGCCTGGTATTTTATTGATGAATTGGGCAAACGGGTTCAAGAAGAGGGACTTGATTTACAGGCGGTTTCTTCTTCAGTGAAGTCCATTGACCAAGCCAAGGCCTTAGGCATTGAAGTGTTGCCGATTGACCAAGTTGAAGCGGTTGACTTAACCATTGATGGGGTGGATGAATTTACCGATGATTTTGACGGCATTAAGGGGGGCGGTGGTGCCCTCTTAGAGGAAAAGATCGTGGCAACCTATAGTCAACGAATTATCTGGGTCGCTGAGGAACGCAAACATGTGAAACAGCTAGGCGCCTTCCCGCTCGCCGTTGAAGTGATTAAAAACGGTCACCAACACCTCTTTAAACACTTTGAAGACAAGGGTTACCAACCCACCATGCGGAAAACGGAGACTGGCGAGCTCTTCCATACCGATAATGATAACTATATTATTGACTTACACTTAGAAGCCATTAAAGACCCACAAGCCCTCGCCGATGAACTCATCCATTTAGTTGGGGTGGTGGAACACGGCCTCTTCTTAGGGATGACTGAGGACGTTTTGTTAGCCCAAGACGGGGAAGTTTATTTCGTTTCGGGACGTCCCTTCCCCAAAGTACAATAAGTGAGGTGACTTATGCAGGCAGTATTATTTGATATGGACGGGGTCCTGGTTGACTCTGAATGTACCTATCTGGAAACCAAGACACAAATGCTTCGGGACCGCGGCATTGATAAGGATGAGAGCTACCAATATCAATTTATGGGTACCACTCATGAACACATGTGGCAAGTCATGAAAGCAGAATGTCAACTACCAGAAAGCGTTGCTTATTACATTCAAGAAATGAACCAAAGACGCCATGACATGATCGCTCGTGATGGGGTCAAGCCGATTAAAGGGGTAGTGGACTTTGTCAAGGCCTTGCATGGGGCTGGCCTGCCCCTAGCTGTGGCTTCCTCTTCCCCGCGGGCAGAAATTGAACATTTTATGGAAGAATTAGGCCTCAACGACTGCTTCCAGGTCTATGTCAGTGGGGAAGAAGTCGCCCATTCTAAGCCAGCTCCTGATATTTTTATCGAAGCAGCCCGACAATTAGGCTTATCTGCAGGGGATTGTGTGGTCTTTGAAGACACAAAGAATGGTAGTTTAGCGGCTCATCGTTCAGGGGCCTACACCATTGGCTTTGAAAATCCTGACTATCCCAGTCAAGATCTATCGGCCGCTGATGAAATTATTTCTGATTTTTCTAAAATAAATTTAGCGGACTTCCTCAAAGATTTTGAACAAAAGTAAAATGCAAAGTAGGGTGGAAAGTCTAGGGAGAATGGGCTTAAGATAGAAATCTGATAAAATGACGGATTCAGTGAACAAATGAACAGAGAATGGCTGTTGTAAGGGCCATGATTTGGCTGATTATCTGCTTGAAATCGATTCCAAAGTCCGATATAGTTGTTTTTAGAAGATGCATAAATCAATAGCAGTAAAGGAGAAAATGATGTTTAATCAAACAGATGAACTCGCTGTTAATGCAGTGCGTATGTTAAGTATTGATATGATTAACAAGGCTAATTCCGGCCACCCCGGCCTACCAATGGGCTCGGCACCTATGGCCTATGCTTTGTGGGCTGAACACATGGTGCAAAATCCGAGTGACCCCCATTGGACCAACCGCGACCGCTTTGTTTTATCAGCGGGACATGGGTCTGCCTTACTCTATAGCTTGTTACACTTATCCGGCTACCAAGTGACCATGGATGACATTAAACAATTCCGGCAATTGAATTCCAAAACCCCTGGCCACCCAGAAGTCCACTTTACCGAAGGGGTAGAAGCGACGACAGGGCCTTTAGGACAAGGTTTTGCCAATGCAGTGGGCATGGCTATGGCTGAAGCCCATGACGCTGCCATCTATAACCAAGGTGACTACAAGATCGTGGACCACTACACTTACGCCCTTTGTGGGGACGGCGACTTAATGGAAGGTATTTCTCACGAAGCGGCTTCCCTAGCTGGCCACTTGCAATTAGGCAAATTAATTGTCTTCTATGACTCTAATGATATCTCCCTTGATGGCCCAACAGACAAGGCCTTCACTGAAGACAATAAGGGTCGTTTCGAAGCTTACGGCTGGCAACATATTCTCGTTGAAGATGGCCGCGACTTAGAGGCTATTTCTAAAGCCCTAGAAGCTGCCAAAGCGGAAAGCAATAAACCAACCATTATCCAAGTGAAAACTGTGATCGGTTATGGGTCAGAAAACCAAGGGACTTCTGCTACCCACGGGAACCCCATTGGGGAAGAAGACCGGGCCCATGCCGCTAAGGTTTACGGTTGGGAACATGCCCCTTTTGATATCCCTCAAGAAGTCTATAATCGCTTCCAAGAACGGGTGGCTGACCGCGGAGCCCAGGCGCAAGAGGTATGGCAAGAACAATTCAAGGCTTATGAAGCCGACTATGCCGACCTAGCCGCTCAATATAAACGGGCTTATGCCGGCGAACTGCCAGCGGATTGGGCAGACTGCCTCCCAAGCTATGATGTTAATGATGAAGCTATGGCTTCACGGAAGACTAGTCAAAAAGCCATCCAAGCCATTGCCCAAACCCTTCCTGAATTCTGGGGTGGGTCAGCGGACTTGAAGTCCTCGAACAACACCTACATTGATAGCGATAGTGACTTTGAAGCGGGTAATTACGCTGGCCGCAACATTTGGTATGGTGTCCGTGAATTTGGTATGGGCGCAGCCATGAACGGGATTCGTTTACACGGCGGGTCAATCCCTTATGCAGGCACCTTCTTTGTCTTCTCGGACTATCTCCGGGCAGCTATGCGGGTAGCAGCATTATCCCATCTCCCATCAACCTTTGTCTTTACCCATGATTCCATTGCGGTTGGGGAAGATGGACCAACCCACGAACCCATTGAACAATTAGCCGCCTTCAGAGCTATGCCTAACATCAACACCATCCGTCCTGCTGACGGGAACGAAGTGTCAGCCGCTTGGAAAATTGCCATCGAAGCCAAAGACACCCCAACCGTTCTAGCCCTTTCCCGGCAAAATCTCCCCGTTCTCAAAGGAACGGCTGACAAAGCCATGGAAGGCGTTGCTAGAGGGGCCTATGTCTTATCTGATGCCAAAGGCGAGACGCCAGATGGGATTTTGATTGCGACCGGTTCCGAAGTCAACCTGGCGCTTGAAGCTCAAGAAGCATTAGCCCAAGACGGTATCGATGTGCGCGTCGTTTCCATGCCTTGTCAAGAACTCTTCGACCAAGAAGACCAAGCTTATAAGGAAAGTGTCCTCCCAAGTGCTGTTAAAAACCGGATGGCGATCGAAATGGCCGCAACATTTGGTTGGGAACGTTATGTTGGCGACCAAGGAGTAGTCCTCGGCTTAGACCGCTACGGTCAATCAGGTAAGGGCGGCGAAGTGATGGACGCCTTAGGCTTTAACTTAGACAATGTTGTGAAAACCTACAAAAACGCCTTTTAATAAATAGTCAATATTGGAAAAAAAGAAAATGAATGGATTAGCGTTGTTACTTAGGAATTGAATAAAAAACCGCTGCGATTAGTTTTCAAGGAGGCTATCATGAAATTTTTCTTAGATACAGCAAATATTGATGAAATTAAACGGATTAATGACCTGGGTCTATGTGACGGAGTAACCACCAATCCATCCTTAATTAATAAGGAAGGCCGGGACTTTGAAGAAGTGATCAAGGATATTGCTTCTACCGTTGACGGACCGGTGTCTGCAGAAGTGACCAGCTATGATTATGAAGGCATGGTGGAAGAAGCCCGTCAATTAGCGGCTTGGGCTGACAATGTTGTCGTAAAAATTCCCATGACCGAAGACGGCTTAAAAGCGACCCACACCCTCTCTCAAGAAGGCATTAAAACCAATGTGACCCTGATCTTTTCCGTATCCCAAGGCCTCTTAGCGGCCAAAGCCGGTGCCACCTACATCTCACCATTTATTGGTCGGATTGACGACATGGGCGAAGACGGCCTACGTTTAATCGCAGAATTACGTGAAGTCTTAGATATCTATGGCCTAGACTCACAAATCATCGCTGCATCCATCCGCCATATCGGCCACTTTGAAGGCGCAGCCCTAGCCGGCGCCCACGTCGCTACCATCCCAGGGACAATCTTCCCTAAACTCTGGAGCCACCCACTCACCGACAAAGGCATTGAAGGCTTCAAGAAAGACTGGGACGCATTCACGAAAAGATAGAGTGTGACTGGTGCGTCGAAAGGCAAGATCTCTGGAGCTAAAGGTTGAAAGAATTCTTAATGAGAATTCGTCAACCTTTAGTGAAGAGGACGCTTTCCTTGCACCAGGAACAGGTTTGGATAGAGTGCGACAAGCGCGTCAAAGAGTAAGATCGCTGGAAGGAAATGGCGTAAAAATTCTTAAAAAGAATTTGTCGCCATTTTCTGAAGCGGACGTTCGTCCTGTGATGCTGTGCTAAAGGGCGATCCTTCTTATTAATCAGCAGTAATCGCTTTTTAATCAGCTTTTGACGCGAATATTTTGTCACTTTTCTTGCTAAATCCAATAATTGTGTTAAAATTGTATCAGTTCACTCCTATATGGGAGAACTAGTTATCAGTGCATGGTAAAGAAGAGAGGTTGTGACTTCGGTCGCAGCCTCTTTTTCTATGAATAGATATTTCAGTGTGAGAGACTTTTTTCGATTATCGGACAGAAGCCTACTAAGTTATGACGATTTATCCTTACAGATGAAACAAGATGTTCTCTTATAAAATATTTTAGATTTAATTTTATTAGGACACATGATAAAATATCTATGTTTATTTTATTTTCGTAGGAGGAATAGTATGGGAGAAATATTAAAAATTGAAAATGGCGAAGTAGTAGTAGGAAAAGAAGATGGCAACATTATTCGTATTCCTTTAACTCAATTAGATTTCGCACCCAAACCTGGCGATAAAGTTAAAATATTCTCTGATGACGGTACATACTATATTCAACAAAGCAGCAATCAAATAAAAAATACTCAAACTAATGAATCAGGGAAATATCCTGTAAACAAAATAGCCTATGTTGTTCTTGCTTTTCTTTTAGGGGGGATTGGCGCTCATAAATTTTATGCACATAAATATTTATTAGGAATTCTTTATCTAGTATTCGTATGGACTTATATTCCAGCACTTATTGCTTTGATTGAGGCGATAATAGCTCTTACAAAAAAAGCTGATGAAAACGGAAATATTTTTGTTTAATTTCATACTCAATTTAATATAGAATTTATCTGAACTAAAAGTGGAAGAACTCTAAGCACTTAATTTTTGAGGATATCACATTAGGTGTCGATAAAAGCTGTTAGCTTTTTATCGGCACTTTTTTGATAGATAAAACTTTTTGATATAAAAGGTAAAACGATGGATGAGAAGAAAGGGAATAGGCTGTGGCTCTCAAGTTTTTGACATTTTCATTTATGAATACTGAGAATTTCTCGATGACCTTTAGACATAACCAATCACTTTCTGACCATATCTGTTTTTATTTGGTTCATGGCCTACTTTAGCATGTTTATATTATTGTTCTATCCGCTACAGGAAGAAATAATTCTCATCCACACTATTTGATTGAGAATCCTTATTTTTGATCACCATTGCCGGCGCTTTCTCTTCGCATGATCGTTAAAATCTCGTTGACAAGTAGATGGCAAGGGAGTATATTTTATGTGAAAATAATTACATGATCTATTTTTTATTTAATGGGAAAGCTGGTTTAATAATGACTGGATTAAAAAACAATGATTTTTCGGATGTGGTCTTTAAGCGGCGGTCCGTTCGCCACTTCGATCCTGATTTCAAGATTAGTCGGGACGAATTGAAAGAAATCATCAAAGAAACGGTAACCGCCCCTTCGGCATGTAATCTCCAATCCTGGCATTTTGAGATTGTCGATAATGAAGCGGGCAAGGAAAAGTTGAAATCCTACTTTATTCCTTTTAACACCCCGCAAATTGATTCCTGTTCTGCCATGGTCCTAATTTTTGGTGATACCCAATCCCATAAAAATTACCGTAAAGCCTGGGAAGACGATTACCACGCCGGGAAGATTACTAAAGAAGAAATGGAAGACAATTTCTCAAGAATCCTCTTCCGCTATGAAGAAGGGGCCCGTGACTTCCTTGTTAATGATGCCACGGTGGATGCGGCAATGGCGTCCATGCAGCTGCTTTTAGTGCTACGGGCCCACGGTTATGAAGGTAACGCCATCGCTGGTTATGATACCAAGGCGGCTGCAGAAACCTTTGGCTTGGATCCTTACCGCTATATTCCGGTCATGGCGGTTGCTGTTGGGGTACCCGCTAAAAATGGACCAGCCGAAGAAGACCATTCTGATCGTTATGGCCTAGATACGATTTTACATTTCGTGGATGAATAAAGAGGCTAGTCTGATCACCATATTATCAAAAGCATACTTGTTTATTTAACATCCTAATAATCACTCCTTATTAAAGCCCAAGCTCTTAATCTGTGAAGCTTGGGCTTTTTTATTGGCAAGTGAAGGATTGCGAAGCAACTACTCGCATGTAAAAAAGTCACTGACTCATTGAGTGAGTGACTTTTTCCTTTTTAAGCTAAAAGTGTTGGCACGACAACAGGACTCCAACATTTCTTCTGCTATAATATTGGTGTAGAAATAAAGCGCTCTCATGTGATATGTTGAGCAAAATCAAGTTAGACTGCTGGAATGCTAGTCAATTGACGATGAATAAATAATATGAGGAGGAAAGACGATGTCACAATATGATTTAGTGATTGTGGGTGCCGGCCCAGCCGGAATGACTGCAGCGATTTATGGGGTAAGGGCCGACTTAAAGGTCTTAATGTTAGATAAATTAGCTCCCGGTGGCCAAGTGATTAACACCAATGAAGTGGATAACTATCCCGGGAAACCCAAGATTAACGGGGCAGAATTATGTATGGACATGTTCCAACATACCCAATCCTTAGGAGCTGACTTCGACTACAAGACCGTTACCCGGGTCCAAGTAGCGGATGATGGGGTAATGAAGACGATTTACTTTGCTGAAGACGACGACACTGTCCAAGCCCCAACGGTGATTGTAGCAACGGGTACCCGGTCACGGACCTTAAACATTCCTGGGGAAGAACAATTCAAGGGCTCAGCTATCTCATGGTGTGCGATCTGTGACGGGGCCAAATACCGCGATAAGGACGTTGTGATTATCGGTGGGGGAAATTCTGCCGTCGATGAAGGCACTTACCTAGCCGGTATTGTCAACCACTTAACTATTGTTACTGACTTTGACTTGACCGCTGATCCGGCTTCTTGTGACTACCTGCGTTCTTTAGATAATGTCACAGTTTATCCTTATAAGGCGGTTCAAAGCTTCGAAGCCAATGAAGATGGCAGCCTCAAAGGCGTTAAATTTGCCGATAAGGATACCGGCGATAACGAGCAAGTGGTGGAATGTGATGGGGTCTTTGAATATATTGGTGCCGTTCCAAGTACGGAATTTATCCAAGACCTAGGGATTACCGAGTCGCACGGCTACGTTGAAACCGATGCCCATATGGCCACGGCTGTACCCGGAATCTATGGGGCCGGTGACTCCAATAGTAAATTCTTACGCCAAATTGTCACCGCCACTGCAGATGGTGCCACCGCAGCCCAAGAAGCGAGCGGCTACATCAAGAAATTACGGGCAGAAGGCAAGTACCAATAAGCGAAAAGTGTGTATTTGTGCTAAAGTATCAATAAATCAATAAATAAGGAGTGACCCCTAGTGATCAAAGAATTAGAAAAAGATACGTTCAAAGAAGATTTACAAAAGGGGACCGTCTTGGTGGATTTCTATTCCAAAACCTGTGGCCCCTGCAAGATGTTATCCTTCATCTTAGACGATGTGGACAAAACCAAGGGCGATGACCTATCCATCATCAAGATTTCCTTTGAAGAAAACCCTGACTTAGTTGAAGAATACGGCGTCGAAGGCTATCCTACCTTGATCGCCTTTAAGGACGGGGAAGAAGTCAGCCGTAAAGCCGGCCTCCAACAAAAACCTGTCATCCTAAAAATGATCGAATCCGCTGAATAGAGAGTGTGACTGGTGCGCAAAAAGGCAAGACCTCTGGAGCTAAAGGTTGAAAGAATTCTGAACAAGAATTCGTCGACCTTTAGTGAAGAGGATGCTTGCCTTGCACCAGAAGCAGGTTTGAATAGAGTGCGACTGGTGCGCAAAAAGGCAAGACCTCTGGAGCTAAAGGTTGAAAGAATTCTGAACAAGAATTCGTCGACATTTTCTGAAGAGGATGCTTGCCTTGCACCAGAAGCAGGTTTGAATAGAGAGAGTGACAAGCGCATCGAAGAGCAAGATCGCTGGAGGAAAAAGGCGTAAAAATTCTCAACGAGAATTTGTCGTCATTTTCTGAAGCGGACGCTTGCTCAGCGCTTGGAACAGGTTTGAATAGAGTGTGACAAGCGCACTTACTTTTAAAGTAGCTTTTTAATAGGAGCTGGGTAGGATTCTGCCAGCTCCTTTTTAATAAAAGAAGGTGGAAATATGGACAATCAGGCTATTGCTGAATTCATATTGGGCTGGGCCCAAGAAGCCCGCAAGCTGGTCCAAGCGGGTGTAGACCAGGACTTAGGGGTGAAGGAAAAGACCGGGGCCCGCGACTTAGTGACGGTTTTAGACGGTGAACTGGAACGTTTTTACCGCCAGAAAATTAATCAGTATTTCCCTCATGACCGTATTCTTGGCGAAGAAGGCCAGGGCGACCAAGCCCAGTCGCTTAAGGGGGCGGTCTGGATTATTGATCCTATTGATGGAACACTCAACTTTGTCAAGCAGCGGGCCCACTATGTGACTATGCTGGCTCGCTATCTGGATGGGGTCGGCCAGCTGGGCTTGATTTATGGCTTGGACTCGGGTCAGTCGCTCTTGGCCTTGGCTGGGGAAGGGGTCTATTTGAATGGCAAGGCTCTTGACCTTACTAAGCAAAAAGCGATGACTGAATCCAGCTTAGACCAGGTTCTTATGTCGACTGAGGCTCTACCCTTAGATGGGGACTTGGGGCTCTATCAGCTGTCTAAGGCCAGTCTAGGCTTACGGATTTTTGGTTGTGCAGGTTTAGATGTGGTTCACTTAGCCCTGGGACGGACCGGTCTCTACCTTAACCACCTTTACCCATGGGACAATGCGGTGGCCTTGATCCTAGCTGATCTTTGCGGCTTTAGGGTGACTGACTTTAAGGGTCAGCCTCTGAACTTACTTGACCGCCAGTATGTCGTCATGGCTTATCCTAAAATTCATGCCCAGGTTCTCAATTATCTCAAGGACCGGCTTTAAATTTTCCCCTTTGATCTATAGTGATGATCGAAAAGCGCTGAGTAGGAAATATTCCCTAGTCAGCGCTTTTTTCATGGTTAATGGACTGAAAGAGGGGGCCTTTTTCTTGGCTGAAGAGCTGGATGAAATCTTGGGCTGCTTGGCTGAGCTGGGCCTTGGCCTTGTAGATCAGATAAGTCTCCCGGTAGAGCTCCATGTCCTTCACTTCCAGGTATTTGACTTGGGGATAGGATCGACTGGCGCTTTTAGTGGTCAGACTAATGCCAAAACCGGATTGGACCAGGGAAATGATCGAGGCGTCATTCATGACCTTGTGGCGGATATGGATGTCGTTGTAATGAATATCTCCGGTAGAACGCCCGTATTTTTCCATGGCTAGTCGGCGCAGGTGTTCGGAGTCATAGGTGCGAAAGAAAGTCTCCCCTTGAATTTGCTTAAAAGTGATGGCGTCGTCATAGGCCAAGGGGTGGTCTTTGGGGACTAGGATGCCTAAGGGCTCTTTGAGCAGGCGGATACTGTTTAAACCGGGAAAGGCAGGGTCGAATTCCTCGCCACTGAGGCAGGCCAGGTCGTAGCTGCCGTCCATTACCCCCATGACTACTTCTTGACTAAGGACTTCAGTATAGTTGATGGCGCTTTGGGGAAAGTGGTCCTTAAAGGCTTTGAGCAATTCTGGGATGACAAAGTAGGTGGTGGAAAAGAGATTGGAAGAAGCCAGGGAGAGGCTAGCGGTGTTTTGGGCCAGTTCTTCTTGGATCTCCTTAATACTATCGCTGATGTAAGTCATCCCTTGAACGAGGCGCTGGGCGAGTTTGCGACCGGCATAGGTCACTTGGATGTCGCGACCCGATTTGACAATCAGCGGGATGCGGAGCTTTCTTTCCAATTTGGCGATGGCCTTGGAAAGGGTGGAGGGTGACAGGTAGAGTTGGGCAGCGGCTTTAGTCAAACTTTCACATTCGACCACCTTGATAAAGTAAATCAGGTGTTGCCAGTTGAGTTCCTTCATGGTCAGGATCCTTTCAATATTTGAAAAATATTCATCAATAATAGAAATTATTTCAATTTATCTTTTCATTAGAATAATGTATGATTAATCACAAGAGGATTAGTAACCGCTTCCATCATGGCATGACTTAATTCTTGAGTCAAGGGTTAACTTTCCTCAGATCCGCTGATGATTGATAAATTATGAATATTTTTCACTTAAAAGCTTTTTTTGAGCCAGGGAGGAGCTGAAGCATGTTTGATAATTTACTTTATGAAATTGATCACCAAGTCGCGGCCATTACCATGAACCGTCCCGACTCTGCCAATGGCATGGACCAGGGGATGATCAGGGACTTAGTGGCCGCCTTTCGCCAGGTAGAGACCGAGCCGGATGTCCGGGTGGTTGTTCTCCGGGCCAAGGGCAAGCTGTTTTCTGGTGGGGGTGACATGGAGTGGATGAGTCAGATGGTGGACCAAGGGCAGACCTTTGACGCTAGTGATATCTACCGAGCCAACGAAATTGCCCAGGCGATCCGGAATGTCTCTAAGCCCGTTCTGGCCGCGGTTCATGGGACCGTGGCGGGAGGAGCTGCTGGGGTGATTATGGCTTGTGACTTCCGGGTGATGAGCGATCAGGCTAAGATCGTGCCCGCCTTTTCCAATATTGGTTTAAGCGGCGATAGTGGCTTGATCTATTCCTTGATGCTGTCGCTAGGCTTTAGCCGAACCTATGAAATAATGGCATTGGGCCAAGTGATTAGCGCCCAAGACGCCAAGGATTGGGGCCTAGTCACCCGCTTAGCTTCTCCAGAAAATTTTGAAGCGACAGTTAATGACTTTATCGACTTATTACTGAACCGACCCACCCTAGCCTTGGCCAGACAAAAAGCGGCCATGAATGCATTTTTCTACCAAGACTTGGCCAAATTTGGCCTCAGTGAAGCCGTCAATATCCCTTATCTTTCCGGGACTGAGGACTTCAAGCAAGCTATTAAGGGCTTTGTGAATAAGGAAGCTGTCGATTTCCAAGGCAAGTAGGCCAGATGAAGCGACGAATGATTAAATGATAAACAGAAAACTAAGGAGGAAATGTCAATGACCGATGTATGTCACATGTTAAATATTAAATACCCTATCTTTTGTGGAGCGATGGGAGGAATTTCCCGTCCAGAATTGGTTGCTGCTGTGTCTAATGCTGGTGGGATGGGCATCTTGATGACCGCAGGCATGAAAGACGAAGCCAAGATTCGTGAAGCCGTGCAAAAAACTCGGGAATTAACCGATAAACCTTTTGGGGCTAACGTGGCCATTATTTCCGGTAATGCCAAAGAAGTTCTCGAAGTCTTAATTGACGAAGGCGTGAAATTCTTTACGACCGGTGCTGGTGACCCCATCCCATTCATTGATATGATCCATGAAGCGGACGCTAAGATCTTCCCAGTAGTCCCTAGTGCTCGCGTTGCCCGTAAGGTGGAAGACGCTGGCGCTGACGGGGTAGTCGTTGAAGGGATGGAAGCAGGTGGCCACGTGGGTCAAGCCACGACCATGACCCTGACCCGGCAAGCGGTGGAAGCAGTCGACCATGTGCCGGTGATCGCTGCTGGTGGGATTGCAGACGGCCACGGTTTAGCCGCTGCCTATGCCCTCGGAGCTGACGGCGTCCAAGTGGGGACGGTTCTAGTTGCCTCTACCGAAGCGCCTATTCACGACAACTACAAACAAGCCATCGTTGATGCTAACGATACCGCCACCTTTGTGTCTGGTTCGATGACTGGAGCACCTATCCGGATTGAAAAGAACGCCGCCGCTAAAAAACACCATGACATGGACATGGACCCTGAAGTGGATGTCAAAGGCATTGAAGCCTACACCATCCCTTCCCTGACTAAGGCTGCCGCTGATGGGGATGTGAAGGATGAAATCGTAACCTACGGACAAATTGCTGGCTTGGTCCATGAAGTGCGTCCGGTAAAAGACATCATTGAATCCATCTTCCAAGAAGCCAATGAAGTGATTGACGCCTTAGCGGATAAGAAAATTTAAGCCAGGGCGCGTGACAAGCGCGATTAAGAGCAAGACCGCTGGCAGAAAAGGGTGGCAAAATGCTCAAAGCGCATGGAATGCCATTTTCTAAAGCAGCCATCAGGGCTGACTGTTGTTCCAGCCTTATTATTAACAAGTTGAAAATTATTCAAGGAGGAGTAAGAAGCATGACAGAAACACGTAAAGACTTAATTCCTGAATATGGTCCCTTACACGGGGTGAGAATCCTGGGTTTAGGGTCGATTGTGGCCATGCCGCATGCCGGAAACCTCTTAGCTGACTTAGGGGCGGAGTTTATCCAAATCGAACGCCCTGGCACCGGGGATTCCCTCAGAATGTTGGCACCATTTTCCAAAAAAACTAAGGTCTCCAACGGCTGGATGCAAGACGCCCGGAACCGTTTAAGTATTACCCTCGAATCTAACCTCAATAATGCAGAAGCTAAGGAAGTTTTCCTTGACTTGATCAAAGAAGTTGATATTTTCATGGACAATATGGTCTGGTTGAAGAAGTTGGGTATCGATGACGAGGAGATGTTAGCAGCTAACCCAAAACTAGTCATCTGCCACGTGTCTGGTTTCGGTCAAGAAGCCTTTGGTGGAGCGGAAGGCGTTTCTGGTCGGGCCTCCTTTGACATGATCGGTCAAGCCTATGGGGGATTCTTGAACCTAAACGGGGAACCGGATGAGGCACCAATGATCGTTAAACCTTACTTAAATGACTATGTGTCAGCTTTAAACGCGACTTATGGGGTACTCGCTGCCTATATCTACGCCCAAAAGACCGGCAAAGGCCAAGTGGTCGACGTGGCTCAATATGAAGCCATGGCCCGAATCCTCTCAGACACCTTCGTTACCTACACTGAAAATGGGGAAGATAAGGAACGGACCGGCAACAAGACCACAGCCTTCCAACCTTACGGGCTCTTCTTTGACAAGAATGGCGAATACGTGGTGGTTGGTGCCTTTGGACGCAACGTTTACAATCGTTTCCTGGAAGCAGTTGGTTTTGACAAGGAATACTTCGCCTATGAAGTAGCAGGAAACGGAGTCGACGCCGTGATGTCCGAACGTGGTCAAGAGTTAGACCAAAAGATCAAGGAGTGGTGTAGCCAACGGACCGCTAAAGAAATTGAAGAAACTCTGAACGCTCATCGGGTACCCGCTTCCAAGGTCAATAAAGCATCAGATGCCTTGAATTCCGAACACTTCAAGGCTCGTAACAACTTCGTCACCTATACTGACCAAACAAGTGGTGAAGAAGTTACTGCCTTCGGGGTAGTGCCGCATATGAGCGAAACCCCAGGGAAAGTATGGCGCGGGGCTCCAGCCATGGGTCAAGACAATGAATTAATCTATGGCGACCTGCTCGGTTACTCTGAAGAGAAGATTGCTGAACTCAAAGAAAAAGGCCTAATCTAGAAATAAGGATGTGAGGAAGGATCAGGGAGGGAGATTCCTTGGAAGAAAAGATGAAAAGATCAGCCTGCTGGTCGTTCAACTTTTCTGAAAGGATATCCCCTCACCCTTCCGAACTCAACTAGAGAGTGCGCCTGGTGCGATAAAGAGCAGCTCCCCTGCAAATGTGATAGGACTTGTGGGGGAGCTGTTCTTTGTTGTGTAAAAATACTGGTTAGTACATTTAATAATGGTACTTACAAGATAGGACCTCAATAGCAGATGCCTTTATTCGGTAGACTAAGCGGACCTGTCTGCTTAGTCTGCGGGACCAGTAACCGGTCAGATCATATTTAAGGGGTTCCGGTTTACCTAAGCCCTGGTAGGGATCTTCTTTAATCGCTCGTAGAAGCTTATAGAGCTTGTTGTAGGTTTTAGGGTCATGAGCTTTCCAATAATCTCTTTCAATGACCGCCCGCTTACTCCAATGGACTTCCATTATATCTCCTCAACTTCATAATCGCCCTGGTCAAGTTCTTCCATGGCTTGGTAGAGGTTTTCACGATTGGCTCGACTAGAAAGGAGATGGTAGGTTTCCATTAAGCTATCAAAATCCGATTTTGACATGACGACGACATCATTACCGTTTTGTGAAGTGACCGTATATTCGACAGAGTCTTCATTAATGACATCCATATATTTTTTCATATTTTGTCTAAAGTCACTATAATTAGTAATTTCCATAGCACTCACCTCATCATTATTGTACAAGTTTTTGTACAAAACAGCGAATAATTACTCAAGGAAAAACTCCCCTACAAATGTGATAAGACCTGTGGGGGAGCTGTTTGGTTAGGAAATAAGAAATGGCTAAGAAATGATTCTAGTTAAGTGGATTCTTACTCGTCCTCAGGAACCAAGGCATAGACCCGGGCCGGGAAGCTGGGGGCGCCTTGAACCTTGAGGGGAGCGACCACAATGACGGCTCCTTGGGTAGGGAGGGCAGAGAGATTGTTTAAGACTTCGACTTGGTAGCGGTCTTGGTCCAGCCAGTAGAATTCACCGGGTAGAGCTTCTTGGTCATGGTAGATATGACCAGGATCGGTATCCAGGTTCTCATGGCCAATGGCTTTGACGTCGCGTTCATGAGCGAGAAATTCTAAGGCTTCCACTGTCCAGCCTGGGGTGTGAGCTTGACCGTTTTCGTCTTCATTATAGAAGGCTTCCGGGTCGTCCCAGCGTTTGGACCAGTCGCTAGCAAAAGCCACGAAGGTTCCCGCGGGAATCTTGCCATGCTCGGCTTCGTAGTCTAGGATCACGTCTTTGGTGACGGAGAAGTCGGGGTCGGCTGCGACTTCTTTTTCCAGGTGTAAGACATAGAGAGGCAGGATGAGTTCATCCAAGCCCACCCCATCTAAGAGGCGCTTGCCTTGAGAAAAGTGGCCGGGCGAATCGATATGGGTCCCGTAAGAAGTGGCTAGGGTGTATTCCTTGGCGTAAAAGCCGTCCGCTTCAATGGTATTTAGGGTCTTCTCTTGGATAGGACTAAAGGCATTGAAAAGAGGAATATTTTCATGCAATTTGTGGGAGAGGTCCACACGTTTGGCCTTGAGTAATTGGGATAGATCTTGTGACATTAGGCATCGCTCCTTCTTCATTGATTGATTCATTCATTAGGTATTTGAATTGTTCTTATCTTAAGTAAGTCGAGCTAGAAATGCAAGGGTGAAGAGGCTTGGTGTTAGTCATTAGACTTTGAAAAGGCTGTTATAACAGGCTTTTGAGTGGGAGTATAGGATAGTGATCAATGGTGATTTTAGGAGAAAGAGGCTATTTTCCCTCATAAAAAGCTGGATTTTTTAAAAGATGAGCAGAGGTTTTGCCTTGGGAAAAAGAATAGGTTATCCTTGTAAGTGAAAGTTGTAACAAATTGTCATAATATAGGAGGAATTATAGAATGGCAGATCAACAATTTCAAGCAGTAGTTGATGTTGTTAATGGGATGGAAGTGCATAGTCATGTTAGAGACTTTACTTTTGTGATGGATGAACCGACATCTGTTGGAGGAACAAATAAAGGGATGAATCCAATCGAAGCGCTCTTATCCGCACTTGGTGGCTGTAAGGCGATTGTTATTCAAGTTTTTGCTCGCGCGCGTAAGATGAAGATTAATAAGGTATCTATTACGGTTGATGGGACGCTTGACCCTGATGGTCATAGTGGGAAAAACCCTTCCGCTAAGGTAGGTTTAAGTAAGATTAAAACCACCTATCACATTGAAGCCGATAATAGTCCAGAAGAAATTCAAGACTTTGTTGACTTTGTTGAAAAGACTTGCCCGGTCTTAGATTCTATTGTCAATGCGCCGGTGATGGAAGTGGAAATTGATTAAGTACTTGCTATCTAGAAACTAAGCAATAATGTTTTGCGAATAGAATAAAAGAGAGCTTCTCCCAGATCAAGCAAGGTCTAGCTTGAGGAAGCTCTCTTTTTTGACTTTGAATGGCAGCTCAGGGTCGATCAGTGGCGGTAGAAGTGGACAGGGGAATAGTTATTCATTGGATATCGCTCTTTATCAGTTAAAACGATTAGTCATCGGAGAGAAGGGTGAGTCTAGTGGAATTCGCTTTTGTCAATCAAAAGTTAATGAAAAAGCCCATCATAATAGGGATTGACAAGCTTAGATCAAGGCACTATGATTGGACTACAATAACTTATAACTAATGAACGAGCGGGAGTAGCGTTTGACAGGGCATGACGTCCCATTTGACTGAAAAGCCCTTGGTCAATCCTCCCGCGACCTTCTAGCATTGTTGAAAGCCGACTGCCGCAAAATATCCTAGCAGACCTCCATTTAGGCTGCTGAATAGCTTGTGGCGGGGGTATGGAAGAGGTGGTTTAGCGAAAAATGATCGGTCGAATGTTAGTCAGTAAGAAAAAGGACTTGATAAAGAAAGCCTTGAGGCAGTAACTTCTCTGGAAAAGAAGAACTGAATCAAGGCTTTTTTCTTTGCCCTAAAAAGCAAGTGATCGCTTTAACGTTGCAATTTTTGAATGGTTTGAATGACACGGTCAGGCGCATTAGGTTCCACTGCTATTCGTTTGGTTGTATTAGCCATTTTAACCGTTTCATTGATGTAAGTGGACTCCGGTATGGCGTTAAAATCAGGCAGATCGAAGCGCAGAGGGATATTGTAAAGGTTAATGGTGCCGTCACGGTTGCTGGAGTAGGTCACCACCCCATCGACCAGACGATTACCAGCCAGTTGGGTAACGGTTTCTGGGTAGCTGGCCCCATGAGTAAGATAAGGATTAATCAGCGTTCCCTGAGGGATAATGTGAACATTGATGGCTTCAGCCGCTGGGTTAGCGCCCAGTTGGAGCCAGATGCGGGCGTATTCAATAGCTAAGGGGTCATAACTAGCGAGCGGATCACTAGTTACTTGGGAGTCTTGGACCTCTTTTGTGGCTGCTGGTTTGGGAGCGGATTCGCTCGCTATGGCAGAGGACGCTTGGGAAGACTCTTGGCTATTGGACTCTGATGATTGGGAAACATTAGCCGTTTGACTTGATTTTTCTTCAGTTCCTGCTGGTTCTTTGTCGGTTTCTCGTGATGGGGAACAGGAACATCCTGCTAGAGTGGTAGCAACAAGGAGCAAGTAAAGTAAGTTTTTCCATTTCATGATCAATCACCTCTTTACTTAATCATAGCATATTTTGACCGATTATGAAGCGCTTCCAAAGTTAATAAACTCCTATTCAGAGCAAGCAAAAAGACACAGGCACATGCGGGTTAACATGTCCTGTGTCTTGTCTTAATCATTTTAGGGTTTTAAAGATCAACCCAAAATCTATTAATCGACCCGGTAAAAGAAATTCTCTGGAGACTCAATGACACTCTGATCCTGTACACCTATCAAGCGATCACGGCTGTGGTCGGAGGCATCGGTATAGGAGTCGTTGGCATCCCCAATTTGACTACCTGCAGGAGCAATGATTAAAGCAGCACTTCCGGGACCATTAGCGATTAGATCACCTGCTAAAGTGTTGTTTATCACTTTAGCATGGGCGACACTGACCCTTAAGTTAGGACCGGCTTGGCCATTTTGATCAATAGTCATTTCATAGCCCCTGCCATTGCGCCAAGTCCCTACCAAGGTTGAAAAATCACCTTCTTGGATTTGATGGATATCCAGTCCTTGATGGTTAGAGCGAGGAACCGGATCACTCGCCGTTGTCGGGGCGGATTCTTGCTTGGCTGGTGTTGGGACTAAGCTTTGCCAATCGAAGGTCTTGATATCCAGTTCTTTTTCCTTGTCTAAGCCGAGCAGGGGAGCGGGATCCCTGGTATCCTGTAAGTCGTAATCCACCTTTTTCACTTCTTCTGCTTGGCCCTCAGGGGTAATTCGGTAATTGGTGGCGTGGGCTTCCGGTCTAGGCGAGTGGAAGTTATTGTAGATAAAGGTACCGTTGTCATAGATCGTCAGGATGCGACGTTCACCACCGGAACCGGCAACGCCGCCTGCCTTTAACAGGACAGGCTTATCATTTTGTAAGCTATAAATAGCAATAATAGCGTACTTATCTCTAAGAATTAATTCATCCTGGCCGTCCTGATTGATATCGTAAAAGCTGTATTGGATATCCTTGCCATGGGAATCGTTAATAATGGAAACCACATAGGAAGTCTCAGCGTCACCGGGGTTCGCTTTTTGGATTTCTTTGTTTTTAGCAAGCTGTACAATCTCTTGATACCAGTCCAAGGTGCCTTGGTAGAGTTGATGAACTTCTTCTGGTGTTTTACTTTTAGTCGTTTCTGCTTGGGATGTTTGGCTACTTTCTTTTGCTTGATTGTCTTCTTTCTCAGAGCTGCTTTCAGAACTTACCGACTCCTGGCTTTGGGACGTCGCTGTGGATGGCTCAGTATCCTTCTGACAAGCGGTTAAAAGCAAGGTCAGTAGCAGGGGGATGGCAAGTAGGCGGTGTGTTTTCTTCAAGGTTATTTCCTCCTTAAGCTTAAAATTTTACCAGTTTATATCCAAACTAAATTATTCATTTTGTAAATTGAAAACCTTTTCTTTAATTAAAATCCTTGTGGTTGACTTTGTCAAGAGGATTTGAGTAAGGAAGGAGCTTTGTGAGGCTAGTAAGCCGTAGCTCCTTGCTAGCAATTCACATGATATAGAAAGGAAAGACACAGAAGTCTGTTTGGGATAGAGGGGATTCTGTGTTTT
Organism: Aerococcus loyolae; assembly: GCF_002871915.2. Taxonomy (NCBI): domain Bacteria; kingdom Bacillati; phylum Bacillota; class Bacilli; order Lactobacillales; family Aerococcaceae; genus Aerococcus; species Aerococcus loyolae. The sequence goes on along the minus strand of NZ_CP126958.1, from coordinate 1,925,700 downwards.
TTGTTACGCCCTAAAATCAGCCCGCTTCTATTGTATGAGCTGGCTGAATTTTTTCGTTAAGCATTTCATCGATTGCAATCAGTAACTGATTACTATTGATCGTCTAAGGAAAATCTTCCTAGAATTGGACAGATTAATCGATCAATCCTTACCGGTTAAAAAGGCTGAAGTGTGGCCTTTTTCACCAATATATCCAATCGAGTGAATGTCTTTTTATTGGCTAAATAGCAAAAGAACTGAAGACTCGATTATCTCTGATAGCCAATGGGTATGCTGGTGATATTGCGAGACCGCGAGTCCCTATGCTAAACTTCCAAACTAATAACTGAATAGTTATTAAAAACCTTGAAGAGAGCGATACGAGCGGCGTGCCCGTATTTTTTCTTGAATAGGGGTAAATCGAAATGACCTTTGGAGGTATACACATGAAAAAAATTGTTTTATCAGTTCTTGCGATAGCCATCGTTGCTGCGGGTTTTCTATTCTTTTCCAAACAGCAGGATGAGAAGAAAGTCGTTCTCGGCGTCAGTGGGCAGAGTGCAGGAATGGTTAAATATGTTGAAAAAGCCTTGAATGAAAAGGGCTATAAGCTCGAACTGTCTGTGGCCGAGAGTACCATTGCAAGTAATGAAGGACTGATGGATGGGTCAGTCGATGTCAATATCATGCAACACGAAGCCTATATGAATCAATTTAACAAAGACCGCCAGGCCAACTTAGTCAAGGCCGGTAAACCGCTCTTTGAACAATTTATTGGTGTCTACAGTAAAAAGCATCAATCACTGGATGAGCTGCCTGATGGGGCCAAAGTCGCTATTCAAAATGATGCCTCCAATACTCAACGGGCCCTACGTGTCTTAGAACAAGCCGGATTAATTGAAGTCAAAAAAGATATTCCTAAAGGAGAAACCCTCACTCCGCTCGATGTGACCTCTAATCCACATAATCTTGAATTTGTGGAATTAGGTGGAGGCACCTTGATCGAGTCACTCAATGACGTGGATATTGCGGTATTTTGTGGGCTAGCGGCACATAAGGCCGGCTTTAAGACCGAAGATGCCCTGTATAAATTTAAACCTAATGATTTAAAGGCCAATGCCCTCATCCTAGCAACCAAGGACGGCAACCAAGATAAAGAAGCTATCAAGATTATCCATGATGCCTTTGAATCGAAGGAATCCGCTGAATTGGTCAAAGAGGTAAGTGGAGGGACCTGGTTCCCTTATACAGGTGATTAAGATGACGAAGCCTTTAGTAGAGATCAGACATTTACAAAAAAACTACGGGAATTTTCAGGTGCTATCAGATATCAATCTAACCATCAATGAAGGCGATATCTATGGTCTCGTCGGAAAGAGTGGGGCTGGTAAATCCACTCTCCTGCGTTGCATTAATGGTTTGGAAAGTTTTGACGCAGGATCCATCCATGTTTTAGATGAAGATATTCAAAACCTATCCGGCGATTCACTGAGACATTTGCAAAAAGAAATTGGCATGATTTTTCAGCAATTTGAGCTCATTAATCGCAAAACCGTCCGTGATAATGTCGCCCTGCCTTTGAAATTATGGCATATCGAAGAGAATGAACAACGTATCCAAAGTTTGTTAGATTTAGTCGACATGTCTGATAAAGCGGACGCCTATCCCAGCAAACTATCCGGTGGGCAAAAACAGCGGGTCGGCATAGCCAGAGCCCTCTCTTTGAACCCTAAAATTCTTCTCTCTGACGAAGCGACTTCTGCTCTCGATCCCTCAATTACCCGCTCGATCATCGACCTCTTACAGGAGATTAACCAGAAGTTGAAGTTAACCATTATTGTGGTCACCCATGAAATCGACGTGGTGAAAAAGATATGCAATAAAATAGCCATTCTTGAAAATGGAAAGATTGTGGCTGCCGGGAATACGGTGGACTTGTTCCTTGACCAACCTCCCGCTTTACGGCGTTTAATGGGACTGGAAACGGAGGCTGAGCCAGCCGTTGAAGCGGATCGCTTTGAATTTAAGTTGGTTCTCCGTGATGTTGACCAGCAAAAAGATCTCTTATCACGAATATTCTCCGACTTACAGATCCCTTACAGTATTGAAGACGCCCATTATGAAGCGATTAATGACCGGACGACCGCTTATTTTAAAATTCAAATCGCTTCACAGCACCAATCCTTGTTAGAAACGTATTTGAAGGACAAGCAGATTGAATGGAGGGTATAAGAATGGAACAAAGTTTATTAAAATTATCAGCCGTTTTGGGGCCATCGGTTTTTGACACGGCTTATATGGTGTTTTTCACCATGATTTTATCGACCGCTCTAGGTTTTGTTATCGCGGTGGCCTTGTATTATACCGATAAGGAAGGCTTAAGGCCCAATGCACTCATTTATAGCGTTTTGGATGTCTTCATCAATATCGTGCGCTCCTTCCCCTTCATTATCTTGGTCGTGGCCGTGATCCCCTTAACCCGAGGTATTGTGGGCGGTGTGATTGGACGCACTGCTGCCCTAGTCCCCTTAACCATTAGTGGCACCGCCACAGTGGCTCGCCTATTAGAGAATTCCTTCCGTGAGGTGGGTCGGCCCCTGATTGAGGCCATCCGTTCCTTTGGGGCCAGCGACTACCAAATCATGAAGGAAGTCGTCTTAGTGGAAGCCGCTCCCCTAGTGATTGTCAACCTCACCGTGGCAATTATTGGCATTATCGGAACCACTTCAGCTGCCGGAACCGTGGGGGCTGGAGGCTTAGGTTCCGTGGCGATTAACTACGGCTACAATAGCTTTGACTCGGTAATTATGTACGGGACAGTCCTTGTGATTATCCTGATTGTTCACTGTGCCCAATTTGTCGGCAATTACCTCTACAAACAGTCCTTAAGATAGTAGACACTGTCAAATCATATGATAATGGAGAAAACAAAAATGAGTAAAATAGAACGAATCAAACGAATTATTAATAAAGAAACCACCGACTATGTCCCTTTTTCCTTTAAATCCCACCTGCCCCAAGTCGACCATGACCCGGCAGCATTTGCGCAAGCGCTCGAAGAGAAAGTGCAGCAATATGACTTGGATTATGTTGGGCTCAGCAGTAACGGGATGTTCACGGTGGAAGACTATGTGGATGAAGTCGACCACTCCCCCGTCTTTAAGGGCGGGGTATCCAAGGTGGTCAAAACCCCTTACCAAGAGCCATTGGATTTAAAAAAGTTGCCTAGTGACCTCGATATCAATACGGCGAGTTATCAGCGCGAGTTAAAATCGCTGACTTACTTACTCGATCGTATTGGGGACCAAGTGCCAGTCACAGTGACTTCCTTCAGTCCACTCACCATTCTCGACAAGCTGACTCAGGGTCAGGCGGTCAAATTTATCCGTAGTGGGGAAGACGAACTCATTCATAAAACCTTAGAAAACCTAACCAATGTACAAATTCAATATGTCCAAGCAGCCTTAGACTTGGGAGCTTCTGGGATCTACCTGGCTTCTCAGTTTATTAGCTATGACCGGGTGACCGCTGAAGAATATTTAGAATTTGGCAAGCCCTATGACTTAAAGATATTAGAAGCGGCTAAGGCCGGCTGGTTTAACAGCTTCCACGCCCATGGCACCAATATTATCTTCGACCTGGTTAAGGATTATCCCATTCAGGTCTTTAATTGGCATGCCTTTGAAGCCCTACCTACCGTAGAGGAAGTCTTCCAGTATACCGATTTCGTCCTTAATTGTGGTGTTGACCGCTTTAGCTTTAACGCCTTTAACCGGAATGTGATCCGTGACCAAACCTATCAAATCTATAAGGCGACCCAGGGGCAAAGATTATTACTCAGCCCCTCTTGTGGGACCAATAGTTTCTTTGATCCCGAGCTTATTGACTATATTAAGCAAGTGAAAGAAGAAACCGACCGCGTCTTTAATCTAAGGACTAAGGCTTAGTAGCGAGTTGCCGGTTGAAGATTGAACAATTAAACAATAAAAGACACAGCAGACCCTTATTACTTGAAAGAATTGCTGTGTCTTTTTTAGTGGGTAGAAATCTTGAGTGGATTAGGAATTTTTAGTTGACCCGGTAAAAGAATTCTTCTGGGTATTCGATAGCTTCATAGGTATGTCCACCAAGCAGACGGTCACGACTTTTGTCGGAGGCATCGACAAAGGAAGGGATTGGAGTGACAACTTCTGAGCCTGCAGGAACAATATATAAGGCGGCTCCACCAACACCATTGGATCTTAGATCTGCCCATAAAAATCCATTATCTCTTCTGAAATTACTTAGATTAAGATAGCTATCAGGATCAACGCGACCGTCTTCATAAAAGACAAACTCTTGTCCCCGGCCATTGCGCCAGGTGCCTACCAGAGTGGAAAGGTCGCCTTGTTGGATTTGGTCAATATCAAGGGCCGGATGATTGGAAGCAGGGACAGGATCGGTGCTTGTTTCAGGAGTAGCTGGGCTGTCTGCTGGTTTTACCTGGCTGACTTCTGCTTGATTCTCGCTTTGGCTTTCTTCTTTGCTTGTCGCTGCTTCTTGACTGGTTTTTTCTTGGCTGGATTCTTTTTCTTTACTTTCTTCTTGTGAGGAGCTGCTTTCAGAACTGACTGATTCTTGACTTGGGGAAGTCGCTGTGGATGGGTCAGTATTGTTCTGGCAACCTAGTAAAGTCAAGGTCAGTAGCAGGGCTAGGGGCAGGCGGCTGTATTTTTTCTTCATTGATATTTCCTCCATTGACTGGCTATTTGTTGGGATGAGACAAGCTTAGTTGATGTAAGCCCTTTCTTTAATTAAAGCCTGCGGGGAAGGCTTTGTCAAGGGGATTGTGGCTATTTTGTTTTTTTATATAGATAATGTGAAATTTGAGGGTGCCTAGTAAAGTTAGTCAGCCTTGTTTAGCTTGTGATAGCTAGTTTTGATTTAGCAAGAAAAGAAGATTGGGTCTGTTGAATATGATCGGCTATTCTCATAACTGATCATTTAGAATATTGATTAAACTTTATATATAATAAAGTCAATCGCTGTTCAGTTGAGATAACTGTTGAACTTCAACACGAGTAGCGCTTTGACCACAAAAACTATATTTCAGTCAGATTATTCGCATCAATTAAAAGCTAAAAGAAAGAATGGCTGTTTAAATAAGATGCCAATTTTTGGAGTTCACATCATTATCGGCACAGGGGCAAATATTTATAAAATGAGGCTGAATCACCATGAAAAATATGATCATCATCGACGGCTGGGAATATATTCATTGCCCAGTTTGCCAAGAATTAGTCGAAACCTATGATATTTGCAGTCATTGCCACTGGCAGAACACGGGAGAAACGAACATTGATGGCGGTCCGAATAAAATGACCCTCGCTGAGGCGAAAGAAGCCTATGCTAAAGGACTGAAGATCGAATAATATGGAGTGAGGGGAAGGCATTTGAATCATTGGAGAAGTGCAGAGCATGGTGAGGGCATCATAGTGACTTTCCTTTATCGAATGGAAGGCAGCATAAGAGGAAATAGTAAAAAATGATTTTGTACATCATGAAATTCGTAAAAAGAAAATAGGGTTTTTAGAAAGTTAAAGCAAAATGAGAATATGACTCGTGGAATTACATAAATACGTTTAATCTTTGTTATACTTAAAAGAAAAAAAGACTTTAAGGAATTAGGTGTATTTATGGACGGCAGTATTCAAAATTTAGCTAACTTCTTGAAAAGATCAGCCAAGATTATTATTCCTGTCTACCAACGTAATTATGATTGGAAACTGGATAACTGTAAGCGTTTGTTTTCAGATTTAATGGCTATCCATGAGGAAAAACGGCGGACACATTTCTTTGGTTCAATCGTCGTCAAACCTGGGACTCTGATTGATGAGACCATTGTTATTGATGGCCAACAGCGGATTACAACAGTCTCCTTGTTGTTTTTAGCTTTGTGTAACTGGATGGAAGATAATAATATTAGCGAAGGCTCATTCACCAGTGAGAATATTCGCGATGAATACTTGGTTAACCGCTTATCCAATGAAGCCGACAAATACAAGTTACGCTTGAATATCGAAGGCGATAAAATTTTTAAACTATTATTGACGGATCCTAAACACGCGGATCGGGCAGTTGACATTGGAAATACTAATGTATTGGACAATTATAATTATTTTTACCAACAAGTCGATCAAACGTCTCTTTCAGTAGTTGACTTGATCCAGGTCATTTCTAGATTGGAAGTGATGGGGGTTAATCTGAGTTCACCAGATGATGATGCTCAGTTAATTTTTGAGAGTCTTAATTCTACTGGAGTAGACTTGACTGAAGCGGATAAGATACGGAACTTTCTCTTAATGAATGAAAGCCAAGAAGACCAAAATCGATATTTTAACACGTATTGGCATCCCATTGAAAAACGGACACAGTATGATTTGAGTCTGTTTTTCTGGTACTATATGGCCGTTCAACGGGGGAAATATCCGGTGAAGTCGCGCTTATATGAAGACTTTAAAAAGTATTATGAGAATAATTACACAGATAAGGAAGTCTTCTTTAAAGAGATCAATGATTATTCCTACGCCTTCCAGGAAGTGATTGGGGCGAATACAGGCAATCAAGCCATTGATGATATTCTCTTCCGCCTCAATCAAATCGACCTCACAGTGATGCGACCTTTTCTGATGTCCTTGATATTGGCCTTTAATAAAGGGGATTTGTTAGAGGATGAGGCGATTGCTATGCTAGAACTGATCGAATCCTTTACTGCCCGCCACATTATCGTTAAATCCTCAACAAGTCTGTTTAATAAATTCTATTCTTCTTTATACCGTGATTTTCAACGGCTATATGATAAAGCTCAAAAAGAAGGAGAGATTGTCGAGAAAGTAGACCTTCTTGCTGCGATACTGGTGAATAAGTCGAATAACCTGGCCTTTCCTAAAAATGAAGAGGTATTGGCTGAATTACGTTCGAGAGATTTCTATAATATTCGCCCGAATTATCGTACTTATCTCTTTGAGCGTTTGGAGAATTATAATCATCATGAAATCTTGAATATCTATCAAGGTATCGAAGAAGGCAATTACTCCATCGAGCATATTATGCCACAGAAGTTAAGTAAGACTTGGATCAATGAGCTAGGCCCAAATTATGAAGAAATTCATGAAAGCTACCTCAATCGTCTAGGTAATTTAACCATAACGGGTTACAATTCTAAATATAGTAATAAGTCCTTTCAAACGAAGAAGACGATGGAAAAAGGCTTTGATGAGAGTCACTTCGTTTACCTCAATGCCCTACCAAGAGAAGTTGATCATTGGAATGAGGAGACCATCAAGGAAAGAACGCGTCTCTTAGCGGATAAAGCCTTAGAAGTGTGGCCTTATCCACCAGTCAATTATGTAATTAAAACCGAGAATCAGGACGGCTTGGAATCCTATGATGGGATAAAAGACTATAACAGCTACCAAATTAAAGGATATATTTTTAGAGACCAAGAATATCGTCCAGTAAAGAATTGGAAAACCTTACTGATTGAGGTCTTACAAGAACTTGCTTATTTGGATTATGATATTATTTATCAAGTGGCAGAAGAACAAAGATCGCGTGGCTGGCAAACTCGCTTGTCGATAAATCATTATGGGAATCTTAGTCTGGTGACGAAAGATATTTATATCGATACAGGTATTAGTAATTGGAATAAGATGAATATTATCCGACATCTCTTTGATATGTATGGTATTGATTATAGTGAACTTCAGGTAGACGTGCGTCCGCCTAAGAATAAGAGATAATAGAGAAAGAAATAAAGGCTGAGACGATAGTCAAAGCCTTTTTTAGTGGTGCGCCTGGCATGGGCGACAACTAGGTGGTGAAAGTCCACTACAGACCTTTGCAGTAGGAACTGTTAGCTAAAGACAAGGGTGTCCACCGTGAGGTGGAATCTGAAGGAAGTTGGAGGCAAATACTTGCACTGACGTACAGAAACTTCATAAAGAAAGGCTGTCAAAAGATGGATGAGCTTGCCAAACAAAGTGAAGTCCAATACTGCACGAATCTGAGACAGTAGATGAAGCAGTGACATGAGTAGAAAGTTGTCGTTCTTACCCAGGGAGATCTCACAGACGGCGCAGGAGTCCCCTTATAAGAAGCCGGTCGAAAAAGGTTTACTGTGAGAAGTCAGCCGAAGTCATAGTAGTTTCCTAAGGAAACGAAGGACTGAACAATATCAATGTTTGATTAGATGGGAGGTAGCTCAATTATGGGAAAAGCAGAAAAGTTGCGAAAGCAACGCAGCCTACAAAGGCATAAGGTGGAACCTGAAAAGTATGTAGGTGCGCTTAGTAATTCAGCTATTGAATATATGAAAAGACATGATGGGTCTCTAATGAGTCTCGTCGTCAGAGAAGAAAACCTCATGCGAGCGGCTCAAGCGGTTCGAAAGAACAAAGGAGCAGCTGGTATTGATGGGGTTTCCGCGAAATCTGCGGAAGCCGAAGTAAGGAAGTACCTCAAACCCTTACAACAGAAACTAATAAACGCGACATATAAACCTCAACCGGTGAAACGGGTAGAAATTCCCAAAGCCAATGGGGGAGTTCGTCAATTAGGCATTCCTGTTGTCAGGGATCGGATTGTTCAACAAGCCATTCGACAAATTATTGAACCAATCATTGATCCTCAACTATCATCAAATAGCCATGGCTTTCGTAAAGGTAAGAGTGCACATAGTGCACTGAAACAGTGTGTCGAATATTACGAAGCCGGCTATAAAATTGTCGTTGATTGTGATCTCAAGAACTGTTTTGATAATTTTAATCAAGATAAGATGATTAACTACTTAGAAGGAATGGTTAAAGATCCGGCAATATCACGTATTCTCAGACGTTTTATGAGTGCAGGTGTTATTGATATGTCTGGTCAATTCATTGATAGTCATACGGGCACCCCCCAAGGGGGTGTCATCTCACCGCTTCTATGTAATGTTTATTTGAATGAACTGGATAGAGAATTAGAACGTCGTGGGCATCGTTTTGTGCGCTATGCAGATGATTTTGCGATTTTCGTTAAATCAAAACGTGCAGGCGAACGGGTATTAAAGAGTATTACTACTTACATCGAGAAAGATCTTCGATTAACAGTTAACCATGAGAAGAGTCAAGTGGGTTCGCCAACCCGTTTAAAATTCTTGGGTTGCCTTATCATGCCTACCCGAAAGGGTTGTCGTTTTCGTCCGACGTATGAAGCAAAGAAGAAATTCAGAGCAAAGTTAAAACGTCTGACAAGTCGAAAGCGACCAGGCACCTTTAAAACCATTGTAAAAGAGATCAACCAAGTGACACAAGGTTGGATCAACTATTTTGGAATAGGTTATATTAAAACTTATATTGAAGAAATAGAACAATGGTTAAACCATCGCCTAAGGCAACTCATTTTGAAGCGATGGAAAAGCTGTCAAACGAAGATTGTACGCCTCATGCGGTTAGGATTAGATAGTAATAGTGCGAAACGTATTGCTTTCTCACGTAAGAAATATTGGCGTCTATCTAAAACACCGGAGGTGCACAACGCTCTGACAACAAAAAGACTCCGCCAGTGGGGATTAAAATCATTAACCCTCCTGGCGGAGTCTGCCTATTTAAGATATTGAACCGCCGTATACGGAACCGTACGTACGGTGGTGTGAGAGGTCCTCTGTCCGATTAACGGACAGAGTCCTACTCGATTCTAGAGAGAAGCAAGGATCTTTCCGGAAATTTTTACTGATTTACAGTATAATTAGAATTAAAAACTTTTTTATTATGTGAAGGTGGAGTGAATAGTAATGTCTGAACAAGTAACGACCATTCAACAGGCCCTATGGAACTCGGCCAATGTGCTGCGTTCCAAGATGGATGCCAATGAGTATAAGAACTATACTTTAGGAATTATTTTCTATAAGTTTCTATCGGACCAATTGTTAGAGAAGACCTGTGATTTAATGGGGGAAGACTTTGTTGACCTCACACAAGCGCAAGCCTTGTACGAGGAAACTTATCATGACGAAGAGGACGGAGAAGATCTCCTTAATGAGCTAAGGTATACCTACTCCTATACCATTCACCCCGACTTTACCTTTACCAAGTTCATGGAAAAGATTAATGATAATAATTTCATGTTGGAGGAGTTAGCCCAAGGTTTCCGTGATATTGAACGGTCGCATCCTGACTTTGAGAACTTATTCGAAGATGTTGACCTCATGTCACGTCGCTTGGGGCCAACGCCACAGAAGCGTAACCAGACCATTACCGCCGTGATGAAGGAATTAGCCGGGCTAAACTTTGCTAAGAATGCGGACTTATTAGGGGACGCTTATGAATTCTTGCTGGGCCAATTTGCCTCTGAATCTGGGAAAAAAGCGGGCGAATTCTATACCCCACAGCCTGTCTCTGAACTCATGACTCGGATTGCTATCCAGGGCAAGGAAGACAAGCTCGGTTTGACCGCTTACGACCCCACCATGGGGTTTCGTGTCATAATAGTGATAGAGGCAAATAGTTATGTAAATATAAGGAGTTCAAGACTTCTACCAAAGTTTAAAACTCAAAAAATAAATAGTTGGTGTGCTGCTTAGAGTATCCATTTTAATAATGGGTATTGTAAATAGCATACCAATATAAATAAAGATTATAAATTTTATAAGGAGGATTTATGGATTGTATAGAAGCTCATAAGTATTCTTTTGCAAATAAAACTATGCTTAAAAATGAAAAGAAGTGTGGTTGTTTTTATTGTTGTAAAATCTTTTCTCCAAGTGAAATAGAAGATTGGTGTGAAGATGAACCAGATTGGACAGCTATTTGTCCATATTGTGGGATTGACTCTGTGATAGGAGAATCTATTGGATATCCACTAACAAAAGAGTCGTTAGAAAAAATGCACAAAGAATGGTTTTAGTAAAAATTTAATATGTAAATTTTAGACGATAGAAAGTAATAATTCTGTCGTCTTTTTTATTTCAAAGAAAGGAGGTAAGAATGAATTTTGATTATTTCTATAATAGGCAATCTGAGATGTATAACTTCATTAGGTTACCTATGGTATTAATGGAAGATGAAATTTTTGAGAGTATTTCTATTGAATCTAAAGTTTTGTATTCATATATGCTTAATCGAATGGGTCTTTCATATAAAAATGGCTGGATAGATGAAGATGGAAAAGTCTTTATTTACTACACAATTGAAAGTATAAAAGATCAATTTAATTGTGCCAGTGAAAAAGCAAATAAATTAATAGCTGAGCTTGATATTAAATCAGGAATAGGACTGATTGAAAAGAAAAGACAAGGACTGGGAAAGCCTAACAGAATTTATGTTAAAGACTTTATGAGCATATTTAATAATATGGAATTAAAAAATCAAGAAGTTCGAAAAACAAAATTCCAGAAGTTCGATAATCGAAATTCAAGAGATTCGAATATCGAAAGTCAAGATTTTCGAAAATCGGAAGGTAACTATAACAATATTAGTAATAATGAGTTAAGAAAGAATGATTTTAGTAAAGGGCAAAAGCCTTATGGAATATATAAAAACATATTTTTGACTGATGAAGAATACAAGGACTTAACAAATGAGTTAGGTAGCAGAATTGATGAATACATTGATAGGCTCTCGTCATATATGAAAGCAAATAACAGAGAATATCAAGACCACAAGGCTACGATAATCAATTGGTATCTTAATGATCAGGCAAAAAATATTAATGAAAGCTCAACAAGAAAAATGAATTACGATATAGGAGAGAGTTTATGAAAAGATTAAAATATTTTGTATTAAGAGAAAATGATATTGAAAGAAATTGTCATATTTATTGTAAATTATGTGGTAAAAGAGTCGATGGAGAATTAGTTGACCTTGGATTTACAAAGTTTATTCCCAGAATTAAATGTGAGTGTGAAATAAAAAGAGATAAGGAAAATGAAGAAAAAGAAAGACTGATGAAAATATTAACACTTAAAAGAGATTGCTTCTCATCGCCGCTCCAACACCAATATACTTTTGAGAAATTCCTAAATGAAAAGGGACAAGCTTACAAGGTTGCTTACAACTACGCTAAGAGCTTTGAACAAATGAAAAAAGATAATGTTGGACTTTTATTTTATGGAGATGTTGGTAGTGGGAAGACTTATCTTGCTTGTTCAATTGCAAATGAATTAATCGAAAGAAAGCAAGTTAAAGTTAAGATTATGAATTTATCTCAGGTTATAAACCAAATACAAAAATCAGCATTTAAGCTAGATTCAAATGAAATTATCAATAACCTCTCTAATATTCCGTTGTTAATATTAGACGACCTTGGAATTGAAAGGGATACATCTTATGCAAGAGAACAAGTATATAACATTATAAACTCAAGATACTTAAAAGGTAGGCCGACAATTTTCACTACAAACTTATCATTAGAAATTATTCAAAATCCTAATATTGACCTTGAGTATCAGAGGATATATTCAAGAATACTTGAAATGACAATACCAGTTAAAGTTATAGGAGAAGATTTTAGAAGAAAAATCCATCAAGAGAAGTTAAGAAAATACAAAGAGTTACTTTTATATGGAGGTGGAATAGATGATTAATGAAGAAGTATCAAGGTCAAGTCTTAATCTTGAAGTAAGACTTGCAAAAGCAACAAGTAAAGCAATTCTTGATGCCTTAAAGAAAGTACACAAGCAAATAGAGGAACAAGGAGGCTTGAAAAATGTAATAAAAAATAACGGAGAAGAAGTAAAACTAAAGGATATGGTTAAAAAGGGACAGTTAGAAGAAATTAATCTAAAAGATCCTGAGTTAAAAGAATTAAAGAAAATTTTAAATAAACACGGAGTGAAGTTTTCTGTTATGAAAGATAAGGAAACTGGCAACCACTCTGTGTTTTTTCAATCTAAGGATATAAAGGTAATGGAACATGCCTTTAAAAAAGCAGTTAAGGCTTCTGAAAGAAAGGCCGATAGAAAAGATTCAATAACAAAGACTATAAATAAGTTTAAAGATATGGCTAAGGACACCATCAGCAAAGATAAAGTTAAAAATAAACATAAGGAGCAAAGCTTATGATAAGTAATTTAAAAACATTTGAAAATAAGAATTTTGGGAAACTCACTGTTATAGAAAAAGACGGTGAGTTTTTCTTTATAGCAAATGAAGTAGCAACTATGTTAGGTTATGTCAATCCGAGGAAAGCTGTTTATGACCATGTAGATGAGGAAGATAAGGGTGTAACGAAATGGAACACCCCTGGAGGAATACAGAATATTTCAATAATTAACGAATCAGGATTGTATTCACTTATCCTCTCATCAAAACTACCACAAGCAAAAATATTTAAAGCTTGGGTAACTAGAGAAGTCTTACCAAGTATTAGAAAAAATGGAGGATATATAGTAGGGCAAGAAAAGAAAACTAATGAAGAGTTACTTGCAGATGCAATTCTAGTAGCCAATAGAATTATTGCCGAAAGAGAAGAAGAGATTGAATTATTAAGACCAAAGGCAGACTATTATGACAAATTAGTAGATTATAACCTACTTACAAACTTTAGAAATACTGCCAAAGAGTTAGGAATACCACAAAATCAATTTATAAGTTTTTTAATGGATAAGGGATTAATTTACAGAGATAAGAAAAAGAAACTCTTACCTTATGCAGATAAGAACAATGGATATTTTGAAGTAAAAGAATGGGTTGATCCATTAGGTACACTTGTAGGAATACAAACATTTATAACACCAAAGGGAAGACACTACCTACTAATTTTATTAGATAGTGAAGGTTTCTACGATGAATAAGATATTAGAAGCCATTCTTTCTGATATTAAAAACTTAATTAAAATAGACAACCCAAAGAAATTTATATTATCAAACATTCCTTATTTATCATTCTTATACATTGGAAATATCTTTTCTAAGCACATCAATTCTTATGTTGGAGGAGATATTATTGATAGAATAATGGTGGGAATTTCTGATATAGGAACTTTATCCTATGTACCAAGTATTAATCCAAGGGACTTGTTAGTAGGTATTTCAGTTGCTGCTACTGTTAAGCTAATTGTTTATAGCAAAGGTAAAAACAAAAAGAAATATAGGCAAGGTAAGGAATATGGATCTGCAAGATGGGGAGAAAGTAAGGATATTGCTCCATACATTGATCCTAAGTTTGAAAACAATGTTCTAATAACTAATACCGAAAGACTAACAATGAACTCAAGACCCAGAAATCCTAAATATGCTAGAAATAAAAATGTATTAGTAATAGGTGGTTCTGGATCAGGTAAAACAAGATTTTATGTAAAGCCAAATCTAATGCAAATGCACTCTTCCTATGTAGTAACAGATCCTAAAGGATTAACCTCTTAGGGACAGAGAAAATAATAAAAACTTGGAAAGGAGGTAATTCTCATGTCAAATACGAAAAGAACAGGACAAACGGCACTTTATGAGCGTTTAAGTCGTGATGATGAAATGCAAGGAGAAAGCAATTCCATCACCAATCAAAAACAGCTGCTTGAAAGCTATGCGAAAAGAAACGGTTTTGTAAATATCTATCACTATACCGATGATGGAGTAAGCGGAACGACCTTTGATAGAGAGGGATTTCAAAAGATGATAAAAGCAGTAGAAGAAAACAAAGTATCTACTGTGATAGTAAAAGATATGAGCAGGTTTGGCAGAGATTACCTCAAAGTAGGTTTTTATACCGAAATACTTTTCAAAGAAAAGGGAGTAAGATTTATTGCCATCAATAACGGAATAGATAGCGAAAAACAAGCAGAAAGCGACTTTACCCCATTTCTAAATATTATGAATGAATGGTATGCAAGAGATACCTCAAGAAAAATACAATCCATCTTTAGAGCAAGAATGGAAGAGGGTAAAAGAGTATCACCCAGCGTTCCATACGGCTATTATAGAAACCCTAAGAACAAACAGGAGCTACTTGTCGATAAAGAGAGTTCAAAGGTCGTAAAACGCATTTATAGGCTTGTAATAGAGGGATATGGAGTAACTCAGATAGCAGATATACTAACCAAAGATAAAGTCCTTATTCCATCAGCCTATGCAGAAATACACTATCCTGAAAATAACCACAGCTCCAAGAAAAGAGGAATAGAAGACCCATATTTTTGGACACCAACCACAGTAAGCTATATCTTAGAAAAGCAAGAATATATGGGACATACTGTATTGGGAAAGACAATTAGTGTAGACTACAAAACCAAGAAACGCAGAAAGGCGAAAGCAGATGAACTCATTATCTTCAAAAACACCCATGAAGCGATTATTGACGAAGAAACATGGAATAATGCTCAAAGGTTAAGAAAAACAGTAAGAAGAAGCCCAAAGTATGGTACAACCTCCCACCCATTTACAGGACTTTTAATCTGTTCTGATTGTGGAGGAAAGTTAAGTTACAGAGAGCCGGCAGAACATAAAGAAAAGAAATACGATTGTGATTATTGTTTTGTGTGCCAACATTACAGACACAGAAAAGGCACTTGCAGTATGCACTACATCAAAGTAAAGACAGTGAATGAAATTCTCTTGAAATCAATTAAAGAAATCACAGACTTTGCCAAAGAAGATAAACAAGAATTTCTAAAAGTGATGAACAAATTGTCCGATGAAAAAAGAGAAGAAAAGTATCAAGGGGATAAAGAAAAGTTAGAGAAACTGTCATCAAGAAATGCAGAATTAACAACCCTTATTACAAAGCTATATGAAGACCACGCACTTGGAAAAATTCCTGTAAAACACTTTGATAGATTATTTAATACCTATGATACGGAGCAACAAGACTTAGAAAATCAAATACAGTATTTTGAAGATGAAATAGAAAGTTATCATCAGAGAAAAGTTGATACTGATAAATTCTTAAAGATGATAGAAAAATATACCGATATTGAAGAACTGACAGTACCAATGATAAATGAGTATATAGAAAAAGTTGTAGTCCATGAAGCAACAGGAGGAAGAAAAGGCAAGGAGAGAAAACAACAGGTCGATGTGTATTTTAACTTTATAGGGAACTGTCAAATTCCACAGAAAGCTGATATGGAAAAAGCACCTTAAAAATGCTATAATATTTAGTAATTTAGACAATAAAAATATAAATAGGAGGTAGAATATCGCTGAAAATTGGACAGCATTATTAGATAAATACATTAACAAACTTATTAGTCCCGATGGGAGACAAACCTACGAAAGTAAAGATGAGTTAGTTAATCTTATGCTTAAATTAGCTGAATTGAAAAAAAGCGATAAGGTAATGGATATAGGTTGTGGTTGGGGAAATTTTTCAAAGGTATGTAGTAATTTTTCAGATGAAGTTATTGGTATTGAGCCAAATGCAGATAATTTACAGGAAGCTATAAATCGTAGTAATGGAAATGTAAAATATATTCAAGGAAGTTTTGAAGCATTAAATTGCAATCAAAGCGTTAATAAAGTTATTAGTATGTTAGCATTCCATCAAGTGCCATGGGATTATAAAGAAAAGTCGTTAGAAAATATTTCAGAGATACTTACAACGGATGGTTATTTTTATTTGTGCGATACCATGCTTTTATTTGACGCAGAAAAGGATACCGAATTATTTAATAAGGTATATAGATTTTTATTAAAAGAAACCACGCCTGAAGAAATATATAAAAATTATATAGAACCATACCTTAAAGAAAATGAAGTTTATACGGTTGAAGATATGAGAGAAAATAGTCCCAAGGATAATTGGTTCTATTCTATGAAAGAGTTGAAACATTGGTCAGAAAAAGCAAATATGGAGTTAGTAAAAACGGTAGCTATTTGTCCATTTTTTGGAGTCGTGGTTTTTAAGAAAAAGAAGTAACTAACAATTTAATAAAAAATAACACACTAACAGTAAATCAAAAATGGTTTACTGTTTTTTCTTTGTCCAAAAACAGAAGAAAGGAAAACAGAAATGAAAAACATAGATGAAAAAATTTTAATGACAGAAGAAGAAATCAAGCAGTTACAAAACAAAAGAAAAAAGCTCATCAGTCAACAGAAACAGGAAGAACGAAAGAAAAGGGATAGACGGATTTATGAAAAAGGAGCAGTCTTTGAAAGTATCTTTATTGAAAGCAAGGATTTTACCAAAGACGAATTTTATCAGCTAATCACATTCCCAAACATCAAAGAAGAAGTCAATCAAAAAATCTTAAAAATCATAGAAAAGCGAAAAGAAAATCAAAATCAAAACACAGAAAACCAAGAGGAAGAAACGGACATAGAGGAATAGTCCCTTGTTTACAAGGGCGCACTTATACACCCTAAAGGGTGTGTGCGTTCTCCGAAGGCTCTTGCAGAGAGCATATCAGCTAACGCTGATACAGGGGAGCTACACTCCCCTACGGAAATAAATTTCCTACCCCTTGTGTACTTCCCAAAAGAAATCGGATAAAAAGCAATCCGATTTTTTTTAGTAAGTCTTTATCATCGCCATCGTCCCCACATTAAAAAAGAGAGGAGGTTTTTTCTTATGGCGATATATCATCTTAGTATAAAGATTATTTCAAGAGGAAAAGGCAAAAGTGCAGTAGCAGCTTCCGCCTATCGTAGTGGCGAAAAGATAAAAAACGAATATGACGGAATAGTCCATGACTTTACAAGAAAAGGCGGAATAGCCTATACCGAAATTCTATTACCACAAAATGCACCACAGGAATTTTCAGACAGAGGAACATTATGGAACAGTGTAGAGAAAATAGAAAAAAGTAAAAACTCACAGCTTGCAAGAGAAATAGAAATCGCCCTACCAAAAGAATTAAGCAGGGAAAAACAGATTGAGCTTGTAAGAGAATATGTAAAAGAAAATTTTGTGAAAGTTGGTATGTGTGCAGATATTGCCCTACACGATAAAAATGATGGAAACCCACACGCTCACATATTATTAACTATGAGACCATTAAACGAAAATAAGACATGGGGAGCAAAATCAAAAAAGGAATATATCCTTGATGAAAACGGAGAGAAAGTAAAACTTAAAAATGGCAACTACAAAACAAAGAAAATAAATGCAGTAGATTGGAACGAACAAGACAAAGCAGAGCATTGGCGAAAAGCATGGGCAGATATTACAAATAAATATCTTGAAGAAAATAGCATACAGGAAAAAGTGGATCACCGTTCCTATGAAAGACAGGGCATAGAACAAATACCGACCATTCATTTAGGCGTATCAGCCACCCAAATGGAAAAGAAAGGCATAAATACCGACAGGGGAAATATCAACCGAGAAATCAAACATCAGAATAAGATATTAAAAGAGATTGCAAGAAGAATAAAAGCCTTACTAAATTGGATAAGAGGAATAGGAAAAGAAGAAAAGGCAGAAACTGATAATCTCAAATCTACCCTCCCATCCAAAGAAAATTTGCTATCCGTTTTTAAAAATCTTATCCGTAAAAATGCAGATAACCATAATACAGATTTAGAAAAATACATCGAAAGCTATCAATTCTTAAAAGAGAAAAACATTATTTCCTTATCTGAACTGAAAGAAAGTATAGTTACTTTAAGAGATAAGAATTACAAGACCACAAGAGCCTTAAAAGATACCGAGAAAAAGATTGATGAAAAAACACAACTCATCGACCAGTCAGAAAAATATTTGAAGTACAAGGACATCTACAAAGCCTATGCAAAGTTAAAGAAAATAAAACAGGAAGATTTTTATAATGAGCATACGGCGAAGCTTATTCTATTTGAAAGTGCAAGGAAACATCTCAAAGAGCATTTAGGGGAAAGTAAGACCTTAAATATATCCAAATGGAAATCGGAACTTACCACTTTGAAGAAAGATAAAAAGAGCCTATATAGTAAAATATTAGAAATACGAGAAGAAGTAGAACAGGCTGAAAAAGTTAAGACCTGTATAGAGCAGTTACAGGAACAAGAAAAACAACTATCACAGGTAAAGAGGAATGAGTTAGACCTATAAAACTAAGTGAAAAAATGGTATAATTAAATATAATCACTAAATAGTAATTTTAAAGAGAGTTATATAAAAGATAAGAAATAGTATTAGAAAGAAGGGAAAGAATATGTGTACAGCAGCAACTTATAAAACGAAAGATTTTTATTTTGGAAGAACATTGGATTATGAATTTTCATATGGAGATGAAGTAACAATAACACCAAGAAACTTTGAATTTAAATTTAGAGAAGTAGATGACATTAAGAGTCATTATGCGATAATTGGAATGGCATTTGTTACTGAAGATTATCCATTATATTACGATGCAATAAACGAAAAAGGGTTAGCAATAGCAGGTTTAAATTTTGTTGGAAATGCTCATTATAAAGAAAAACAGGAAGGAAAAGATAATGTTGCTCAATTTGAACTGATACCATGGATTTTAAGCCAATGTTCAAATGTAAATGAAGCTAGAAATTTGATTGAAAAAATGAATGTGTTAAATACTCCATTTAGTGATAAATTACCATTAGCTAGCTTACATTGGATTATTTCCGATAGCACACAATCAATAACTGTAGAGTCTGTTATTGATGGAATAAAAATATATGATAATCCAGTAGGGGTATTAACTAATAATCCATCTTTTGATAAGCAAATGTTTGCCTTAAATAATTATATGTATTTATCACCTAAATCTCCAGAGAATAAATTTAGTAAAGAATTAGATCTAAGTTTATATAGTAGAGGAATGGGAGCAATAGGTCTACCAGGTGATTTATCATCGCAATCAAGATTCATAAGAGTAGCGTATACTAAATTAAATTCTTTTTCTAAAGAAGATGAAAAATCAAGTGTTAGTCAATTTTTTCACATTTTAGGTAGCGTTGATCAACAAAGAGGATGCTGTGATTTAGGTGATGATAAATTTGAAATAACAATTTATACATCTTGCTGTAATGTAAATAAGGGAATTTATTATTATACAACATATGATAATCATCAAATAACAGCAGTTGATATGCACAAAGAAAATCTAGATAGTAATGTACTTATTCGTTATCCTTTGATAAAGGAAGAACAGATAAGAACTCAAAATTAATGTTTATCTATAAAGAAGATAAAAGTATTACATATAAAAATGAATTAGTATGAGGAGAAAAAATATGTGGATGGCAGTAAAAAGAGGAATTGTTGTAGCAATAGGTTTATTAATACAAATTCTATTAACATTATTTATATATTTAAAATTTGGAGAATTTATAAGTATTATTCATGTAGTTTATGGTTTACTTAGTATTATAATTGTTTTAATGATTATCAAGTATAGTAAAAGATTAAGTAGCGATTTAATATGGATATTACTGATTATGCTTTTTCCATTAATTGGAACACTTCTATATATCATACTTAGTAATAATATGAAAAGAAGTAAAGTTTTAAAGAATATTAATGAAAATATAGAAAATGGTCAAAAATACTTAATACAAGATGAATTTATAAAAAAAGAAATCGATACTAAAAATTTAGGACAATTAAAATATATAAGTGAATTTGCAGGATTTCCTGTAACGAAAAACAATGAGATAAACTATTATTCTCTTGGTGATGACGTTTATCCTGTTATGTTAGAAGAACTAAAAAAAGCCCAAAAATTTATTTTTATAGAATATTTCATTATTAATAATGGTACTATGTGGCAAGGAATTTTAGATATATTAAAAGAAAAAGCAAATTCAGGACTAGATGTAAGAGTATTATATGATGATATGGGTTCTTTTGCTATGCTACCTAGTAATTATCCAAAGTTACTGGGGAAATATGGAATAAAATGTATGCAATTTAATAAATTATCGCCATTTGCAGGTATTATTATGAATAATAGAGATCATAGAAAAATGATGATAATTGATGGACATACTGTTTTTTCTGGTGGAATTAATATTTCAGATGAATATATAAATATAAATAGTAAATTAGGAGTATGGAAAGATAATGGAATTAGGATAAAAGGTGAAGCTGTTTGGAATTTTACTGTTATGTTTCTAGAAATGTGGAATTCATTTAAAAAAGAAGATAATGATTATAATAAATACAAATATAATTTTACTGAAAAGTATAAGGAAAATGCTTTCGTTGTACCTTATGGGGAAAGTCCATTAGATGATGTTATAACCGGCGAAGATATTTATCTAAATATTATCAATCAAGCGAAAAAGTATGTTTATATTTATACACCTTATTTAATTATTGATACAGATATGATAAATAGTTTAATCTTAGCTGCAAGAAGAGGAGTAGATGTCAGAATTGTTGTTCCTGGAATACCCGATAAAAGAATTGTATATGATTTAACCTCTTCTTATTTTTATACATTAATTAAAGGTGGAGTAAAAATTTATACTTATACGAATGGTTTTGTACATAGCAAAGTATTTTTATCCGATGATGAAATAGCAACTGTAGGAACAATAAACTTAGATTATAGAAGTTTATATTTACATTTTGAATGTGGTATTTATATGAAGGATACAAATGTAATAAAAGATATCAAAAAAGATTTTGAGGATTCCTTTAAAGAATCACATAAAGTAGATGAAAGAGAAGCAAAAAATGGTTTATTTAAAGGACTATGGCAAGCTATTTTAAGATTATTTGCTCCAATAATGTAAACGATATAATAAAATTAGATAAATAGAAAATTATAATTTGTTGAGAAAGTGTACATTTGTAAATGATGTGAGACCAAAAACAGGAGAGAGAATTTCCTGTTTTTGGTCTCACATCAATTGTATCTCTACAGGGAAAGTTGAAGAATTTGACGGTATTTCTTTGATTGTTTGGACAGCCGATAATAAGATAAAAGTATTGAAAGAGTTTGGCTGTAATTGTAATAACTACAATCCTTACAAAGAGAGTGAAACACCATTGTTTAGAGATGAAAAAGTGAATTGGTTTTAAGGTGATTACTATGGATATAGATAGATTTTTCAAAACGGTTTTATCACAAAATGCAGAAGAACTTAGGAAATATTTTCAAAAGAATGCTGTTATAAAATGGCATTGCACAAATGAGTTTTTTACCTTAGATGAGTATATAAGGGCAAATTGTGAATATCCCGGAAATTGGAACGGAGAAATAGAGAGAATTGAAGAAAATGAAGATACTATTATTTTAGCTTGTCGGGTTTTTCCAACAGATAATAGTGAGTCTTTTCATGTAGTAAGTTTTATCTATCTTGAAGATAATTTGATTGTTGATATGGATGAATATTGGTCTTATGATGGATTGGCACCAGAATGGCGTAAGAAAATGAAAATTGGGAAACGCATTAGGTAAATTTCAATTTTGAAAATCAAGCAATTTAATAAAAACTAACACAGTAACAGTAAATCAAAAATGGTTTGCTGTTTTTTATTGTCTAAAAATGGAAAGGAGAACTTATGGAAGAAGAAAGAAGAAAAATACAAGTACCACCACATAAACAGTTAGTTATGGATATTGGGAAGACAAAATATACTGTAAACCTACATTTTAAGCAAGGTACAGGCGAAACATACAAGGATAAAATATTAAAGCTAATCAAGAGAGAAACAGAAAAGATATAAATTTTTCAAAGAAATTTTGTTTATGTCCTTGACAAATCTTCCCAAAAGGCACACTTGTGTTAGAGTGTGGAAAAATGCTTTATGAAAATGGATATGACATAAAGATTTTAAATACAATAAACTTTAAAAAATCTATGAAATACAATCCATTTGCCTATTTGAGAAGTGAAAAAGATATTTTAAAACTTGTCCAAACAATTATTGCCAACACCAAGGGAGATGGAGAAAAGGCAGGAGAAGATTTTTGGGTAAAGGCTGAAAAGCTCTATTACACTGCCCTTATCGGTTATATTTATTATGAAGCACCAGAAGAAGAAAAGAACTTTAAGACACTTTTAGATATGATTGACGCAAGTGAAGTCAGAGAAGATGACGAAACCTATATGAACCCAATTGATAGGCTCTTTGAAGCTCTTGAAAAGAAAGATCCAAGTCATTTTGCAGTTAAGCAATATAAGAAATATAAGCTGGCAGCAGGAAAAACTGCTAAGTCAATTCTAATTTCATGTGGAGCAAGACTTGCACCTTTTGATATAAGAGAGCTTAGAGAGCTAATGAGTGAAGATGAATTAGAACTTGATAAAATTGGAGATAGAAAAACGGCTTTATTCGTAATAATATCAGATACAGATGATACCTTTAACTTTGTAGTTTCAATAATGTATTCTCAATTATTTAATCTACTATGTGATAAGGCAGATGATGTGTATGGTGGTAGACTTCCAGTTCATGTTAGGTGTCTACTTGATGAGTTTGCAAATATAGGCTTAATTCCTAAATTTGAAAAACTAATAGCGACAATTCGTTCAAGAGAAATATCAGCAAGTATAATTCTGCAAGCACAATCTCAATTAAAAGCAATTTATAAAGACCATGCAGATACAATAGTTGGTAACTGTGATTCAACACTCTTTCTAGGAGGAAAAGAAAAAACAACAGTAAAAGAATTATCAGAAACCTTAGGAAAAGAAACCATAGACCTATATAACACATCAGAAACAAGATCAAATCAAAAATCTTTTGGTCTAAATTACCAAAAAACTGGCAAGGAACTTATGAGTCAAGATGAAATAACTGTAATGGATGGTGGTAAGTGTATATACCAGCTAAGAGGAGTAAGACCTTTCTTATCTGATAAATTTGATATTACAAAGCATAAGAATTATAGATTACTTGAAGATTATGATAAGAAGAATTTATTTGATGTGGAGGAGTTTTTGAAAAACAGAGACAAAATAAAATTAAACTCAAAATCGAAAATTCTCAAAATAAATTTATGATACAAAAACAATTTGTGACTTATAGACGGTTGACTTATAGTCGACAAAGTGCTAATATATAATTATACAGAGGTGCTATTGTATGATCAAAAAAGAATTAGGTCAGGAAATTAGAAAATCATAGAGGAGGAAACATGAAAAAAATTATACATTTACTTTTTTTATGCTTAATTTCAATATTTGTTTTTTTCTGTATTGAATATGTTGTATATAAATTCTTTATTCTCCACAATCCATTATATATAGTTACATTTATATTGTTTTTGGTTGTGTTTTCTTTGGATATTCATTTGTTGAATAAAATGAATTTTCCATATAAGATAATTTCCCCAGCGATTGCGTTAATAACAGTATTTTTAGGTTTGGCACTTTTGAAGTTTTTGCTACCTATTTTGAAATAAATATCGGTTAAAATTAGGCTGAGGAAAGAGAGAATTTCTATGACTTGCACAGAAGAATTACAAGTTATTGGAAGATTATGATAAGAAGAATTTATTTGATGTGGAAGAGTTTTTGAAAAACAGAGATAAAATAAAATTAAACTCAAAATCGAAAATTCTCAAAATAAATTTATGATACAAAAACAATTTGTGACTTATAGACGGTTGACTTATAGTCGACAAAGCGCTAATATATAATCATACGGAGGTGCTATTGTATGATTAAAAAAGAATTAGGTCAGGAAATTAGAAAATTAAGAACAGCTCGTGGATTTACACAAGAAACATTTTCTAAAGCGTGTGGATTGGATAGAACATATATTGCGGATGTAGAGCTTGGCAAGAGAAATATATCAATAGAAAATATTGATAAAATCGCAAAAGGACTTCAAATTACTTTGTCAGAATTATTTAAGTTTAATTCACCTATACAAAAAACAATCATCTTAAATATAAATGGCGAGCAGTTTATTTTAGAAAGTGATACAGAACTCACAATGGATAAGAAAAATTATATTGAAGCAATATGTGAGACAATGTACGATGAAAGTAATGAATGGTATGAAGATATATATGATATGTCCCCATATGATATAGCTGAGCTATTTGAAAAAACAGTAAAAGAAGAAGTAGGAATAACTGTTACATTTAAAGCGATAGACCTTGAAGTATCGATTTTAGAAGATTAGAAATAAGGTATTAATAGGCGATAGAAATTAAAAACTCTCAAGGAAAATATCAGCAAGCATAATACTGCAAGTACAATCTCAATTAAAAGCAATCTATAAAGACCATGCAGATACAATAGTTGATAACAATGATTTTACACTCTTTCTATGGGGAAAAGAAACTATAGACCTATATAACACATCGGAAACCAGATCAAATCAAAAATCTTTAGGTCTAAATTACCAAAAAACTGGCAAAGAACTTATGAGCCAAGATGAAATAACTGTAATGGATGGCGGTAAGTGTATTTATCAGTTAAGAGGAGTAAGACCTTTCTTGTCAGATAAATTTGATATTACAAAGCATAAGAATTACAAGTTGTTGGAAGATTATGATAAGAAAAACTTGTTTGATGTGGAAGAGTATTTAACGAATAGAGATAAAATAAAAATAAATAGGAACAGTTTGATTACAAGATTATGAATTATCCTTAGGATAAAAATATTTTTGATATAATATCTATATATAAACCATGGAGGTAGGCATATGAGGTCTTATGAAAGTAAGGAAGAATTAAAGAATGAGATAAAGAAAACTTTCGAAAAATATATTTCAGAGTTTGATAATATACCAGAAGAACTAAAAGATAAAAGACTAAAAGAAGTTGACAGAACACCAGCAGAAAATCTTGCCTATCAAGTAGGCTGGACGGCTTTAGTATTAAAATGGGAAGAAAATGAGAAAAAAGGTATAGATGTTAAAACACCATCAGATAAATTCAAGTGGAATCAACTTGGAGAATTATATCAATGGTTTACAGATACCTATGCCCATAAATCTCTATATGAACTAAAAGAACAACTAACAGAAAATGTAAAAAAAATTTATCTTATGATAGATGAATTAACAGATGAAGAATTATTTAAACCACATATGAGAAAATGGGCAGATGAAGCAACCAAAACTGCTACTTGGGAAGTATATAAATTTATTCATGTAAATACAGTAGCGCCATTTGGAACATTTAGGACTAAGATTAGGAAATGGAAGAAATTAGTTCTATAGATAGAAAAGTATAAATAAGTTTACTTAGGAGGATTTTATGGCAGTTGCAAATATCAAAGTTACATTAAATTGCCCAATAGAAAAAGTATGGGATAAAGTTACTGACCTTCGTGATTTTGGTTGGAGAAGTGATATCAAAGATATCAAAATTATTGTTGATAAGAATTTTGTAGAGATTACAAAAGATGGGATAGAAACAAATTTTAAAGTTATAGAATGTACGAAACATCAATGCTGGTCTTTTGAAATTGAAAACGCAAATATAAAAGGAACTTGGATAGGAAAATTTTATTCGAATGGAGATAAAACAACATTAGATTTTACAGAAAATATTATTTCTAAAAAATTTATATTTAAACCTTTTGTAGGACTATATTTAAGAAACCAACAAAAACTGTATTTTAAAGATTTGAAGGAAGCACTTAATTGTGAAGAAGCAAGTCATGTTCAAGTGTTATGAAAATAATGAAATAGATAAATTGGAGTAGCCTATTCATATATTTAGATCTTTTCGAAAGGATAAAACAATGATAGAAAGTAGACCTAAGTTTGATAAAATCACATCGTTTGATGAGTTTAATAAATACTATTGGTATCGTGAAGAACTTTCACAGATATGCAAGTTATTAGGATTAGAATATAGAGGTACAAAACAAGAACTCAATTATATTATTGAGCAGTACTTTAAGGGTGATGTGATTAAAAAGTCATCAATAAAAAACATAAAGAAACAAGTTGATTATATTACTTTAGATATGCCTTTACTTGAGTGTGGATTTTCCTTTAATTCAAAATTCAGAGAATATTTTTCTGTTGTAACAGGTGTTTTGCCTTTCAAATTTACTGCAGATATGGCAACGGCTTGGAGAAAAGTGAAAAGACAAAATGATTTGAGTTTTACTATTCAAGATATGCTCAAAGTTTATTATGGAAAATCAGATTATGCTAAGTATGATAATTCGGTTTGTCAATGGAATCAATTTTTAAAGGATTTTTGTGCAGACGAAAATAGTTGTAACTACTCTAATAAAATACAAGTAGCTGCAATTCTTTGGAAAGAAGTCAGAGATTCAAAAAACAAAAAAGTTTATTCACGAGAACTTATAAAAAAATATGAGGATAAAATAGAAGACTATCACAAGTAAACAGAAACTATTTTTTTGAATGAAAAAAATTAATACAGATAGATGTTAGGCGATAGAAATTAAAAACTCTATCGTCTTTTTTTATACTCAAAATTAGGAGGTAAAAATGGTAAGGATAAGAAGTCCCACTTAAAACAATTTAATATATAAGACATTTAGCGATTGAAATATAAGTTCAGTCGCTTTTTTAATTGAAATTTATGGATTAAGGAGAAGAAATTAATGTATAGAGAAATGATAAATATTAATGCAAATTTAGTTAAAGAAGTGGAATTATCAGAATTTGAAAGAGATGGAGAAAAAGTAGATGTAGCAAATTTTACTCTCATTAAAAAATATGGTAAAGGAAAAGAATATACAAATTGTTCAGTCTACGGAGAAAAAAGCGAACGTGCAAAAGAATTAGATAAAGGAGATCTAATCCATGTCTTTGGATATTTCAAAGAAAACAAAAAAGGAGATAAGGTCTACAAGAATTTTATAGTTAAATCACTAAACAAAATAGAAAATAAGAAAGAAAACGAGGAGGAATAATATGGAATTTTTTACAGCTGGAGTTGGAGTTTTAAAAACACTTGTAACTGCAATTGGTGCAGGTTTAGGAGCATGGGGAGTTATTAACTTAATGGAAGGTTATGGTAATGATAACCGTGCGACACGTTCATAAGTGAAAAGCTTATGCACTAAGTCGAAGGACTGAAAGTTCAAAACTTAGGAGAACTGACAATCTGATAGGTAGAATGACGGGGTAACGCCCTGAAATGCCTACACTGATACTCCGATTGGCAATGAATATTAGACTATTTCATTGTCAAAAGCTCGGTGAAGTCGGCAGAGAGTAGCCGTAAGACTGATATTTCATATCAGACACGAAAGCTGTTCAGAGGTGGACGGTGCTACCTATATGTCGGGTGTCGAATACGCATGGTGAGAATGTGTATACCAAAGCACTGACGTACTTCCGAATGTAAGGGTCTAAACGTTTGAATTTGCCTAACGGCAATTCCCATCAAAGATGGGGTGTTTGTGGATGAGTAAGAATGGTTGTTATGAAAATCCATATATCGTTACAGGCGATATGGTGAAAACTAAACACAGGCTTAGAGGAAGAACCTAAACGTATTCAAAGATAAGATTGTCGGAACGTGGTAAGCCAAGAGCATGGAAGCAGTCTAATGCTAATGAAGTGTTGAATGGGAAAATGACTGAAAAAAACAGCATATAACCGTTCTTTATCTTGGTGAAAGCGGTGGCACAGTACCTATGAAGCGAAAATAATAAGTTCGTGGAGGGATAGCCACCAGTCACAGGAAAGTACAAGAACTGAAATTAAGACAAACACAGCTTCGAGTATGACAAAGAAAATCAAATCCGAAAGGAGATGGTGACTGTGTCCACTTCGAAACAAACACTGAAACAAAGCAAAATCCGTTATACGGAATACTATGACTTGCAAAAAGTCCTTGATGATTTATATGAAGATAGCAGTAAGAATAAAGTATTTTCAAATTTAATGGAGTTGATAACTTCAAGAGAAAATATAAAACTTGCCTATCGCAGTATCAAAGGGAACAAAGGAAGTCATACAGCCGGAGTAGATGGCAGAACAATAAAACATCTATCAAGGCTAAATGAAGAAGAATACATTTCTCTCATACAAAAACAGTTTCATTGGTATAAACCACGCCCTGTAAAGAGAGTGGAGATACTAAAGCCTAATGGGAAAATTAGACCTTTAGGAATACCAACTATTGTAGATAGAATTGTACAACAATGTATCTTGCAAATATTAGAGCCGATATGTGAAGCCAAGTTTCATGACAGTTCCTATGGGTTTCGACCTAACAGGAGTACGGAACACGCTATTGCAGAATGTGCAAGACTAATGCAGATACAGCACTTACACTATGTAGTCGATATTGATATACAAGGATTTTTCGATAACGTATATCATGCAAAGCTCATAAGGCAGCTTTGGAATTTAGGAATCCATGACAAAAAGTTACTTTGTATCATTAAGGAAATGCTTAAAGCAGACATAGTTATGCCCGATAAAAAGGTAATTACACCAACAAAGGGAACACCACAAGGCGGAATATTATCACCGCTACTATCTAATGTAGTCTTGAACGAATTAGATTGGTGGGTTTCATCTCAATGGCTGACAATGCCTACGCATTATCCATATAAACAGAGAACGAACAGTCAAGGAACAGAGATAAAAAGCCATACTTACAGAGCTTTAAGAACAAGCAACCTAAAAGAAATATACATTGTAAGGTATGCTGATGATTTTAAGATATTTTGCCGTAATTACTACGATGCAAAAAGAACCTATCAGGCAGTTACAAAATGGTTGCAAGACCGATTAAAACTAAATGTGAGTGAAGAAAAATCTAAAATAACAAATCTAAAACAAAGGTATTCGGAGTTCTTAGGATTTAAGCTTAAGGTTAAACCAAAAGGCAAAAAGTTTGTTGTACAGTCGCATATAAGTGATAAGGCACTGAAAAATGCAAAAGAAAATATTTCTAAATGTGTTGCGGATATAAAAAGACCTGCAAACGAAAAGGAACAGTACAAAGCAATAGCCAAGTATAATGCCACTGTCTCAGGCTTGCATAATTACTACCAAATAGCAACAAATGTAAGTTTGGACTTTGCTAAAATAGCCTTTCACATTAAAAAGCAGATGAACAACAGACTTGATATTAAAACCAGTGGAATGCTAAACAAAGGATTTATCAAAGAAAAATATGGAAAAAGTAAACAGCTTCGCTTCCTTAATGGACATCCGCTAATTCCAGTTGGATATATTAGGACAAAGGACGCAAAACACAAGAAAAAGGTTGTAAATAAATACTCTGTAAAGGGCAGAGCTTTTATTCATAAAAATCTGCAAATCGATGTAGATACACTTGTTTGGTTGATGAGACATCCTGTACTTGATAAGAGTATAGAGTTTGCAGACAACAGAATCTCGCTCTTTGCAGCTCAATATGGCAGATGTGGGGTAACAGGTGTAAAACTTACACCAAACTATATACATTGCCATCACAAGATACCGCTTGAACAAGGCGGTACAGACAGTTATAGCAACTTAATTCTTGTTACAGAAGCAGTTCATATACTTATCCATGCAACAAAAGAAGATACAATCCAAAAATATATAAAAGAGCTTGGCTTAACGGTCAAGCAGATCGAGAAATGTAATAAGCTTAGAAAAATGGCAGGATTGCCACTAATTTAGAAAAAAATAATTTGTTACGAAGTGTGTAAGTCTTAGTTAAAACGTGAAAATCTTTCTTGTGATGGAACGCCGTGTGCGGTGAAAGTCGCATGCACGGTGTGAAGTGGGGGAAAATCCGGAGATAACATCAAAGGATTACCTATCACTATCTGGTGCTAAATCTCAAGGTATTAAGCAGCTTATGGCTGGTGGAGGAATTGTGCTAATCGGTATCAAATTAATTCCACTACTTGCAAATGCTTTAAAATAGGAGAAAGTCTATGTTTGGTATCTTTGACAAGCTAACTGAATTTTTTAAGGATATGCTACTCGGAGGTATCAAAGCAAATCTTGAGTCCATGTTCTTAGATATAAATGACAAGGTAGGAGTTATTGCAACTGATGTTGGTAAAACACCTATGGGTTGGAATGGAGAAGTATATAACTTTATAAAAAACATTAATGATAATGTGATTGTTCCAATAGCAGGTCTTATCATAACAGCAGTTTTATGTATTGAACTCATAAATATGGTTATGCAAAAGAATAATATGCACGATACAGATACTTTTGAGTTTTTCAAATACATTATAAAGATGTTTATAGCAGTCTACCTTGCAAGCCATGCCTTTGAATTTTCAATGGCAGTCTTTGATGTGGCACAAAATCTTGTAAACAAAGCGGCAGGGGTAATCACTACTTCTGCCACTGTTTCAGGAGATCAAATAGTTGCTATGGTTGATACATTAAAAGAAAAAGATGTTGGTGCATTAATAATGATATTAGTTGAAACAAGCCTTGTAAGGATTGCAATTCAATGTATATCTTTAACTATTACCTTAATAGTATATGGGCGTATGTTTGAAATATATGTCTACTCATCAGTATCATCCATACCATTTGCGACTATGGGAAATAAAGAATGGGGTCAGATTGGAACAAATTATATCAAGGGACTTTTTGCCTTGGGACTACAAGGTTTGTTTTTGATGGTATGTTTAGGTATCTACACCGTTTTAATAAGAACGGTACAGATTACAGATATTCACGCAAGCTTGTTTAGTATATTAGGATATGCTCTACTACTTGGACTTATGATGTTTAAGAGTGGAACAGTTGCGAAAAGTATTATGAATACGCACTAGGAGGAATAAATGTTAAAAAAGAAAAATTGTGCTTTATTAGGACTTGGAATTTTATTGGGAGGAACTTATGAGATCTTAAAAGAGAAAAAAAGAAATGAAGAGATTAGAAACTTAAAGAAAAGAATAAATAGACTCGGTAGATGTCACAATGAATTTGTTATGTATCAAGGAGAATACAATGACAGAAATGAAGAAAAACAAGAAGAATTAGAAGAAAGAATTAGCTACCTAGAAGAGGAAACAACATCTAATTATGACCATATACTTGAACTTTCCAAAGAAGAAGTAGAGGGAGATTAAAATGGCGTATGTACCAATACCAAAAGATTTGGACAAGATTAAAACAAAGGTTGCCTTTAACTTAACTAAAAGACAACTTATAGGTTTTTCTGTGGCAGGACTAATTGGCATACCAACCTATTTATTTATGAAGAAATATCTACCTAATGATGTTTCAATCATTGTAATGCTAATAGTAACCCTGCCAATCTTTTTTATAACCTTATATGAAAAAGATACCTTAACTTTTGAAAAATATTTTAAATTTTTCTATCTTCATAAGTTTTATCAACCAACTAAGAGAATAAGAAAGGAGGCATACCTTGAAGCAAAGAAAAAAGCAAATCAGCGACTTAAATCTAAGGGAAAAACAATTAAAAAAAGACCGAAAGGAAGTAAGAAGGCTAAAAACAAAGAAAGATCCAACAAATAGTCTTCTAAGTGTTCTTTTAAAGAAAGAGAAAAAGAGATTTACTGTTGAGGATACAATTCCATATATAAGAATGTTACCAGAGGGCATTTGCCAGTTAGATGAAAAAAATTATTCAAAGACAATTTCATTTCAAGATATAAATTACCAGTTGGCATTGGAAGAAGATAGAGATTTAATTTTTAACCAATTTGCCAACTTTTTAAATTCTTTTGATCCAAGTGTCCACATTGAACTATCATATGTAAATCAATTAGGAAGAAATAGAGACCTACAAGATGCAATTAAAATTGCTGATAAGGGAGACTTTTATGACGATGTAAGAAAAGAGTTTAGGGAGATGTTAAAGCTTCAACTTGCAAAGGGAAATAACGGACTTAAAAAGATGAAGTATATAACCTTTACAACAGAAGCCGATAACCTAGAGCAAGCACGAGCAAAGTTAAATAGACTTGAAGTAGATATTTTATCTAACTTTAAATCTATGGGAGTAAGAGCAGAAAGTCTTGATGGCGAAGAAAGGTTAAGACTTGTTCACGATATGTTAAATCCAGACAAGAACTTTGATTTTTCATATAAAGATTTGAAGAAGAAAGAGTCTACAAAGTCACATATAACTCCCAATATCTTTAATTTTGCACCAGCAAATAATTTTAAATTTGGTAAATATATTGGAGCAGTAAGCCATTTTCAAATACTTGCAAGTGAGTTATCAGACAGAATGTTATCTGAGTTTTTAGATATTGATGACAATATTTATGTAGCTTTTCATATAGATGTAGTTGAACAAGCAGAAGCTATTAAACTCATTAAGAGAAAAAACACAGACCTGGACAGAATGAAAATTGAAGAACAAAAGAAAGCAGTTCGTGCTGGATATGATATGGATATTATTCCTTCAGATATAAATACTTTTGGGGCTGATGTTAAGTCCATGTTATCTGACTTACAAAATAGAGATGAAAGGCTATTTGTAGTTACCATAGTAATGATGAATTTTGCAAGAACTAATCAAAAATTAGAAAACACTATTGCTCAAATATCATCAATTGCAAACAGACATAATTGTCAGGTAAAAAGATTATCTCATCAACAAGAACAAGGACTTGTTTCTGTCTTACCTCTAGGAGTTAACCAAGTCGAAATAAAAAGATTTTTAACTTCATCATCAACGGCAGTATTTATGCCTTTTACAACAGAAGAGCTGTTTATTGATTCAGCAAATTCTTTGTATTATGGATTAAATGCCCTTAGCCAAAACTTGATTATGGCAGATAGGAAGAAACTCAAGAACCCTAACGGACTAATATTAGGAACACCAGGTTCTGGTAAATCTTTCTCAGCAAAGAGAGAGATGGCAAATTCAATTCTTGTCACAGATGATGATGTAATTATTTGTGATCCAGAAGGCGAGTATTCAAACCTTGTAAAACAATTTAATGGAGAAGTTATTAAAGTTTCGGCAAAATCAAAGGACTATCTAAATCCATTAGATATTAATATGAACTATGGAGATGGGGATGCACCTTTAAAGGATAAGGCAAACTTCATAATGTCTATGCTTGAACTTGTAGTAGGAGGATCTGGTCTTACTGCTGCAGAAAAATCTGTTATAGATAGGTGCTTACCAAAGATATACCAAAAGTATTTTGAAGACCCTAAGCCAGAAAATATGCCTATATTAGGAGATTTATACGATATGCTCCTATCCCAAGAAGAGGGAGTTGGCAGAAAACTAGCAACAGAAATGGAAATTTATGTTAAGGGAAGTCTTAATGTCTTTAATAATAGGTCAAATGTTGACCTAAATAGGCAACTGCTCTGTTTTGATATAAAAGAGCTAGGAACACAACTTAAAAAAATAGGTATGCTTGTAATTCAAGACCAAGTTTGGAACAAGGTTTCCTTAAATAGAGGAAGCAAGTCTACAAGATACTATATAGATGAGTTCCACCTTTTATTAAAAGACCCACAAACTGCTTCATATTCAGTAGAAATCTGGAAAAGATTTAGAAAATGGGGTGGTATTCCAACAGGTATAACTCAAAACGTAAAAGACCTTTTAACAAGTCAGGAAATTGAAAATATCTTTGATAATACAGACTTTGTTCTAATGTTAAATCAAGCATCTGGAGATAGAGATATTCTTGCTAAGAAATTAAAAATATCGCCTTATCAGTTAAACTATATTACTAA
Organism: Aerococcus loyolae; assembly: GCF_002871915.2. Classification (NCBI taxonomy): domain Bacteria; kingdom Bacillati; phylum Bacillota; class Bacilli; order Lactobacillales; family Aerococcaceae; genus Aerococcus; species Aerococcus loyolae. The sequence continues at coordinate 1,891,274 of NZ_CP126958.1, read as the reverse complement.
TTCAAATGCAGGTGAGGGATTACTATTCTTTGGAAATACTATTGTTCCATTTATAGATAAATTCCCTAAAGACACCATGTTATATAAGCTAATGACAACAAAACCAGAAGAAGCTAAGTAGGTGTGATATGGATAAAAAACTAAAAAAAGATTTTCAAAAGAAAATTATACGAAATAGGGACGCTCCTGAAAAGAATGTAGATAGTAAACTTGTTCATTCAGATGATTATACAAATAAGATTATTAAGACTAAGGATAGGTTCGGAGATAAAATTTCAGAAAAAGAATCTAAACTTATCCATGAAAATGTATTAGCTAAAGAGCAAAAACAAGATAAACTAAAAGACTTTCAGAAGGCTAAAAACAAGGAAAGAATTAGAAAAGAAGTTTTAGAAAATAAGGATAAGGCTGAAGAAACAAAACAAACTAATCTTGAAATAAGGACAGATGAAAGCTTTAAACTTGATGAAGACTTAGATGTAGACTTCAAAAAGGTAAATTTTGATAGTGAAAACAGTAGAAATATTAATTCTAATAAATTAACAACAGATGATATTTCAGCTAAGGCTCAATCAATAAATAATAAAAAGGCATCAAGTAGAAGACAAGTTCTTAAAAATTATGAGGATAAACTTATCCATAATAAGGATAAATTCCAAGACAAAATTAACGTGAAAGAGTCTAAGCGAATCCAGACAAGTGAAGATAAACCTATTGAAGCAAAGAAAAGCAAGAGAATATATAGAAAAGATAAGCTTGTTAAAGATGAAGTAAGCAAGAACGACAGTAATGCTAATATCGATAAAAAACAAAAGCTTTATCAAGAAAAGAAGTTTAGAGATAAGGAAAAATTTTCTAAAGAGATAGATAAAGAGAGTAAGCTAAGCCAAGTTGATACAGATAAGACTCTTGATAATTCTGAGCTTAAAGACAATAATCAAGAATTTATAAAGGATGAAAAGGAAACAAGCCTTAAACCTTCAGAACAAAAGAAAGTTAATAAAAAGAAGACTTACTACAAAAGAAAAAATTATGAAAGTGATAAATTCACTCGAAAGAAAATTGATGACTTAAAAAATGAATCTAAGAAAGCTACACCGAAAGATTCTAAGAAAGTACAAGATATTAAAGACTTTATCTCAGATAAAAAGATTGGAGAGCTTGAAAAGTCTAAAAGTAAGCTAAAGGATAATATCCTAAAAAATAAAACTAAAGGAAGTCTATCTTCTGGGGTTTTATTATCTGGAGCTAAGTCATCAGAGTTAGTGAGAGATTATTTAAGTTCAGGATCTGATAATACTGGTGTAGAATCTGGAGAAAAGGCCGCTAATGTAAGCTCTAAACTTCATCATGGAATAAGGAAGTATAAGCTAGACAAAAAGAAAAAGTCATTAAAAAAGCTATCTACACTTGATAAGAAAATAAGAAAGAGAAAAAGCAAGTTGGAGTTTAAAAGTGGCTTGGAAGATCTAAAAAAGTCAGATGCCTATATAAAGAAAAATAGATTTAAGAAGTTTTACCAAAGAAAACAAATGAAAAGCATGATAGCTAAAAAGCACGAAACAAGACTTGTAGATAGGGTTAAAAAAGCTATTTTAAGTTTAGGTAAGGCTTCTAAAGAACTAATAGTAAGAAAAAGTAAGATAATTCTATTTTTAGTAATAGGACTAGGTCTTATGCTATCAATCATGGTTGGTGGTGGAAGTGTTGGTATGAGTGGACTAAGCAATTCAGTAAACTCAGTAATGACAACAACATACCTATCACAAGACACAGTTCTAAGTGAAGTTAATCAAGAATTTTCATCAATGGAATATGACCTACAATCACAAATCGAAAGTGTAAAAACAAGTCATCCTGGATATGACGAATATATCATAAACAAAGAAGGAAAAATTGGTCATAATACCCATGAACTTTTATCCTATATAACTTCAAGATGTGGAGAAGTAAAATCAGCATCTGAAGTAAAAGGAATTTTAAAAGAACTTTTCGATAAGATGTATAAGCTTGATTTTAAAGAAGAAATTGAGATTAGAACAAGAACAGTAGCAAGAACTAGATATGATAGTCGTGGCAATCCTTATACTAGCTATGAAAAAGAAGAGTACGAATATAAAAAGTTAATTGTAACTTTAAAGAAAAAAGAAATGGATGAAGTTGTTAGGGAAATATTTAAAGATTATCCAGACAATGTAGTTCATTATGAAGCTCTTCTTGAAGCTAAGGGGAATATGGGAGATGTTTTTGGATCAGGTAATGGGGACTTAGGAGAAATAGTAGATAATCCAAACTTTGGAAATCCTGGTCTTGCTTTTGATTCAGCTACTGCCAAAGCCTTATTTAATGAAGCAGAAAAACATATAGGCAAAAGATATGTGTTTGGAGCAAGTGGACCATCTAACTTTGACTGCTCAGGTTTTGTATGTTGGTCATTTACAAAGTCTGGTGTAAAGAGAATGCCAAGAACAACTGCATGGAGAATATACAAAGACTATTGTAATCCAGTAAGTCCAAGTGAAGCTCAACCTGGAGATATTATATTTTTCCATTCAACATATAACAGTGGAACACCAATATCTCACGTAGGAATATACGCAGGTAATGGAATGATGATTCACGCAGGAGATCCAATTCAATACACATCAATAAATTCAAAATATTGGAAATCACACTTTTATGGTTTTGGAAGACCTAGATAGAAGGGAGATATTATGTGAACAGGAAGCTTATAAGTATTAGAAACAAAAAGAAAAAAATAGAAGAGAAATTGAAAGATTTAAATGCAAAATACAAGGAAATTTGCGATGAAGAAATACAGGTTGAAAATGAAGAAATAATTGTAACTCTTAGGAGGAACAATATTAGCTTGGAAGAATTAATGGAGAAAATCAATGATAGAAAAAGAGAAGAAAAATTAAAAGAAAAGGAGAATATTCATAATGAAGAAATTTAATACGAACAGACTAAGAGCCTTTTTTATGGCTCTTTTATTAGTTTTAACATCAACTGTGCATACAAGTGCATTTGCAAAGTCTGATGTTACTTGGACGGAAGATGATTTTATGTATTCCTCTGAGGGGAATATAATTGCCTTTAGTGGTAAAGGCTTAGAAAAGAAAGAGAAGACAAATATTCTAGTATTTCCTGAAGGAACGAAGTCTATAAATGGAAATTATTCTTTAAGTCATTCAAACGATGAACTTAGATATAAAAGAGAATTTGGACGTGGCAAACATTGGGATAAAGTAATTATTCCTGATTCTGTTAAGCATTTAGGCTATGCTGCCTTTTACGAAGCAAGTATAGACGAGGTAAAACTATCAAATAGTCTAACTTATCTTGGTGGTTTAGCATTTTTCAATTGTGGACTTAGAGAAGTGACTTTACCTGATACTTTGGTAAATATTGAACATAATGCTTTTGAAAGAAATAATCTTCAAGAAATAATTATACCTAAGTCTGTGAAGACAATTGAACAGTATGCTTTTTCAAGAAATAAATTGCACACTATAAAAGTTTTAGGCAATCCAAATATTAACAGTAAGGGAGTATTCCATAATCAAGAAGTTGAATATAGACCAAAACAAAATCCATTTTGCGAAAATCATTTTGGTTTCAACGGAAATCAAGGATTCAAATCTATTCCTAATGGATTAAGTTATGAAAATGGAGAGTTTGTCTTTGATAAGAATGTAGATAGTGTAGAACTTGAATTTGATTATAACAATGATATGTATCAAGGAAAGATGACTATATACAATCCAAATAAATATTCCATTGATACTCAAACAGATTTAACAGGACAAGATATTGATGAAAAGAACAATAAGATTGATGATTTAACTAAAAACATTAAGGACTTAGAAAATCAGATCAAAGACTTAAATGATAAGAAACAAGAAGACCAATCAAAGATAGATGAATTAAAGGAAAAGTTAGAATCTTGCAAAGATAATGGAGAGAAACTAAAGCAAGAAAAAGCTAAGCTAGAAGAAGAGATTAGAGATAAAGACAATAAGATTGCTCAATTGAATAAAGAAATTGAGAATCTTAAAAATTCTAATAATGATGAACTAATAGCAGAAATCACTCAGCTTAAAGATGAATTAAAAAGATTACAAGATGAAAATGCAAAACTAAAAGAAGATTATTCATCTACAAAATGGGAGTTAGAGGCTGAGAAAGAAAAGACCGATAAAAACGAAAATAAAATCAAAGAAATGCAAGAAAAGCTTGAGTCTTTAGAAGGAGAACTTGCAAAGAAGACTAAAGAAATTGATGATAAAGATAATAGAATTAAGGACTTAGAAAAAGCTCTTGATGAAAAAGATAATAAGATAAAAGACCTTGAGTCTAAAAGGAAAGAGACAGAAAATTCTAAGTCAGAATGCTGTAAGAAAATTGAAGAGCTTCAAAAGGCTATTGATAGTTTAAAAGAATCTTCTGAAAATACAAAAAAAGAATTAGAAGAGAAAATTAAAGGACTAGAAGAAAAACAAAAAGCTTCTGAAGAAGAAATTAAAAAGTTAAAAGAAGAGTTAGATAAGAAAATTGAAGAAGCAAAGAAGTTAATCGAGGAAGCAAATAAAAAATCGAAAGAAGAACTTGAAAAACAAGCCAAAGATGAAAAAGAAAAAAATCTAAACCAAGACCTATCAAAGAAATTAGATGAACTTCTAAAACTCCAAAAAGAAAACAAAGAGAAGAAAGAAGATAAGAAATCTCAAGATAAGAAGTGGGACGAACTTTTGAAAGCTGATGACAAGAATATCCTAAATCAATTTGATCTTAACAAGATGAAAAAACAAGAGGAACAACTATCCAAAAAACAAGTTAAAAATGAAAAAGAATTTGCAGTTTTCCAAGTAGACAAAAACTTCTATAACATTATTAACAAAGATGATAAGACAACAGTCTATATGGATGTAAAAACTTATGTAGATCAAGGAAGAACTATGATTCCAGTAAGATATATTGCTTATACTCTAGGTTTTAATGTTGAGTATGACAACTCTACTCGTGAAGCTATTTTCTCCAATAAAGAGAATAATATCTTAGCTAAAAAGACATTAAGACTAAATATTGATACTGGTGTTATGAAAGATTCAGATGGAAAGGTCTACAATTCAGATGTTAAGCCAGTGATTATAAATGGAAGAATTCATGCTTCAATTTCAAATATTGCTAAAGCTTTTGGAGCAAGTCATGGAGATATTAAAGATGGTAAAAATCAAACAATAGAATGGGACAATGCTAGAAAAGCAGTCTATGTATTTAAAAATGTAAAATAAGAAAGGATAGAAAAATGAATAAGAGTATTAAACGAGGAGTAGCCATAGCGTTACTCCTTTTTACATTTACAGTACCAGCAACTACATTTGCTATGACCAATGAAGGACAGATAGAAAGTCAAAACGAGTCAATATATGAACCACAAAAAGAAGAATTTGAAAAAATGTTGAAAGATGATGTTTTTACACCATCAAAAGAAGAAATTCCTTATCAAGATGTTCCAAGAATACCAGGAAATACAAGTGAAGCAAATAAGCCTTCAACTAATCCTCCTAAGAAAACACCACTTGTAAAAGGTGGTAATACTAAGGCAGTAAATAATCTTGCGACTGGGGAAAATAAGGCAAGAGGTTCAGTAATTGAAAATGTAGATAGGAATGGAAAAGATATTACACCAAGTGGAGACACAGAAAAAGATAAAGAAAATCCAGTAGATGTAAGACAATTTTTAACATTTCAAACTAAAAGTGGAAAAACTATGCACCTAATAGTGGATCACTCATCAAATCAAGATAATGTAAGGCTATTGACAGAAGTAGGAGAGCAAGACCTACTTAATATGATTGAATCAGAAGACAAAAATACTATAAAGGTTGAAGAACCTAAGAAAGAAGAAGTAAAAAAAGAAGAGCCTACGGATGTTCCAGTAAAAGAAGAAAAGAAAAGTGGAATAGGTTCATTTCTAATTATTGCACTTGTAATTGGAGGGGTTGTAGGAGCAGGATATTATTTTAAAGTAGTCAAAGCTAAGGAAGATAAAATGTTGGAAGACTTTGAAGAAGATGATGAGGATTATATTAGTGAGTCAGAAGATGAGTCTGACAATGAAGAAAGCCATGAAGAATCTCTAGATGAAGATGATGAACTATTATAAGGATATGAAAATTTAATCTAAATTGATTATTTCTCCCGAATATGATACAATATTCGGGAGAAAGGTGGTGCAAAATGAATTCCTATTTAGATCAAATAAAAAATAGAATTAATGATTTTGATAGCAGAAAAGTTTTTATAAACAATGATTTCTTAGATATAGCAGGAAATGAAACTGTTCGTAGAACTTTAAATCAACTAGTTAGTGAAAATAAAATAAAAAGAGTAATTAATGGATTCTATTATAATCCAATATACAGTGAATTAATCGGAGAGTACGAAGCAGTATCAATTCACGAGTTAGCACTTGCCATAGCAAGAAAATACAATTGGAATATTGCACCATATAGTAGCACAGCCTTAAACTTATTAGGACTTTCAACACAAGTTCCAACTCACTATAAGTATATATCTAGTGGAAGATACAAAGAATATAAAATTGGAGATACAATTTTAGAATTTAAAAAAGTAAATACAGGAGAGATTGCTAATATGTCCCTAAAGACTGCAACAGTTATTCAAGCAATTAAGTCTTTAGGGAAAGAAAATATAACCAACGAAGTTATACAAAAGATAAGAGAAAACTTAGCTGAAAAAGAAAGAACAGACTTAATGAATGAATCAAAATCAGTGCCATCATGGATATATGAAGTAATAAGGGAAATTTGTGAGGGCAAAAATGAATAAGTTTTATATAGAGGACAAAGAAGACTTAAGAGTTTTAATAGTCAATACTGCAAGAAAGAAAAATATATCTGAAGCAGTCATTGAAAAAGACTATTGGGTTACTTTTATCTTAGACTATCTATTTAATGAAAATAAATGGAAAGATTATTTAACCTTTAAAGGTGGCACATCACTTTCAAAGTGTTTTGGACTGATTGAAAGATTTTCTGAAGATATAGATTTAATCTTAGATTGGCGAGTATTAGGATATGAAGAAAAAGAACCATGGATAGAAAGGTCAAATACCAAGCAAGATAAATTCAACAAAGCAGTTAATGAAAAGACAGAAATATTTTTAAGAGATGAATTTTTAAAAGTTTTAGAAGAAGATTTAAAGGATATGGACTTTGAATTTTGGGTTGATAGTCATGATCCACAAACAATTCTGTGTAAATATCCTAAAATTTTTGAATCTAATTATTTAACACAAAATATAAGACTTGAAATAGGAAGCCTTGCAGCATGGACACCTGCAATTGATATTGAAATATTACCAATAATTGGAGAAGCCTATCCAAACGTATTTAAAGAAAAAACCAATATAAGAACAGTATCAGCAGAGAGAACATTTTGGGAAAAGGCAACTATACTTCATCATGAAGCGAATAGACCAGAATCTTCTCCTATGCCCTACAGATATGCAAGACACTTTTATGACCTATATAAAATAGCAAATTCAGATTTCAAAGACAGAGCCTTAGAGGATAAGGAGTTATTAAAGAAAGTAACTGAATTCAAAATGAAGTTTTATCCTAGGAAGTGGGCAAGGTATGAAGAAGCATTAGATGGTAGATTAAAATTAGTCCCAAGAAAATACCGATTTTCTGAAATAGAAAAAGATTATAAGGCTATGGCAGAAATGATATATGGAGAATATCCAAACTTTGAAGAGATTATAAAAGTTCTTAAAGAATTAGAAAAAGAAATTAATAAGTAAATCGAATTCTCCCAAAAATAATATAATATTCGGGAGAAATACTTTGAGCGAGAGAGAAATCTTTCGCTCTTTTTTTTATTTATGGAGGTATTAATGAAGTTAGTAATAGCAGAAAAGCCAAGTGTAGCAGTTACGATTGCAAAAGTAATTGGAGCAAGAACAAGAAAAAACGGATATTATGAGGGTAATGGATACATTGTTTCTTGGTGTGTCGGTCATTTAATTCAAATGGCAAGTCCAGATAAGATAGACGAAAAATGGAAGAAATGGACAATAGACACTCTTCCTATAATTCCTGAAGAATATATTTATAAAATATCTAAAAGCACAAAGAAACAATATGGAGTTTTAAAGAAACTTTTAAACGATAAGAACATCGACACAGCAATAAATGCTTGTGATGCTGGTAGAGAGGGAGAACTTATTTTTAGGCTTGTATATAATCAAGCTAAATGTAAGAAGAAAATTCAAAGACTATGGATATCTTCAATGGAAAACAAAGCTATTGAAGATGGCTTTAGAAATCTTAAAGACGGAGAAAACTTTGAAGACTTATATAGATCAGCAAGTGCAAGAGCAATTGCGGATTGGTTAGTGGGAATGAATTTAAGTAGGCTTTATTCTTGCATTTATAAGGAAACATATTCAGTTGGTAGAGTACAAACACCAACTTTATATTTAATAGCTAAAAGGGATAGTGAAATAAACCTATTTAAAAAGCAAAAATATTATACAGTTGACCTATCTTATGGAGAATTGAAACTTGTATCAGATAGGATTGATAGAATTGAAGTTGCAGAGCAACTATTAAATCTACTAGAAGATGAAATAGTTATTACAGAGGTAGAAGATAAAGAAATAAGCACAAAACCAGATAAGCCTTATGATCTTACTACCTTACAAAGAGAAGCAAATAAATATTTTGGATATTCAGCAAATGACACCTTAAACCTGGCACAAGGCTTGTATGAAAAGAAGCTAATCACATATCCAAGAACAGATAGCAGGTATTTAACCGACGATATGGTTAATACTATAAAAGAATTATTAGAAGGACTTGAAGATGATTTTAAAATCAATGAATCAAACTTTAAGTCTATTTTTAATTCATCTAAGGTTACAGACCACTATGCGATTGTTCCTACTATATCAGGTATTGGAAAAGCCAAAGATTTATCTGATAAAGAAAGCAAAATATATAATCTAATTAAGGATAAATTACTTGCTTCATGTTCGGATAACTTAAAGGAATCTAGTAGAAAAATCAGATATGAATATGACAAGTTTAACTTTAATGCAAGTGGCAAGACTGTAATAGATGAAGGTTATACAAAATATCTAAAGGCATATGGAAAGGAAAGACAAGAAAATGAATTACCAGATGTAAAGACAGGAGATAAAATTAAGCTAACTTCTAAAAATATATCGGAGAAATTCACCAAAGCTCCAAGTCATTATAATGAAGATACACTTTTAAAGGCTATGGAGAATGCGGGAGTAGAATCCCTGGATAAAGATATAGAAGTGGAGAGAAAAGGCTTAGGAACACCAGCTACAAGAGCAGGAATTATTGAAAATCTTATCCATAAAGGTCTCATAATAAGAGATAAGAAAAATTTACTTGTAACTGAAAAAGGCAATAGACTTGTATCGATTGTAGAGGATAAGTTTAAGTCGGCTGAAACAACATCTGAATGGGAGATGAAACTTTCAAAGATCAGCTCTGGCAAGGTAGATAAAGAAGACTTTTTAAGAGAAATAGAAAATAGTATATGGGAGCTTGTAGATAGGTACAAGAATAATCTAAATGAATAAGGTAAAAATATTAGAGCTTTTCGGTGGCATAGGTGCTATTAGAAAGGCTTTTATTAATTTAAAGATACCTTATGAAGTTGTTGATTATGTAGAAATAGATAAGGCTTGTGTTAAATCATATAACGCACTTTATGGAGAGAGTTATAAGCCAAAATCAGTAGTAGGATATAAAGCTCCTGATAAGAAGATAGATTTAGTTATGCATGGAAGTCCTTGCCAAGACTTTTCAAGAATAGGAAAAAAGCAAGGAGGAGTAAAGAATTCAGGCACTAGATCAAGCTTACTATTTGAAACAATTAGAATAATTAAAGAAATGAAAAATAAACCTAAATGGATAATTTGGGAAAATGTAAAGGGAGTCCTGGATAGAAATATGAGGGACTCCTTTTTTATTTATCTAAAAGAACTAGAAAACCTTGGATATGAAAGTAAGTATGAAATATTAAATGCAATTGACTTTGGGATACCTCAAAAAAGGGAGAGGATATTTGTTGTTTCATGTCTAGGAGCAAATAACTTTTCTTTTAATAAATTGGAGAGGAAAGAAAAAAGACCACTAAGTGAATTTTTAGAAAAGGATGTAAGTGGGCTTTATACAATGACCCAACCTTATATGCTGAAATTTTTAAATAAAGGCATAGATAACAGTTTTAGAGGGCGACTAAAAGTGATTAAAGATTTTTCTTATACTATTTCTACAAAACAGATGAGAGTACCTAATTCTGGAATAATAGATATTGGAAATGGTAGGTATAGGTATTTAACAGAAAGAGAATGTTTAAGACTCATGGGTTTTGATGACAGTGATATAAACAAATTAGAGAAAGTACATCCAAGAAGAAAAAATTGCACTTCAAGCAAACTATATAAGCAGGCCGGCAATTCTATTGTGGTTGATATTTTAATGGCGATTATAAAAGAAATTCATAGAATGGAGGTAGAAAATGCAAGTAAATGATTTTAAGAATATACAAGAAGCTATAAAGTATGAAGTTTTGCAAGATGAAAAAGAATATTTAAAACTCTTAAAAGTTATAGGGAATAATCAGAAATATGATTTTTTTAGCCAACTAAGTATATACAACAAAGAACCTGAAGCTAGAGCTTGTGCGACATTTGATATGTGGAAAAAATATTTTGGCAGAGTTGTTATGAGAGGTCAAAAAGGTATTCCAATTTTAGTTGGAAGTGATGTAAATCAAAGAATTTCATATATTTTTGATATTAGTCAGACAACATCAATGGATAGGAATATTAATGAGGTTAGCTTATGGCAATTTGACCACGAAAACCATAACGAGGCTTTACAAGAAATAATAAGAGATTCTTCATTTGAAGCTAGTGATTCACTTAATGAAAATATATTTTCTTTGAGCCGAATTTATGGAGATGAATATATTAACTTGGCTCTTGCTGATTTGAGAATAGATATAGAGGATAGACTTAGCTTTGAAAAGTTTATGAGAGACTCAATATCCTATGCAGTAGCTAATAGGTTTAATACAGTCTATCCTATGGATATAGAAAATTTAAAAAATAATTTTTCTAGGATTAATACAATTTCTTTAGAACAGATAGGTATTGTAATATCAAGGGTTAGCGAAGATATTATAGATGGCACAATAGAAAAATCTAAGGAAATAGATCGTGCTAGGCTGCTGACAGAAAGGGCCGGTGGCGACTATAATAGAGATATAGAAAATATAAATGAAGATAGAGGAGGTAAAGATGATTTATATAGACGAGATGATAGGTCAAGAAGTAGAGATGGACGAATTTTCACAGATGGAAGCGACAGAGGAAATAGCGATGAAGATCGAAGAGAAAACCTTGGACATGATGGAGAAGGATCTGGAATTTATGGAGAGATTTCCGAATCCAACATACGCAGTTCTAAGACTGTCTTACCTGGTAGGGAGCGAGGACATGGAGAACTGGAAGAAACTTCAGGAAATGTACGAGGAGAAAACACTTTTGAACCACCTGAAGGAAATTCAGACTCAGGCAGTGGACTATATCAAGAGAGAGAAAGTCAAGATGATGAAAGCACAAGGATTGACAGAGAAGATGATGATAGAAAATCCAGAGGAATACCAAGGACAGATGAACAACTTGATGGCAACAGTCAAGAAAATGGCAATCAAGGAATACGTGGAAGCTTAGAAAACGAAATAAGCCAAGAAAAGGAAGCTGATGAAGCTTCTTTTTTTGATGACAAAAACACTGAAAATAGAAAAGATTACTGGATTGTAGAATTTAATGAAAACCACGAATTAGTTCCCGATTATAGTGGGCAGATAGTAACCAAAGAATTAATAAATGTCCTAAGACAAAAAGATATCAATGTTAAAGACCATAATCAAACTTATGGAGAAAATGAATTTGGAGAAATGACTGATGATTATATCGGATATTTCAAATTCTATTTTGACCACTATGTAGACGGAGAAGTTGTCGAGCATTATAGGATTGACCTTGGTGATGGTGAAGAAGTAAATGAGCGTGAATTTTCATATTTAGAAGAACAAGTTGCACTAAGTGAGGAGAAATCTTTACAAGAAGAAGCTAAAGAAAATATAGAGCCTAAATTTAAGATAGGCGATCAGGTTAGATATAAAGATAAGGACTTTACTATTACAGATTTTGATGAACTAAGTGGAGGACTTAAAACTGTCACTATCAGAGACAATATGGAGTATATGGGAGGTATGATTAGGGGTTCGGAAGTAATTCCATATAGAAACGATTCGTACCTTGAAGAAATCTTTGAAAATCTAAGTCAAACATCAGAAAAACTAGCAGTAAAAGTTGGTAAAGAATTTATTTTAGAAGATGAGAATACCTTTGATGGAATTAACTTGATTGAAACTGGAACAAAAGCAGAAGTTAATGGGGAAGAATTTCCTTTATATAAGGGCGAAACATTTGAAGAAAGTAGAAAGATTGATGACCTTTTAGATAGTGGAAATTATGAGATATACAAATTATCTGAGCATGAAAAACAAATTGAAAGACAAGTAGAACAAGAAAGCTTTATAGATAACCACAATCTTGAAATTGACCAAATGATGGATAGATACAATGTTCCAAGAGAAGCAGCCGAAAACTTATTGAGGGGTAAAGAAGAGTTAAAAAATCTAGGCTATGAACCTAATAAGGAAAGACTAAGTTTTGCTAGAAATTATGACTTAAAAAATCATATCTACTCAGAATACCTAACACCATCAGAAAGGCTAGATAAAAATATAAAAGCTATTAAAATGCTAAAAAGACTTGAAAATGAAAATAGGAGTCCAAGGGAGTATGAGCAAGCCTATCTTGCTGATTATCTAGGTTGGGGTGGTCTTGCCGATGTCTTTGATGAAGAAAAGGGAGGACAATGGCTTGAAGCAAGAAATATTTTAAAGGAAAATCTAACAAATGAAGAGTATTTGAATGCTAAAGAGTCTACTTTAACGTCATTTTATACACCTAGAGAGGTAATGGATGGAATATATAAGACTCTAACAGATATGGGTTTTAAGACCGGGAATATCCTTGAACCATCTGCAGGAGTCGGCAATTTCATTGGCAATATGCCAAGTGAAATGAAAGCGTCTAAAGTCTATGGAGTAGAAAAAGATAGCCTTAGCGGAAGAATAGCAAGAGAGCTTTATCCTGAAGCTAATATTCAAATTAAAGGTTTTGAAGAAACAAACTTCTCGAATAATTTCTTTGACTTGGTAATAGGAAATGTTCCCTTTGGAGATTTTAAAGTTAACGATCGTGAATATAACAGAAATAACTTTCTGATTCACGATTATTTTTTTGCAAAGTCAATAGATAAGGTTAGGAATGGAGGAATTATTGCCTTCATAACTTCGTCTGGAACTATGGATAAAAAAGATGAATCTGTTAGAAAATATATTAATGCAAGATGTGAGTTTTTAGGAGCTATGAGGCTACCTAATACAACATTTAAAGGACTTGCTGGTACAGAAGTTACTTCGGATATTATTTTTTTAAAGAAGAGAGATTCAGTTATAGAAAGAGATGACGATTGGATTCATCTAGCAACTGATAAAAAGGGTTTGACTTACAACAAATATTTTGTAGATAATCCTCAAATGGTATTAGGGGATATGAAAGAAGTATCTGGAAGATTTGGAAATACAATTACTTGTGATGAAAGAGAAGACGAAAATCTAAAAGATTTAATGGATCTTGCAAGTAAGGAAATATCTTCAAATTCAAAATATGAAGAGGTCGAACTATTGGAAGATGAAGAATTAAGTCTTCCAGCAACAGATGATGTTAAAAATTTTTCTTATACTATTATTGACGAAGAAGTCTACCTAAGAGAAAACTCAGTCTTAATTAAGCAGAATATATCAGATAAAAATAAAGAAAAGATAAAAGATTACCTTGATGTAATGAATGCTTTAAAAGATGTAATAGAAAAACAAAAGGACGATTTTTCTGATGAAGAAATAAAAGAGTCACAAGCAAAGTTAAATGAAGTCTATGATAACTTTTCAAAGAAACATGGCTTTATTAACTCCTTATCAAACACTAGAGCCTTAAAGGAAGACTCAAACTTTCCTTTGGTTTCATCAATCGAAATACTTGACGATGAAGATAATTTCAAAGCAAAGAGTGATATATTTTCAAAAAGAACAATAACAAAGGCAAAAGTAGTAGACCATGTAGATACTTCCCTTGAAGCCTTAGTCTTATCAGTTTCACAAAAGGGATATGTAGATTTTGAATATATGGAATCTATAACAAGTAAAGATAGGGACACCTTGATTGGTGAGCTTGAGGGTGAGATATTTTTAGATATTAAGGATACTGACCTAATAAATAACAGAATGCCCTTTGAAAACTTTAACAATGACGATCCATTTCATTTTTCATATGTATCAGCTGATGAGTATTTAAGTGGAAATATTAGAGAGAAAATTGGCTATCTTAATTCATATATCGGAGAAATTGAAAATGTAATAGATTTAGCACCTTCTGAAAAGAAAGACACATTATTAAACGAGTTAGGCAAACTTAAATATCAAAGAGAAAAATTACAAGAAGTTATGCCTGAAGAACTCACAGCTTCTGATATAAATGTAAGATTAGGAGCAACTTGGATACCTCAAAAAGATATAGAAGACTTTACTTTCAATCTTTTAAAAACACCAGGTTATGATAGGTGGAATATAAATGTTAGGTTCTCACCACATACAAGTGAATGGAACATTGAAGGTAAAAGTGTTGACTCAACTAATGACCTTGCTAACATGACTTATGGTACAAGTAGAGTAAATGCCTATAAGCTAATTGAAAATGCTCTTAATCTAAAAGATACAAAGGTATTTGACCAAGTAATAAATGATGATGGTTCGAAGACTTCTGTATTGAATAAAAAAGAAACTATGCTTGCAAGTCAAAAGCAGGAACTGATTAAGGAAGAATTTAAGAACTGGATATTTGAAGATCCTGATAGAAGATATAGGCTAGAAAAGATTTATAATGAAAAATTCAATTCAATTAGAAATAGAGAATTTGATGGTTCTAACTTAACTTTTGATGGAATGAATACTGAAATTAGACTTCGAGAACATCAAAAAAATGCAATAGCTAGGACTCTTTATGGTGGAAATACACTACTTGCCCATGTAGTAGGAGCAGGAAAAACTTTTGAAATGGTAGCTTCTGCTATGGAATCTAAAAAGTTAGGACTTGCAAGTAAATCATTATTTGTAGTTCCTAACCATCTAACTACTCAAATTGGTAGGGAGTTTATGCAATTATATCCGTCAGCAAATATTATGGTGGCCGATAAAAAAGACTTCCAACCTAAAAATAGAAAAAGATTTATTGGCAGGATTGCAACGGGAGAATATGACGCAGTTATCATAGGACACTCTCAATTCGAAAAAATACCAATGTCTAAGGAATATCAGGTAAGACATATACAAGACCAAATAGATGATATAGTTTCCTTTATTGATGAGAACAAAAGAAATAGAGGAGAAAACTTCACAGTAAAACAACTAGAAAAGACCAAGAAGAAACTCTTGGTAAGGCTTGAAAAGCTAAATGACGACTTTAAAAAAGATGATGTAATAACCTTTGAAGAGTTAGGAGTAGATAAGTTATTTATAGACGAAGCTCATAATTACAAAAACTTATTCTTGCATACCAAAATGAGAAATGTTGCTGGTATTGGTCAAAGTGAAGCCTTTAAGTCTTCTGATATGTATATGAAATGTAGGTATATGGATGAAATGACAGATGGCAAGGGAGTTGTATTTGCTACTGGTACACCAATATCCAATTCAATGACTGAGCTTTATACTATGCAAAGATACCTTCAATATGACGATTTAAAGGCAAGAGGATTAGAACATTTTGATGCTTGGGCTTCTACTTTTGGAGAAACAGAAAACACCTTTGAATTATCTCCAGAAGGTACTGGATATAGGCAAAAGACAAGATTTTCAAAGTTTTATAACTTGCCAGAGTTGATGAGCATGTTTAAAGAAGTAGCAGATATAAAGACTTCAGATATGTTAAATTTGCCAGTACCAGAAGCAAATTTTGAAGTTATTAAAACAAAACCTACTGAGGAACAAAAAGAAATATTAGAAGCTATTTCAGAAAGAGCAGACGCAGTTAGAAACAACCAAGTCGAACCAACAGAAGATAATATGCTAAAGATTACAAATGATGGTAAAAAACTTGCCCTTGACCAAAGGTTAATAAATCCACTACTTCCCGATGATCCTAATTCAAAGGTAAATGTATGCGTTAAAAACATCTTTTCGATCTGGGATAAGACAAAAGAAAATTCATCGACCCAATTAGTATTTTCAGATATGTCCACACCAAAAGGAGATGGAGAATTTAATATCTATGATGATATTAGAAATAAGCTAGTGAATATGGGAATACCTAAAGAAGAAATAGCCTTTATCCACGAAGCAGATACAGACAAACAAAAAGATGAATTGTTCTCTAAAGTAAGAAGAGGAGAAGTAAGGGTATTATTAGGCTCTACTCAAAAAATGGGAGCAGGTACAAATGTACAGAACAAATTAATAGCCTTACACGATTTAGATGTCCCTTGGAGACCGTCTGACCTAGAGCAAAGAAGTGGTAGAATTGTTCGTCAGGGCAATGAAAATGATAAGGTAAATATCTTTAGATATGTCACAGAGAATACCTTTGATTCTTATTTGTGGCAGACAATAGAGAATAAGCAGAAATTCATATCACAAATAATGACAAGCAAGACACCTGTGCGTGTTGCAGAAGATGTTGATGAAGCAAGTCTATCTTATTCAGAAATTAAGGCTTTAGCTACTGGCAATCCTCTGATTAAAGAAAAGATGGACTTAGATAACGAAGTTACAAAACTAAAAATGCTGGAAGCTAACTATAAGTCTAATAAATATAAGCTTGAAGATAAGGTAAATAAAATTTATCCTCAAAGTATTTTAAAAACTGAAATGGAAATAAAAGCAGTTAAAGAAGATATTGCAAATATTGAGAAATTAGGAGAAGGAGATAGCAAATTCACTTCAATCAGTCTTAGTACAAATAAAATTTTAGACAAGAAAGAAGCTGGAGAGAAGCTGTTAGAGGAAATAAAAAAGGTAAAGATAAATGATAGCAAGGTCATCGGTAAATATAGGAACTTAGACTTACAAGTTTCATATAACTTCATGACTAATACTCACACCTTTAAACTACTAGGAAAAGCAGAATACTTTGGAGAGTTTTCAAACTCTACTGATGGTAATATAACAAGACTTGATAATGCCATTGAAAAAATGCCTTCAAGACTTGAGAGGTTAAATCAAAACCTTGAAAACTATAAAGAATCTTTAGAAAATGCCAAAGTAGAATTAACTAAACCATTTGAAAAAGCAGATGAGTTAAGGGATAAGACACTAAGACTAGCTGAAATTAATAAACTTTTAGATATGGGAGAAGTGGAAGAACTAGAAAACCAATCACCATTATTAGAAGATTTAAAAAGGGCGATAGTTGATTATTCCAACTATGAGTTTTCAGAATCTAATAGCTATGAAGACTTTGACAAACTATACCCTGATTTAAGTCATATAGGACTTGCCTATACAGAAACACCAGATGGTAAGCACTCTATTCAATATGAGGTAAATTTGGAAGAAAAAACATGGACTCAGTATGTAGATAATGTTGCTATTAGAACAGAATCTTTTGTAGAAGAAGATATATCTAATTCACAAGCTCTTAAAGATATGACTGAAGCCATAAAGATGTCAAGTTTTGATGATCTGGTATCAGTAGATGAAGAAGATTTAAAACAAGCTCTAGGATTAGAAATAGATGATGATGGAAACTTCTATGATCCACTGGCAAAAGATCTTGATAATGATGGAATACCAGATAGGTATGACAATGATTTTAAAGACAGTGATTACTTTGAATCAACTTATGATGTAGAGGATAATTTTAACGCAATAGAAGAGAAACCATCAATATTGGGACAAATATCAAAATTCAAATCAGAAGAAGAAAAAGATAAAAATCAAGAAAAAAGTGAAAAAGGACAAGAAAGATAGAGGAGGGCGAAAGGCTCTCCTTATTTAATACAAGGAGGAAATTATGGAATACAAAGATATTAGAGAAAATTTAGAAGAAATGATGAATGATAACTACAAGGATTTTATAAAAGCACTTGTGAGCATAGAAAAAGGTGTTACTGACGAAAAGGCACTTGAAGAAGTCTATGTTTTATATATGAACAATGATACAACAGGTCTACTAAATGATGACTTTGACTATATGATTGATGATATGAAAGAACAAGGTAAAATTGTTGAAAATACCAATGAACTTGAAGAAAAAGATGACCTCATAAATCTCGTGGGTAATATAGCTGGCAAAGTAGAAAATCTTGAAAGAGAAAATGCTAATGGAGAAAAGTTCAAAGTAAGTAACTTTTCTCTTGTTTCAAAAGATGACGATGGGAATAAAGTTTATACCAATTGTTCAGCCTACGGAGATAAGGCAAAAGATTTAGAGAACTTAAAACAAGGAGATTTTGTTAAAATATTTGGGCAAGTAAAAACAAGTATTGGTAACAATGGAAAGGAACATAAAAATGTTCGTATTTTATCTTCTAAGCTCTTAAAAGCAAAAGAACAAGTAAAGAGTCAAGATAAAGATAAAAAGTCCATATTAGGGCAAATAAAAAGCTTTAAGACAGATGACAAAACTAAATCAAATAAGAAAGAGCATAGCAAAGGAACAGAGAGGTAAATATCGGCAGTCTACGGACTGCCTTTATTTTTTATATGTATATAGGTTGTATAATGACGTAATAGGGGAAAGGCGTTTTAAATATATTTCATATATTTTTTGACCACTCTACTGTATCTTCCATCCGATAACTTTTCTCCCTAGACATATCCATAATATGGGCCCTATGAGCAAGTCTATCAACGATAGCCCCAGTAAGCATAGAATCTTTAAAAACCTACTCCCATCTTTCAAAGTTCAAATTCATTGTTAAAATTATTGATTCCTTATCAATTCTAGATGATAAGAGTTTAAGGAATCTCACATCCTATCTTATCAAATGAAACATAATCAGGCTTTGAGGTGAATTTACGTAAAGAGCAATGCTAAAGCTTAAAAAATACCTATCTAACAAAGGTGAATTTTTATTTTTATCATATTATGTAGATGGATGTAAATGAATATTATTTTTAAGTATATGTTATTTTTAATTGCTTCATTTCATATTGACTAGATCGGTCAATTTTGATATACTCTAAATGACTAGTTGGGTCATCGGTTTATAAAGAAAGGTGGTTTTGATCATTTATTCAAAATTTAATAACTTAAAACCAGAAAAACAAAAGCAAATTATTAACGCAGCTATAAAAGAATTTGTTCGAAATGGTTTTGAAAAAGCATCTACTAACGAAATTGTAAAAAGAGCTAATATTTCAAAAGGCTCGCTGTTTAACTATTTTAACAGTAAAAAGGATCTTTACTTGTACTTGATTGAGTATAGTAGTAAAGCAATCGTGAATCTAAATGAAGAAATTGATTTGTCTGAAACTGATTTATTTAAAAGAATCGAAAGAGTTGCTTTACAAAAGTTCTATGTTCAACAAAAGTACCCACAGGCATTTGAATTCTTGGCATCAACTAAACAAGAGGAGTCTGTAGAAGTAAAGGATATCATTAAACAAAGGCTCAATCCAATCTATAATCAAGCCATAAATAAATTATATAAAGACATTGATTACTCTAAATTCAGGGAAGGAGTTGATATTGAAAAAGCAATTGAGATTTTGAATTGGACGATGTTTGGTGTAGGAGAGAAAGGACTAAAGGAATTGTTTACCTTTGATGATATTGGTAGATTTGGAGAGAAATATCTAGAAGAGTGGAACGTTTATGCCGAATTACTGAAATATAGCTTTTATAAATAAAACTAAATTAAAGGTGTATTGAAATGAAAATATAATAGCTTTAGATTTTTATCTAAAAAAATTTTAAAGGAGTGTGTCTATATTATGACCGATATAGTAAAAGTACAAGGATTACAAAAAAAGTTTGGTAAATTTCAAGCATTGCGTGACGTTTCGTTCACGATAAAATCGGGGGAAGTGGTTGGGTTTATTGGTCCTAATGGTGCTGGGAAATCTACAACTATTCGTGCACTATTAGGAATTATAAAACGTGATGCTGGTATTGCCGAGATATTCGGTAAGGATGTTTGGAAGGATAGCTTTGAAATTCATAAGCGAATTTCTTATGTCCCTGGAGATGTTGCCCTTTGGGAATCTTTAACGGGAGGAGAAATTATCGATCTCTTCATTAAATTACATGGTAGTGGAGATAAAGAAAAGCGCGATTATTTAATTAAACGTTTTGAATTAGACCCTAAGAAAAAAGCCAAAGGATATTCAAAAGGAAATCGTCAAAAAGTTGGATTGATTGCAGCATTATCTGTTGATTCTGATTTATATATTTTTGATGAACCAACATCTGGTCTTGATCCTCTAATGGAACAAGTTTTCCAAGAAGAAGTTGAAAAAATTAAAGCATCTGGTAAAGCTATTTTATTGTCCTCCCATATTTTAAGTGAGGTAGAACGATTAGCAGATAAGGTTGTAATTATACGCCAAGGTGAAATTGTTGAAACTGGAACCCTTGATGAATTACGACATTTAACTAGGTCTACTGTCACTTTAGTGACAAGTGGAGACGTATCAAAAATGGCTTTTGTAGATGGAGTACATGATTTTGTTCAAAATGATAGCCAAGCAACATTCTCTGTCGATAATCAATATCTCAATAGTATTTTAATTGAAGCTAGCAAATTAGGTGTCACAAGGTTTGAATCTATACCGCCAACACTTGAAGATTTGTTTATGCGTCATTATGAAAGCTAAACCGTGGGAAGGTGGAAAAATTATTATGAAAGAAAAATTTGCTCGTTGGGACACATTGTTTTTACAGTATTTAAAACGAGATTGGAAAAAAATTATTATATGGGTATTGGGACTTGGCATGTTTTCGGCTGGATTTGTTCCAGCTTTCAAAGAAATAGCAAAAGGGCAAGGTTTAGTCGGAATGTTCGAAACTTTGAAAAACCCTGCAATGATATCTATGGTAGGGCCGACTCCAGTTGAAACAGGAGCTGATTATACCTTAGGAGCAATGTATGCAAATGAAATGTTGTTGTTTTGTGGTTTGTTTGCGATGATAATGTCTATTTTACACGTGATAGGTCATACTCGTAAAGAAGAAGATCTTGGCCTTAATGAGCTACTGCGTTCCTTTCAAATAGGTCGTCAAGCAAATTCTCTTGCAGCAATAGCAGAGATAGTCTTTATCAATGTTATACTAGCACTTTTTATTGCAGGAGTAATGATAAGTTTCGGTGCCGATACGATTTCTATTTTTGGTTCCGTGTTATACGGGGCATCAATTGGAATGGCAGGGATTATTGGTGCTGGGATTGCTCTAATAATGGCACAAATTATGCCCACGTCATCGGCTGCAACAGGATCATCATTAGGAATTGTAGGATTACTATACATTGTTCGTGCTGGAACAGATATCTCCAATGTTGACTTATCTATGATGAATCCTTTGGGCTGGACATATTTAACTTTTCCTTTTACAGATAATAATTGGTTTCCACTTATTTTTGCTTTAATTTTCAGTATAATAGTGGTGTTCATAGCTTTTTCACTTGAAGGTGGCCGCGATATGGGGGCTGGATATTTACCGCAAAGAGAAGGGCGTGAAAGTGCAAAGCAGTCTTTGCTGTCCGTCCGAGGATTATTTATAAATATTAATAAAGGTGTCATTATTAGTTGGTTAATCGCATATGTTGTTATGGGTGCTGCCTATGGTTCGATTTATGGAGATATGCAGACATTCCTAGAAAGTAATGAAATGATGAAACAAATGTTTTCTCATACAGGATTTTCTATTGAAGAATCATTCACAGGCACAGTTATGATGGTTTTGATTGGTTTAGTTTCCATTCTACCAATTGCGATTGTAAATAAACTCTTTTCTGAAGAAAGACGATTACACTTAAGTCAGATTTATGCAACAAAAGTAACCCGCAGTCAATTATATTGGACTAGTATAGGGTTATCGATATTAAGCGGATTATTAGGAGTTTTATTAGCAGCAGGTTGTCTTGGAGGTACTGCTATCTCTGCGATGGGGAATAGCGGAGAGATGGATATAGTTGACTTTTTTGCTGCTGGCTTTAACCTTTTCCCTACTGTTTTATTCTTTATAGGTCTGGCAGCGTTAGCTCTTGGATGGGCACCTAAACTAGGTAAAATAGTGTATATTTATCTTACATTCTCTTTTTTATTAAATTTTTTTAGCGGCTTAATAGACCTCCCGGAATGGTTTTTAAATACTGCTATACAAAGTTGGATGCCTCAAATGCCAATGGATGATTTTGAAGCATCAGTTTTTCTTACAGTTACTATAATTAGCATTGCTTTAATAGTAATAGGTTTCTTGGGGTATAGTAGAAGGGATATGAATGAAGGAGCTTAAATTGATTGAATAGTAAATAGTGTAATCTAATGATTTAAATTCTTGTGTTGTAGGTTTTAACATTAGTCGATGAAAGCAATTAAATTTTATTATTACAGTTTCATATATTTGATAAGGATAGAAGTATTCTAAACTAGAATTATATTTCGATTCTTTTGGCGACCATTAGAAAGCTAGTCGTTATGTTCCCACGAACGTACAAATTAGTCGATATGTTCCCATATACAACAGTTTCGCTAAAAATCATAAATACATCAATTCTATCAACTCGTCCCACGTTGAAGCAGCAATTCTGATGACGTATTGTGGTTTGGACAAGGAATAATAGGAGTCAACCACAACATGTAGTGGTTTGAGTACGAAAATTGGGTCAAAAACAGGCTAAAAAATACCGTTTTTTGACCCTTTTAAATAGGGCATTTGACAGATGACATTTGATGTTTCGGGATTAAAAATCCATAGGGTGAGGTAGATTAGCACAGAACTTTATTGAATAGAGAAATTAAAAGTGATATAATCAGTTGCATAAGGAGGAGTTAAATATGTGTACATGTATTGCAGTAGTAGATATTACTTTATCTCATTTATAATGAAAAAAATTAAAGGAGGTAAAGGTATGGGTATGTTTTCTATATTTGTTATTGAGAGATTTCATTATCAACCAAACCAAAAATAATTGGTTATAATGAGCTCTTAAGATTAGTTCATTATAACCGGCAAGGAGAAGGATATAATGAAACAGAAAAACCCGAAAAATACGCAAAATTTCATTACATCTAAAAAGCATGTAAAGGAAATATTAAAATATACGAATATCAATAAACAAGATAAAATAATAGAAATTGGGTCAGGAAAAGGACATTTTACCAAGGAACTTGTGGAAATGAGTCAACGGGTGAATGCTATAGAGATTGATGAAGGTTTATGTCATGCCACGAAAAAAGCAGTTGAACCTTTTCAGAATATAAAAGTTATTCATGAGGATATTTTGAAGTTTAGCTTTCCTAAAAATACAGACTATAAAATATTTGGTAATATTCCCTACAATATTAGTACTGATATTGTAAAAAAGATTGCTTTTGATAGTCAAGCGAAATATAGCTACCTTATTGTAGAGAGGGGATTTGCTAAAAGGTTGCAAAATACCCAACGAGCTTTGGGTTTGCTGTTAATGGTGGAAATGGATATAAAAATTCTTAAAAAAGTGCCACGAGCATATTTTCACCCTAAGCCTAATGTAGATTCTGTATTGATTGTACTTGAAAGGCATAAACCATTTATTTTAAAGAAGGACTACAAAAAGTATAGATTTTTCGTTTATAAATGGGTAAACAGGGAATATCATGTTCTTTTTACTAAAAATCAATTAAGACAGGTGCTGAAGCATGCGAATGTTACTGATCTTGATAAATTATCCAATGAACAATTTTTGTCTGTTTTCAATAGTTACAAATTATTTCAATAAATTAAAAATAATTAAGCGTTCTCTAACTTTAAGAGAACGCTTAATCTTATTACATTGAAAAATGCATTCTATTATTTTCAATTATTATGATATAACATAACTATCATTTTACTTATTTGCATATTTGCACGAAAATATAGTTATCGACGACTATTCTGATAATAGCAACTAATATAGTCAATGATAACTCAAAATTTATTGATATAGTAGGTATATGTGCAACTAATTAGGGAAGATTTTAGCTTGCCATTTCTGAAACAGCTAAAACAAGTATTGCGTAAAGAATGCGCCAGTCTTCCCATGGACTTAAAATGCTTGCTTGGGGCACACATAAAACCCCTTGAACAATCTATTGACAGAGTTGAAGGACTGTCGGAGATTCTAAGACGAAGTAATCCTAAAATGGCCCTATGCCATACAGATATTCATAATTGGAACTTGATGCAACGGGATGAGCAGTTAGTTCTAATTGACTGGGAAGGCTTGAAATTGGCTCCAGTAAAAGCTGATCTCATGTTTTTTGTTGATAAGCCATATTATGATGTATTTATGAACATATACCTGAAATTACACAAAGATTTTTTAATCAATACGGATGCTTTGTTATTCTATCATATTAGACGTAAACTAGAAGATATATGGGAGTTTATTGAACAACTTTTATATGACAATCAAGAGGATAAGGAAAGAAATGAAACTATAAAAGTTCTTGATGGTGAACTGAATAACTTAGTGTTTTGAAAAAAGAATAACGTATTATTAAGCTAAATAATATTGGAGAAGAAAATGAATAAACAAGAATTATATCAAATTGCTTTCAGTATAATTAATCATAAAAAGTTACGGAACTTTGGAACTTCAGGGCATGTGGAGACGGTGGTATTGATGTCAAGGAAAATAAGATAATAGGCTATAAAAGTGTTGAAATTAATGGTTTTTGGGGTTTTAGAAGAAATCCTAAAAGCCATTTTTCTATTTAGATAAATATCTTAATTATAATTAAAGAATAAATTGAGGATCAAGAACCTCAATATTATATAGAAAATAGCCACGAAGCGATCATACCAAAAGAAATCTTCATGCAAGTCTAAGAAGAAATGGATAGACGAGCTAATATGGTAAGTGGCAAAGGGAAAAGAAGAATCTATTCCAGTAAATACGCCCTTTCAAGTATTGTCTACTGCTCTATATGTGGGGATATTTACAGGAGAATAGCATGGAATAATAGAGGAAAGAAAAAAACAAGTTATTTATAGTGTTAAATTACCAACACTCTTATTACTTCCTATGTAATGTTTACAGTTCTAGTATCATAACTTGTTCAATTAGAGGATTTAAACAGCTTTTTGTGGGCTGTTTTTTCTTTTATAAAAAATGATATAATAAATTATGAGATGCGTATTTATTGCTTATTCTCACATGCTTGTCTGTCCAATTATTGGACTAGTAGGTTTAATACTTGGGGTAAGGGAAAAAGATAGGTTTTTTATGGCATTAAATGTCCTTTTTATCTTATTACTTCCTATAGCAATGTTTGCTAGTCATCTAGTAGGATCTCTTTAAGTAAGATAATAAGTTTAGAATAAAAATTTGTAAATAATTTTAAAAAAGCTATAAGTTTATCCGCTTATAGCTTTTTATCTCTCCACTTCCTTTCCATAATAATTTTCATAGTTTTTCCTATACTGAACAAGGTCAGAAAATTGTTCTTTATTCAAAGAATACTCTTGCATAAGGGTGTTCTTTTTTTCTTGCAATTTATCGAGATTTGATAGTATTTCTTTTGTGCTTGGAAGCTTTTTATAGTTTTCTAAAATTTCTTTAGCGGCTATTTTATAAACAGAAAGTTCACTATAATATTCTTCTGCAAATTGCTTATCTTCAGGATTTTTCTTGTGGTATTTATAGATTTCACGATACTTATTTATAGTATTTATATTTTCCATATCTTGAGATAAGCTCCTCATTTCAGCTTCAAATTTCTTTATTTTATCTAACAAGTCTTGTCTATCATCAGCAGATTTTTTGATTAGATCATCAAGCTGGGTAATTGAATTAATTCCTTGTTCTCTTAATTTAATTATTGAATCTGCCATTGTTTTGATATTATGTTTTCTTGTCCAGACTTCGTAACCTTTAGAGGATTGTGCTTTTTCATTAGTAGATATATCAATAACATTTCCTACACGCTTTTTAGTAGGATTAGCTTTATTTTTAATTGCTAAATCTATTCTTTCTTTGATTTTTTCTTCAGTATAATCTTCTCCGATAGTCTTAGCTCTTGTAAATCTTTGCTTATCTTTATGGCGAAAAGCAATATGTTTACCAAATTTAATTTCATAATCAAGAGATTCCATATTTTCTAAAAACTCTTCCCAAGATTTAGACTTATTAATCATTCTATCTATATCAAATTGCAGTTTAGACTTCCAAGAATTGTCTTTCTTGTTTTGATCATATTCATACCAGGATTTACCAGCAGTTTTATATTTTCTTTTGTAAGCTTCATAGTATTCATCAATAACTGAAAGCTTATTTTCTTTACATAATTCATCACTTTGATACCTGATTTTATGGTAAGTTTTTTTGTTAGATTGGTAGCATTTACCAGTCTTGTAATTAACGTTATTAAAAATAACATGGTTGTGGATATGCCCTCTATCTATATGAGTTGCAAGAACAAACTCATAATCATCTTTTAAAATTTTCTTACATAATTCCATTCCAATTTCGTGAGCTTTTATAGGATCAACCTCTCCTGGTAGAAAAGATTGGATTAAATGCCTAGCTAAAACTGTACCTTTAGTATCATTGTCTTCTCGTGTTTTCATAAATTGAATATGGGCAGTAGATGGATGACAGTTAAATGAAGAGACTAAGATTTTTTCATCAGTTTTTTCACTCTTAGTTATATAATCTATTGCCAAATTTAGAGTTGATTTTATAGGATGTATTTTTGTAATTGCCATACTAATCACCAGAACTTTCTTTTGATTTATTAAGAAGTAGGGAATGGATCTGCCATATTTCTTTTGATAAATTTTCTATCTGTTTATTCATTGATTCGATTTCATTCTTGTAAATAACACCAGTTGTATTAGTAGCTTTTGCAATCTGGTTTATGTTATTTGTTACATTCGAAAGTAGCCATTGTAGGTTTCTAAATGGTTCTAAATCTACAACATAAATTTCTTTTTCTAATACACATTTTCTAAGAAAATGGGACATAGTTTTGCAGTTTGCAAGTTTCATTTTCTTTTCAAAGATTTCTTTTTCTTCATCTGTTAAATATATTTTGAGTTGATTATTTCTTTTTCTATTATCCATGGTATATCTCCTTATCATAAAATATTGGGGTCTTAGGGTTCTCCCTAACAAGGTAAAATTGATAAAAAAAGAAGCAGTCCATAAAGGTTCTGCTTCATCAATTTTTCGTAAGTGGGTACTCACTTACTGTGCTTGCTATTAAAGTTATAAGCGTTAAGCCTGTATTTAATTATTAGTAATTATATCATAATTAAGTATGATTTTCTACTGTTCCTATTGACAAAAATAAGATAAGAGTATATAATGATAACTAAGTTATCTATATGCCGCAAACTTATAAATTTAGCCGTTAGTAAAGGAAGTGGGATATGACAGAAATTACTGGTTATGATTTAACACATAAAAAGATTATGGATAGTGGTAAAGTTAATTTTTTAAATGATGGCTATGAACGAGCTAATTTAAGAAAAATTTGCAAAGATGCTGGGGTTACAACTGGTGCTTTTTACAGGCATTTTAATGATAAAGAAGATTTATTTATCAGTTTAGTTGATCCATTGGCAAACGAACTTTTGGGTTTTTATAGCAAGTTTGAAGAGGAATCTTTTCAAAACATAGAAAAAAATTGTGGAGAAGATTTATCAAAAATTAACATTGAAGGGTCAATTGAATCTGCATTATATATGTTTAGCAAAAAAGATTTATTTAATCTTTTAATATTTAAATCATATGGTACGAAATATGATAATTTTATAGAGCTTCTTGTGGAAAAGGAAGATATAAACAGACATAAAGCGTTTCAGATTATTTCAAAGAAAAAGAATATAAAATCAGAAGTCCCTAAAGATGCAATGCATTTGTTAAACCATGCCTATATTAATGCATTGTGTGAAATTATAATGCATTCTCAAACAGAAGAAGAAGTAAAGTTAAACACAAGAATAATTTCGAAATTTTTTTATGATGGATGGGAGAAATTGAGAGGTTTTTAAATATAAGGGAAAGGGTATTAAACACCCTTATATTTTTAAAGTAAAGATAACTAAGTTAGCTAATATAGTTATCTATAATATGGAGGTGTTAAAGATGAAAGAAAAAAGGAAAGGAGATTCCATTGAAAAATAATTATATGAAACGCCTATGGCAGCTGGCAGAAGGAGAACATAAAGGCCTCAAGCTTTCCATTTTCTTGGCAGTTATTGGGGTTCTTTTAGGTATGTTGCCTTATTTTGGCGTAAGCAAAATTGTTTATGGTTTGTTTGTTGGAAATAAAGATTTTTCCTTCTACCTACCTTGGTGTTTTCTAATCTTGATTGGCTATTGCTTAAAACCAATTTTTTACGCCAAGGCCTTGGCAGAGTCCCATAAAGCAACCTTCTCTGTTCTAAGAAATGTACGAATCATGCTTTTGGAAAAGCTGCCTAAAATGCCTCTTGGTACGATTATTGATACCCATAGTGGTGATTTAAAGACAACCATTGTTGATCAAGTAGAAAAAATGGAACGACCTTTGGCTCACTTATTGCCTGAGATGACGGCGAATATTTTAGGGCCTGTATCCATCTTCATCTATCTATTAATTTTAGATTGGAGAATGGCTTTATTGTCACTCGTTTCAATTCCGGTAGGTATGTTTTTTATGTCATTAATTATGAAAGGTTATGCAGAAGATTATAGTAAGTCGGTTGCGACCAATACCGAAATGAATAAAACAATTGTTGAGTATGTTGGCGGAATTGAAGTGATTAAAACTTTTAATCAAGGCGAAAAATCCTATGGGAAATTCACCGATAAAGTGATAGCTAATGCTTCATTTTATTATCATTGGATGAAAAAATGTCAAATGCTGGTGTCCTTATCCAAGAACATTTCACCAACAACTTTGATTACGGTATTACCTGTTGGTTGGATTATGTTTATTAATGGAAGTTTAGAGATGTCAACCTTTATTACGACCATCATTCTTTCTCTTGGTATAGCCGGTCCCTTACTAGCTGCTATTAACTTTGTCGATGCCTTAGCTCAAACAGGGACAACTGTCGGACGAATTGATGAAATCTTAAATGGGACAGAACAAGTTCATCGTAGAGAAAGAGTTCATTTAAAAAATCATGACATTGCTATCAAGAATCTACATTTCTCCTATGAATCAGGAGAAGAAGTTATTAAAGGAATCGATATGGTAATTCAAGAGCAAAGTTTAAATGCCTTTGTTGGGCCAAGTGGTTCAGGAAAGTCAACCATTGCCAAGTTAATTGCTGGTTTCTGGGACGTAGAACAGGGAGAAATATCGATTGGCGGAATTAATTTATTCAATATTCCACTTGAACAACTCTATGATTTAGTTGCTTTTGTTTCGCAGGATATTTTCCTTTTTAACGATACCATCATGGAAAATATTCGAATGGGCAAGCCTTCGGCTAGCGATGAAGAAGTGATTGAAATTGCCAAAGCTTCTGGTTGCCATGATTTTATTATGTCTTTAGAGCATGGATATCAGACCAAAGTAGGGAGTGGAGGAAACCATTTATCAGGCGGTGAAAAACAGAGGATCACCATTGCTAGAGCCATGATAAAAGATGCTCCAATTATCATATTAGATGAAGCGACGGCTTATATTGATCCTGAAAATGAGCAAGTTTTACAAAAAGCAATTAATAAGCTTATTCAGGGAAAAACTATCATTATGATTGCTCATAGGTTATCAACAATAACCAATGCAGACCAGATTTATCTCATCGATCATGGCAAACTTGTAGCAAGTGGCAATCATGAAGAACTTCTTAAAGAAAATAAACTTTATCAAGCCATGTGGGAAGCACATATCGGTGGAAAGGAGGTGGCTTAGATGTTAAGTGGACTTCGAAAGATATGGGCATTTGCAGATAAGGAACGAATAAATTTAAACAAGTCTGTTATTTTTGAATTTGTGTATGCCATCTTCAATATGTTGCAAATAGGAGCCATTTACTTTGTGCTTCAAGCCTTGGTGACAAAAGATTTTAATTCCTTTATAGCACTGAAGGTTTTTCTTATGTTGTTGGTAAGTATTGTTGGAAGGTCTTCTGCCAACTATTTTGCTCAATTAGATCAAACGCATGCTGGGTATTTTATGGTAGCTAATCGAAGAATAAGTATAGGAAAAATGCTGAAGACGGTTCCAATGGGATTCTTTAATGAAAATAATATTGGAAAAGTGACTGGTGTTTTAACAACTGTTCTAGATGACGTTGAGAATACAGCTCCTATGGTTTTAGTTGTTATGATGAGTGGCTTCATTAACTCATTTGTGTTCACCCTGATGATTTTATTTTTCGAGTGGAGAAATGGGCTGATTGTTATAGCAGGAACGGTTTTATATCTATATATTACTTCTGTCATGGAAAAAAAGTCGAGGACACTTGCTCCAAAAAGGCAAGAGGCACAATCTCTTTTAGTAGAAACGATCTTGGAATATATCCAAGGAATGCCGATCATTAAATCCTTTAATTTAACAGGAAAAGGGGACCAAACCGTACGCTCGGCACTAGAAGAAAGTCGCTCAGCCAATCTAGCCTTGGAGAAATTATTTACACCCTATACCATCGGGCAAGAGCTCGTTTTAAGAATTTCCAGTGTTGCCATGATTGTCCTTTCACTTTATTTTTATATCAATGGCACCATGGATTTATTGAAAGCAATTATGTGTATCATCATGTCATTCCTGGTGTTTGCAAGTATTCAATCCGCAGGATCCGCCATGGCGACATTAAGAGTTGCAACAAGTTCTATAGAACAAGTAGAAACAACAGAAAATATGCCTCAGATGGATATTGAGGGCCAGAAGATTACGCCTCATCATACAGATATTGAATTCAATAATGTTAGCTTTTCTTATGATAAAATACCTATTTTAAGGGAGGTTTCCGTTCATATTCCGGAAAAGGCTATGACAGCCATTATTGGACCAAGTGGATCTGGTAAGAGCACCATGTGTTCGCTTATTTCTAGATTTTGGGACGTGGATCAAGGCAGCATATCGATTGGAGATGTCAATATTAAAAACTACACGCTTGAATCCTTAATGGATTTAATTAGCACCGTATTCCAAAATGTTTATCTTTTCCAAGATACCATCGAAAATAATATAAAATTTGGCAAACCACAAGCTAAGAAGGAAGAAGTCATAGAAGTGGCAAAAAAAGCCCAATGCCATGACTTTATTATGAATTTGCCAGAAGGCTATCAAACCATCATAGGCGAAGGCGGCACATCTCTTTCAGGCGGAGAAAGACAAAGAATATCAATAGCAAGGGCTATGATAAAAAATGCCCCGATTATTATTTTTGACGAAGCTACAGCAAATGTTGATCCAGAAAATGAGGATAAACTTCAAGAAGCCATAGAAAGTTTAACAAAAAACAAAACGGTTATAATGGTTGCTCATAGGTTAAAGACTGTTAAAAATGCGAATCAGATTATAGTTCTTAAAGACGGAAAATTAGAGGAGGTGGGGAAACATGAAGATTTAATTAGAAAAGAAGGCACTTATAAGAAATTTATAGAAGCAAGAGAAGAAACAGAAAGCTGGAAGATTAAACAAAATAAGGAGGATTTCAATGAAGAATCGATTAACAGCAAAGGATTTAATTAACGTAGGAATTTATACAGCTATTTATTTAGTCATATTTTTCGTAACAGGAATGCTAGGGGCTGTGCCAATACTTTATCCTACCATATTTATATTAATCCCAATATTAACAGGTATTCCATTTATGCTATTTCTAACCAAGGTAGAAAAGTTTGGAATGGTATCTCTAATGGGAATCATTTTAGGAGTATTTTGGTATTTTATGGGTTACACTTGGTTAGCACCAGCCGTGTATATTCCAATGGCAATTATTGCTGATGTAGTTATGAATACTAAAAAGTATAAAAGTTTTAAAGTTAATACAATAGGATTTTGGTTGTTTTCATGTGCTGAGTTAGGCTGTCAGATGCCAATGTGGGTTATGGCAGATACCTATATGGAAGGAGTAAAACAACAAATGGGTGAGCAATTTGCGACCGATTTAGCGAAATATATGCCACCATGGATGGGAATTGCTGCAATTGGCATCATGTTTGTTGGAGCAGTGATAGGTGCTAATCTAGGCAAGAAAATGTTGAAAAAACATTTTGAAAGAGCTGGAATTGCTTAATGGAGGCTTATAAAACTTATGTTCCCCCAATAAAGAAAGGCTTTTATTTAGATCCGAGAACAAAAATATTATTTATGGTATTCATTAGCACTATAATGTTTTTTGTCTATGACAATATAGGTATAGATATAGCGATAGTTTCTATCGCTATATTCTTGCTTGTATCTAATAAAAATTACAAAGCTGCAACCATATATGGAATTTTATTTGTTTTGGCTGTTATTTCAAGCAAAACTAAAAATATGTATGAATTACCATCCATATTAAACATGATTAATGTATTGCTCAACTCATTAGTCATAAGGCTTTTTCCTATTTTCATGATGGGATACTATACGATTAGTTCCACCAAACCAAATGAATTTATAGCAGCTATGGTAAAGTGGAAAATTCCAAATGCGTTTATTATTCCTGTTTCTGTAGTATTTCGTTTCATACCTACTCTAAAGGAAGAAAATAAGGCTATATCAAATGCTATGCGAATGAGGGGGATACGATTTAATAGTAAAAAAACAAAAGCCAATCCATCATTGTTTTTAGAGTACAGAATTATCCCGCTCCTGTTTTCTGTTGTCAAAATAGGTGATGAACTTTCTGCATCAGCATTAACAAGAGGATTAGATAATGTTAAAGGCAGAACGAGCCTTGTTGAGGTTAAATTTAGCAAATATGATTTTTTGATTTTTCTATTGATTATAGGATTGATAGTTTGGTCTTTAGTATGAGGGGGAAAGAGATGATAAAATTTAACAATGCTAGCTTTACCTATAAGAGCAAAGAAAGACAAGGTGGCGTTTTTAATATAAGTTTATCCATTGAAGAAGGAGAATTTGTGCTACTAACAGGTGAGTCTGGATGTGGGAAAACTACTCTTACGAGACTAATTAATGGCCTTTCCCCTGAATATTATACTGGAGATTTACAAGGTGAAGTGGAGATCAATGGAGAAAAAGTAGGACAAACTAGCATTCAATCACTTTCAAAGGTAGTCGGCTCTGTATTTCAAAACCCAAAATCACAATTTTTCAATGTGGATTCTACAAGTGAAATAGCTTTTGGACTTGAGAATATGGGTGTTGATAGAATGGATATGCTTGACAGGATAGGAAAGATAGCTTATGCATTAAACATTCATGAACTGTTAGATAGGAATCTATTTAATTTATCAGGTGGTGAAAAGCAAAAAATTGCTTGTGCATCTACAGCTGTGATGGAAGCCCCTATTTTAGTTTTAGATGAGCCTTCATCAAATTTAGACATTGAAAGCATTGATGATTTAAAAAATATACTTAAATATTGGAAACAACAAGGCAAAACAATTATCATAGCTGAACATAGGTTATATTATTTAATGGACTTGGTCGACCGAGTTATTTATATGAAAGATGGTCGAATTAGCAAGGATTATAGCATTGAGGAATTTAAGGATATTTCAGACAAGAAGTTGCACGAGATGGGATTAAGATCTTCTCATATTCCTAAGTTTGAGAGTAAAGACATTGAGTATACCAATGAAATAGCACTTGATAATTTTTGTGTATATTACAATAAAGTGGTTGGATTAGAAATCAATCATCTAGATCTTCCTAGAAAACATATAATAGGAATTCTTGGGAAAAATGGTGCTGGAAAATCTACCTTTGCCAATTGTCTGTGTGGTATTGCAGAAGAATCAACAGGGATAATGACCTTAGAAGGAAAAAGCTACGATAGCAAAGAAAGGCTTGAGATTTCTTATATGGTCATGCAAGATGTGAATAACCAACTCTTTACAGAGAGTGTCAAAGAGGAAATTTCAGTTAGCCTTAGTTCAGATGAAATAAGTGGACAAGTAGATGAGATTTTAGCTCAATTAAATTTGTTGGAATTAAAAGAGCTCCATCCCATGTCGCTATCTGGAGGACAAAAGCAAAGAGTAGCTTTAGCTAGTGCCCTTGCTTCAAATAGTCGCATACTAATATTAGATGAACCTACCTCTGGTCTGGATTATCATAATATGTTAGATGTGGCTCAAAGTTTAAAGCAGATGAAAGATAAAACTATTTTCCTCATCACTCATGATCCTGAATTACTAAAGGAGTGTTGTGATTATTTTATTTTTTTGGAAAACGGATATGTGGAATGGTCAGGAAACTATACTGAAGAAAATATTCACAAATTAAATGATTTCTTTAAAACATAAAGATAAAAAAAGAATGTAAGAAACATAAATGACAAAATAATATTACCTTTATGTCGGTGGGCGAAAAATCAAAGTAAGCGAGCAGATATACAAAGTCTACTGGCAAGAAAGAGAACATGAAAAATATTTAGAGCAGGTAGACAAGAAAAAACACTTGCTCTTTTTTCCCCTAAACCATGATGGGAATTTTGAAGATAATCTAGAAAAAAATGTTGATGTAGAAAAAGTTGTAGCCACACAAATGAAGATTAAGAATAAAAAATGTATCAACCCTTACCCTTTAATCAGGATTTAGGTTGATACACAAAATTATTTACACTTCCGCCCCTTATAAGCGTTAATCGTATATTAAGTTATTTTTCTAAATCTTTAGTATTATCTTCAAGCTCTAAGAACTTATCAAAATCACTTTTGTAGAGTCTATCTTGTATAATTCTATATTTTTCAAACTCACTCTCTGCGTGTTTTTTAGCAAGAGCTGCAGATACTTTTCCTGCATCGTTTAAGATTTCTTTATCCCATAATTGTAAAAATCCATTCAATCTTTTTTCCCAATCTTCCATAGTCATAGGGATATGTCTTTCTGCTTGTAGTTCTGCCATGTCCAAATAAGATGAAACAATTCTTTGCATTTGATTTAATTCTTCTTCGTTTAGATAATTTTTTGCAACGACTACATCATATTTATGAATTTTT
This sequence comes from Aerococcus loyolae, assembly GCF_002871915.2. Lineage (NCBI taxonomy): Bacteria > Bacillati > Bacillota > Bacilli > Lactobacillales > Aerococcaceae > Aerococcus > Aerococcus loyolae. The sequence continues at coordinate 1,855,761 of NZ_CP126958.1, read as the reverse complement.
GAATCTGGAGAGCCTTCCCAAGTTGTAAGTCCCATATTCTTAGTTTTGTGATTGGCTCTATCTACAATTAATTCGGCTGCAGTTTTTCCATGAATGGCATAGTGTAATTTGTTTTGAATAGCTGCAAAAAACCTTTTTGTTGCTTTTGCAGATGGGTCATAGTCTAAAGATGTGGCATAAATATCTGTGATTTTTTGATAGAATCTTCTTTCAGATAATCGAATCTCACGAATTTTTACAAGTAATTTTTCGAAATAATCCTTGGTAAGTTTTGTGCCAGAGTTTTTGAGTCTTTCATCATCCATTGCCCAACCTTTAATTGTAAAATCTTTTACAATTTGGTTTGCCCACTTTCTAAATTGGACGGCACGTTCGTTATTTACTTTAAAGCCTACTGCAATAATTGCTTGCAGATTATAGTGTTTTGTTCCCCTTGAAACATTTCTAGAACCTTCTTTTTGAACTATTAGGAAATTCCTAATAGTTGCTTCTTCTTGTAATTCACTATCGGCATAGATTTTTTTAAGATGTTCATTTATTGTGGCTACACTAACATCATAAAGAGCTGCCATCATCTTTTGAGTTAGCCAAATATTTTCATCTTCATATCTAATTTCAATAGCTTCCTGGTCATCACCATTTGCTGCAATAAATGTCAAGTATTCAGCAGCAGAAGATCTGATTTGAAGTTCTTTTTTTTTCTGATTTTCGTCTTTATTTTTATCCATTTCTTTACTCATAAGTCCCTCCAAGTATAAATTTCATTCTACCTTTAAACACTGGAATACTAATCAAGAATACAATTAAATAATGTATAAAGGAATTTATCATCATACTTTTTGTTATTGGTAATTGATGATAAGTTTGACCGATTATTTTAAAAGCGGCTAGGGTGTTTGTTATAAAATCAAGTGCCAACCATAGGGCGACTGATGATCCTATAAAAGCAATTATATAGTTTAAAAACCTGCTAACCTTTGGTAGCTTTTGATTTATTAAAACTAGCAATATTCCATAAATTATTACTACTGTAATTGAAAGGGGAATAGCTAATTTGTTATCTAGTTTATCTTTTATGGATATATAAAATCCTAAACCTACAACTATAAAATCAATCAAAAATGCTGAGATTTTTACAGAGTAGGTAGTGATGAGATAGTAGAAAACTATTCCAGAAAGGATTAATAAAAAATATCCTGCAATAAAAATTCCCATAGAGTCTCCTAATAATAATCATCATGTTCAGGGCGATAGTTTTTAAGAAAATCTCCCTGAGGAGTATTAACATTAATTGGTTTATTAAACTTGCCCATTTTTGCTAACTCAGAAATTTTTAGATTTAGTAAATTTATATCTACACCTAACTTTCCAGCGATTTCATAATCACATACTTGATCATTGATATTATCAAAGACATCTTCATCACTTATTAATAAATGAGCTGCAAAAATATTTGCTTCAGTTTCAAATTTATTTGTAGGGTTTAGCACTGTCTGGTCATGAAAAGCTCCACCACTCATACAATAATCTCTGTGTAGTTGATCGTGACCTAATTCGTGTGCTAATATCGTCTTTCTATTAAAATTTGTGTTACTACTTATAAAAATAAATCTGTTCCTTTGAATATAATGGTACATTCCTAAAAGTATTTTTGTTTCAGGTAGATATACCAGGTTAATATTCAAAGCTTCTATTAATTCGATAGGATCTCGTGTCTTATATTTTTTTATAAGTCGATTAACCTTATCATATATATAGCGATTCATGCTCATAAAATCACCTAATCTTTTTTCTTACGACCGTATTTCTTGTTTTCTCTTTTAGCTTCCCAATAAGCACGAGTAATAGCTTCAAAAGCAGCATCTTTATCTTCGTCAGAAATTTCTCCACCAGCAAATAAAGAACTTAGACCTTCTGTTAATGCTCTAGCTTTTTCTAATTCTTTTTTGCCACCCATGTTATAAACTCGATTTAAAAACTCGTCACTTTCTTCTAGAAGATAATTGTAATCACAGTCCATAACTTCAGCTATTTTTTTGTAAACCTCGACATCTCTTGGGTATCTTTCTCCGTCTTCATAATGTACAAGAGTTCTTGTACTTATTCCTATCATCTTTGCAAAATCTGCTTGACTTAATTTTTCTTTTTCACGAAATTCCTTTAATCTATCCGCAAAAGCCATAACTTTAACCTCCTGTACTAATGTGCATTTATAACTTTTAATACGAACAATAGTGCTTGAATTATTTTTCAATTTGAGATATAATACAAACTGAACTTATATTCGTATTATAGCACAAACATTCAGGTTTGTAAATAAGTTGTATTGGGGTGATTAGATTGAGAATAAGTAAAACTTTAAAGAATATAATGAACTTGTATGCAGATAGCAACTTGAAATTTGAAGAAATTAGTTCAGCTGCAAAACTTATTTTAAGTTTATATAGACAAGTTACCTGGGCAGTAGATAGCAGGGCAAATTTTATGATGTTTGAGAGTAAAGAAAACTATGGATCAACTTCAGAATCTGCTTACTTGTATCTTTCTACATTTGCTCCAGAAAAAGTTGAAGAAAAGTTTAACAATAGAGTTTCCAATGTAATGGATAGTAAGCTTATGCTTTTAATAATTTATGACGCCTGTGTTAGGTTAAAAGTTTATCCAGAGTATGGAGAAATCTATCATAAGATTATTTATAACTACTACATTGCTGAAAAAAAGATTACTGATGAAGCTTGTATGAGAAATGTATCTTTAGAGAGAACCGTTTATTATCAAAGAAAAAAGGAAGCAATTGCATTGGTTGGTGTAATAATTTGGGGATATACTATACCGACTGCTATTAGTCAACTTGAAGACGGTCGTAGCATTGAAGAAATAATGAACATCTAAGAAATTAATTTATGACGAACTTATTGCGTACTATTTCCGAATGAAAAAAGTACCATATACGAATTTTATGTGTACTTAAGTGCATATATAATATCCATGATGGGTGGTTTGCACCTAAATTTAATATTGGCATTTATTGACCGAAAGAATTTATTTTCTTTCGGTCTTTTTTTATGCCCAGGAGAATATATGCATAGAATTAGAAGTCCTCCTTGTGTGAATTTCATTTTCAAACAAAAGAAATTCATGTCAACAAGGAGGAAAAATTAATGGACAAAGAATATTATTTATTTGTAGAAGGGAAGAAAGTAGTTGTTAGCAAGGAAGTATATCTTGCTTATCATAGTGAATTAAATAAAGAGAAATATCAAATAAGAAGAGACAGGTTAAATAACTGTTTCTTTTTTTGTTCCTACAATCATGATGGAAACTTCGAAGAAAATTTGGAAGATCTGGAATTTGATGTTGAAAAAATTATCGAGACAAAGGAAATGATTGAAGAAGTAAGAAGAGCTATTTCTAAACTCAACCCTGTTGAAAGGGATTTGATAGAAAGTCTTTTTTATAAAGAAGAAACAATTAGAGATGTAGCTGCTAAACTGAATATTTCTCATCCAGCCGTTATTAAAAGGCGTAATAAAGTCTTAGAAAAACTAAAAGAAATGCTAGAAGACTTTTAGATGACAGTTACCAAAAGGGTCTAGTTTTCACTGTTACTTATGCAGTGGGAATTGGACCTTTTTATTTAACTAAATTTATTTTTGAAAATTGGTTACCAAGAAAGACTTCTTTTCACTGTTAAGTATAAGAGGGTGATTTTAACAATTTTGTTTCATCAAGATAAGTATTTTCTGATGGTCAAATATTAAAAAGATTAATAGCTCTCGATAAATTTTGAACCTTAACAATTGAATAGACCAAGACAAGACATTAATCATTTTTGGAGCGTGATAACCTATCCGCCAAGATTTTTCTGCTGGATAATTCGGCAAAACAAGTACTGCTAAGCTAAAAGCAAGGGAAGAAGAAAGGGAGCGATAAGTAAGAGTTTGAATATAGGGAGGGATACCCTATTCGCTATGAAGAAAATGAGGATAATGATACTTCTAAGGTTGAAGCCGGCTCATCCTGAACAGAGGCGGAGGTGAGATTCCTATGTTGTTAATCCAAGGCACTTGTCAATGTCAAAAAACTTAAATTTTATATTGTGAGGTAAAACCTATGAATACAAAAGAAAAGAAGAAATATAAACCTAAAGAGCAAATATCAAAAGAAGATTATTCTAAAAAAATTACTTACACTCAAAGTGATAAAGAGTCCCTCGACTTACTAGATATTGTTGAGCTTTATTTATGTAGAGCTTGTATAAGACTATAAGCTGGGGTGCTGACTTAAAAACTTGGGTGCGGTAAAATATAAGTGGTAGAAGAACTCCTTAATGACTATTTGCCCAAATACAAATTAAGGAGGTTTTGTGATGGAAAAATTTGCTTGTATGTATCTTCGTTTATCGAGAGAGGATGGAGATAGCACAGAAAGTAATTCTATTTCAAATCAAAGACAGATTATCAAATCATATGCAAAGGACAATGATTTTAAAGTTGTTGCTGAATATGTAGACGATGGCTTTTCGGGATCTAATTTTGACAGACCAAAATTTAAGAAGATGATTCAAGATCTTGAAGAGAAGAAGTTCAAAACAATTATTGTGAAGGACTTATCCCGTTTTGGGAGGGATTATATCGAATCAGGTAAATATCTACAAAAGATATTCCCAGAAAAAGGTATAAGATTTATATCCGTAAACGACAACTATGACAGTGAAAATGCAGATGTAAGCGATACACACTTAATTCTTCCGATAAGAAACTTTATTAATGATTCTTATTGTAGGGATATTTCTATGAAGGTTAAATCTTCTAAAGAAATTAAAAGAAAGAATGGTGAATTTATTGGTGCATTTGCTCCTTTTGGTTATAAGAAGGATAGCAAAAACAAACATAAGTTAGTCGTTGATACAGAAGTTTCACACATAATTGAAAGAATCTTTAATATGAAGATAGACGGTTATTCATCTAAGGCTATTGCAGATTTTTTAAATAGCATAGGTTGTGTAACACCATCTAAGCATAAAGAAAATTCTGGCGATAATCATACCACTGGTTTTATTGTTAAAGACTCTAAATGGGACGCAAAAATGGTCAATAGGATTATTACAAACAAGGTCTATATAGGAGTGCTTGAACAAGGAAAAACTAGAAAACTAAATTACAAGTCTAAGAGAGAAGTAGAAGTAAATGAAGAAGATTGGATTGTAATAAACGACACTCATAAGCCTATTATTTCAAAAAGCATTTATGCTTTGGCTAATAAGATGATGCTACGAGATGTAAAACAATCGGCAGATATACCACATATTTTATCAGGAATGCTTTATTGCAAAGATTGTGGATCTTCAATGGTTAGAAGAAAGGTTAAGTCCAAGAATGGATATAATATTTTTTATATTTGTTCTCACTATAATAACAAAGGAGATTGCACAAGACATAGTATAAAAGAAAACTATCTACTGGATATGACTCTTTTTGCACTTAAAGATTATTTGCAAAATTATAATGAACTACTAAGTCAAGTTAATAAGTTAGATGTATCGAAAGTAACATTTAACATAGATTTTGAAAGCTTAAACTCAGAAAAGAGAAAGTATGAAAGACTTAGACAATCTTTATATATGGACTTAGAAGACGAACTTATAACTTCTGAAGAGTTTGAAAGATTTAGAAAAAATTATCTTATTAAAATCAGGGAAATAGAGAAACAAATTGCTACAAAGAAAAATATACTTGCCAACTTGCAAGAAAAGATGAAAAAAAAGGACAGTTTGGTTTCCGAAATTGTTCCCACTGATTTAAGCAGTCTAAATAGACTAACAATTGTATCTTTTATAGATAGAATTGAAATCGGAGAAAACAATGAGATTAATTTTGTCTTTAATAATTTGGAAACAGTTAACTTACTGAAGACCCTTATAAAAGAAGAAAGTGAAAGCAAGTCCGAAGTAAAAAAGAATTTAATTTCAATAAATAAGGTCTTTGGAAATGCTCCTGAAAATAAGACTCCAATGCAATTAGCTGGAGGTGTTTTATAATGGCAAGAACTTCCAAAAGATATATTGAAAAGAAAAGTGAAAAGACAGAAAGAAAAGTCTTTAAGGCCGGAATTTATACAAGACTATCTAACGAAAGAACAGAAGAGTGGAGAGAAAAATCATATTCAATAGAAACTCAAATACTGTCTTGTAAAGAATATGCATTAAAAGAAAATATAGATGTTTTAGAAGTTTACACTGACTATGAATATAGTGGAACAAACTTTGAAAGACCATCATTTCAGAATATGATGCAAGATATTAGGGATAGAAGAATCAATTGCATTATTATCAGAGATTTATCAAGACTTGGAAGAGAATATCTCGAAATGGGAAGATTGATTGATAAAGTTTTTCCATTTTTAGGTGTTAGATTTATTTCAGTTAATGATAAATTAGACACAGTCAAAGAAACAGATTCAAAGAAATCTTTTGAGGTTACTCTTAAAAATATTATCAACGATATGTATGCTAAGGATATTTCAGTTAAGATAAAGACCTCAAAACACAATAGAGCAAGAAATGGATACTTTATTGGATCTGTTCCACCTTACGGGTACAAGATTAAAAAATCTAAAGAAGGTCAAAAGCTTGTAATTGATGAAAATGTTAGATTTATTGTGGAAGAGATGTTTGATTTGACTCTTCAAGGCAAAAGCCAATATGAAGTCGCAAAGCATTTTAATGAAAAAGGCTATGCTCCTGGAATGATTTACTATAAAACTGGGAGAGTTTACAGACAAGATGATGATCCTGAATGGAATAAAGGGACAATTTCAAAAATGCTTACAAACCCAGCTTATACGGGGACTTTAGTACAAGGAGTTAAGCAACAAAATCTTGCAAAAGGAATTAAGCAACATTTTGTAGATGAAAGTCAGTATATAATTTGTGAGAATGCACATGAAGCAATCATTTCTAAGGAAGTTCACGAAAGAATCTTACGAGAAAGACAAGAAAGAAAGAAAAATCATGTTTTCAGTTCGCCAATGCACAATTTTGAAAATAGGGACTATGAGAACAGATTTAAAGGTCTTGTAATCAATAATAATACTGGCAAAGAACTTAATAGAAGAACTCGTATCTATGGTAAGAATAGAGATAGACTTTACTATTCATTTCAGAATGAGAGATTTAGTGGAAGTATAAAACCCGAAAAATCAGTATTCATTATGGAAAGAGATTTAGATCAGGCTATTAGTGATAAAGTTTCTGAGTTTATTATGAAGACAACTAGCAAGACAAAATTTATAAATCGAATTAAAGCTAGGTTTAATAAAGCGACAGATACTTTTAAGAAAGACATTGAAAATCTTAAAAGAAAAAATATAAATGAAGAAAATATCATTCAAAGAGCCTATGAAGAATATAGTCTAGGTAAGATTGATAGAGATGAGTATATATTAAGAAGAGAGATTGCTCAAAGTCATATGTCTACATTTGATAACGAGATTTCAGCAATTGAAGTTAATATATCAAAGCTTAAAAAAGAAAGATTAAAATCAACAAAATGGATAAATGATTTATATGCTTCAAAGAATTTGGAAAAGCTACCTGGCGATTTAATCCATAGCTTAATTGAAAAAATAATAGTTTATGATAAACACGAATTTGAAATAGTCTTTAAATTCAATATAGATAATTTGGTAGGAGGAACAGACGATGAGTAAGATTGCTCTTTATATTAGATTATCCGTTGAAGATATGATAAAGACTGATGAAAGTGAAAGTATCATAAACCAAAGAGCATATCTAAACGATTATCTCGACAAGAATGAAGAATTTAAGAACTTCACAAGAGAAGAATATGTTGATGACGGATATTCTGGAACAAATGAAAATAGACCAGCCTTTCAAAGAATGCTGGAAGATGTAAAGAAAAATAATATCCAGACGATAATTGTAAAAGACTTGTCCAGATTTATGAGAGATTATATAACGCTTGGAGATTATCTTGAAAATATATTTCCATTCCTTGGAGTAAGATTCATTGCCATAAATGATGGCTATGATAGTAACAAAGAAAAAGGAAATGGAACAGATTTAGATATTCAATTCAAGGGACTATTATATGATTTCTACACAAAAGATATTTCTGAAAAGGTAAAGTCATCTATGACTACACTTAAAAAACAAGGAAAGTTTTTAGCTTGGAGTCCACCTTTAGGATACATGAAAGATCCTAATGATAGACACAAAATCATAGTTGATGAAGAAACAGCTTGGATAGTAAAGAAGATTTTTAAACTTGCACTTGATGGTATATCTTCAAGAAATATAGCTAAGATATTGAATGAAGAAAAGATACCAACACCATCAAAAAGAAAGAGTGAATTAACCAATCTTGATTTTGAGTATTCAATTATTAGGACTGCGAAAAAACCTAGACCAACTTGGACTAATGGAAATGTAATAGATGTATTAGCAAATGAAAATTATACTGGAACTTACACTTTCAATATGCAAGACAAGTCAGTTTTAAATCCATCTTCTTTTAAATTCAAACCAAAAGAAGAATGGGGAAGAGTTGAGAATAACCATGAAGCTATTATATCTAAAGAAGACTTTGAAAAAGTTCAAAAAATTAAAGAGAAGAATCTGTTTATGAAAGGTAAAAATACCGATTATGAATGGAGAAAGAAATCTCCACTACAAGGTTTTGCAAAATGTCCAACCTGTAATCACATTCTAGGATGTACTCAATCAAAACACAAAAGACCTGATGGAAGCCTTAGAGTACACACATATTTTACTTGTAGGATATGTAAGTGTAATAATGTAAAACATAAGAACTCAAGAGCAGGAAGCCTTGAAGAGCAAGTATTTGAATCAATAAAAGAAAAATACGGTTTAGAAGATCCAATCAAGGATGAAAAAGTAAAAGTTAAACCTATGGAAAAATCTATCGAAGATCTTGAAGCTAAAAAAATGCAAAGTTTTGAGAAGTATAAATTGGGCAAGATGAATAGACAAAAATTCATTGACTCTAAAAATTCGATAGATGAAGAAATACAAGCAATAAAAGAAAAAATAAAAAAAGCAAAAGAAGAAAAAGAAGTAATAGACAACACTAAACTTACCAGAGAATTGATGGAAAAATATATAGACTCAGTATTCTGTGAAGGAAACGAAGTGTTGAACATAATATGGAAATAGCAAAGGGAGTGAGCAATCACTCTCTTTTACATTACATAACTATAACCCCTTTTTTGTCATAAGCTTGACATGAGAGGGCTCGGGCTCTTTGCTCCTAAATACTAAGAAATATGCCGATGAAAATGTTGAAAATTCTATCCGTTACTTCGGTCAAGAAATCAATACCTCGACCTACAACCTGGCTAAGATGAACATGATGCTCCACGGGGTACCAAATGACCATCAAAAATTGCGCAACGGAGATACCCTGGATGCTGACTGGCCAACTGACGAACCCACTAACTTCGATGTGGTCCTAATGAATCCCCCTTATTCGCAGAAGTGGTCGGCTGATAAGGGCTTCCTCGATGATCCACGCTTTGCGGCCTATGGGGTCCTACCGCCTAAGTCACGGGCAGATTTTGCCTTCTTGCTCCATGGCTTCTACCACTTGCGGACAGATGGCACCATGTGCATCGTCTTGCCTCATGGGGTGCTCTTCCGTGGCGCATCCGAGGGGAAATTACGTCAGGCCATGCTTGAGAATGGGTATATTGATGCGGTGATCGGTTTACCTGAGAACCTCTTTTACAATACCAGCATCCCGACAACGATTATTGTCTTGAAGAAGAATCGAACTAGCCGTGATGTTTTCTTTATTGATGCGTCTAAAGAGTTTGAAAAGGTGAAGACGCAAAATATCTTAACGGAAGACCATATTAATAAGATTATTGATACCTACAACCGCCGTGAAGACGTGGAAAAATATGCGCACAAGGCAAGTTATGAAGAAATTCAAGAGAATGACTATAACCTCAATATCCCTCGCTATGTGGATACCTTCGAAGAACCTGAACCCATTGATATTGTCCAAGTCAGCAAGGACATGCAAGAGATCAACCAAGAACTGGAAAAAACGACAACCGAATTCCTAGACATGGTGGATGACCTGCAGGTGACGGACGATACCGCAGAACTCATTCAGGCGATAAAGGATGTGTTTAAATAATGGCAGAAGAAAGAAAACAACCTGAGCTAAGGTTCAAAGGATTCACGGATGATTGGATTCAGCGTGAGTTGGGTGATGTTGCAGAATATAGAAGAGGATCTTTTCCTCAACCTTATGGTGATCCTAGGTGGTATGATGATAATGGTATGCCCTTTGTTCAAGTTGCCGATGTAAATGATAATTTTCAATTACATAAGAATACTAAGAGGAAAATTAGCAAAAAAGCTATGCCGAATAGTGTCTATGCCCCACAAGATACTATTGTTATTACTTTGCAAGGAAGTATCGGGCGAGTAGCGATTACACAGTATCCTGCATACGTAGATCGAACACTCTTAATAATAGAAAAACTAAATCAAAATTTAAATAAATTGTTTTTTACTTTTTTATTAAGTAACCTATTTATAGAGAAAGCTAGAAAAGCTCCTGGAGGTACCATTAAAACAATAACTATAAAAGAATTGAGTAAATTCAATTTAGTGTTGCCTAAAAATCTATTGGAACAAAAAAGAATTGGAAAAATACTTGAAACAATTTTAAACATTATTACTCTTGAGCAAACTAAACTAGAGAAGTTAAATGCCCTAAAACAAAAACTTCTCTCTTCGCTATTTGTCTAAGTTAAGTAAAATCTCCTCTATCCAGGAAACATAGAGGAGATTTCATTTTGAACTGTGGAAAAATTTCTAATCGTTGATTTTCTTTCGATTACTCTTCTTCCGACACTTCTATTTCAATAATGATATTACAGAACAGGACTTTTCATAACTTACCCTCAAACCTGCAGGAAACTTACAAGCCTAAATTATCACCCGTGTCGGACGCACTAAAAAATGACCACTCCTATTAGAAGGACCATTTATAGGTTGAATAGATCTGAGTGACTACCTGTATCGATAAGCGTGAGGGTAAGAATATCATCTTCTATCAGATAAATGAGTAACCAATCCGGTTTAATGTGACACTCAAAGTAACCGGAGAACTTTCCTTTTAGCATGTGGTTTTTGTATCTAGGATCAAGTTGAATACCTCGCCTTAAGTTATCAACCACTTCATCTAAGAGGGAGAGATCGACTCCACGTTTAAACATGCGCTTATAGCTTTTCTTATAAGCGTTCGTGAACTTGACTTTGTACATCACTCAGACAGTAGTGCTTTCTTTAGCTCTTCCATAGAAGAATAAGAGGGTGTGTCAGGATCTCTGGAAACTCTTCTAGCCTCCGCCATCGCATTTAGGGTAGCTTCATTGAATCGAGGAAGTTCCACGCTAAAAGGAAGACCACCACGTAGAATGCACTGACGCAAGAACATGTTTACGGCACTAGACATATCAATGCCAAGTTCATTGAAAAGTTCATTTGCTTCTGATTTGACTTTAGCATCAATACGAATTTGAGTAGGACTTGTTGCCACGATATCATCTCCTTTCAAAACAACAATAATACAATTAGTATACATTGTCAATCAAAAATATGCCTATAGACCATTTGAGAAATCTAACTCTCTATCGATATTTGAATTTGAATGAGCAAAAGAAGATAGCATCTATCAGTAAAAAATCTATAAATGATCACTCTTGAATAAACGAAATAAAAAAATACCAAGCCTTAAAAATCAAACTTCTTCAATCTTTATTTAACTTCTCAGTAAACTTCCTGATAATAATAAAGTTCATTTGAACAAATATTATCAGGAGGTTTTACTATGGTAAGGAAACGAAAGATTCTTTTTCACCAGTATTTTAAGGAGTGGTTTGAACTCTATAAGTTAGGGGCCGTGCGGGATGTGACCTTGAGGAAATATGATCTAACTTGGCGGCATTTGAAAAGTCTAGCGCCAGACTTAAGCTTGGACCAGTTGACGAAGAAGAATTATCAAAGTTTACTGAATCAGTTTGCCCAGACTCATGAGAAGCAAACCACCTTAGACTTCCATCACCTGGTGAAGGGGGCGATCCTTGAAGCTTATGATGAGGGATTGATTGACCGTGACCCCACGCGAAAAGTTGTGATTAAAGGGATCAAGGGAAAAGCTAAGAAAGCTAAATATTTAAATCAAGAGGACTTGCATAAACTATTGAATCAATTGCACCTGCAGCCGGAGATTTCTTATGATTGGCTTATTCTCTTGGTCGCCAAGACCGGTTTACGGTTCAGTGAAGCATTGGGTGTCACACCTGAAGACTTTAATTTCAGCCAGCACATGCTGTCGATTAATAAAACCTGGGACTATAAGAAGAGCGAAGGTGGATTTGTACCGACGAAGAATGCTTCGTCGGTCCGTAAGATTCGTTTGGATTGGCAGTTAACCCTACAATTCCAACAATTAATTCAAACTTTTCCACTTCAGCGTCCGATTTTTGTCCAAGGTCGTATCCATAATTCGACAATCAACCAACGTCTGGCTAAATTATGCCAGCAAGCGGAGATTCCAGAAATCACGATTCATGCCTTGCGTCATACCCACGCTTCCTTGCTACTTTACGGTGGCGTATCGATTGCGAGTGTGGCTAAACGTCTGGGTCACGCTAATATGGCGACTACTCAGAAAACTTACTTGCATATTATCCAAGAGTTAGAAGATAAGGATAATAACAAGATGATGGAAATTCTTTGTAGATTATAGTTGTTAATTGAAAGCTTGTACAAGTTATTGTACAATATTAATGAGGTGAGAAGGATGGAAGTAACGAATTACAGTGATTTTAGGCAAAATATGAAACATTACATGGATCAGATTAATGAGGATGCCATTGAATATACTGTCACATCTCAGAACGGCAATGATGTGGTTGTGATGGCTAAATCCGATTTCGATAGTTTGATGGAGACTTATCATCTCTTATCCAGTCGTGCTAACCGTGAGAACCTCTATCAAGCCATGGATGAACTCGATCGTGGCGATTATGAAGTTGAGGAGATCTGATGAAAGTTCATTGGAGTCGACGGTCTGTGATTGAACGCGAGGCCTGGAGAGAAAATGATCAAAAAGTTTATGATAAAATCTACCGCCTCTTGCGAGCCATTAAAGAAGACCCATACCAAGGCTTAGGTAAGCCGGAGCCCTTGAAGTATGACCTATCTGGCTATTGGTCACGACGGCTGACGAGACAAGATCGCTTAGTCTATCGCGTCACAGACGATGCCATTGAAGTCCTGTCTTGCAAATACCATTATTAAAAATAAAATCGCCTTTGCTGATTTAACTAGCAGAGGCGATTTTATTGATTTTTAGATGAATAATGATGAGAGAAGTTTTTGTTTTAGGGCACTTAAATTGTCGAGTTTAGTTTGCTCAAGAGTAATAATAGCTTCTAGTTTATGGATAAACTTACTAATCTTCTCTTGTTCTTTGGGTTTAGGAATATTGAAATATTGGTTGGTGATAATTTTCCAATCCGCCCTAGGCATTCTACTTCCTGAAGATATATTAGCTGATTTATAAAAGGTAAAACTTTGTACAAGAAAATATAAAAATAAGTTGGTTATGCGACTAATAGGGTACAACGCCCATATTTCTCCACTTTTATTACCATCTTCTGAAGCAAGCCACCATTTATTAAGATAGGGGCGTAAACGACCATACAGCACATCACCTTTGTAGAATATTGAATTAGATTCGTTTCCCTCACTAGTATTTCCAATCAATCTTCCGGTAGAACTCTCTATATTTTCTAATTGTATATTTTTTCTATAGCTTTGATCGCTGGTTTCATTTCTCTTATTGAATATATTTTTCCCCTTATCCTGAATCCACTCTTCTGTAAAACCACTAAATCTAACCTTAGGATAGCCACTTTCATCAGCAAACATATTCTGCAAAAGATACTCTTTCAACAGCTCTAATTTCTCAATTTTTTTCTGCTCAAGAGTAATAATAGAGTCTAACGACTTAAAGAAGTAACTAACCCTTTTTTGTTCTAAAGAGTTCGTTTTTCGAATGAACAGATTGCGTATTTTCTTTAATGATATAAATTTTTGAGTTCCCCCGTCCAAGCTAATAAATAACTGTTTAGTAATATATGGAGATTGAAGATAATAATATAAAAAAAGATAAAATATTTGTTGAGTATCCTTGATTAATGCCACGTTCTTAATAGCAAACGAAGGTTCTGTATGGATGAGTGCTAAATTGCCAATAGTTCCTATCATTCCCATAAGAATATCATTAATGTCAACTTTTGAGCGAGTATTGATCTTTTTATAATCCTCTAAGGATATGTAGTTAACTCCATCGTAATTAATTTGTCCATTACTCACGTTTTTAGAAGTAACTAATGGAATTCCTGCTGATAGATATTTGGGAGAATCATGTGTACCATCTCTAACATCGGCAACATCCTTTAGCTTATCCTGAATCCAAAAATATTTGAGTAATAGTCTTCAATTTTGAAAGTATTCTTAAATTATCAAGCTTTCACAACAAAAATATTACATTTTTCAACGGATGAAGTTCTTCTGTAAAAAAAATTCACTGAAAGCCTTTATTTTCTTTGCTATACTGAAAGTATTATAAAGAATTGAAGAGCAAATGAATTTTGTATCAAGTGAAGAATGCAACAGGATAGTGATGATATGCCAAAAATTTTTACTCAAGAGCAGCAAATGGAAGAACGCTTAATTGATTTGCTAACGAAAAGGGAATCGCAATGGACCTACCGTTCGGATTTAAAGACAGCGGACGACCTCTGGGGTAACTTCTTCCAACAGTTAGAAGCTAATAATACGGCGAAGTTAGATGGTGTCCCTTTAACTAGCCAGGAAAAGCTGTCGATTAAATCACAATTAGACTTTCCTTCTTTTTATGCAGCTGGAGAATGGCTAAGTGGTGAGAATGGGGTAGCTCAAGTTGAGCTTCATCGTGAGGACGCCTCGCTAGGTTCTTGCCAGTTAATTGTGATTAACGGGAATGAGATTGCTGGGGGTAGCTCTCATTATGAAGTGATTAATCAATTTCGCAGCGAAAAGCGTGATTTTCTTGATCAAGATGGGCGTTTTGATGTGACTTTAATGATTAATGGGATTCCTATGATTCAAATTGAACTCAAGAATCGTTCAGAAGGGTATAAAAAAGCCTTTAACCAAATTGATCGCTACATCAAAACTGGTAAGTATCATGGAATATTCTCCATGTTACAAATGTTTGTGGTGTCCAATGGTGTCGATACCAAATATATTGCTGCCAATAGTAAGCTGAATGCTAAGTTTTTAACGGGTTGGGTGGATGAAGAGAATCAACCAGTAATGAACTTAGAAGATTTTGCAAGCTCTGTGCTCTCAATCCCAGAAGCCCATGAGATGATTGCCAATTATTCCGTCTTAGACAAGTCTAGTAAGTCAGTTATTTTACTACGTCCCTATCAAATTCATGCTATTAAGGCCATTCGACAAGCGAGCTATGAACAAAAGGGGGGCTATGTTTGGCATACAACAGGGTCGGGAAAAACACTAACCTCCTATAAGGTAGCACGCAACCTGCTTAAAATCGCTTCAATTGATAAGACAATCTTCATTGTTGACCGTAGAGACCTTGACCAACAAACTGCTAATGCCTTTACCTCCTATGCTGAAGCAGATTTTGTGGATGTTGATGAAACGGCCAATGTCAATGACTTGATCAAACGTTTAACGGCTAAGGACCGTTCCTTAGTGATTACCACGATTCAAAAATTAAATCATGTGATGAAACGTTACCAGCAAAATCCTGATAATAAACGTTTAAATAAGTTAAGAGATTTAAGGTTGGCAGTCGTTGTTGACGAATGTCATCGTGCAGTGACACCACAGAAGCAATTTGAACTGGAAAAGTTTTTCCAATCTTCACTCTGGTACGGCTTTACGGGAACGCCACTTTTTGCGGAAAATGCTCGGGATGCATTTGGCGATCTTGCTCGAACAACCGAAGAGCAGTACGGGGAGTGTTTACATAAATATACCGTTCAAGAGGCCATGCATGACCAGGCTGTCTTAGGCTTTCAAATTGAGTATAAACGCCCCTTTGATGAATACCAACTCGATCAACTGGTAACGGACAAGTTTCCGAATACTAACCTTGCAGCGATTGATACGAAAGAAAAAGAAGCTCAGTTAGATCCAGCTATATTTGACCATCCCAACCATATGGAAGAGGTTGTGGATTCAATTATCAATAAATCGAAAAATAAATTTGGTTTCAATAACGGGGTTGGTAAGACCTATGATGCGATTTTAACTACAACTTCTATTGACAAAGCCATTGCTTATTACAAACTCTTTAAAGAGGTTAAAGCAGGTAAGCATCCTCGGGTTGCTGTGAATGAATCGACAAAACGAGCGATTTTAGATTTTCCTAAGGTGGCGATAACCTTCTCGCTATCTGATAATGAACACGATTCCCAAGATCGTAAAGAAGCGATGAAAGAGATTCTAACGGATTATAACCGAGAATTTGGCACGAATTTTTCTCTTGAAACCTTGAACGCTTATAACCAAAACCTTAATAATCGCTTGGCACGTAAGTCAGATACCTATAAGGTGCGTTCTGAACAAGTGGACTTGGTAATCGTTGTCGATCGTTTACTGACTGGTTTCGACGCACCGTGTCTGTCGACATTATTTTTAGATCGGCCACCTATGAAACCACATCACCTTATCCAAGCTTTCTCTCGAACTAATCGTTTGTTTGATGAGCATAAGAAATATGGGCAAATTGTCACCTTCCAAACGCCAGCGATCTATGAGGAAGCTGTCAAAGAGGCTCTTATACTTTATTCCAATGGTGGGGAAGATCAGATTCAAGCACCGAGTTATGAAGAATCTAAGCAAGAACTTGATGAATCCGTTAAAGAGTTAAGAGCACTCGTCCCCAATGCGGAGAGTTTCAATAATTATACTGATTTAGCCGAAATGAAACGAGTAGCCAAGGCCTTTCAACGCTTTGACAGTATCTACAAGACGATTGAAGTTTATAGTGACTTTAGTGAAGATGAATTTGTGGCTCAATATGGTTTTGACCGTAAAGAATTTGAAGACTATACCGGATCCTATAATAATCTTATCGAACGGATCAAAGATGAGATAAATGAAGAGGATGACGTTGATGAGGACTATTCAATCGATATCGAGTATGAGATTGAATCGGTTCGGACTGAGCAAATTGATTATGATTATCTCGTACTGCTCATTGATCGTTACCGTGAGTCGACGGAAGAACAAGACAAAGAAAAACTCAAACATGAAGCTGAGAAAACTATTGATGAATTTGGGCGCCGGAAACCTGAATTAAGTGAAAAGATCCGGGACATTTTCCAAGCCATTATTGCCAGTCCGGATAAGTATAAAAATCAGTCAACGGATGAGATTCTAGCTAATGAAATAAACGGTTACAAGGAACGTGTCTTAGAAGACTATGCCAAGGCAGAGTTTCTTGACGAAGATCTTCTTAAATATGTCGCAGCTAACTATGATGAGGACCGTGAAGGCACTCAAATAGGCGAGAGTGAAATGATTAACACAGCCGATTTCGATGCTTATAAGGCGAATACCGAAAATCCCGAATCAAAATTGCAGTATCGTAAGAAAATACGTAATGGCTATAAAGATTTGATTCACGAGAAAATTATGCCTTATGATGTGTAGAAAATAAAGAAATAGTAGAGGTTGCACTAATATATTATAACTTTTATAATATTATATGAATTGATTAGAAAGGTAGTATAATGAACGATAAGAATAAAAAATTGAAAAATAACCAATTCATTGGCGAGGATGGAAAAGTATATCAAACTGTGCAAGTTAAACCTTGGTATAAGAAGTGGTATATATGGACGATCATCATATTAGGGATTCTATTCTTGCTCGCCCTTGTACCTGTTGATCATTCTAATGGTAATCAATCAGAGAGTGCTTCTCATGTAAGTTCACAAGAAACACAAGGAGCGCGGTCGACAGAATCAGGTGAAAATAAGAAAACGATTAGAAAGGCTAATGAAGAAGTTATTTTAGAGAATGCTGATGGAAACAAGGCATCGTTAACCATCAAATCAGCTAGCGTAAATCCGGATAGTATACCTAATTATATGCATCATAGTGATTATTTCGATTCTAGTAGAATGGTTGTTATTGATTTCTCTTATAAAAACTATGATCTTCCGAAAAATTTTGTAGTTAATACTCATGATCTTCAAGTTTATGATGAAGAAGGTCATGCATTAGAACGCATTAGTAAGCAAACAGGTTACGACGAAATAGCTCCTGGTAGGTCAGCTGACTCCCAAGTCTATTTCATGTATCCCGATAAAGAACATAAACCCAAAAAAATACAGATAGATTATGTTCCGACGAATTCTACAAAGCATTCCCCAGTTGCTACTATTGAAGTTGAAGTTAAGCAATAAACTCGACTTATCTAATAGTTAATAGGTCTGCTTATTTCAATTAATTGAATAATAAAAATGATTCTTAAAAATGATATGTAGTAACCCCCTAAAGTTAGAAATAAAAACTAACTTTAGGGGGTTACTACATTCGTATCACAATTCTTGGTTTTAATATATCTGTTTATTTAAAAATGTGTACATCTTATAGATGTTGCAGCTTATTATCTATACCTTAGACAACAATCGCTGGAAGGGTAAGAGTTTGTACCCATAACTGCTTCGTATGAGTATAGTCCTGAAGATACACCATAAACTGCTCTGTAATTATCTTCTAATATTTTAGAACCGCTAACCATATCACTTGGTATCATTTATCACAAATTAAATCAAGGCTTATATAAATACGTATTAAGGCTATGGTAAAATGTCAGCTTTTTTGCAAAATATGAATCTTCTTATCAAAACATGTTCTATAGGCCAGCTCCTACATCCATTGTTCCAGTGATCTAGGCTACTTTTGTCTTTTGTCGCACTTTCTATAGATTGTTTTAGCTAATATTAAAAAAGCGGATAACCAAAGTTATCCGCCATAGCCCTTTAGGCTCTATAAATTGTTTAGTCCTTAAGACTCTATTAATGCTATAACAGGTTTAAATTATTTGTCAAAAATAAATATCTCTTTCAATTTATTGTTTAGAGTGTCCATGTTTTCTTCTCCAACTTTTATCCCGTGTAGTGCGTCTGAAGAGAATCGTGGATTAATGATCCTATTTTTACTAATAATGCGTAGTTGCTCAACTTTAGCAATTGAACCAGACTTCATAAATTTTAATTCTTGGATCAATTTACGATTTCGTAACAAGAGATTATCGTAAAATAATTTTTCTGAGAAATTTATTAAGTAATTTTCATATCGACCATAATAATGCTTCATTACTAAACTCCTTAATCCAAACTCTCTCGCCCTGGTCTGCGTATAGAAATCGACATGAAGCGTGGAGAGTTTCTACTAATGATCTAAGAAAAATAATTATCATTTTCAATTTATTACCTAAAATAAAGGTTATTTATATTATAATAAGTTTATATATCATACATTTATAAATGATTTAGTCATTTTGATGACAAGATATTTATAGGATGGAAGGAGACTTAGTATGGACCAAGAAAATAAAGACTTTAACAATCAGCCGTCTAATGGTGAAGAGGAGAAAGTACGTCAAACAGTAAAGGAAAAAGCTTGGTATAAGAAGTGGTATATCTGGGCGATTATTCTATTAGCCATTCTATTATTGCTCGCTATTGTTAGTGGTGGTCATTCTAATGAAAATCCCTCAGAGACTTCCCCTCAAGTCGCCTCACAAGAGTCGCAAGAATCACAAAAAACAAAAGCATCACAAAAATCAAAAAAATCTCCAAAAATATCAGAACCAGAAGAGGGAAATTTTATAGAAGATAGCCAAACGATTAACAAAGCCAATGAGGAAGTCGTTTTAAAAACTGAAGCTGGCGATAAGGCCTCATTAACCATTCAGTCAGCTCGAGATAATCGGGAAATTTTGCCTAGCGATTTGTATAATAATGAGTATTATGCTGGGAGAACGATTGTCATTGATTACAGTTATAAAAACGATGATCTTCCGAAAAATTTTGTCGTAAAACCCTCTGATTTCGTGGTATACGATGAAGAAGGTTATATATTGGAATGTATTGATCGAGAAACGGATGCTGCTGAAGTCGCCCCTGGCAAATCAGCGGATTCACAAGGCTATTACAAGTTCAATGATGTGGACATCAGACCCAAAAAATTAAAAATTGATTATGTACCAAAGTATACGACACCGCTCGCCCCAATCGCTTCAATTGAAGTGGATGTTGAGCAATAAAAACGCCTAATCTCCTGGTAAATTGGGGTCTTCATTCCAGTGACCTAATCAATAAAAACGATTCTTAAACCGCCTAGCTAGTGGTCTAAGAATCGTTTTTTGTATTACTCATGAATTTAGAATAACCCTAGCCAGCCTGCTTTAAAGAAGGAGTAATCTAAATTAACTAATTAATAAATTAACTTTATTAATTAATAAAGTTCTCATAAAAAGCCAAAGCAAAGCGTGTAAAGATAAAATAGCATATAATAAAAGAAAAAGCACTAGGCGAGGATAGAAAAATGAAAAATGAGAAGAGAAAGCCCAAATTAATCAGTTGCTCGAGTGAGCTTTCCCTGCTGGCGATTCTCTTAGGAATTACTGCCATGTATTATTTTACCTTTCGGACTTACCGGCAACCGGATTATCCAGCGGTTAGCCAAGAATATTACGTGTCCGACTATAGCCAGCGTTTGAATGACTTCACCACCCAGCACATTATGACTGAGGGCTACAAGTTGGAGGAATTAACCCAGGCCAAGCTCGCCGTGGTTGTCCTACCCCGAACTGAAAATGTCAATCGGTCAAAGTATAGCCAGACCCTGGCCAGTCAGTGGGGAATGACGGCTACCCCTGACAATGAATGGGCCCTCCTCCTCTTTAAAACCGACGTCAGCTATCCCAGAGAAACCAGCGTGGACAACCCTTACTTGCATTTAGAAATTGGTGGAGGCTTGAAAGACGAGCTGACTAATCCAGAGATTGAGGCAGTCGTTGACCAGTATGATAATGATATTTACCACAACGTCAATAACTACGACCAGGCCGCCTTTGACAGCTTTAATGCTGTGGCCGGTCAAATCTACCGGGCCCACCAGCAGGAAGTGCCCAGTTCACTGACCCAGTCCTATGAGGAAGTGGCCCAGGACTCTAATCATCAAAGTGAAATCAATAGTTCACTGATGCAAGCCGACCTCAAGCAGGCCGAATCGAAAACCCTAAAGAATCCCGCCCCCCTTTATCGGCAGTTGGGCAAGGCTTTCTTTGCTGCTGTCTGCACCTTACTGGCCCTAGTCGTCACTTGCCTCGTTGCCTTCTTTTTTGCAACAGGATGTATTTCCTTAGCTAAATTCATCGCAAAAATCTTTCATTGGGAAGAGGACTAAGCGGATTTTCCAAAAAAGCTTATCTTATAGTAGATAAAATGAGTGTTCTATTAGTTATTTCTCAGAAATAACCCATTCTTCTCAAAATAGCCCAAATAAAAACACCGTTCCATCTGAATATCAGCTTCAGTGGAACGGTGTTTTCTTATACTCGACCGAGGTGGGCGAAGACCTTACCGAGAACTTCAAAGGCTTCACTATCCTTCACTTGGCTTTTGTCGCCTAGTGGGAGGTAGAGAGGAAGGTCTTGATAAAATTGATAGCGGGCGAATTGTAATTGGCCGGAAACCTTATCAGCTAGACAGAGAATATCGCCGGTCTTGATATCGGCCAAGGGGTCAACTAGGGCGTAGTCCTTTTTACTGAGGGGGGACTGGATGGCGGGATTGTTAATTTTCACCGCAAAGATTTCCTCATTGGGGAGTCCCATACTGGCGAGTTCAAAGAAGTGCTTTTTCTTAGCGGCTTTGAGCTTGCCTTTTTTGTATTTCTTATAGACGGGGACTTCAATGACGTCGGCGCTCTTCATGTCCGAAAAGCCCCGTAAGTGGAGTTCGGAAACCCCGTAGAGATTGGCTAACTTGGTCAAGGTGTCTTGGTTGACTTCCGACTTGCCCTGTTCGTAGCGCCAGACGGTGGATACCGACTTACCAATTTTTTCGCTGACGGCTTCGATAGTCAGTCCGGCCGCCTCCCGCGCTGATTTGAGGCGTTGGGCGAGTGTAAGCATGGTCATTCCTCCTTTGCTTCTTGCAAGATGGCAGTTTTTTCATTTTACTTATTTTTGAAAGGCTCAGTCACTTTTTCCAACGTCGTGGAAAAGCCTGCTTTCCAAAAGGCATTTTTAACTTTTATATATTATACCGAAAAAGGGGAGGAAATACTCGTCAGAATTGTTAAATGAGAAAAATAACACGTGACGTGTGTTAAATAGTCAGAAAAATTTTCATCAAAGTTCCCCTGAGGAAATTCTACCCTGAGTAGACTCCTAGCTGATGATGCTACAGATTGTAGAAATAGAAAAATATTATCGAAATATGAATATACCATAGGATTAGAATTTATGCAAAATATTATAAAAAGCCTTGCTTTTTTCTATTGCATATAATATGTTTAAAAATAAAAAAAGTCAGTGAGCTCTTTTCGTTGGCAGCAGCCCGGGATTTAGCAGGGGAGGAGGATGGTGTAATCAGAACATGTAGCAAATAGGAATAGTGGCCAGAAAGTGTCATCTTTTGCATAGTTAAGAAATAACCTTTCAGTCACAAGAAAAATAGTAGTGCAAGGAGGACTTTAAGTTTTTGAGAAAGCAGTCAGTTCTTATTGATAGCCGGGTGATTTCTCAAGACTTAAAAGCAGTCAGCCGATTGATTCATAAGGAGGTATTCATGACAGTACGACGTGTGGTGCCAACCAGCTTTTGGCGGTCGCTCGAAGCTTTGGACCATTATAGCCAGGAAGAACGTTATTTTGCCTTATATCTAATGACCAATCCCAAGTGTAGCCAGGTGGGGATTTATAGTTTGCCCAAGCGTTTGATTGCCTTTGAGACCGGCTTTAGTCTGGACCAAGTGGAATCCTTACTCAAGCGTTTTAGCCAGGACTTTAAGAAGATTGCTTACTCTCACGCCCAGCAGGAAGTGACCCTCTTACACTCCCTGTCCTACTCCATCTTTGTGGGTGGGCGGCCAGTCATGGATCTCTTGGAGAAGGAATTGGCCCTCGTCCAGGACGGCAGTTTGATCGAAGCCACCTTTGACGCTATGTGTGATTTCTGGTTGAAGTCTAACCGGCGGGTGGACCAGGCCATCATGCAACTTTTCGTCAAGGAGATTAAAAAACGCCGTTATGTGGCCGAGGGCGATAAGAAGGAGGAAGGGGGTGAGAGTGATAAAGAGAGTGGGGATGAAAAGAACAATGAAGAGTCGGCGGACGAGTCGTCCCTGTCTCTCAAGCTTCAAAAACCGCCCTACCAGGATGACTATGAACAGCAGGTCCTCGATCGGATCAAAAATCGCTACCAGATTCTTTTTAATGAAGCCATGCCCGAGGCTGACTTGGAGAAGTTAAAGGCTTATTGCCTGCTCTTTGATGACAAGCTCCTCGAAGAAGCCCTCTACCGGGCTAAGGCAGCCAAGCACCCTTTGTCTTATTACTTTAAGATTTTAGAGCGCTGGGATAAGGACCACATCTACCGCTTGGAAGACCTACCGACTACTAGTGAGGACGAGAAAAAGCTCCAAGCGAAAGTCCAGAAAAAGACTGGTTACCAAGAGATTGTACCTGCTTGGTTCAAGAGCCAGGTTAACTGAGTGGAGGGGACTATGGAGAGTTGTCCGGACAGTCACCTTGATGGGTGCACTTTGGCTGTTGGCAAGGTTTTGCTTAGTGGTTGGGTCAGAGGACAAGGCGCTCTGCCATTGCTTTTTCCTTTGTCCTAAGTGAATGAATATTGAGTAAAAAGGAGTAACCATGACTTTACAAAATAGCATACATTTAATTGAACATTACAACCGTCTCTATGGTTTTGATTTGTTGGATGCTTATGACCATTGTGTCTTGGTATTGACCAAGTTTGCCCTCTTGGACCAAGCCCGAAGCCAAGACCTTGGTCAAGTGCAAGTGGCGCTGGCGGATTGCTATATTGCTTTAGTGATGATGGCGGATTCCTATGCCCGCGTCGAGGCTTTAAGCACAGAAGGTCGGGATGATTTACCACCCCTGGCCCAGGCCTTTACGAATTTGGCCTTGGACCTTAGCTTTGACCGCGATCTGACGCCCGCTTTAAGTGACTTAGTGGGCCATTTATGGCAGGCAGCGGCAGAGTGGGAGCTAGATTTAAAGGACTGTCTGGAAAAGCGGGTGACTGCTTGGTTGAATACGGAGGAGATGGATTATGCGGCAATGGGTTAAAGATTTTATTGTAGCGGTTTTAGCGATTTTACTCTTTCAGTTACGGGGCTTTCTGGTGTCCTTTGGGATGATCGTCCCCTTACTCCTGTGTAGTACGTTAGCGGTCCTCGTGATGGCCCTGTATGAAGGTATTACGGATTAAAGTGGGGAGCTTGCCCTTTTCAAAGATTGTGATGAAGCCTGTGCGATGAAGCAAGAAAGGAAGACAGAATGTTACTTGATAAGTTATATGCCGACCGCTTGTTGCGTGAATTTGAAGCCTTGATCCACAAGACCCTGGCGGACTTAAATATTAGAAAGTGCCACGGCGACTACCAGGACTATGCCCAAGAATTACGACTCAAACTCTTGGATGTGGCTGAACGCTTCGAGGGTAAGCCTCTGGGCCAAGACCGCTACCGTTTTGTCGCTTATGCTGGCCGTTACTTGCGCTGGTCTTTACTGGACCTCTTGCGTCAGACAGAGCGCTTGCCTCAGCTGACCTTATCCGAACATCAAGATTTACTGGCAGATTCCACTTCTTCACAAGGAGAAGCATGTGAAGCGGGGGCAGTGGACTTCCTCCAGGCCGCCCAAGCCAGCTTATCAGAGCGTGACTACCAGCTGACCCTGGCCTTGGCAGAGCCGGATTTATCGATCACTGATATCGCTCGTTCCTTTGGCGTAGCCCGAAAAACCATCTACGCCTGGAAAAAACGTCTGGCTCAGCGCCTCCAGCCCTTGAAGGGATTACTAGAAGATTAAGATGCATGTTAAATACGGTTAATAAATTGGCTCACCCTGGGGTGGGCTTTTTTGATGTTTTTTTTAATATAATCAACTTTCCGAGTAACACTTTACCTTTCTTAATTCGTTTATAGGGTGTAGCTAGCTACTAAAGAAAAAAAGGAGTGATTGGAATGCAAGAATTTATCGATAACAAGTTAGTGGTTAAGGTGACCAATTTTGAAACGGATAAGGAAATGAAGACCACCTTTAATGATCTAGTGGAAAAGCCTGACCTGGCAGCGATTTATGCTGTGCGCGATGCGGTGGCTAGTTTGACCAAGGATCCGGTAACGGAAGTGGAAACCGTTTGCCGTCATGTCTATGTCTAAGTCAGTAGATGAAAAGTAAGGAGGAAAAAGTATGCCAAGCCAAGAAAATTTCAATTTAGAGCTTTTGTTCAAGACCGAAGAAGGCAAATCTAAGAAAGTTACCATTAAAGAACCCAAAGAAGATGTGTCGGCTGAAGTGGCTCAAGCAGCCTTAGCAGCGATTGTTGATGCCAATATCTTCTTGAATGAAGACGGTTTTGATCCCTATGCAGTGGCAACTGGTGCCCGTTATGTACGCCGGACAGTGACAGATATTTACCAAGTCGAAGCCTAACCAAGGGATTGACCTCCCAAGCCCTGCTTAGCGGGGCTTTTTTTATGAGATAGAAATAAGTTAAATAGGAAAAAAAGGAAATAAAATCAGAAGGAGAAAGGAGTGGGGGCATGACAGTGATCGAGATGGGCGGTTGGGCCAGTGCCTTGGTGGCCATTATCACCCTAGTCAGTAAAATCATCCAGTTAATTACGGCAATTCAGCGTTTGATCACTCGTCTAGACGTGATGGCTCAAGAGCTGGACCAGCAAAAGACTCAGCAACAAGCCCTCAAGGACCGGATTCAAATGGTGGAAAACACCTTAATGGAGACGGCCTTTCGCTTCCAGGCGGTGGATAAGAAGTTAAATCACTTAGTGGATTGGGTAAAGGAGATGAGTGAGGAATGCGTTTAAGTAATCAGAGCCTATGACCGCTTGAAGTGGCTAGCCTTGGTCTTTATGCCGGCCTTGAGCGTCTTAGTGAAGGGACTGGGGGAAGCTTATGGTTTGGTAGGGACCGATCTGGCGGTAGTGACTTTGAATTTGTTGGCGGTTTTTCTAGGGTCCATCTTGCAATTGTCGAGTGAGGACTACCACAAGGGAGGTGGCGGCCATGCTTACCGCACAGCAAGTGCTTAAAACTGCTCAAAAGTACCTGGGCATGACCATGGGGTCCAAGGCCCATCGCGACATGGTGGACCGCTATAATCGCGTTCTGCCACGACCGGTGGGTTATGTCGCTAAATATAGTGATGACTGGTGTGACATTTTTGTGACTGCCGTGGCTGATGAAGCGGGAGCTACGGCTTTGATTGGTCGGGAGTGCGGAGTTCAACGCCATATCCATGTCTTTGCTGGTTTGGGGATTTGGCTGGGGCGTGTTTATCCTCAGCCGGGAGATATTGTGTGCTTTGACTGGGATGGGGGTGGCTTTGCGGACCATATTGGTTTTGTAGAAACTGTTACCGGCTCGACGATGACCACGATTGAGGGCAATGCCAGTCGCCGGGTGGCTAGGAACCGTTTTGTTTGG
This sequence comes from Aerococcus loyolae, assembly GCF_002871915.2. Classification (NCBI taxonomy): domain Bacteria; kingdom Bacillati; phylum Bacillota; class Bacilli; order Lactobacillales; family Aerococcaceae; genus Aerococcus; species Aerococcus loyolae. The sequence goes on along the minus strand of NZ_CP126958.1, from coordinate 1,828,892 downwards.
AATGATTGGCGGATCAAGGGCTATGCCCGGCCTAAGTACGGTCGCCTGCTCAGCCGTGCCGAGAAGACGGTGGACCAGTTGGCTCGTGAAGTTTTAGCGCGTCAGTGGGGCAATGGGGCTGAACGGGTCCGACGTTTGCAGGCGGCGGGCTATGACTACCAGCTGGTTCAAGACCAGGTCAACCGCTTAGTGGCTCAGCGTGCTAAGGATGGAAAGGGCGCTGAAGTGGTAGCCGTAGGGAGCACGGTTCGGGTCGATGATCAGGCCACTCACTGGCAAACGGGGCAAAGTATTGCTGACTGGGTCAAGGGCCAGGTCTTTGCCGTGATGGAGCGCAAGCAGATCAATCACCCGCAAAGTGACTGGGCTTATTTATTAAGTAACCGCGGGATTCCCATTGGTTGGATTTTAGCACAGGATGTTAGGGCGTAGTTAGGAAGGGAGAAGGAAAGCAGCCTTGAGGGGCTGCTTTTTATGTTGAGCAATAGAGACTTAGATACAACGGTTTGTAATCGCTTTCTAAACTATTTTTCCTTATAATGAAACTGTAAGAGAAAATTTGAATGGAGGAATGTCAATGTTTGATTTATCGAATCGTGTGGCTGTAGTAACTGGTGGCGGGACCGGAATTGGTAAGCAATTTGCGACAGCTCTAGCTAGTCAAGGGGCTAAGGTAGCGATCCTATCCCGGCGGCAAGAAGTGCTTGATGAAGCAGCCAAAGAGATTGAAAAGAAAACGGGTGCAGAAATTTTCCCCATTTCGACGGATGTGACCGATCCTGAATCGATTAAGGAGAGCCACCAAGCGATTTTAGATAAGTTTGGTAAGGTGGATATCTTAGTCAATAATGCGGGTGGAGGAAATAATGCCCCACTAACGGAAATTACCGATGAAGCTTGGCACAAGACCTTCAACCTTGACGTGGACGGAATGATGTACATGACCCGTGAATTTGGGGCCAAGATGGTTGATAATGGCTATGGCCGGATAATCAATGTGGCATCGATCCTTGGTTTCGGAGGTTTGCCAGAGTTACCAATTATTGACTACGCTGCTGCTAAGGGTGCGGTGGTTAACTTTACCCGGGCAGCGGCAACAGAGTGGGCAACCACTGGTGTGACCGTTAATGCGATCGCCCCCGGTTTCTTCGCGTCTGAAGCTAACGACGCCGAAGCTATGGAAGCGATGAGTGACTTTATTGAAGTTAGAACCCCGATGAAACGCCCAGGTAAGCCTGGCGAATTAGCCAGTGCCGTGGTTTTCTTAGCTGCCGACGAGTCCACTTATGTGACCGGTCAAATTGTGGGTGTTGATGGTGGCTGGACTGCGATTTAGGTTTGATGTGATTGTTTAGTGATTAAAATTTTACTAATAGAAAATGAAACAGGCCTATGATAAGCTTCTGACTTATCATAGGCCTGTTTATTGGATGGGTATAGGCGATGGATTAACTAGCTAAATGTTTTCACACAGAAAGCGTGCGGTATCAATGTCGGTAATTAATTCATCAATATACTGACTCTTGATGGCAGAGAGGATACTGATATGTTTCTTTCTCCCGCCTGCGATACAAATTTTACGGTCAATTTGAGCGAAAGCTTTTTGAGAGACACTAATCCGACGTTCCTCTAATTCTTGAAGGATTTCATTCCCTTCTTGGTTCAGAAAGATAATCGAGGCAATATCGCTAGCAGTATCACTTTCCTTGATGAGGGCAGTTTCTTTTTCAGACAGGTAACCTGTGGAGATGATGTTATTTTCTTCGTCGTTAGGGTTACCAATACTGAAAATGGCGAGGTTAGCCTGGCTAGTCTTATCGATGGTCGCTAGGACGTTGGGGTCATGCATATACATATCCGCAGCGACCTGACTTTGGGCAAAGGCAGGGGCTAGGATTGTGGCTGATTTGGCTAGGTAGTTCTCGGCCAACTGGTTAGCAATGGAATTAGAGTGACGGTTGAAGTTTTTATCCCCGTGGCCACCAATTAGGGGGGTAAAGAGGGCTTTTTTATTGAGGTTGCCATAGCAGTGCTTGGTTAATTCTTGGAGGGTTTGCCCCCAACCGACAGCGATGATGTCATTTTCTGCTAGAATGGTATTTAAATAATTGCCCGCCATTTGGGCCAAAGAGGCGCGAACGTCATGGTTATGGATATCGGTAACCATGACGTTTTTGAGTTGGAATCTTTCTTTAATGATGCGCTCCACGTGCTCGTAGTTAGGCGTGTCATTGACGACGACGGTAATAATGCCCATGTCACGGGCTTTCTTGAGCATACGAGAAACTTTAATCCGGGAAATGCCTTCTTGGTCAGCAATCTCTTCCTGGGTGAGATTGTGGTAGTAGTATGATTTGGCAACGCGGATAAGGTCTTTTTTACTGTTCATGTGATCACCTCGTGGTATATATAACAATGATACGGGAAGAGGGGAGGGAAGGCAAGAAATTTATAAGCTTTTTGGAGACGAGAAGCGAGCCAAGTTTATCCGTTAATAATATACAATATTATGACTACTGTTTATATTTTTGCCAGGAAATGCTTTCTGCTATAATATATTTTATCGGGAATGCTTCACTAAGGAGATGTATTTATGGAAACTAGCATAGCAGAACTGATTAAGCAAAAGTATAACCATTTGCCTAAGTCACAAAGAAAAGTAGCTGATTATATTTTAAATCATTCTGACTAACTAATTAATAATACATTATCAGACCTGGCGGCTGCATCAGGAGTCAGTATTCCTAGTGTAGTTCGCTTTACTCATGCGATTGGCTACTCTGGTTTTAGTGAGTTTAAGAAGTCGATTCTATTAGAAACAGGCCAACAACAAAATCAAAAGAATGGTTCTGAGAAAACCTCTCGTGTTAACCTGGATTTTTCTCCAAATGATTCCTTGAGTGATGTTCCCGAAATGGTAGTGAACAAGTCCATACGTGGAATGCAAGAAACTTTAAATTTATTAGATCATCAAGATTTTGAGGAAGCTATACAAAAAATTGTGTCAGCCAGACGTGTGAGTATTTATGGGATCGGAACCTCTTCTAGTGTTGCCTTAGACTTTGTCAGTCGCCTGATTCGTATTGGTATACCTGCTAGTTATTATTCAGACATTCATCTACAGCAATTGGCCGTTCTTTCATATACAGAAATAGAAGGAATGAATAACGAAACAAAACTCCTTAAGCGAACAGGTTATGTCTATCAACGTTTTGACCATTTACGCACAAGAATACTTCTGATTTCTCGATTAGTATGTAATCAATTTGACCCACGACTAATCACCTTTTCAGAAGAGTAATAGTTCCTCTCTTCTGAATTCCATTGGTTATTTTAAACATGTTTATTTTTAATCTAATTGATTCGCCGCAGGTGAAAATGAAGACTGTGGCAGACTATTTTATTCTGGCGATTATCACTGCAAATAAAATGCCATACCTTTTTGAGGTATGACATTAACAATTAAAATTCTCATCAACAGTATTTGACAAAGAACCCTATTAGAATTCTTATTAACACTATTTGACATAGAACCGAATAAGTGAAAAAATTATGCTTTTCCAAACAAGGGCGGCAAGTCTTTGTGGGTATATGTTCCAGAAATTTGATATATTTTTTTAGGTGTCAGTATTATAAACTGTATGCAAAATACAATAAATAATCTATTCCTAATGAACATCGATCTCACAACGTGTTTCAGTTATAACGTTTATATCGAGCATTTCTGTATATTTTAATGAAGTAATAAGTTCGGTAATGATGCTCTCTTTTTACATTTTAAAATGTATTTAACTCATCATAAGAATAAAAGATTCACTTAGTTTTATATAAAGGAAGGTATGATTTTGTAAAAACTCTTGATTTGTATTGCATATTTTAAATATGATAGCAGCTTTATTTCTGTGACAATATACAACGTATCACGTTAATATAGTTTTATATATCTATTTTTTACATTGAAGAGTTATTGTAAACTATTAAAAAATTTCTGTCATTAAAATCGCTCATTTTATTAATATAAGTTCAAAACGCGGGATGTTTTGTATCAAGATATCGATAATAAGAAGGAAGTATTTTCATTAAAGTTTCATAAAAGTGGTGATACATTATGATAATATTTGATAAGCATTATAAATATTTATAAATATAACAAAAAGTATAATAATTTTAAATAAATATTTTATCTTATTTTCAGATATTTTATTAGATATAACTGCACCTAATTTCCCACCTATTAGTGCTGCAAAAATGATAAAGGGAATCATTGAAATATCAATATCTATTAAACTAGATGTAATAAAAAATGTGACTAATTTAGATAATTGCGAGAAGAAGATAATGCATATCGAATAAGTTGTAGCTCGCTTAATTGGAAAATTAAACATCAGCATAAGTAATGAAACATTAATTGGACCGCCACCGATTCCTAAAAAGCTAGCTAAGAACCCTAATAAAAGTCCACAAAGTAAATATGATATTGTATTATGTAATTTGAAATTTTCCCATATATTCATGGAATGCAAGTAAGAAAATAATAATGAAATAATTGTTAATATAACTTGTATTATTGTTATATAATTTTCATTGTTTGTCATTATTAATAAATAAGTATATGTATATTGCCCTAATATTCCACCTAAAATAGAACCAATGGCTATTTTAAATATCATATTCCACGAAAAAGAGTTATTATTTTTAATTTGTGTTCTTGTAGAAATTATTGACATAGTGAAGACAGCTAAGCTTGAAAAAAAAGAAATTTCTTTAGGACTATGAATATTAATAAAATCAAGCATTGGTTTTATGATAACACCTCCCCCCATTCCAGATATAGAACCAATAGTATTAGCGATTAGAATAATTATCATGTATAGTATCCCTATTATTAACAAGTTAAAAACCCCTATCTTTTCTGTACTTAAATTTATCTTTTGGAAACGCTTACTATATTATAATAGTTATTTTGGTTAAAAAAAGATTAAGGTGACATATTTAGTGTTTGAATAAACATAAAATGTTTGAAATTTATAAACTAAACATATAAATCTTTGTAAGCGCATTCAAATTCTAATAAAATGTTTTATAGAAAGATGAGGAGGTTAAGGACATGCAAATATTAGAATTTTTACAAGCGTTATTGTTAGAACCTGTTATAGTTATTGGACTATTAGTTTTTATTGGATACTTATTAAGTAAAAGTGGAGCTGTAAAAACTATTACCGGCACAGTCAGTGCTATGGTTGGTTTATTACTCATTCTTTTTGGTGGATCAATGTTTTCAAATACATTTAAGCCAATTGTTGAAGCTGTGAGCTCTCATTATGGTATAACAGGTTACCTTATGGATCCCTATGCTATGCGGTCTGCAACTCAGGAGTTATTAGGTGATCGATTTGGTTTTGTTGGATATGTATTTATTATTGCTTTTTTTGTTAATTTATTATTTGTATTCTTCGGCAAATATACAAAAGCTAAAGGTATTTTCTTAACAGGGAATACTGGGGTTGCACATGCACAAGCATTCCTATGGTTAGTTATATATATTTTTGGATTTGGAACATTAACAAGTTCAATAGTAGCCGGTATAATCCTAGGTATATTTTGGGCGTATGGAACAACTTTGCCTATAAAAACTATTAATCACGTTACAAATGATGCTGGTTTTACAATTGGGCATAATCAAATGTTTGGGATTTGGTTTTTTGGTAAAATAGGACGGTTTTTTGGAGATCCGGAAAAAGAAGATGCTGAGAAATTAAGTTTACCTGGGTGGTTAGGAGTTTTTGATCATAATGTAACTGCTATAGCCATCATAATGACAATATTTGTTGGGGGGTTCTTATTATCTATCGGTATCCCTAACGTTCAGGAACTAGCGGGAAAAGAACATTGGCTAATTTATATTATTAAATTAGGATTACAGTTCTCTATGTATATGGTAATTCTACTCCAAGGTGTAAGAATGCTTGTCGGCGAAATAAACCAATCTTTTAAGGGAATTCAAGAACGATTAATTCCCAATGCAGTTCCAGCTGTTGATGTAGCTGCTTTATTGCCTTTTTCACCTAATGCAGCAACACTAGGATTTATTTTTACAACACTGGGAACTGTATTTACAATGGGACTTTTAGTTCTTTTTAAGAGTCCAATAATGGTTTTACCAGGATTTGTACCTTTATTCTTTTCTGGGGGACCAATAGGTGTAGTTGCTAATAAATATGGTGGGTATAAATCTACTATTATTTGTACATTCTTACTGGGAATTATTCAGACTTTAGGTACCGTTTGGGCAATATTAATATCAGGTGTTGGTAATAGCATCGGATGGACAGGAATGTTTGACTGGGCTACAGTAGTTCCATTTATTACAGAAATAATGAGATTTGTTGCTAAAGTGTTTGGGTTAGGATAAAGTGGAGGTATATTTGATGACTAAAGAATTAATAAAAGTAATTTTTGTATGTGGATATGGTGTAGGAAGTAGTGCAATGAGCGCTATGCTAGTTAAAAAAGGACTAGATAAATTAGGTATTCCTAGCGAAGTTGAACATACTGCAGCAGGTGAAGCTTCGAGTTATTCCAATTGGGCGGATATTGTAGCAGTAAATAAGAAATTAATAAATATTGTTAATGTTGATTCATTTCCAGAGCAAGACATTATTGAAGTCGAAAATATAATGGATGGAGATGGAATAGCAAAGCAAATAAAAGATATTGTGGAAGAAAAATATCCTGAACTTATAAAAGGAGATTAAAAAGCATGAAAGCAATAGTTGTGTTATTTGATAGCTTGAATAAAAATTTTTTACCATGCTATGGTGCAAAAGATGTATATGCACCAAATTTTGAAAGATTAGCAAAAAAAAGTATAAAGTTTGAAAATAGTTATGTTTCAAGTATGCCATGTATACCTGCAAGAAGAGAATTGCATACTGGTAGAAAAAACTTCTTACATAAGGAGTGGGGACCTCTGGAACCTTTTGATGATTCTATGCCTGAAATATTGAAAAAGAATGGGATATACAGCCACCTAATAAGTAATCATATTCATTATTGGGAAGAAGGTGGAGGTAATTTCCATACCAAATATTCATCTTGGGAAGTGGTAAGAGGTAGAGAAGGGGATCACTGGAAAGGAAAAGTTGGAGACCCATATATACCTGAAAATGCATACACTCCTACGAATCAAGCAGGTACTAGCGTTTCTAGTGGCTGGCGAAGTGATTGGGTAAATCGAGAATATATTAAGAATGATAATGATCAACCTCTAATGAAAGTTTTTGATTTGGGAATTGACTTTATTAAGGAAAATTTTGATGAAGATAATTGGCTTTTACAAATTGAAACATTCGACCCACATGAACCATTTCTTGTTATGGATCATTATATGAAAAAATATAATGATGAGTATAAGGGAAGACATTTTGACTGGCCTAGAGGAAAAGTCAAAGGTGAATCAGAAGAAGAAATTAGTCATGTAATAAATAAATATAAAGCAGCCCTTACAATGTGTGATATGCAACTAGGTAGACTTTTAGATTTAATGGATCTAATAAATTTATGGGAGGATACTCTATTAATAGTTGGAACTGATCATGGCTTTTTATTAACTGAGCACGATTATTGGGGAAAGAATCAAGCTCCATATTTTAATGAAGTTGCCAATACTCCTCTATTTATTTATGATCCTAGATTGGACATTAAGAATGAGACGAGAAAATCTTTAGTCCAATTTATTGATTGGGCACCGACAATTTTAGAGTTTTTTAATATTGATATTCCTAAAGATATGGAAGGTAAGTCGTTAAAAGATGTCCTAAAGGATGATGATGAGATTAGGGAAGCTGCTTTATATGGCGTCTTTAGCGGTCATGTAAATGTTACTGACGGTAGGTATGTTTATATGAGAGCTGCTGAAAAAGGAAAAGAAAATCATATTTATAATTATACTTTAATGCCTTCCTATATACATAATGCCTATGGGGTTGAAGAACTAAAAAACGCTGAATTTGTTGATGGATTCAGTTTTACAAAGGGACTGAAGGTGTTAAAAGTTCCTGCTAAAGATAAATATGGTGTAAATTCATTTGGAAACCTTCTATATGATCTGCAACAAGATCCTAAACAGTTACATAATTTAAAAAATAAAACATTAGAAGAAAATATGATAAATAAATTAGTCAAGCTAATGAAAGAAAATGATGCTCCTATGGAACAGTATGAGAGATTGGGAATAGAGGACTATTATGAATAGAAAGGAGTTTAAATATGATTTCTATAGATGAGGGCTTTTATAGAATTGGTACAGATGATAAAAATATAGGCTTAGCAACAGATGTCGAAACTCCAAATATATATTATTATTCGAATAGTTTTCAAATTTCAAAATATACAGTAACTAATCTAGAGTTTTCAAAATTTGTAGATAGTACAGGGTATACAACTATTGCGGAAAAAAAAGGGTATTCATATGTTTTTCACTCCCTATGTTCCGAAGATCAAAAAAATAAAGCTGTTCATATAAAAGATTTACCTTGGTGGTTAGAAATAAAGGGGGCTTATTGGAAATCTCCTGAGGGAGAAGATTCTAATATTGAAAAAAGGATGGATCATCCTGTGGTGCATATTTCTCTAGAGGATGCCATTGCATATTGTATTTGGGCAGGAGAAAGACTACCTACTGAAGCAGAATGGGAAATAGCAGCCAAAGGTGGAACAAATTATGACAAATATCCTTGGGGAAATGATATAACATTAAATGGAAAGTACATGTGTAATGTTTGGCAAGGTGATTTTCCTGTATATAATTCACTTGCTGATGGATATTTGGGCACAGCACCAGTTAACACATATCCAAGCAATCAATTTGGTTTATATCAAATGATCGGTAATGTTTGGGAGTTATGCTGTAACCCACCTAAAATTGATTTAAATGAATTTAATTCGGTAACTTCCGAGCAGTTCTGGAATACTTGTGTAGAAAAGGGTTTTGATTATTGTGCTATGAAAGGTGGCTCATTTTTATGTCATCCTTCATATTGCAATAGGAATAGAATTGCGGGAAGGAATGGAGTACGTAAAGACACGACATCAAGTAATTTAGGTTTTCGAACAGTAAAGTCATATTAATAATTATAATTTTAAATAATATAAATTTTTAATGGGGATAAAAGGTAACATTTTTCATTATTCCAAGAGATATTTTGATATCATAAAATAAATTAATTTACAAAGTTTAGTTCTAATACAATGCTTTATTATAATTGTATAAGAGATGGTGTTAATGAGAGCTGTCGTTCTTCATGGACACCATTTTTTATATGCAGTGAAAGTCGCTAGAATGAAAGAAGTCTGCCACAGGCGAAAAAGAAGCCTGTGGCGAATCGATGAAATATAGAAAAGAAGGACTAGACTCCTATTAAAAAGTGATTGGTCGTAGGTCAAATTGATTACATACTAATCGAGGAATCAGAAATATTCTTGTGCGTAAATGGATAGCCATAACCTGTTCGCTTAAGGAGGTTTCGCATTAAAAGTTGTTCGGCAATGTTTACATAGGAAACGTTGTTTCGTAAGACGTAATGTCACCGGGTGATTGCCATTGATAGTATTGAGAAGAATTTCACTTGAATAAAAACCATTTTAAACGATATCTGCATGTGCTTCGTTTGTGTGACCACAGTGTGGGCAATGAGTAGGCTGATCGGTTAATTTTCAAAAAATAATTTTATGGAAAACGTCTCCTTTTTTCTCGTCTACTACTTTTTCTTTTAATTCTATATTTTTATCTTTTATATTAAAGAGATTTTGTATACAATTGCACTGGGTCATGGAATCCGCCTTTCTGTGTTTTGGTTTGTATTTTCAGTATAGGCATTCCATAGCTTTTATATATCAAAAAATGTGCCAATGAAGAGCCTATGGCCTTCACCAGCACCAATTATTATAGAGCCCTAAAAAATTATGAAAAAAATAGGAAATTATTGATATTGTTGAATATTAAGTAAAAATTATACATTTTATGTTTATTTTTTATTTAATAGTATAAAAATTCTCCTAAATTAGATTTTTTCTATTTAGGAGAAAATGCTAAATAATCAATACCTAAATTTTATAAATATACTATTTTAATAAATTATTGTATAGAAATTTTATTTTTATATCTGTATTTAGTAATAATTAAGGAGTAAATATGTCGATGTGTTAAATAAATATGTATTTAAGTGAAATGTTGGTCGATTTCTTCTTTTGAAATGTTAGAATCAACTGTTACTGTAATTACTTGTATACCTGACTCTTCGATTTCTTTTATAGCCATACTATCGCAAAATTCATCAGTTATCAGTATGTCTATATTTTCAGAACCACATACGTAAAAATTAGAATCATTATTAATTTTTCTATAATCTGCAACAAGTATAACTAATCCATTTGTTTTTTCAACCATTAAACGATTAATTTTTGATTCATTGGCATTACTCGTCGTAACTCCATTTATTAAACTAAAACCTGAACATCCAACAATAGCAACATTTGCAAATACTTTAGAAATAGCTTCTTCTGCAATTTGACCAGTCAACGCTTCTTTGGGAAGACGAAGTTCACCACCAGTTAATATAGCGCTAGAAGCAGGGTTAATGGACTCTTTATGTATTTTTTCGTGAATTTTTAAATTGTTAGTAACAATTGTAATTTCTCTATTTGAAAGAAAATCCAATGCGTATAAAGCAGTAGATGAAGTATTTATGAATACAGTATCACCATTTTTAATGAATTTTGCTGTCATCTCACCTATTGATATTTTTATTCGTTCAATATTTGAGTTAGTGGGGCTGCTGTCATGAAAATCATAATTAGAGCTAATTATAGCATATCCATGGTGCTTTTTTATAATACCCATTTTTTCCATTTTATTTAAATCTCTTCGAATGGTCATTGTAGAAACATTAAATTTTTTTGCTAAATCACTCACCTTGATTCCAGAATTAGGAGAAGATTTTAGTAATTTCTCTATATTATTATGTCGTTTTTGTATCTCTTCTATTGAATTTTTCATTACTGATCCTCCTTTCGATAACTATTTAATAATATATTAACATACACTTTTAAAAAGATTTAAAACAGATTAATAAAACGTAAATTCAAACATAAAATAAGCAAAAGATCATATAATATGTTGTAAGCGCTTTTGTTTATTCGTATAATGAACATGTAAACAAAGGAAATTAAATTAATTAGGAGGAATACCTTATGGCTAACTTTGCTAAGAATATTAATGAGATCACTAAAGAAATGTGGCTCAAAAACACTTTTCCTGAATGGGGAACTTGGTTAAATGAAGAAATTGCTAATGCTGAGGTTCCAGAAAATACCCTATCTATGTGGTGGTTAGGAAATATGGGGATTTGGATTAAATCAGATCAAGGGACTAATGTTGTTATCGATATGTGGAATCAAACAGGAAAACAAACGATTGGTTCCGGACAAATGAAAAAAGGCCATCAAATGATGCGTATGTCTGGGGTACGTAATTTACAACCTAACCGTCGTAATCAACCTTTTGTTATTGATCCATTTGAAGTAAAAGATATTGATGTTTTATGTGTGACCCACTCTCACTCAGATCACTTAGATCAAACCACTGCTGCAGTAGTTACAAAGAACTGCCCGAACGCAACTTTTGTCGGTCCTCAAGATGTTGCCGATAAATGGATCTCATGGGGCGTTCCAGAAGATCGTATTCATGTATTGCATCCAAATGAATCGGTGAAGGTTAAAGATGTTGAAGTTGTAGGCTTAGAATCATTTGACCGTACAATGCTCTTGACAGTTGATGATCCAGAGGAATCATTAAAAGGAAAACCTGTTCGTGATATGGATGAACTAGCATTAAACTATTTAGTGAAAACTAATGGTGGCTCTGTATACCATGCAGGAGATTCCCACTATTCAAATATGTATGTAAAACATGGTAAAGAACACGATATTGATATTGCCTGTGTAGCCTATGGTGAAAACCCAATTGGTATTACTGATAAATTAACATCATCAGATGTTTTAAAAGTGGGCGAAGCTTTACGGACTAATGTTATTATTCCAGTCCATTATGATATTTGGTCTAACTTTATGGCTGATCCTAAGGAAATTCTTTACTTATGGAAATACCGTAAAGACAGAATGAATTATCAATTTAAACCATTTGTATGGCAAGTTGGTGGGCGTTATGATTATCCAGGCGATACTGACCACTTTGAATATATGTATGATCGTGGATTCCACGACGCATTTGATTATGAAAATGATCTTCCTTATGATTCCTTCCTATAATTAAAAAAGTTTAAATAAGAAAGTTGCGTGCGAACATGCTGAAATATTTTTATGACAAGGGATTGATAAACTATCCTGAAAAACAACCTAAGGATTGGGAAGAAGCTGTTCGTGTGAGTTGTGACAAATTAATTGAAAAGAATTTAATTACAAAAGATTATGTAGATGCCATTGTCCAATCGGTTAAGGATAATGGCCCCTACATTGTAATTGTTCCTGGTATTGCCATGCCACACGCACAAGCAGAAAATCCTGGTGTTCTAGGTACAGGAATAAGTTTTACTAAATATATGAAGCCAGTGAAATTTCATGATGAGAATACTGGAGAAGATCATTATGCGGAGTTATTCTTTACTTTAGCTGCTAAAGACCCCGATGAGCATTTACAGAACATTCAAAATTTAATGGAATTACTGATGGATGAAGATATTGTTGAAAAACTAAAAGAAACAAATAGTATAGAAGATTATAAAAAATTGCTTTAGTTGCTCTAAAAGGGGGAGAATATGGTGGAAACTTTAGGAAATTGGCTTTTAGCTATTTGGACATTCTTTGCTCAAAATATTTTAACTCAGCCTGCTTTTATGATTGGCTTTATTGTTTTAATTGGGTATATCCTTTTAAAACGTCCGTGGTATGATTGTTTAGCTGGTTTTTTAAAAGCAACTTGTGGATATTTAATATTAACGGTAGGTTCCAGTGGTTTGATTAGTAACTTTAGACCGATTTTAGTAGGTTTAAAGGACCGCTTCAATTTAGATGCGATGGTTATTGACCCGTATTTTGGTCAAAATGCTGTTACAGCGGGTGTTGAAGAAGTCTTTGGACGTACATTTGGTGATGTCATGCTTCTATTATTAATTGCTTTTATTGTTAACATTGTTTTAGTTCGCTTTAACAAACTAACTAAATTACGTGCACTATTCACCACAGGTAACGTACAAGTTCAACAAGCTTCTACAGCATTTTGGATTATGTTATTCTGTTATCCAATGATGGATCGTTGGTGGGTATTGATTATTATGTCAATTATCCTAGGTTTGTATTGGGCTGTAGGTTCAAACTTAACTATTGGTATTTGTCAAGATTTAACTGATGGTGGGGGCTTCGCTGTTGCCCATCAACAAATGTTTGGTTTAACTTTCTTTGCTAAATTAGCCGAAAAATTTAAACCTAAAGATGGTAAAGAATTAAAGAGAATGGAAGATATTCAACTTCCAGGTTGGTTATCTATCTTTAATGAAAATATGGTATCTACCTCTATCCTAATGCTTTTCTTCTTTGGGATTATTCTAACAGTGTTAGGAAAACCTTATTTAGTAGAACTAGGTGCTTTAAAAGCAGAACAAAACTTCTTCTTCTATATTATTCAAAGCTGTCTTTACTTTGCGGTATATTTAGCAATTTTACAGTTAGGTGTCCGTACTTTCGTTGGAGAACTAACGGAGTCATTCCAAGGTATTTCAAATACAATTTTACCGGGAGCTGTGCCAGGTATTGATATTGCTGCTACTTTTGCATTTGGTTCACCTAATGCGTCAACGGTAGGGTTCTTATCAGGTGCTATCGGGCAATTCTTAATGATCGCTTTGTTAATAATCTTTAATTCACCGACAATTGTTATTGCTGGATTCATTCCTATGTTCTTCGATAATGCAGCTATTGGCGTCTTTGCTAACAACCGTGGTGGTTATAAAGCAGCCATTGTCTTGCCATTTATCTCTGGTATTGTGCAAGTTATTGGGTCAGCCTTGTTTGCAACTTGGATTGGGCTATCTACCTATGGTGGATACCTTGGAATGTTGGACTGGGCAACCGTATGGCCAGGATTTACAATTATTATGAAAGCCTTAGGTTACGTGGGTATTGTAGTAGTCATTGCTATTTTATTCGCAATTCCACAATTACAATATCGGAAGAATCCAGAAGGATATTTCATGGAAGTAGAAGATTACGAACAATATAAAGAAAAATTTGAAAAAGCTTAACTTGATTAATAAAGAGATGTAAGTAATAAAAGAGGAGGGTTCTACATGCGTGTATTAGTATCATGTGCCAATGGATCAGGAACAAGTTTAATGTTACAAAAAAGTGCTCAAAAAGCCTTAGAAGAATTAGGTTTTAAAGTGACTGCAATTAACCATACTTCAATTGCAGAAGGAAAATCAACAGCTAAAAATTATGATGTTGTCTTTACTCCTTTAAACTTTGTGAATATGTTTGACCAAGCGGCTAAATCAGGAGTAACAGTTATTGGTGTCCAAAACGTCATGTCAGCAAAAGAAGTAAAACAAAGAATTGAAGAAAGCGACCTCAAACCTGAATAGGCTATTTGGATAGATATTTATGAAAGAAAGGGAAGAAGATAAAAATGTCCTTACCTAAATTACAAATTGCTTGTGACCACAATGATTTACCTAGTGCTCTAGCTGATATTAAAGCTGTGGGTGAAATAGTGGATATTATCGAAGCTGGAACGATTTTGTTATTACAAGAAGGTAGTGAAGCTGTACGTTGTTTCCGCGCACTTTATCCAGATAAATTAATTGTTGCAGATCCAAAATGTGCAGATGCTGGTGGTACGGTGGCTGCTAACTTTAACTCAGCAGGAGCTAACTTTATGACTTGTATTTGTTCAGCAACTATTCCTACCATGGAAGCTGCTGCTAAAGAAATTGAATCAGTTCAAGTTGAACTTTATGGTGATTGGACCTATGAACAAGCTCAACAATGGTTGGATGCTGGGATTGATCAAGCAATCTACCATCAAAGTCGTGATGCTTTACTAGCTGGTGAAACTTGGGGAGAAAAGGATCTTAATAAAGTGAAAAAACTTACTGAGATGGGCTTCAAAGTATCTGTAACTGGTGGTTTAAATGTAGATATTTTAGATCTCTTTAAAGGAGTCGATGTGTACTGCTTTATAGCCGGACGTGGAATTACACAAGCCGATGATCCTGCTCAAGCAGCAACTGATTTCCAAAATAAAATTAAAGAAATTTGGGGATAGATAATTACTTTCGAAAGTTCAGTGTTTTGTACTTATTTACACTGAACTTTTCCTTTATTCTGCTTTGGAGGAGATATGAGACTAAATCGATTTAACCAAACAATAGGTGACGAAATTGAAGATGAAGAAATAGAAGAAATTCCAGTTATTCACTGCCTTAATGGTAATACTGTTCAAATAGAAAAACTGAATTATTCTAAGCATAGCGAGGACTTGTATCCTTTATTAGGGCCATCATCTCCATTAGAATTATGGACTTATCAAAGTAAGTTACCCCCCAAAAATCTAGCTGCTTATGAGCATCGGTTAAGAAAAATGGAAGAATCAGATGATCCTTATTATTTAGTAATAGTGGATAAAGAGAGTAGAAACGCTGACGGAAGTTTTGCACTTCAATCTATTGATTCAAAAAATTTTGCTATTGAAGTTGGTCATGTCTTTTATAGCAAGAATCTTCAGAAAACCATTCAAGCAACTGAAGCACAATTTTTATTAGCTCAATATGTGTTTGAAAAATTGAAATATCGGCGTTATGTATGGAAGTGTGATAGTTTGAATAAAGCTTCTTGGCATGCAGCTGAGCGGTTAGGTTTTAAATATGAAGGAACTTTTAGACAAGAAAAAATTTATAAAGGGAGAAACCGTGATACAGCATGGTTTTCTATGCTTGATAGTGAGTGGCCTTTAAATAAAAAGAGAATATTAAAATGGCTATCACCTGAAAATTTTGATGAAGGTGGAAAGCAAATACACTCGCTATCTTCTATGTAGTTATAAATCATATATATTAGTAAAAGAGGGATATATTGTGGTAACATTAGGGATTTATGAAAAAGCTTTACCTAAAAACATTACTTGGTTGGAACGACTTCAACTAGCTAAAGAATTAGGTTTTCAATTTGTAGAAATGTCAGTTGATGAATCTGATGAGCGCTTAGCTCGTTTAGATTGGACTAAAGAAGAGCGCAAAAAAGTAGTCGATGCGATGTATGAGACTGGTGTTAGAATATTTTCAATTTGTTTGAGTGGACATCGTCGCTATCCTTTTGGATCGAGTGATCCAAAAATTAGAGAGCATGCCTTAGAAATGATGGAAAAGGCTATTGATTTAGCTGTTGACTTGGGAGTTCGTAACATTCAATTAGCTGGATATGACGTATATTATGAAGAGAAAACATTAACTTCCCGTGCTTTCTTTATGGAAAATCTTAAAAAAGCTGTTCATATGGCAGCTTCTAAGCAAGTGATGTTATCGATTGAAATAATGGATGATCCATTTATTAATTCAGTAACGAAATTTAACCGTATTAAAAGCCAAATTCATTCACCATGGCTACAGGTCTATCCTGATTTAGGAAATATCAGTGCATGGCCTGAAAATGATGTTGCCTATGAACTCGAATTGGGAATTGATGAAATTGTAGCCCTGCATGTGAAAGATACGAAAAATGTCACTGATGATTACCCAGGAAAATTTAAGGAAGTGCCTTTTGGAGAAGGCGATGTCGATTTCTTAGGCTGTTTTAAAACATTGAAGCAGTTAGATTATCACGGAACATTTATGATAGAAATGTGGTCAGAAACATCAGATGATCCCGCTGAAGAGATCAAGAAAGCAAAAGATTATGTTCTACCAATTATGAAGGAGGCAGGCTTCAATGTCTAGAGAAGAAATTATTCAACAAATGAAAGAAGATGTTTGTGCGGCTAATTTAAAACTACCTGAATATGGCTTAGTTACTCTTACTTGGGGAAATGTTGCTGAAATAAATAGAGAACTTGGTGTTATTGTTATCAAACCTAGTGGTGTTCCTTATGAGACCATGAAGCCCGAAGACATGGTAGTTACTGATTTAGATGGTAATGTTCTAGAAGAAGATAGTCTTAGACCTTCTTCTGACTTACCTACAGACGTTGTGCTCTTTAGAGAGTTTCCAGAGATAACGGGGATCACTCATACTCACAGTATTCAAGGTGCGGCTTGGGCGCAAGCAGGACGTGATGTTCCAGTTTATGGGACAACACATGCTGATAATTTCTACGGACCTATTCCTTGCACACGTGATCTAACCGAAGAAGAAGTTGAAGAAGCCTATGAAGAGAATACAGGTCATGTTATTGTAGAAACTTTCAAAGAACGTGATATTGATCCAGTAGCTGTGCCTGGCGTTTTAGTACGCAATCATGGGACCTTTTCC
The DNA here is from genome assembly GCF_002871915.2 of Aerococcus loyolae. Classification (NCBI taxonomy): domain Bacteria; kingdom Bacillati; phylum Bacillota; class Bacilli; order Lactobacillales; family Aerococcaceae; genus Aerococcus; species Aerococcus loyolae. The sequence continues at coordinate 1,811,357 of NZ_CP126958.1, read as the reverse complement.
TGGGGCGATTCAGCGATGAAATCTGTTGAAGTTGGTAAGGTCATTGAAACGGTATGCGAAATGGCTGAAAGAACCGAAACCCTTTCAAGAAACGCTCAGAAACCAATTCCACAATATTACTTAGATAAACACTACTACCGTAAACACGGTAAAAATGCTTATTACGGACAAGGTTAAAAGTAATATAACTACACTTTATGAGGTGTTGACTTAGGATGTGGTCAACACCTTTTGATTACTTTACTTTAGAGTCATCGATAGCTAAAAATAGAAGGAAGTGTACGAATTTTGGAAACTTTTAAAGATATAAAATTGGTAATTTTTGACTTAGATGGTACCTTGGCAGATACTATCTACGTTTATCATGATGGCTGGAGAAAAGAATTAGAAAAATATAATGTAGATGTTTCCCAAGAAACTTTAAATTCTATGATTGGTCAAACCAGTGATCATAATAATAAAGTTCTAATGAATTTAGCAAATTGTAGTGAAAAAGAAGTTCAAGATATCATGAAAAAAAGAGATGAATATTTTTATGATCAATTAAAAACAGGAAATGTAAATGAAAAAAATGGAGCGATGAGTTTAATAACATCATTAAATGAATCTGAAATACCTATTGCTGTAGCAACGTCATCGCCTGAAAAGCGTGCTCAAACAATTTTAGATACTCTTGGTTTTTCGCCATATGTTTCATATGCTATTTATGGTGAGCAGGTCAAACAAGGAAAACCGGATCCCGAAATCTATCTTAAAGTATTAAATCATTTTTGCTTAAATGCAGAGCAGGCTATAGTTGTAGAAGACTCTTTCGCTGGATTATTAGCAGGCACTCAAGCAAAAATATCAACTTTTTTTGTTCCAGAAATCTCTTTAACCAATTCACAATTATCGAAGGTTGATAATGAGTATTTTGAGGGAACTTTTGAAAATTTATATGATGTAAAAAATTATATTTATAATCATTAATTGCTTATTTCTTGAAAATTATTTGAATTGCATCAAAGAATAGTATATGCTCCTTTGATTTTACCAGGCTATTACAAACTTTAAGTAAAAAAATAAAAACCAGCACCTACTAAAGCTATCTAAGCTTCGGTAGACGCTGGTTTTTTTGTATTTTATTTATCGAATACGTCCTTTATTTCTATTAAAGAATTATAAACACCAATGACATACTGCTCATCCACTTGGTCAAATTCACCATCTCTTAAAGGAATTTCCGGGACGTAAAAGGTGGCTAGCTTGGCACGGCTACTAGCTAATAAGCCGTTTAATGAATCCTCGATTACTACAGCCTCTTGGCTACGGACTTGGAAATGCTCCAAGACTTTAAGATAAATATCTGGCTGAGGCTTGCCGTGTTCGATTTGATTGCCATAAATGACGAAATCGAAATAAGGCATGAGACCACTAATTTCTAAAATATCCTTTCCGCGGTCAAGGGGAGAAGAAGTGGCTACAGCGAGCGATAAACCAGCAGCTTTCAAGTGGTCTAACAAGTCGACTGCTCCCGCTTTTAAATCAATCTTTCCTTGCTTAATGACTGCTTGAAAATACGCATTCCGTTTTTCGCGCGCTTCTTTAGCTAAGGTCTCGTCACCTCCAAGAATCTCTTGGATTAAACGATTATTATGTTGGCGGGTTCCTCCCCGCATTTTTTCGAGCTGGTCTTGGCTAATGCTAGTATTATAATCCTTCAACACCGTCCGCCAGCCTGCTTGATAGATCTTCTCGGTATCCACTAGGGTACCGTCTAAGTCAAAGATAACTAATTTGATTTGCTTAAGGTCTGTCTTCATCGCATCCATTCCCTAAACAAAACTCTCTCGGTCATGCATAGCGGTCCAGTCGGCTGAGAAATCGGAGACTGCTTTTTTTATATTAGCGTTTTCCACAAATTTGTCCACAACGTCATCGCCAACAGTAATATACTGGGCCCCGGCTTCGAGGGCAGCGGTGACTTGGTGGATATTCTTAAAGGAAGCGGCAATGATTTCAGTCTGGCTGTTGCTGCGAGCGAGTTGGTAAGAAACTGATGAAATCACTTCATAAGGGTCGGTATCCAAGTTCAGCATGCGGTTCACGTAAGGAGCTAGGAAATCTGCACCTAATTCAGCTGCTAGCAAGGCTTGAATTTTGGAATAAATGGCAGTAGCGGTAATCCGGACTCCTTCTGCTTTCAAGGTCTTGATGGCCCGTAAACCGTCTTTATTAACTGGAATCTTGATGCAAACCCGGTCATTAACAGCTTTAAGAATCGCATGGGCATCCCGAATGATCCCGTCATAATCCTTGGCAACGACTTGGACATGGAGATCCTTGTCAGCGCCAATTACTTCTTGGATCTGCTGCAAGTGGTTAACCACATCAATCTTACCCGCTTTTTTCAGGATGCTGGGGTTTGTGGTGACTCCTTCTACAGGTAAGTAGGTCACATAGTCTTTAATTTTGTCTAAATTAGCGGTATCCAATACCAATTTCATGGCAATCGTCCTTTCTTCACTGATTAATGATCCGGCCTCTCTCATGGAGGCCTTTTTTTCTTCCTACTATCTCTAGTTTACTAGAAATATCAAAAATGTCAGCGCTTTTATTTAAAGATTAATCAAAGACTTTTTCCATCGGGTGAAAATTCCTTGTATTAATTTTGACAGCGCTTACCGTTACAATACTAAGTGTAAAGAAAAGAACAAAAAATTTTTAGAGAGGTGAATCGATTATGGAAAATTGGTTAGGTATTGAAGGAAAAGTAGTTATTGTCACCGGAGCATCTTCTGGGATTGGGGCTGCTGTAGTGGAAGAATTATTAAATGATGGCTGTAAGGTGGCCAACTTTGATATTTCAGATAACCACGTTGAACACGATAACTTACTCTTCGTCAAAACTGACGTGTCTTCCCGGGAAAATGTGGAAGCCAGTGTTCAAAAAGTGGTGGACCACTTTGGTACGGTTGACGCTGTAGTGAACAATGCTGGGATCAATGTTCCTCGTTTGTTAGTCGATCCTAAAGATCCTAACGGAAAATATGAACTAGATGATGCAACTTTTGATAAAATGGTAGCTATCAATCAAAAAGGTGTCTTCTTGGTTGCCCAAGCGGTGGGTCGGATCTTAGTAGACAAGGGCCAAGGCGTGATTATTAACATGGGTTCTGAATCTGGACTCGAAGGTTCTGAAGGCCAAAGTCCTTATGCAGCAACTAAGGCTGCGGTTTACTCATTTACTCGCTCTTGGTCGAAGGAATTAGGTAAACACAATGTCCGTGTAGTTGGGGTAGCGCCTGGGATTTTGGAAGAAACTGGTTTGAGAACCTTGGCTTATGAAGAATCCCTCTCATATACCCGTGGCATTACCGTCGATGACTTGCGTGCCGGCTATTCTAAGACAACAACAATTCCTTTAGGCCGTAGCGGTAAATTAAGTGAAGTGGCTGATGTGGTGGCTTACTTAGTATCTGACCATTCTTCCTACATTACCGGAGTAACCATCAACGTCGCAGGAGGTAAAACAAGAGGCTAGTTAAGGAGAGGTTTTATGGCACTTGTTGATCGTTGGTATGATATTTTAAATAGTTTATATATGCATCCCAAAATTCCCCAAGCGGAATTTGAAGCGGGACTGAAGACAAGTCGCCAGACCCTCAAAAAAAATATCCAGCTCCTTAACCAGGAGTTGGGAGGCATTGCCAGCATTACTTTAGAAGATAAAGCCTATCACTTGCATATTGAAGATTTTGCCGCTTTTAAGAAAATTCTAGCGGGCAAATTTCGCCAGGATACCGACTTTAATTCTTCCAATAAACGGCAAGCCTATATCCTTAAAGTGCTTATCGAAGAACAAGAGCCAGTCATCATCGATGACCTGGCCGAAGTAACCATGGTTAGTCGTGGAACCGTCAATAATGATATCAATCATTTACGGCAAATTCTTTCTGATTATCAGCTAGCGATCGTAGGGGTTCCGAATAAGGGGCTTAGTCTTAAGGGGCATGAAATCGATATCCGTACTGCCTATGTGAATATCGTGCTTTCTTACTTCAAGGAAGACCAGTTTAGTCTCAAAGACAAGACGCATTTATTAAACTTAGCGCCCAATTTCAATATGACCAATTTCACCAAGGATTTACTCTTGAAAGTTGTCTATGTCACTCTACTCCGTGTCCGTCAAGGGCACGGTTTAAGGAGTGAGATGGCTCACTACCAGAATTTCTTACAGGGGCAAGAGGACTATGAAGGGTTCATTGCAGAAATTGAAGACTATTTTAATTTGACTTTGAGTCATTACGAATACCAGTATCTGGCCTATCCCTTTAATATTTACAATAAGGAAGACATTGTTCCGGAAAGTTTTGACTCCCACTTTGTTGATCAGCTTTACCAGAAAGTCCTCCAGGCCATCCAACGGGACTTGCCGATTGAGTTTGACCAGGAAAAATTATACCAAGCGATGCGCAATCATCTTATTTTCCTTATTCATCGTTTATTATTCCGGGTCAATAGTGATGACTTATTCTTCCATGAGGTCCAGCAGCAATACCCGCTCTCCTTTACCCTAGCGGAGATTACGAGTCGGGTCCTGGAAGAGGAATTGGACCGGGAAGTGCCGGGAATTGAAACCTCCTATCTTAGTCTCTATTTCGAATTGGTCATCAGCCGGCAGGTTAATTTAAAAAGTCAAAAAATTGCCATTGTTTGTCATACGGGCAAGGGAACAGCTCGACTGATTAAGCTACAAATTCAACGCATCCTAGGGACAAGCTTAGAGTTATCGACTTTCTCGGAAGGGGAATTTAATCAGGAAGATCCTAGTCAATACTTTGCCATCTTCACCACCATCCCCCTCGATAAGGCCAAGATCAAGCGGCCCATTATTCAACTGGATAATTTGTTCGATGAGTCCTATATCCGTTCCCAATGGGATAGCGTCCAACGCCATAATCCCCTATTTTCCCAATTGTTGTATTTGGATGTCATCAGTCTCGACCAAGAGGGAGAGTATGCTGATCTGCTCGATGTGATGACTGACCGGGTGATTGAAGCGACCGGGATATCCAGTGGCTTTAAACAGGCCATCTTTGACCGGGAAGCGGTGAGTGATACGGTCTTTGACCAAGGGATTGCTATGCCGCATGCGGTGGTGAATGATTTTGACCAGATTATTTTACTGCTTGGTCAGGTTCAACAACCCATTCAAGAAAAGGGGCGGCCTATTGATCTGGTCTTTCTCTTGGGCATTCCCAGTCAGACTAATCAGGTGATGGACGAGTTACTGATTAATATCTATGAAGCGATTTTTGCGGTAGCTAATAATCAGCCCTTAAAAGACCTATTGAAAACAACGGATTCGCTCGAAGATATTCAAGATATTTTACAAGGAGATGACGCATTGTGAGCTTTATGATCGTATTTGGTGGGATGGCCCTACTTGCCTACTTAGGCCAGGCCTTTCTTGGTTTCCTACAGATCAAACACTTTAACCAAGTCTACCAAAATTTGCGCAAACAAGGCAAAGTGGCCATCGGTAGACGGGCAGGCAAGCTTCGCCAAGGGACGATTGTGATGTTTGCAGTCAATGACCAAGCTAAAATCCTCGATGCTTATAAGATGCAAGGGGTGACCGTATTAGCCAAGTTCAAGCGTCTCCCCCAATATATCGGGCAGGATCTCTATCTGATCGATCGCAAGCATCCCCTAGTACAGAAAGAAAATAAACTCACCCAAATTGCTATGGAAGACGCCCGCGAAGTCTATATTCGTGTGGAAATCGGTGACTACAAAGAAGAAAAACCACAATCCACCTTCCAACAATTAGGTAATTTGGCTACACAGATGAAATATACACTGTCAAATAAAGTTAAAGGACGTGGATAAAAAATGGAATATATTGTTAAATTTGCGGAAGGGTTTATGAACCTCTTCCAAACCGGTGCCGATAACTTCATTGCCTGGATGGGATCCATTGTTCCTCTGGTATTGATGTTAATGGTTGCCATGAATGCTATTATTAATCTTTTAGGGGAAGAACGGGTAACTAGTTTAGCCCGGGTCGCTTCCAAAAATGTCTTTACCCGTTACATGATCTTACCCTTTGTTTCTGCCTTTATGTTAGGTAATCCGATGTCAATGACTATGGGACGTTTCCTGCCTGAATTCTATAAACCCGGCTACATTGCTGCGCAAATGCAATTCTGCCATACCTCCAACGGGGTCTTCCCACATATTAACCCTGGTGAATTATTCGTTTGGTTAGGGATTGCTCAAGGGATTGAAGCGCTCGGCCTCAACCAAATGGAACTAGCGATTCGCTACCTCTTAGTAGGGTTAGTGATGAACTTTGTTGGTGGTTGGGTGACTGACTTTATCACCGCTCGGGTATGTAAACAACAAGGAATTACCCTTTCAAAAACCGTTGATGCGGACATTAATTAAGGAGAATTATCATGAGTGAATATAAAAGCATAAAAATTGTTAAAGGGTCAGGCGGCTTTGGTGGTCCCCTAGTGATTACCCCGACAGAAGAAAAACACAAATTCATTTATGTGGTGGGTGGCGGTGAACGTCCAGCCATTGTGGACCGCATTGAAGAACTTTCTGGTATGGAAGCTGTGAATGGCTTTAAAACTTCCATTCCTGATGAAGAAATTGCCTTAGCGATTATTGACTGTGGGGGAACGCTTCGTTGCGGGATCTATCCTAAGAAAGGGATTCCTACGGTAAATATTATCGCTACCGGTAAGTCCGGCCCCTTAGCTCAATACATCACTGAAGACATCTATGTGTCTAATGTTGGCGTCAATCAAATTGCTTTGGCAGACGGCAGTGAAGAGCCAGTAAGTGCGGTAGCTGCTAGTGAAACTGCTAGTCAAGCGGACGACAAAGCTGACAAGGCCAGCTATGACACCTCTAAGAAAATTACCGAACAAACTGAAAATCCTAGCTTTATCGCTAAAATCGGTATGGGCGCTGGTAAAATTGTTGCTGTCTTCAACCAAGCCGCCCGTGAAGCGATTGAAACCATGTTACATACCGTGATTCCTTTCATGGCCTTTGTTTCCCTATTAATTGGACTTATCCAAGGATCAGGGGTTGGTGACTGGATCGCCCGGGCCTTAACCCCATTGGCTGGTAATGGACTCGGTCTAGTGGTTATTGGTTTTGTCTGCTCCCTACCATTCTTATCACCTTTACTAGGACCTGGTGCGGTGATCAGCCAAATCGTTGGTACCTTGATCGGGGTTGAAATTGGTAAGGGAAATATTCCCCCACACCTGGCTTTACCTGCTCTATTTGCCATCAATACCCAAAACGGTTGTGACTTCATCCCGGTTGGTTTAGGTTTAGCAGAAGCTTCTTCTGAAACCGTTGAAGTCGGAGTGCCAGCTATCCTTTATTCTCGTTTCCTAAACGGGGTGCCTCGTGTCTTAGTGGCCTGGCTAGCAAGTATTGGTCTCTATAGCTAATTATGATAGTAATGCTCTAATCAAAGAAAAGTACAGAAAGGAAATCTACGATGACTATTTATCAAACAGAAGTAAAAAATATTGGTGCCGATGCTGAATTATTCAAAAGTGAAAACATGATCATCCTCTTTGGAGAAGACGCCCCTGCAGACTTAGCTGATTATTGCTATAATATCGACGTTAACCCTATCCAAGGAACGATTGAAGCAGGGCAAACCATCTCTTTTGATGACCAAGACTATAAAATCACTGCTGTTGGTAGCGTCGTAGAGAAGAACCTGACTAGCTTAGGTCACATTTCCGTACGTTTCGATAATTCCACTGACGCTGACCTAGCTGGGACCATCTATGTGGAAGAAAAAACACTCCCTGAAATTACCGTTGGTACCAAAGTAACGATTCATTAATAGAGAGTGTGACAAGCGCGTCGAGGAGCAAGACCGCTGGAAGAAAAAGACGTAAACATTCTCATAAAGAATGTGTCGTCATTTTCTGAAGCGAAGGCTTGCTCTGCGCTTGGAACACGTTTGAAAAGGATGTGAGGAAGGGTCAGAGAGGGAGATTCCTTGGAAGAAAAGATGAAAGGATCAGCTATAAGGATGTGAGGGAGCCGTTAGAGACGTGAATCACTGGAAGAAAAACCATAAGCTCAGCTAGCCTGAGCGTTGGGATTTTCTGAAGTGACTTCATGGCTGGCTCCCGAACTCAACTGTCTGGTCGTTCAACTTTTCTGAAAGGACATCCCCTCATCCTTCCGAACTCAACTAGAGTGTGACAGTCATAAAAAGGACGAAATCGCTGGAGAAAACTGGGATAAGCTCAGCTCGTCTGAGCGTTACCAGTTTTTGAAGCGGACGTTCGTCCTCTGACTGGAACACATTTTAACTAAGAAGTGACAAGCACAAAAAGAGCGCCTTAGCCTCTTTGCCTTAAGCTAAAGTCACATTAGAATATCCAACAAAAAACCAGCGCCCACCGAGCTCGAGTAAGCTTTGGTGGGCGCTGGTTTTTATTTTTATTCTATTTTAGAGCATCAACAATGGCTTGGTTAAAGGCAGGGAGGTCATCTGGTGTCCGGCTAGAGATTAAGCCAGAGGAGTCGATAACGACTTCTTCATCGAAGTAATTAGCACCAGCATTCTTCACGTCAACGGCCACTTGGGCAACAGCGGTAATGTCTTTACCGTGTAAGACGTCAGCGTTAACTAAAAGTTGTGGGCCATGGCAGATAGAGAAGATGGGTTTATGCTTGTAAGCAAAGTGACGCACAAAGTTCAAGACATCTTCATACTTACGGATTTTATCTGGGGAGTAGCCACCAGGAATCAGCAGGGCATCGAAGTCTTCGCCTTTAGCAGAATCAATGCCAACTTCAATTTCTACTTCAGTCCCGTCACTTTTACCCGTCACGGTCACGCCTTTTTCTAAACCGACAGGGACCACTTGGTGACCTGCCGCTTCGAGGGCTTCCTTTGGGGAAGTATATTCAGAATCTTCAAAGAGGTCGGTCATAATACTTGCAATTTTTGCCATAAGTTTGTTTCCTCCTTATTGGTCTTTTGCGTCAGTGGGTCAAGTGTCGAGCCACTGACCAAGTACTTGTCTTTTTACGACTATATTTTTATCCTAGCATGACTGAATGAGAATTGCGAACCTCATGCTCATTGAGTCATTTCCTAGTAGATTGAAGAGGGAGCTACTTAGATATCAAGAATGTCTTTAATGATTATTTTTAAGTCATCTTTACTTATGGAGTTTTCTGCAACTTTTACTACTATATCTTCCATTTCAATAATGAAGTCATCAACCGCATAAGTGTAATGATTGAGGTTCATAAAATATCCTCCTAGAGATATAGCGGTTCGTTTGTTCCCGTCATTAAACATATGGAACTTAACTAATGAAAAAACGAGATGGGTTAATTTATCCAAGAAACTTGGATAGTAGTCATCATTTTGAATATGTATAAGTACACTTTCTAACTGACCATAATCTTTGATACCTTTTAAGCCGCCAATTTCATCAATTACATAATCGTGAATATTAATTGCAAAATCAATATCAATATAGTTCATCTCTACTTATCCTTTAAGCGTATAAAGACATCTTTGTGTTGTTTAATTTGTTTTTTGATTAATTTCAATTGCCGTTCTTGTATTGCACGCTTGTCTTCTTTAACTTTTGACATATTATTTCATCCTCCTTGAATCAAGTCGCTTTAAAAGGCGTTTGTTTAATTAAATTATATAAACGTAATTGCAGTTATAGATTTTTACTAAAGTTATGTGACCGAACTATACATACTATACTTGTTTAACTCTATTATATGAACCATTGAAGAAAACAACAACAGCTAGGCCTGACATTTTCGGTATTAGATTACTACTAAGGTTCTTGGAAATTTTAATCTTCAGCACTTTTTCCACTGCTAAGAAGTAGTCACATTGCTCACTCTTCCTAATATACCTATAACAATATAGTTATCTCAGCGTCTAAAACTTAGCATTTTACAAGTTGTGAATATAAGCACATAATAAACTTGTTAGAACTATTTCTTTTACGTATAAAATTGTTGAGAAAAAAATCATAAAGAGGAGAGATTGCATGAACCGAGTGTGTGAATTATTAAATATTGAGTATCCGATTATCCAAGGTTCCATGGCAGGGGTTGCTGAAGCGCCTTTAGCCGGTGCTGTTTCTGAAGCTGGCGGTTTAGGGGTTATTGCTACTGCTGGCCGTAAGGGAGACTGGTTGCGCGAACAAATTAAAGCGGTCCGCGAAATCACTGACAAGCCCTTTGCTGTGAACTTGATGTTGATGTCTCACAACACGGAAGAAATCATGGAAGTGATTATTGACGAAGGCATTCAAGTGGTCACGACTGGTGCGGGGAATGCTGCCCCTCTCATCGCGCCTTTACATGAAGCAGGCGTTAAGGTGGTACCGGTTGTAGCTAACGCTCGCCAAGCCAAGAAAATGGAAGACGCTGGTGCGGATGCTGTGGTCTGTGAAGGCACTGAAGCCGGTGGCCACGTTGGTGAAGTGACTACCATGCCTTTAGCCCGTGCGGTCATTGCTGCAGTGGATATTCCGGTAATTATTGCTGGTGGGATTGCTGATGGCCATGGTTTAGCAGCAGCCTTTGCTCTTGGTGGGGAAGGGGCTCAATTAGGGACAGTATTCTGTGCCAGTGAGGAAGCCCCAATCGCTCAAGGGTACAAGGAAGCTATCGTTAACTGTGGCTTAACCGATACTGTCGTTGTAGGTCGGTCTATTGGTGCCCCTGTGCGTTTGATCCAAAATGACATGGTGGCTAAACTCCAAGAAGAAATCGATAACGGCTCTAGCCGCGACGAATTCGAAAAATCTAACCTGCAAATGTTACTAACCGCTATTACTAAGGGTGACACCGAAAAGGGTATCGTTACCATCGGCCAAGTAGCTGGTAACATCACTGCCATCCGTCCAGTCAAAGAAATCATCGACAGCATCGTTGAAGAAGCCTGTCAAGCTTTAAACAACATGCCAAGTATCTAATAGAGTGTGACAAGTGCATCGAGGAGCAAGACCGCTGGAAGAAAAAGGCGTAAACATTCTTATAAAGAATGTGTCGCCATTTTCTGAAGCGGACGCTTGCTCTGCGCTTGGAACAGGTTTGAAAAGAGTGTGACAGTCACAATAGAGGACGAAATCGCTGGAGAAAACTGGAATAAGCTCAGCTAGACTGAGCGTTACCAGTTTTTGAAGCGGACGCTTGCTCTGCGCTTGGAACAGGTTTGAAAAGAGTGTGACAAGTGCATCGAGGAGCAAGACCGTTAGTAACACTTCCGGATAGATTGTTCATCATTTTAAAAAGGGCTAGGAAAATTCCTAGCCCTTTGTTGTCTAGATTTTTAGACAGAAGGTCTATAAGATTTTCTCCCCAACGACCCCAGCTTGGTAGGCTTCAATTAAGGCTTTGAGGGCTTGAACCTGGCAAGTCAGCTGCTTACCAATATCGGTTTCTCTAACGGAAATCCGCTCTAATTCCTGGTCCACCACACGGCGGGTCGATTCGATATCGGTTTCGTACTTAATGGCGTCTTCCTTGCCGTGGAAGGGGTGGTGGGCTACCAGCTGCATACCATAGGAATTATAGAGTAGGGTAAAGCCTCCCAGCCCGGTCGTCTTTTGATAGGCCCGGGCAAAACCACCGTCGATAACTATCATCTTCCCACCAGCCTTAATAGCGTCTTCCCCGTCTTTAGCCTTGATGGGGGTGTGGCCGTTAATGATATGGCCCTTGTCGGGGTCGATAGCGAACTCTTCTAAGACCCGGCGGACAAAGTCAATGTCCTCGCGCCAGGAGTAATAGACGTTGCGGTGTTCTTGGTGGGTTTCCTTATCCGCGATAAAGTAGCGTTCAAAGGTAGCCATTTGTTTCTTACCAAAGAGGGCTGAGCCTTCCCCCTGCCAGAGATACCAGGCAAAGTCGAGGTCGGGGTTTTTGCTTTCGTCACTTTGCCGCTTGGCATACATACGGCGGACCACCTGGTCAAACTTGTCCAGTAGGTCCTGGCCAGCCAGGGTTTCTCCGTCGATAGTCGCCGCCATGAAAGTCCCGTCCTCGTTCATAGGGATACAGCCATGGAACATGAGATTATTGTTATAAATCTTATACATGGAGCCCTTGTTGATCAAAAAGGACACATGTTTTTGCAGGCGTTCACTATCCAGAAAGGCGGCCTGCAGGGCTTCCATCACTGCTGCTTCGTCTTCAGTGAGTTTATAAGGGTCCTCTGGATCAACGGTTGGGAAGGAGGTGTTGACCAAAGGATAGGTCTTGCCCTGCCAGTCGATGGTCCCAGCTTGGTAGTCGATTTTGTCCAAGAGGAGGCGGTTATCACAACCAAATTCAGGATGACGGCGGATGACCTGGGCTTCTAACTTAAACTGGATAATGGCCATGGCGAGTTGCATCCGGGCCAATTGCTCGACTTCATCATGGTGGTAGTCGTGGTCTTGGGCCAGTTTGGGCATAAAGCCGGTCAAGTCAGCCTGGCGGTATACCGTATCAGCCAGGTTGACCAAGGGACGGAGCGGGATTCCATAAGCATGTTCGATAACAGAAAGGTTATCATAGCGGGCTTGGATCCGGACCACGTTAGCGATGAGGACCTTGGATCCAGAAGCGGCGCCCATCCAGATCATGTCATGGTTACCCCATTCAATGTCTAGGGAATGCTTCTCCATTAAGAGGTCTAAGATCCGGTCTGGAGCTGGGCCGCGGTCATAGATATCGCCTAGGATGTGGAGGTGGTCGACTACCAGTTCCCGGATCAATTCAGCCAGGCAGGTGATTAATCGGGGCGCTTCGTCCAGGGCAATCACGCTTTGGATAATGCGCTTATAGTAGTGCTCCTTGTTGGAGAGGATAGAGTCTTTGAAGATCAATTCATCCATAATATAGGCCATATCGGGATTCATGGCCTTGTGGACCTTGGAGCGGGTGTATTTAGAAACCACAAACTGGGTCAATTCAACTAGCCGGCTGGTGGTCAGGGTGTAGAACTCATCAATTTCTTCTTGGGAGTCCATCTCCTTGGTCAAGGCCCGGAGTTTCTCCTCGGGGTAGTAGATAATGGTGGCTAGTTCAGCCCGACGCTTAGAGGACAGGCGGTCACCAAAGATTTCGTTGATCTTTTCCTTGATGTTTCCCGACCCGTTGCGCAGCACATGGTTGACGGCATCGAATTCGCCGTGCAGGTCGGTCATGAAGTGTTCGGTGCCCTTAGGCAAGGACATGATTGCTTCTAGGTTAATCATTTCCGTGGATGCGGCGGCCTTGTTGGGAAATTTCTCGGCCAGTAATTGTAAGAATGCAGGACTAAATGCCATGGACTTTCCTTCCTCTCTGAGCGCTTAAGTAGCTAGGGCGGCTCAAGCGCTACGCTTAATGTGCCTTCATTTTACCTGAAAGCGCTGTCGATTTGTCTTTTCAGAAGATGATTTTAAAATTATTTAGAGATTATAGCATTATTTAGAGAATTTGGGTAAAATATGTGTGAAAGCGTTTTAAAGTTCGGCTTTAGTCTCGAACTGCAGGTAAAAGGGGGCGGTCGACTTTCTTTTCGAGGTCAATGAATAAGCTGGAAAGCTTTAGAAAGGTTAGTGATTCGATGAGTATTGTACAAGGCCTGCTGGGTCTAGTGGTCGTTTTTGGCCTCTGTTATTTCCTGTCCTTTGACCGGAAAAATATTAAATATAAAAATGTAGCCATTATGTTAGTGGCGGAAGTGATCTTGGCCCTGGTATTATTCCGGACCAGTCTGGGGTTGACCATTTTGAATGGGATTGCCAGCGGGATGGACTGGTTGATGGCCCAGGGGATTGAGGGGGTTAACTTCGTCTTTGGCGGGATCCAACTGACCGCTGACGGTTTTGTCTTCTTCCTCCACGTCCTTGCGCCCCTGGTCTTTATTACTGCCCTAATTGGGGTCTTAAACTGGCTGGGCGTTTTGCCTTTTGTGGTCAAATGGGTTGGTTTTGGGATTAATAAGCTGACCGGGGCTGGGGAATTGGAATCTTACTTCCCGATTGCCTCAACCGTCTTTGGGACACCCACCAACTATCTATCGGTCGTCGACCAAGTCAAACGGGCCAGTGAGAAGCAATTATTCACTCTCGCTGTTATCCCCATGTCGGTAGTGACTGTCTCCATGTTAGCGGCCTATATGAAATTGGTAAAACCTCAATACGTGGTGGTTGGCGTTCTTATGCAGCTACTTTCGGCCTTAGCGGTCTCTGTGATTGTCAATCCTTATGACGCTAAGGAAGAAATTGCCAAAGGAAGCGAGGCCTACCGAGAACGGGAAGGCCTTGCCGGCGACCAAGGGGAAGAGGAGGAAGGCGAAAAGGAAAAAGAACCCTTCTTCTCCATGCTCAGTGACTACATGATTACAGGATGGAACACGGCCGTTATTGTGGCGGTCATGCTGATTGGTTTCGTGGCGCTCATTTCTATGTTGAACAGCCTCTTTGAAGGGGTCATCAACATTTCCTTTACCGAGTTAGTCGGCTATGTCTTTTCACCATTTGCTTTCTTGATGGGGGTACCTAAAGAAGACATGGTTCAAGCCGGGTCCGTTATGGCCCAAAAGGTCTTGGCTAACGAAGTCGTAGCCATGACCTCCCTATCCGCCCTAGAAGGCTTAAGTGAAAAAACCGCCGCTATTATGGGAACTTATTGCATGAGTTTCGCTAACTTCGGAACCCTAGGGATGGTTATCGGCGGGGTCAAAGCCATCGACGCCCACCAAGGCAATGTCGTGGCCAAATTCTCCCTCAAAATTGTTCTCGTCTCCACTCTTGCCTCCATGGTCACCGCCACAATCGTAGGTTTCTTGTTTTAAAAATTAGGACGTGAGGAAGGATCAGTGAGGGAGATTCCTTGGAGGAAAAGATGATAAGGCCAGCTCTAAGGATGTGAGGGAGCCGTTAGAGACTTGAATCGCTGGAAGAAAAACCATAAGCTCAGCTAGCCTGAGTGTTGGATTTTCTGAAGGGACTTCAAGGCTGGCTTCCGAACTCAACTTGCAGATCGTTCAACTTTTCTGAAAGGACATCCCCTCACCCTTCCGAACTCAACTAGAGTGCGACAGTCACAAGAAAGGACGAAACCACTGGAAAAAATGGGATAAGCTCAGTGAGTGAAGCGGAGCGTTACCAGTTTTTGAAGTGGACGTTCGTTCTGTGACTGGAGCAGGTTTAAATAGAGTGCGACTGGAACCGCTTGGAAAAGCATGTGCCAGTCACAAGTTATGAAAAAACGCATATTAATAAAAGTTATTGGATAGAAACGTCACTTAGAATTTTTTAGGAGGAATTTTTCATGGTAAGAAAAGTCATTTTTGATACAGACCCAGGGATTGATGACGCGATTGCGACTGCTATTCTCTTGAACTCTGACCAGGTCCAAGTGGAATTGATTACTGCTGTCGGTGGGAACGTGGCCTTAGAAAAGACCTCCACCAACGCTTTAAAATTAGTCAACTTCTTTGAAAAAGACATTCCCGTCGCTGCTGGTAATCGCGGACCGCTCTTGACGGAATTTACTGATGCTTCTGAGGTTCACGGAGAATCAGGCATGGACGGTTACGACTTTCCGGAACCGGACAAGAGCCAACTCTTAGAGGACCATGCCGTTCTAGCTATGCGCAAGGTTCTCATGGCAAGTGATGAAAAAGTAACCATCGTGGCAGTGGGCCCGCAAACCAATGTGGCCCTGCTCCTAACCATGTATCCTGAAGTCAAGGATAAGATTGAAGAAATTATCATCATGGGTGGGTCTTTCACCCGGGGCAACAAGCACGTCATGGATGAGTTCAACATCGGGACCGACCCCGAAGCCGCTCAAATGGTGCTGCAATCTTCGGTGAAAACCGTCATGGTGGGCTTAGATATTGGTTACATTGCTACCATCAGCTTGGAAGAAGCGGCAGAATTGGCAGAGAAAACCGAAACCGGGAAGATGATCCACTCCATGCTCCAACACTATCGCTCGGCGCAAACCAACCAAGAGTGGGAAATGTATGACCCTACCGCGATCGCCTATCTCTTAGAACCAGAAATGTTTGAAGAAGTCGAGTGCAATGTGGAAGTAGAACTAGGCAGCCCGCTCACTTACGGGCAAACAGTCGTTGACCTTGACCACAAAACCGACCGCCCCGTAAACTGTGTCGTCCCCACTAGCATTGACCGCGACCGCTTCAAAGAATGGTTCAAGGAAAGCATCTTGAAATGTAAATAGAGTGCGACGGGTGCGTCAAAAGGCAAGATCTCTGGAACTAAAGGGTGAAAGAATTCTCAAAAAGAATTCGTCGACCTTTAGTGAAGAGGACGCTTGCTCTGCGCTTGGAACAGGTTTCATCTCGTTTTTTAGCTAAAACTTAAATCAGAAATATTTTTATACAAGCGATCTACCATAGCTGTTGAGCCTTGGGCAGATCGCTTTTAGAATAGAGGTTGACATTTAGATTATGATATAATTAACAGTAGATTTGAAGGATATATATCGTGAACTAAAGGAGGGGTATCGGTGAAACTTGATTTGAGAACTTTACCAATTTACATTGAAAAGGATATTCGTGCCCTTCTTCATGAACAGGAAGTGGGAGGCTCCTTTGTAGGTGATATTGCTTGTGAGCTCTACGGGTCCATTAACTCGGCCATGTGGGACAAAGAAATTTCTAAAGAAGTAGCGGATTATCTGTTCTCTAAATATTTAGGATTATAGAAGGAGAATGCCTGTGTCTGTGCTTGATTTTACAAAATGTGAGGTTGACCCAACACGGATCTATGGGGGGAGAAATGGAAATAAAATTGGCATTATTTATCAGGGTGTAACCTGGATGCTTAAATTTCCTGTGATTTCCAAGCTAAATCCATATATGCATTATTCAAATAGTAATATTAGTGAATATTTGGGCTGCCATATCGTTAATATATTAGGACTGGAGGCCCAGGAAACTTTATTAGCTTATTATGGAAATCAAGAAGTAGTTGCTTGCAAAGATTTCGAACAGAATGATAAGGTCTTTAAAGAGTTTGCCTTCTTAAAAAATTCCATAGTTGATTCGAGTCAATCAGGCTATGGAACCGAATTATCTGATATCTTAACTTCCATTGATGAACAAGAATTAATAAATCCTGAAAGATTAAGAAAATTTTTCTGGCATTTATTTATAATCGATACTTATATTGGTAATTTTGACCGTCATAATGCAAATTGGGGATTTTTAATTAATCAAAGAACTAGGCAAGTGGAGATTGCTCCAGTATTTGATTGCGGATCATCCCTATATCCTCAAACAGACGAAAAAAGTATGGCTGAATTCCTAAAAGATTCTTCATTAAGAGATAAGCGAATTTATAAATATCCTAACTCAGCTATTAAGATAGATGATGTCAAAATAAACTATCTTACTTTTCTGAGTAACACCAAAAATCAGGACTGTATTCGTGCATTAGAGACAATTTATGAGCGTATTAATCAGAAAGAATCGCTGATTAATCATTTAATAGACAAGACACCCTTAATGACAGAAACACATAAATCTTTTATTCAAGTCATGCTAAAAGAAAGGAAAGAAAAAATTTTAGAAAAAGCTCTATCCTATCATTAGTAATATCTATTTTAATTAGCTAAAAATATAGTTAATAATCAATTCCTTAGATTGATCGCTTTCCTTCTTTTAAGGTATAATTTAAATGAAATTCTTATGAGGAGGTTTTATCCATGCCAGTTGTCAACATTCAACTCATCGAAGGACGGTCCAAGGAAGTTAAGGCAGCGATCGCTAAGGAAATTACCGAAAGTATTTCTAAGCACGCTAACACCCCTAAAGACCATGTTCATGTGATCTTTAACGACATGAAAAAAGGCGATTACTACAACAACAATTAAGACGATAGCGTAAAAATAAGCCCAGTGCCTTTTTAAATAGGACCTGGGCTTATTATTTTTTCTTATTTTTTACTTTTCAGGGTAGCGGATACTTATTCGGTTTTCCATGCCATTGAAGTGGATGGGGTCACGGCCGTCACCGATTTGGTGGACAAAGGGTTGGCTATTTGGACGGCTGACTTCTTCATAGCTCTTAAAGTCTTCATGGCCTTCAGAGTCTTCGCCGATTTCACTTGTTGGAATTTCCAGACTTTTACCATTGATCGATACTTGGGCATCGCCTTGGTTGAAGGATAACTTGGCATTGGCTTCCTCTACCGTCAGATCCACATTCACATCTTCACCGCTAAAGGCCATGGGGAAGGTGGATGGGCTCTTGATTGTGACTTGGCCGTCGTAAACATCCCAATAAAGGTCCTTGAGGGCTTGGTTGAGACTAAGCTCAGCATAGTTACCGCTGGCGTTGAGCCGGGTTTGGGAGAAGTCGGGACCAGCAATTTGGATCCGGATGGGGTGGCGACGGAAGTGGCCGTTACCGAGAATCTTCTCATTAACTTTTAAGAAGGCACCGTCTGCTTGGACATCAAAGAATGTCGTATCACTAGGAATGTCTTCATTATCCAAGTCTTCGCCCTTGACGTCCCAGATCTTGATGGAGTAAGTGTCGGCAGGGATGACTTCAATTTCGCTATGGTCCTTGATGTCGATCTCAACCAGGTCAAAGGCCGATTCAAAGGCCTCTTCATGGACGAGTTGACGGTGGTCAGCTTGCTGTTCGGCCTGGTAGGCCTGGATTTCACTGACGATATGGTCATAGTCAAAGTAGAAGAAAGACATGAAGCCTAAAACCAGGGCCAGCATGGCGACCCCAAAGATGGTCCAGATGCTACGAGTTACTGCATTGCCTTGTTTCTTCATTAGTAATCACCTCGTTTGCGTCGCCATTGAATGGCATACCAAGCTTTCTTGATCATGTTCCAGCAGCCCTTAATCAGCCTGAAGACTAGGTAGATGAGAATGATCACCATACAGAAACAGAAGATGATGACGAAAATCTTGGTTAGGGGATGGAGTTCATTCATCAAGCCTAGTTGGATGGGGCCACTCATAAAGACCTGGGGGTTGACCAGGCTAGCGAGCAGGGTGATGGCGATCACAAAGACGGTAAAGATCACGGCTAGAAAACCGACTAAAAGGCTAAAAACTGTGCCGCCTAGGCCTAAGAATAAGGCAATCAGGAAGGGCAGGCAGATAATGAAGAGCAGGGCCAGGAGAAGATTGCGCCAAGTCTTATGACCGCTGGGCGCTTGCTGGGGACGTTCATCGATAAAGACCCGCTCATTTTCCAGGTATTCCTTGGCAATTTGCTTGGGGCTACCGAGTTCCTGGCAGATTTCTTCCTCTGCTTTGCCTTGGTTTTGAGCGATTTGGAAGTGTTCCTGGTAATCGCTTAGGATATCATTGACCACTGATTGGGGCAGTTTGTGTAAGTAGAAACGCAATAAGTCAAAAAATTCTTCTTTTTTCATGAGCTATCCTCCTTCAAGGATGGCATTGACTCTTTGGACGAAAGTTTGCCATTCCGCAATTTGTTCTTGGAGCGTGGCCAAGCCTTGACTCGAAATGCTGTAGTATTTCCGGGGCGGGCCAGACTCGGATTCCTTCAAATAAGTGGTGACCAGGGCTTCTTTGTTGAGTCGGCGTAGGAGTGGGTAGATGGTGCCTTCGGAAATGGCGATATGCTCAGAGATTTCTTGCACCAATTCATAGCCATAGCAATCCCGCTCCCGAAGCTGCTGGAGGACCAGCATTTCCAGGACGCCTTTTTTTAATTGACTGTTCACATGGACAACTCCCCTCACTATTTTAATTCAATCAGTATCTTGTAATACCTAGTAGCTCTTTAAGTAAAGTATAGCACACTAGCTTGCATTGCACAATAGCTAAGGCCTCGATTTTGGATGGCGCATGTTGTCGGCTTAATAATCACTATAGCTAGCTTGGCAAGGGAAGGAGTTTTTTTATTTTTATTATTTTTTAACGATGAACTTTATTGTCAATAAAATGAGTATTATTCGTCTTATTTGCCTTTACTTCACTTTTACCTAAAACTAACCGCAAATTTACAGGTTTTTTACAATGCTTTGATACAGTGACAGTAAGTTAGTTATAGTAAAAATGATATTTTGAAAGGAGAAAGCGACTCTATGCATTGGGATGACCGTATCAAAAAGGTGGGCCTCTTACTGACTTCGATCTTTGTCTTGGGGGCTTGTGCCGAATCAGGGGATAACAGCGAAACTGCTTCAACGAATAGCGCGGTAGAAGAAAGCCAGGCAACAAATGACAATGGCTCGTCAGAAAGCTCTGGGGAATCCACGGATTCTAAGGAAGGTGAAGCGTCCGAGGAAGTTGACCCGGTTTATGGGGAAGAGAATGGTTTAGATTTAATCGAACTCCAAGAGGATAAACCCGAAGTAGCCCCTGTTCCAGTCAATAATGAACCTAACCGGATTGCCACCAACCTCTTAGAAGAAACCCATGATGCCATGGGCTTTAACTGGTATACCACAGATGAGATGCCAGATGCCAAGGTGAAAATCTCAAAATCTGAAGAGATGTCCGATCCGATTGAATTCCCTGCCGAAGCAACGGAAGTGACTTCTGAATATGCCGAGCGTGATAAGGATGGCTACTATATCTATGCAGCAGCCAAAAAAGATGAAGACGGTAACTTCATTGTCGATGAGAACGGGGAACCGGAAGAAGTTGAAGGCTACTTCACCGACGAACAAATCACTACCGACAACACCCAATGGACCTCTGAAGGGAGTTCCTTAGGTTACTTGGAGCTCCAAGACGTGACCGAGTACTCCTACAAGGCGGAAGCCGATGACCTCGAACCAGATACCCAATATTATTACCAAGTCGGTTCTGATGAGGGTGGCTATTCCAAGGTGGGCTCCTTTAGAACCTCGGGTGAAAAGGGCGAACCCTTCCAATTCATCCACTATACCGATACCCAGAATGCTTACTGGAATGCCAATGTCAATAATGAAGCCGCTTATGGGGCGGATACCCTAGCCCATGCCCTCGAAGTGGCACCGGATGCGGACTTCGCCCTCCATACCGGGGACTTCGTTGAAGTGGCGGAAGTGGAAGATGAATGGGTAGATAATTTAGACCTGTCCCAAGACCAAAACCTCCACTTACCTCATGCCTACACCCCAGGGAACCATGATGAGTACACCGTCTTAGGGGATGAGAAGGACTTGACTGCCTTCAACGAGCATACCAATGTGCCTGTCACGAATGATGCAGTGACTGGGGGTTCTTACTATTCCTACGACTACAATGGCGCCCACTTCGTTGTCCTAAATACTAACGATAATAAGGAATCCGAAGATAATCCCGAACAAGGGGCGATTGGTAAGGAACAGATGGAATGGGCCAAGCAAGATATCCAAGCAGCCCGTGATAATGGGGCCAACTGGATCATCCTGGCCTACCATAAACCCATCTACTCCGCTTCCTACCACGCCCTCCAAGATGAAGACGTCCAAGTGACCCGGGAAGAGTTCGCTAAGTTAGCCGATGAATTGGACGTGGATGTGGTTCTCCAAGGCCATGACCACAACCTCACCCGGACCAAGTCTCTGGTTTACACCAGCGATAACTTCTCTTATGGTGAAGTAGAAGATACGGAGAAGGTTGAAAAAGATGGCGTAGAATACCATGTCAATCCAGAAGGGGTTACCTATATCATCCCGAACACCTCCGGGACTAAGGCCTATGATGCCATCTATATGAAGGGCGTCGACCATGTCCACAAGGTGCGTCCAAAATTAGACTGGATGACCCAAGACGATGTGGAGCTCTGGAACAGTCTCTTCGATGTGGCTGAACAACCCGATGATTCACCGAAGTTCGACCACAAACACGAAAACTACCGCCAATCCCAAAAACAAAACTTTGCGGTTTACACGGTGACTGAAGACGAATTCTTGATTGAATTCTACCAAATGGATGGTAACCTCCATGAAGGAGAAGAGCGAACGGTTGAACTGGTTGATTCTTACGGGATCAAGAAAAATAAATAGACTGTGACAATAATTAAAGTGAACTAAAGTCGCTGGCAAGTGTCAGCGACTTTTTTATCTCGTCAAGCAAGTTCGCTAGGGAGTTCAAGAAAGGGCTAAAATTCGCCGAGCTATAAGCTCTTATGATAAGATAGAACAAATTTAAGGGGAGTGATCATCATGAATCAAGAAGAAATATTCCAATTACTCGATAGTCAAAACATTGATTATGAAGTCAGTCACCATCAAGCGGTCTACAATATGGCGGAACTTGAGTCTATCGATTTGCCTTATCCAGAATATGACGCCAAGAACCTCTTTATCCGGGATGACAAAAAAAGAAATTACTATTTACTTTCTATTAAAGGGGATAAACGGATTGATTTGAAAAAATTTAGACAAGACCAGGGAACCCGGGCCTTGAGCTTCGCTTCTGATAAGGATTTATATCACTATTTGGAACTGACCCCGGGTTCGGTTTCTCCCTTCGGCTTACTTAATGACGCTGACAAGAAGGTCCACTTTTATATTGATAAGGACTTTGTTGATTCAGATAGTTTGATTGGCTGCCACCCCAATGACAATACCGCGACCGTTTGGCTGAAAACCAGTGACCTGATCCAGCTGATTGAAGACCATGGTAATCCTGTCCATGCCTTTACTGTTTAAGTAAATTTGGCCGTTTACGTTAAGGACTAAGAACTTTCACTAAGGGCTTGGTCACTGTCTTTAAAAAGCCAGAAAAACATAAATCATGAT
This sequence comes from Aerococcus loyolae, assembly GCF_002871915.2. Lineage (NCBI taxonomy): Bacteria > Bacillati > Bacillota > Bacilli > Lactobacillales > Aerococcaceae > Aerococcus > Aerococcus loyolae. Next base: position 1,788,612 of record NZ_CP126958.1, on the reverse strand, counting down.
AGAGCTTGGGATTTAGTGTTCTGACCGCTTTTTATCTATTAAAAAAGGCGCCAATGGGGAGCCGCTTGCTCTCACCAACACCAACTAGTTAAATTCATTATAATTTTTCAATCGATTGATAGCTATAAGAGCCAATGTAATAAGGCATAAGTCAGTATATCGCTGGAAATAGCAAAATATTCTCTTATTTCGTGATTTACTACTAAGGGCAGTTCAGTTTACCGAAGTATACTTTTATTCATTATTTAACCCGCTCTATTTTGATCGTTAAGAGATAACCCAACTATTAAAAAAATATTGTATTGAACAAAGAAAGAGAGTATTCTTCCTATACTAAAAAGTGAAAAGATAATAAGATTCATTGTTTCTTTTATCACATGACTCCTTGTTATTAGTTATTACAAATTCAACTGCACAAGCTAGTGAAAATATTTCAAATAAAATAATTAAATGAATCGTTGATACAACCGCTATTACTGAATGAGCTTCTGGAGTTGTCTAGCAGGTAATAGTGGGCTAACTATAGGAGGTGGCCTTGTTGGGTTTGCTACATTTTGTTAAAAAAATCGCCGATTATCCTGAGTGTAGGATAAGTGTTGTCTGTATCGACGTACTATTACTTTTATGGCTTTTCAGCGGAGATGGTCATTTTTTTACCTAAAATTTATGTTAATATCGAGTTTTTATAGCTCTACATCAGCCCTCTATAACTCAATAAATAAAAACAAGAAATAAAAACAAGAAATAACTAAAAAGCATATAAAGAGAGCCCCAAAAGTTAGAGTGACAACTCACTTTACGGGGGTCATTTTATGTCTAAAAACATAGCTACGAATTGTAACCTTTACTTGGCTTGGTTGCCTAAAATGAAATCATTGCTTGTATAATATTTATAGATAAGTTGATGGAGGTTGATTGATGAAGAATATTTTAATCCATGGTTTAGGTCAAGATAATAGAAGTTGGGAGGCCGTTCAAAAGCTTTTGGAAACTGAAAATTTGACGACGCATTGTCCCAAGCTCTTTGACTTACTTAAGGACGATCCCTATACTTACGAAAATCTATATCAAAAGTTGGAAGAACAGCTCAATCATTATGATGATAAGGTCAACTTGTGTGGGCTTTCTTTAGGGGGGTTACTGGCTTTAGACTATGCCAAAAACTACCCAAACAAAGTCAATTCCTCAATCTTAATCGGCGTTCCCTATAAGATTCCCCCATTACTCATGACTATACAGTCCCTGGTCTTTAAGCTCATGCCCAAAGCAAGTTTTATCAAATTAGGTCTGACCAAGGATGAATTTATCCGCTTGATATCCTCCACCAAATCGCTAAGCATCCATACTGATCTCGAAAAAATAAGTTGTCAGACCTTAATCATTTGTGGCGAAAAAGATAAATTAAATCTGAAAAGTAGCCAACTGTTTCATGAGGCGATTAAACAGAGCGCCTTGAAAACGATAAAAAATGCAGGCCATGAAGTCAATAGAGATAATCCTAGCGACTTAGCCGGGCTTATATCAGCATTTTGGAAGAGATAAAATAGTATAGATCAAGTCATTGAGGCGATAGGAATTAAAGATTCTATCGCCTATTTTTAATGCAAGTGGACGCTTCAACTTGATTGCTTTCATTCCCAGGCGGGGCTAGTTATAATGAAGAGTGCATCCCGACCGCGGCTATTTGAGCTGGAATTTCTAGGTCTGGGACTCGATCTATGGTAAACTATTCATGAGAACACCTGTTTGTGTTAAAGAAGCGAGCGAAAAGAAAAATCTTAAGACAGCTTTGCGCTCAATTAAGGAAGTGACCGATTGTGAAAGAAGAAATTGTCGTGCGTGGTGCACGCTCTCATAATTTAAAAGATATTAATGTGACCATCCCTCGTAATCAGATGGTGGTCATTACCGGCCTGTCCGGCTCAGGGAAGTCCTCCTTGGCCTTTGATACCCTCTATGCTGAGGGCCAACGCCGCTATGTGGAATCCCTGTCGGCTTTTGCCCGGCAATTTTTGGGGAATATTAAGAAGGCGGATGTTGATTCCATTGATGGTTTGAGCCCCGCTATTTCTATTGACCAAAAGACGACCAACCGAAATCCCCGGTCAACGGTGGGAACCATTACCGAGGTGAATGACTATCTAAGATTGCTCTTTGCCCGGGTGGGTCACCCGATTTGTCCCAATGACGGGACCAAGATCCAAAGCCAGTCGATCGACCAGATGATTGACCGGGTTAAGAATTTGGAAGAACGGACTCGCATTCAAATCCTGGCGCCCATCGTCTACGGCAAGAAGGGTCAACATAAAAAGCTCTTGGAAAAGGTCCAACAACAAGGCTATGTCCGCGTCCGCATCGATGGTGAGATGTATGACGTGGATGACCTGCCGGAACTCAATAAAAATAAGAAACATGACGTTGATGTCGTGATTGACCGCTTGGTGATTAAGGAAGGGATCCGGGCCCGTTTAGCTGACTCCCTAGAAACTGCCCTCCGCCTCACTGAAGGTTACGCCTTGGTTGATATTATTGGCGGGGAAGAGATCCTCTTCTCCGAACACTATGCCTGCCCCTTGTGTGGTTTTACGGTTGGGGAATTGGAACCGCGGCTCTTTTCATTTAACGCGCCTTTTGGCCGTTGTCCGGAGTGTGACGGGATCGGCTCCAAGATGAAGGTGGATGAAGACATTGTGGTGCCTGACCGGACCAAAAGCATAGAAGAAGGTGCTTTGGTACCTTGGTATAATAAGGCTTCCGGCTATTATCCCGCTCTCTTAGACCAGGCTTGTCGGGCTTTTGATATCCCGCAAGATAAGCCATTTGAAGAACTTAGTGACGACCAACAAGACTTACTTCTCTACGGGTCAGGCGACCAGACCTTCCATTTCAACTACCAGAATGAATTTGGTAATGTCACCGACAAGGATATGGCCTTTGAAGGGGTGGCGAATAATGTGGAGCGCCGCTATCACCATTCGACCTCTAACATGATCCGGGAAAGCATGCGCCAATACATGGCCGAATTGCCCTGCCCAACTTGTCACGGTAAGCGCCTGAACGAGCGGGCCTTGGCGGTCAAGGTGGCCGGCTTAGATATTGCTGAAGTGACCGAAAAAGCCATAGGACAGGTCATTGACTTCTTCAAGGATTTAGACCTAGAAGACCAAGATGAAAAGATTGCCCGACCCATTATGGAAGAGCTCCACGCCCGTTTAGGTTTCTTAGATGAAGTGGGCTTGGATTATTTAACTTTGGACCGTAATGCCGGATCGCTCTCAGGTGGGGAGGCCCAACGGATCCGCTTGGCTACCCAAATTGGCTCTAACTTGTCAGGAATTATGTACGTTCTCGATGAACCCTCTATTGGTCTCCACCAACGCGATAATGACCGCTTAATCCGGTCCTTGAAACGGATGCGGGACCTGGGCAATACCTTGATTGTGGTGGAACACGATGAAGATACCATGCGGCAAGCGGACTATCTGATTGATATGGGTCCAGGAGCCGGTGCCCACGGTGGCGAAGTTGTTTCAGCCGGAACTCCTGAAGAAGTGGCCCAAGACCCTGATTCCCTAACAGGCCAATACTTGTCGGGGGAAAAGGCCATTGCAGTGCCAAAAGAACGTCGTCAAACGGATAAGGGTTGGCTGGAAGTTAAGGGGGCAGCTGCTAATAACTTGAAGGGGGTTGACGTTAAATTCCCATTGGGCTGCTTTAACCTGATTACCGGTGTTTCCGGTTCGGGGAAGTCCAGCCTGGTTAATGAAGTGGTTAAAAAGTACCTCCTTCGTCAGCTCAACCGGGCCCAAGTAGTGCCAGGTAAGGTGAAATCGATTGAAGGTTATGAGTCCTTAGACAAGGTCATCGATATTGACCAAAGTCCGATTGGCCGGACGCCCCGCTCTAACCCAGCCACCTATACCTCGGTCTTTGATGATATTCGCGACCTCTTTGCCCAAACCAATGAGGCCAAATTGCGGGGTTATAAGAAGGGGCGCTTTTCCTTTAACGTGAAGGGTGGCCGCTGTGAAGCCTGCAAGGGTGACGGGATTGTTAAGGTGGAGATGAACTTCTTACCGGATATTTATGTGCCGTGTGAGGTCTGCAAGGGGACCCGTTACAATGCGGAAACCTTGGAAGTCCACTACAAGGGCAAAAATATTGCTGAAGTCCTAGACATGCGAGTGGACGAAGCGTTGGAATTCTTCCAATCCATTCCCAAAATCCACCGCAAGCTCCAAGCTATCGCTGATGTTGGCCTCGGCTATGTGGCTTTAGGCCAACCGGCGCCCTCCCTGTCTGGTGGGGAGGCCCAACGGATGAAGCTGGCTAGTGAACTGCAAAGAGTGGCCAGTGGTAATACCATCTACATCTTGGATGAACCCACTACTGGTCTTCACACTCATGATATTAAACGTCTCATTGGTGTTCTCCAACGCTTAGTGGATGAAGGCAATACCGTTCTAGTGATCGAACACAATTTGGATGTGATCAAGACGGCCGACTATATTGTCGACTTAGGCCCTGAAGGCGGAGACGGTGGCGGAACCATTGTTGCCACCGGAACACCAGAAGAAGTCGCCAACAATCAAGCCTCCTATACCGGCCAATACCTCAAACCATTGTTGGGGAAGAGAGTGTGACAGTCACAATGAAGGACGAAATCGCTGGAAAAAACTAGGATAAGCTCAAGCTATAAGGATGTGAGGAAGGATTAGGGAGGGAGATTCCTTGGAAGAAAAGCTGATAAGATCAGCTTGCTGATCGCTCAACTTTTCTGAAAGGACATCCCCTCACCCTTCCGAACTCAACTAGTCTGAGCATTTCCAGTTTTTGAAGCGGACGTTCGTCCTGTGACTGGAGCACATTTGGATAGGCTGTGAGGACGCTGTCAAGACTTGATTTCCTAAAGCGGAAGCTTGCTCTCTCCTTGCCAGGCGATTAGAGAAAAAGTAAATTTTATATGTGTCAAGCTCTCCAAGTGGGGAGCTTGGCTTTTCTTGAGGCAAATCGAGATGACAATGATGAAATGAAGGAGCTGACCCATGAAATTTATCCATACTTCTGATTGGCATATTGGTAAGATTGTCAACGACCGGTCCATGCTGGCTGACCAAGAGGTAGTCCTCCACCAGCTGATTGATGACTTTAAGGCAATTGGCCCCGACCTAGTGATTATTGCTGGGGATTTTTACGACCGCTCTTTACCTAGTCGGGACAGTGTCCGTTTGGCTAATGATCTGATTGACCGCATGATGTTGGAATTAGATTGCCCAGTGGCGATTATTGCTGGTAACCACGATGCCGGCGAGCGGATTGCCTATGGGGCTAGGGCCTATGAGCAGCAAAATGTCCACCTAGCCGGTCTGCCACAAAAAGTGCCCCAATCCCTTGATTTACCAGGGGCCCGAGTCTACCTCCTGCCTTATGCCGACTACCAGGTCATCCGTGAGCTTTATCAAGATCCGACCATTGATAGCCTGGAAAAAGCCGCCGCTAAGCAAGTCCAAGCCATTACGAGCCAGGAGAGTTTTGATCCCGAGCGCTTAAACCTGATTGTCTACCATGGTTACGTGACAGCTTCCAGCTTGGAAGAGGCGGGCGCTGACCTGGAAGAATCGGAGTCGGAGCGTCCCTTGAGTATTGGCACCACGGAATACGTCCCCAGCCGAGTCTTTCAGGACTTTGATTATCTGGCTTTGGGTCACTTGCACGGGGCACAGCGGGTCAAGGGGGAAAACGTCCGCTACAGCGGGAGCCCGCTCAAGTACTCCAAATCTGAAGCCCATCATCACAAGCAGTACCTAGAAGTCGATTTGACTAAGGAAAGGATTCAAGTGACCAAGCACATGATCCAGCCACTTCATGATGTGCGTGTGATTACGACCAGCTTTGACCAGGCCTTAGCGGGAGAGTCGGAGGATTATATTTACTTTGAATTGACTGACCAGACCCCTGTCCATGACGGGATGAATCGCTTGCGGGAAAACTATCCCAACATTATGAACCTGGAATACCTCAATATTGGCCAGGTCAGTGCCCAGCTCCAGGGGAAAATGACTAAGGAGAAGCTCAGCCGCCAGGTCGCGAATCCCATAGAACTTTTTTCCACCTTCTACCAAGACATGTTGGGTCAATCCCTAACAAAAGGACAAAGCCAGGCCGTGGAGACAGCCTGGTTAGAAGCTCAGAAGGAGAGCGAAACGGACTAGTTGACTGAGAAAGGAAGTGGACCATGATTCCCTTACGTTTAGAAATGAATGCTTTTGGTTCTTACCGCGACCAGACTGTGATTGACTTCGACCAGGTCCGGCCTTATGGCTTGTTTATGATTTCAGGAGATACTGGGGCGGGTAAGACCACTATCTTTGACGCCATTACCTATGCCCTTTATGGGGGCGCTTCGGGCTCGAGTCGGGAAGCGAGTGAACTGAAGTCGCGTTTTGCCACGGACTTGGACCTGGCCTATGTGCGCTTTACTTTCGATAGTGATGGCCACCACTACCAGGTCTATCGTCAACCCAAACAAACAGGGCCAGGCGCTGTAAAAGGGCGGTCTAAGGAGTATCCGAGTGAGGTTTTAGAAGTCAAAGTGGATGGCCAGTTAGTCTCCGGTAAGAAAAATGAGCTGGATACTTATCTTAAAACGGCTATCGGTTTAGACAAGGCCCAGTTTACCCAAATTGTCATGCTCCCTCAGGGGGAATTTAAACGCTTGCTCGAGGCCAGCAGTCGTGACAAGGAGGCTATCTTTACCCATATTTTCCATACGGAAGCCATTAATCGTTTTCAAGATTACTTGCAAGAACAATACAACCAGGTCAAGGACGACTTGGACCGGCTTAAAGAGAACTATTCTGCCGCGCGAGAGCGGTTAAAGGGTCTGCTTAGTTCAGAAGACCAGGCCCTTTTAGCAGACCGCTTAAGCGATCAAAGTGATGCTCACTTAGGGGACTTTTTGACTGACTTTTTAGCTGATAAGGAAGCTGACTTCAAGAAGGCTAGCCAAGACTTAGAAGACCTAGAGGCTAAAAGTAAGCAGTTGAGCCAAATCTTAGAATACTTTGATGCTCAAGCAGACCTAGCCTTAGAAAACGACCAGCTCAAGGAAAAGAAAGCTGAGATGGCCGACTTGAAAGCGGCCTACCAGAATTACCAGGACTCGCTTAACTATTACCAGGCCTTAAAAGACCAGGCCCAGGTCCAAGTCGAAGCCCAAGAACTAGCTCAAAGTCAAAGCAGACTGGACCAGGAGGAAAAGGACTATCAAGCAGCCCGAGCGGCTTATGATAAGGACTGGAAGGCTCAAAAGGAAAACCTGGACCGTCTACCGCAAATTAAGGCAAAAATTGACCAGATCCAAGCCGGCCTTAAAGATTGGGCGACTTATGAAAACCTTCAAAAAGAAGTCCAAGCGGGTCAAGCGGAATTAGCAGATTTAGAGGCCAGCTATCAAAAGACGCAAGACCAAGTTGCTAGTCTAGCAGAAGCAATTATCCAGGGGCAGGATCAAATCGACCAGTTAAATCGAGCTCTTCTTGACCCAGCCGACTTGAGTCAAGAAAGGGAGGCCCTCCAGAAAAGCGAGCGTCAACTGGCTGACTTACAAGCTGGTCTTGACCAGCTTAAAAAGTGGGACCAAGCCATCCAAAAGGGAGAAGCCGACTTTGCCCTGGCGGAAGCAACCTGGCAAAAAGATAACCAGGCCTATCTCGCCGCCAAGCAGACCTACCAACGCAACCTGGCGGGGATCATGGCCCAAGAGCTTAGTCCAGACAGCCCCTGTCCAGTCTGCGGGAGTTTCGATCACCCGGATCCGGCCCAAGTGAGCTCAGATAGTTCAGCCCAGTCTTTGGATCAGGAACAGGTGGATCAATTGGAAGCCAGAGCCCAAGAAGCCAGCCAAGCCTACCAAAAAGTTAGCCAAGATCTTAGCTATCACAAGCAAAGTCGGGCTGACTTATGCAGGCAATATGACTTTGACACCCAAGCTAGTGCTAGTGACTGGCAAGACCGGCTGGATCAAGCCCAAGCCAGCTATAGCCAAGCCCGGGTGGCCTACCAAGAAAAACAGGAAAAAGACCAGGCTAACCAAGAAGCCCTGGCTGAAAAAAAGGACCAGGTCAAAGACCAAGAAGATCAAGTCCAAGCTCTCAAGCAAGACTTATCAAAAACAGAAGGACAGATCAGCCGGCAAGCGACCTATTTGGACCAAGTACAAGGACGGCTCAAACAGGCTCAGTCCCTGTTAATTGGAGATTCTCAGGCTGCCTTAAATCAACAAGCCCAAGCTCTCAAGACAGAAAGCCAAGACTTGGAAAGGTTAGCCCAAGATCTGACTCAAAGGGAGCAGGCTCTGAAAGAAAAAGCGGCTGTTTTAACCACTAAGAAGAACTACCAAACAGCGGCCGTCCAGAAAAAACAAGCGCAAAACCAGGCGATTGAAAAGCGCTTGGCGCAAGCCCGCCAAGCATCTGACCTTAGTGATGACCAGGTCAAGGCCCTCCACCAAAGTGACCGGGACTGGCAAGCCATTAGTCAATTACTATCTGACTATTCTAACCAGGTCTATGCCTATCAAAAGTCGGTTAAGGCCCTAAAAGAGAAGCAAAAAGCCTTGGCCATTGATCAAGACCAAGCCACTTATCAAGAGGAGAAGGGCAAGCTGGACCAAGATTATGACCAAGCAAGCAGCCGAGTAGCCAAGCAGCGCGAAGACTTGATCCGACTCAAGGACCAAGCGGCGCTCTTAACTGATTTGTGGCAGAATTACCAGGACCGCTACCAAAGTTTTGGTGACTTGAAGAACTTGTCCGATGTCGCCAATGGTAAGCTCAACAAGAGCCAGCGGATTTCCTTCCAGCGCTACATTTTAGGGATTTATCTGGATTGGATCGTTGAACGGGCCAACCAGCGTTTCTATCAAATGACTAACGGCAAGTTTTACTTTAAACGGGCTGAGGATGAGATTGGCGGCAACCAGGCCAAGGGGCTCAACCTCAATGTCTTTGATTCCTATACCGCTAGCGAACGCAGTGTTCATTCCTTGTCAGGGGGCGAGAGCTTCCAAGCCTCCCTGGCCTTAGCTCTGGGCCTCAGTGATGTGATCCAGGAAGAGGCGGGGACGGTCGACGTGGGCATGCTTTTTATTGATGAAGGCTTTGGTACCTTGGATTCGGAAACCCTCCAACAGGCCCTCGATACTCTAGTTGATCTCCACCAACGCTCGGGACGCTTGATTGCGGTTATCTCTCACCGGGAAGAGCTCAAGCAGGAATTGCCTATCCAGTTAAATGTGGAAATGACCCCTAGTGGGAGTCGTTGTCACTGGCAAGGTCTGCCAGGAGCGGAGGAGTAGTTTTTTCGCATAGTCCTTTCAATGCCCTTCCTGAACCTTCTTCACATCCTTGATTTCTTTAGAATCTTTTAAATTCGGCTTTTAGCAGGTGGGGAGAGTCGAGTCTTGGTTGTGCTTATGGTAAAATAATCTTATATCCCGCTGCTAATATCCTTAATTTTGTTTACATCTTAGCTGCGATTGTCTAATTGCTTGAGCTGGCGGGATCACTATGACTTGTTTGAATCAAGAAAAGGAGAGATTTTATGAAAGCACTGAAACGCTCATTAACTAATCGAGTTTTTGCTGGGGTCTGTGGCGGTTTTGCTGATTACTTTGGCATTTCCGCTCTTTGGCTCCGCATTGCCTTTGCGGTAGCCCTCTTTACCCCGCTTCGTTACCTGGCTATTTTTATTTACCTGTCCTTAATGGTCTTAATCCCTAATGAAAGTTTGGCTAATTTTAAACGCACTTTCTTTGGTGGGGGACAAGACAGAGCGGGTCGGGCTAATCCTCGCCAAGAGGCCTATAGCAAGCGCGAAGATGACGTAGAGCCGGTTTACCGGGACTTAAATAAACGCCAAATTAAAGAAGTCGAGAAGGTTAAGGTTGACCATGATTAGAAATATTATTCGTCTCTTGATCCAAGCCATCCTCCTCCAAGGATTGGGTCGGATCTTCTGGCCCGAGGTGTATATCCAAGACTTTGGCTCGGCAGTGATTGTGGTATTAGTTATCGCTATTCTCTACAAGTTGGTTTATCCGATTTTGAGAATTCTAGCCCTGCCAATTAACTTTCTCACCCTGGGCTTATTTAACCTGGTGCTGAATGGTTTTATCTTCTGGCTAGCCTCCTCCTTAATGGGGAAAGCTTATTTCTGGATTTCTTCCTTCTTCTACTGCATGGTCCTGGCTTTGATCTATGGCCTGGCCCAAGAGCTCTTGAAGAAGATTTTTAATCCCTATCGGAGTGACTATTAATTCAAAGTGAGACAAGTATTCATTGAAGAGACTGCAACTTCGGTTGTGGTCTTTTTTTATTATTCGCGTTTGGCATGGGCTTACCCAACGAAGTTCAGTTCGACTTTTGGGGGAGAATTTTTGTAGATTTTTTATACTGAGAATAGTACGATAATGGTATGTATTAATTATTATTAAACAAAGGAAGTGAATGCTTTTCAATTATCTATCAATCTTTTTATCGTTGAATAGTAAGACAGGGTATAAGCATAGGAGTGGTTGATATGAAGAAAAAATTAGGCATTTTAACAGGAGCGTTTGCAGCCTTATACGGATATAGTCATTTCATTGAAAATCGCTCCCTTTCTAGCTTTTTGATAGAGAACGTGTTTAAAGTCGATAAGCTATTAAATAAAAATTCTTCTTCCGAAGATATTATTTATGAGACATTAGAAAAGTCCGTGGAAGAAAGCAAGCATCCCTTAGACTTACCAAAAAAATATGTTAGATCTGATGTTTCTGAGTTCTTTTTTCAAGAGATGCAGGTCTTTTCTTGGAACGATAAACAAGATGTGAATCAGAAGATAATTTTTTATATTCATGGCGGAAGCTATGTTGCTGCACCACTTTCTTTTCATTATCGAATGGTAGACAGTATTGCTCGACAAACTGGTGCAAAAGTGATTTTCCCTATATATGAAAAGGTCCCCCTTGCAAACTACAAAGATGTTTTTCCAAAAATGCTCGCTTTATATAAAAAAGTTTTAGAAGAAAGTCTCTCAGCAGATCGGATCACTATCATGGGAGATTCAGCCGGTGGTGGCCTGGCCTTGGGCTTATGCTTATTACTTAAAGAGAAAGAGATGGTTCAACCTAAAAATATCATCCTATTATCGCCGTGGTTAGATATTACTAATCGCCATCCTAAAATTGCTAAAATAAAAAAATACGACCCCATGTTAGATCCTGCTCAACTTGATCGGTTTGGTCAGATGTGGTCGGATGGAGACATCAATAATCAATTAGTTAGTCCCATACACGGTGATCCTAGAGGCTTAGGCAAACTATCCATTTTTGTTGGGATCCATGAAATTTTCTATCCAGATATTATGAAGTACCATAAGATGCTTAAAGATTTGAATATTGACCATAACATGATTATCGAACCAAGGATGAATCATGTATATGTCATGTATCCAATCCCAGAGGCTAAAAAAGCTCAACGGAAAATTGCTCAGATTATTCATGATGACTAAGAAGTCATGTATTTCTGAGTGAAAGACTTGTTAAGAAAGAAACTGAAAGTAGAAGAAAAAGGCGAGAAAAGTACACACTGAAGAGTCTGAGAGCTTTTGTTCCAGGCTTTTTTAAAATACGAGCAGTCTAATTAAAACGTGTTCCAAAAGTTAGCTCTTCAGGGGTCTTTTGACTTTTGTCACACTCTCTTTTTATTCAGTCGTCAAGCCTTACTAAAGGCCTAGGCCTATGGTAAAATGAAGTGAGATTTAAAAAGAGAAAGGAAACAATTATGGAAGCAGTAACCGTTAAAGAGCTCAGGGACCAACTTGGGCTAAAGGTGCTCCAGGGAGAGGCGTATTTAGACCGCTTGATCCAGACTAGCGACATTTCGCGTCCGGGTTTGGAATTATCGGGTTATTTTAACTATTATCCCTCGGAACGGGTCCAATTGTTTGGCCGTAATGAGCACTCCTATTTGAAGAAAATGACTAGTGACGAACGGCTTTTGATCATGCGGCGGATGAGTCGGGAAGATACGCCGGTTTTTATTTTTTCTCGTGACTTGATGCCTGAGTACGAGGTCTTTCAGGCGGCTGAAGAAAATAAAATTCCCATTCTCCAAGGCAGTGCGGTAACCACCCGGCTATTTTCCAATATCACCACCTATCTGCAGGAGCGTTTGGCGCCGCGGGTCTCCAAGCATGGGGTCTTTGTGGATGTCTATGGTTTGGGAATCATGATTATTGGTGACAGCGGGATTGGTAAGTCAGAAACCGCCCTAGAATTAATTAAAAACGGCCACCGCCTCGTGGCAGATGACCGGGTAGAACTCCACAAACGCGATGACTATTCTATAGTGGGGGAAGCGCCGGCTATCCTACAGAATATGATCGAAATCCGTGGTCTGGGAATTATTAATGTCCTCACCCTCTTTGGAGCCGGGGCTGTGAAACAGGCTCAACAACTTCATTTGATCGTCCGCTTAGTGATGTGGGATGACGATGAAGATTATGAACGTTTGGGCTCTGAGCCAGAAATGGTTTCTCTGTTAGGGGTTGATGTCCCTCAAATTACTGTTCCTGTCCGTACCGGTCGGAATTCTTCCAATATTGTGGAAGTGGCGGCCATGAACTTGCGGGCCAACAATATGGGCTATAACGCCGGCAAGGAATTTGAAGAAAGATTGACCCAGCTGATCCAAGCCAACCAAAGTGCAGATGCTAAAGCCCATGAAGAAAAAGACCAGGCTAAAGCGGGCGATGAGTCATGATGGCTAGTCTAGTTACTAATCTTCAATCAGGCCTGAATTTACTAGCTATTGACCCGGTAGCCTTCTCCTTTTTAGGGATTGAGATTCGCTGGTACGGGATTATTATTGCTCTGGGCATGTTTTTGGCGGTAGAACTCATCCTCAAAGAAATTGAGCGCAAGGGTTTTGATAGTGACCAGGTCATGGACATGATCATGTGGGCAATTCCTATTGGCTTTATCGGGGCCCGGCTGTATTATGTGATTTTTGAATGGGATTATTACCGAGAGAACCTGGCTGAGATCATTGCTATTTGGCAGGGAGGCATCGCCATTTATGGGGGTGTGATTGCCGGAGCCTTAACGGCGATTATTTATGCCAAACGTCACGGGATGAAGGTAAGCTTCTTAGCGGACGTGATTATGCCTTACCTACTCCTGGCCCAAGGAATTGGTCGCTGGGGCAACTTCGTTAACCAAGAAGCCCATGGCGGTCCAGTTAGTGAAGGTTTCTTACGGGAGACCCTCCACCTACCTGATTTTATTGTTGACCAGATGTTCATCAATGGCCAATATTACCACCCAACCTTTCTCTATGAATCCGTGTGGAACATACTGGGTGTAGGGCTCTTGCTATTTCTCCGCCACCGCGATAAGACCTTGAAATTAGGAGAGACGGGGCTCTTATACCTGATTTGGTACGGGACGGGACGCTTCTTCATTGAAGGCTTACGGACCGATTCCCTTTACTTGGGCCCTTTCCGAGTCTCTCAAGCCCTGTCCTTAGTCTTGGTTGTTATCGGTTTGGCTCTCTTTATTTACCGCCGCACCAAGCAACCTGACCTCACTTATTACAGTGATTATAACTATTTGACCAAGCGGCGGGCTCAAGTTAAGGGAGAACAATAATTGAGAGAACTTGATCAAGTGAAAGACTAAATTAAAGGAGAAGATAATGGTAAAAAAAGCAATTAGCTTACTCGGTGCTGGCTCTTGGGGGACAGCCTTGGCCATGGTCTTAACGGAAAATGGCCACCAGGTGACCCTCTGGACCCACCGACAAAGCCAGGCGGATGAAATCAATCAAAAGCATACCAATGCCGCCTATCTTAAAGAGGTCTCCTTGCCCGAGGAGATTGTTGCCACCTCTGACCTGGAAGCTGCCCTTAAAGGAGCCGAAGTGATCGGTTTTGTGGTACCCACTAATGCTATTCGCGGAGTGGCGGGCCAAGTGGCTGCTATTTTAGGTCAAGCGGATAATCAGACTGACCGGCCCCTGGTCTTCCATGCAGCTAAGGGCCTGGAATTGGAGAGTCATGAACGGGTGTCTGTTATCCTGGAAGAGAGTCTTAAAGACTTAGCTATCCAAGGTCCTGTGGTCTTATCGGGGCCCAGTCACGCTGAAGAAGTGGCCCGCCACGATATTACCGGCATTACCGCTGCTTGTCAGGATTTAGCGGCCGCTGAAGCTCTTCAAGATCTCTTTATGAATGCTTATTTTCGGGTCTATACCAATGATGATGTCATCGGGGTGGAACTAGGGGGCGCCTTAAAAAATATCATTGCCCTCTGTTCGGGAGCCTTAGCTGGCTTGGGTTTTGGTGATAATGCCAAGGCCATCTTGATGACCCGGGGACTAGCGGAAATTACCCGGCTGGGCGTTGCCTTAGGGGCTGATCCCTTTACCTTTGCGGGCTTGAGCGGAATTGGAGACTTAATTGTGACCTGTACCTCGCCTTTTTCCAGGAACTGGCAGGCCGGTTATCAAATTGGCCAGGGCAAGTCAGTCGCTGAGGTGCTGGAAGGCATGGGGATGATTGTTGAAGGTGTTCATACCACCAAGTCGGCCTATGAATTGGCCCAGGCGGTAGGGATTGAAATGCCGATTACCCAAACCACCTACCAGGTCCTCTATGATCACAAGGACTTAAAAACATTAGTGGAAGATCTGATGAAACGCCAAGGCAAGCAAGAAATCGGTTTAGACCGTTTGGCGCTCGAACAGTCCTTGGCCAAACAAGCCCGACTTAAGGACTAGAAGGATGGCTTAGAAGAGCACTATAGGGAAGTTTTAATCGATAAAAAAGTAATAAGAATATCCTTAAGGCTTGATAAATCTTCCCACAACTTTTACATTAAGAGAAGAGACTAGTGACCCTGTTGTCACTAAGATTACCGTGACGATTAATTCACGAATAAAGGAGTAGCTATGACAAAAGTAAGAAAAGCCATTATCCCTGCGGCTGGTTTAGGAACCCGTTTCTTGCCAGCTACCAAGGCCATGGCCAAGGAAATGTTACCAATTGTTGATAAACCCACCATTCAATTCATCGTTGAAGAAGCCCTAGCCAGTGGGATTGAAGATATTTTAATCATTACTGGGAAAAATAAACGCCCTATCGAGGACCACTTTGACTCCAATATTGAATTAGAAGAAAATCTCCACGCCAAGGGCAAGGATGACTTATTAGAAATTGTCCAAGAAACCATTGGCCTCAACCTTTTCTTCAAGCGCCAATCCTATCCTAAGGGACTGGGAGACGCGGTTTTACAAGCTAAGGCCTTTGTCGGGGACGAACCCTTTGTGGTGATGCTGGGCGATGACTTGATGGAAGATGCCGTTCCTTTGACAAAACAATTGATCGACGCTTATCATGATACTCATGCCTCAAATATTGCCGTCATGCGGGTACCCCATGAAGAAACGGGCAAGTATGGGATTATTGATCCTGAAGCCCAATATAAAGACGGTATCTACAATGTCCGCCAATTCGTGGAAAAACCGGACCCCAGTGAGGCGCCGAGTGACTTGGCCATTATCGGTCGTTACCTCTTGACCCCAGAAATCTTTGACCTCTTGGAAACCCAAGAACCCGGGGCAGGTAATGAAATCCAATTGACCGATGCCATTGACCGCTTGAATAAAACTCAGCGTGTCTTTGCCTTGGAATTCACGGGCCAACGCTATGATGTCGGTAATAAGTTAGAGTATATGAAAACCTGTATCTCCTATGGTCTCCGCCATCCTGAAATTAAAGACGATTTACGCGCCTACCTCCTGGACTTAGAGAAGGACCTGAAATAAAGCGCCAGCTAGCCTGGTCCGAGGAGCGCCTGTCTAAGGGATTTGGTTGGGACCAGGGTGACTGAGTTGAAAAAAGTGGAGGAATCAATGTGAGTGAAGCGATTAAAACTTATGATGTTATTGTTATCGGGGCCGGTCCGGCTGGTTTAACCGCAGCCTTGTATGCGTCCCGGGCGAATTTAGCGGTTGCTGTTTTAGAGCGGGGCGTCCCTGGTGGGGAACTGATCAATACCGCCACTGTGGAAAATTATCCCGGTTACAAGAGTATCTCAGGGCCTGACCTGGCCAATAAGATGTACGAAAGCGCCATGCAATTTGGGGCGGAGTATGTCTTCGGTAATGTGAAAAAAGTGACCCCCGGTAAGCCTTATCATCTCATTGAAACCGATAATGGCAGCTTTAAGGCCAAGGCTATCGTTATCGCAACCGGTTCCGTGCACCGGACCTTAGATGTGCCTGGAGAAGAGGAATACAATGGCCACGGCGTTTCCTACTGTGCCGTTTGTGACGGTGCCTTCTATAAAGGGCGTGACATTAAGGTGGTCGGCGGGGGCGACTCCGCGGTTGAAGAGGGCAGCTACCTGACCCAATTTGCCAACAGCGTTGACATTATCCACCGCCGCGACCAATTACGGGCCCAAAAAATTCTTCAAGATCGCGCCTTTGCTAACGACAAGATTTCCTTTACCTGGGATAGCGTAGTCAAGGAAATTAAAGGCGACGGCAAGCAAGTGACCAGCATCCTGGTGGAAAACGTCAAGACCAATGAAGTAACTGAAGTGCCAGCAGGCGGAGTCTTTATCTATGTGGGCCTCTTACCCAATAGTGAAGCGTTTAGGGACTTAGGGATCACTGATGAAGAAGGTTGGATCTTAACCGATGAAAACATGGCCACTGCTGTGCCGGGAATCTTTGCCTGTGGGGATGTCCGGAAGAAGAAATTACGCCAAGTTTCTACTGCAGTCGGTGACGCCGGTAGTGCTGGTCAAGAAGCCTACCAATACGTTGAAGCCTTGGAATCAGAAATCGAATAGCTTCTGCTCAAGGGCAATTGCTAATAAACAAATAAATCCAAGAGATGGAAACTAGGGGAAGTTCACTTCGCCTAGTTTTTTTGTGCTCAAAAAAGCCATTTCCGATGGCGCTTATCTGGAGGGACCTGGCCAGGATCAGCTGGTGAAAGTTTTGCTCGATTATACTTAATCGAAGACAATTATCAAGTAAAAAAACACATTCCTTAAGTAAAACAAAAAATAGTTTAAATTTTACTAAATTATGTGAATTATAAATACAATAAAATGTTTTTAGGCTATTTTTCAATTGAAAAATATATACCGTGAATAAAAAACAAACCCCTTGAAATCAAGCTTTCAAGCCCTTTTCAAATAAGAGAATTTTTAAAATAAAAAAATTATCAATCCTTTTGACATAATTTTTTAAAATCACTAGTTTTTTAATCCCTTTTTTGCTTAACTAATAGCAAATTTTTATATTTTATAAAACATTATTTTATTTTAATGCTGATAAAAATCCCAAAAGTAATTGAAGGCTCTTTGTCTATTAGTGAATCAAATGATTCGACCTGGGTTTACTTTGGACCGTTTAGAGACGACACATCGTCAAGTCCTCAATTCGTCTCAGACTACAAGCAAACCATTTTCTACAGACCTTCTTACTTACGTTTTTTAGAATATATGAAAGGGGAAAATACTTAATGTTAGGAAAGAATAATACTAAATTATATCGTGAAAAAATGGCGAATAAATTGTATCGTTATTCCATTAAGCGATTAAATATTGGAGTGGCTTCAGTGGCTGTGGCTGTTGGTTTGCTCTTTATGGGAGACGCTACGGTAGCTCGTGCAGCCGCTAATGAAACAGTAGCTGCTGAAGCAAAAGTCACTACTCCAAATCCTCAAGATCAAGGGTTAAGCTCAGGACAAGGGCAAAGTAGCCCAGCAGAATCAGCCAGTCAAAACAAGGCCCAAGCTGTTGACAATAAGGCTGCAAACAGTCAAGCAGCCAGTCCACAAGCCAATGACAAGCAGCTAAATGATCAGCCCCTCGCTGAAAATACCCCAGTCAGTCCAACAGCGACCGCGCCTACAGAAAGGTCTAAAGCTGAAGAGGCCAAGAGCGCAGTAACCTCGCCAGCGTCGACAGCTGAAGCGCCAACAGCGGCAGATGCCAGCCCAGCTCTAGCTTTAACTGCAGTCGCTCCAGTAGCAAAGCCAGCAGAGGCCGATACAGCAACTTACTATACTGGACCAGAAAATGAACAACCCGCTGTAAATACAGATAAAGAAGCTCATTCCCTCAAGGTTGAAAATGAGAATCTTGAAGGCGATAAGGTCGGCAAACGTTATCAAGACTACTTTGCCGGCCGAGCAGAAGCTGGTAAAACAGTCAAGGCGGTCTACATTCATGATGGCGTAGAAACACCACTTGAAGAGACGGTAGCTGAAGCAGATGGCTATTGGAAAATCCCATTAAATCCTGTCAAAAGCTTAGTGGACGGGGATAAGGTTCGCGTAACTGATGGAAAGACCACTAAAGAAATTCCGGTTGCCAGCAAGTTTGGTGGCTTTATTACAGATTCCCCTCAATTGACCAACGAAAAAGGTAATGGGAACCTTACCCTAGCCAGCAAGAAATTTTATTTATATTTCTTAAATGGAGAACGAGAGAATCTAGTGGCTTTAGGGGCCAAGGCAGTGATTACTTATCCAAATGGGGAAAAGCAAGAAATCCCGATTACCAATACTGAGGATAAAGTGACGGTTAATATTCCTGAGAATCAATTGCCATTAAAGGTTGCAGAAGGTTATCAATTAAATGAATTCGCAAATTCCAACATCAGTATTACCTATGTTGATCGCAATGGCAAACCTATTGCTTCTGCCAACGGTCTTGATAAAGAGTCTAAAAATATTGTTTATAAGGATAAGGAACGCCACTTCAATGTTTTATCTGCTTATGCAGAAGAAAATGTTCCACAAATTGTTGATATCTATAAGATTTCTGGGACCGTCTATGATGACAAGAATGGCGATGGGGCAAGCACAGGAGACAAAGCCCTCAGCAATATCAAGGTGAACCTGTATAATCCTGATACAGGAAAACTTCTTGATAGCACCACAACCGACTTAGAGGGACGTTATACTTTTAAAGACTTACCAGGTTATAATGCCTATACAGTGAAATTCGAAGAACCCAATCGTTTTGCTTCTGTTAAGAAAGGGAAGCAATTTGTTGGGAAGGAAAAATTCATTAGAAACCTCACGAAAGATGAAGTCGTTGATACAGCCTTCCGTAAGATTAAACATTATGAAGTGCGTACGGAAACCGACAAGCACACTTCATCGGTTGAGACGACCCCTCTGCTCCCTAAAGGCGTTCGAGTGGTTAAACAAACCGGCCACGACGGTGTGAACCGAGTAATCTATGAACAAACACGTGACGTCTTAGGCGATGAGAATCTAACGGAAGAGAACTTTACCGACTACTACACCAAGAAGAATTCGAAAACATTAATTGAGCGTCAAGATGAAGTCGTTCTTGAAGGAACAGGCCCAGCTCTTCCAGACCTAGCAATTGATGTTCAAACCAAGCCTGGTGAAAAAGATGGTAAAAAGGGAACTTATGTGACCTTTACCTATCCAAAATATGACCAAAATGGTAATAAAACCATTGAGACCAAGACAGCCTTCATCCCAGATGGCGAACGTGGCCCTCAAGGTGAAAAGGGTGAAAAAGGTGACACCGGCGCCCAAGGATCAAAAGGTGACAAGGGAGACCCAGGTAAAGACGGTGGAACGCCACGGGTAGAAATCATAGGGAATGTGAAGAAAGATCCTAAAGACCCTAAATCTTATACAATAAAGATTACTAATCCCGATGGAACGAGTCACCAAGCGGTTATTACAGACGGTAAAGATGGCAAGTCTCCTGAAATTGACTGGGTGGATAATAAAGATGACACTTATACAGTAAAAGTTAAAGATGTTGACGGTACCACGCATTCAGCCACGATCCGAAACGGTAAAGACGGCCTGACACCAAAAGTAACCGCTGTTCGCAACGCAAACAATGACGGCGTAACCCTCACCATCACTCCTCAAGTTCGTGATGAAAAGGGCAATATCATTGACGGCAAACCACAAACCGTGGAAATCAAGGACGGACTGAAAGGTGACAAGGGAGACACCGGAGCCCAAGGCCCACAAGGTGAAAAAGGTGACACCGGAGCCCAAGGCCCACAAGGTGAAAAAGGTGACACCGGCGCTCAAGGACCAAAAGGCGACAAAGGTGACACCGGAGCTCAAGGCCCACAAGGTGATAAAGGTGAACGTGGTGAAAAAGGTAAAGACGGAGTCGACGGTAAATCGCCAGAGATTTCAACCACTGAAAACCCAGATGGCAGTCACACAGTCACCGTCAAGAATCCAAATGGCACGACCACTTCCTTCGTCGTGAAGAACGGTGAAAAAGGTGACAAGGGCGATAAAGGTGAAACTGGTGCCCAAGGAGCCACTGGTGAAAACGGAAAAGATGGGCTTGCACCAAAAGTAACTGCTGTTCGCAACGCTAACAACGATGGCGTAACCCTTACTATCACTCCTCAAGTGCGTGATGAAAAAGGTAACGTCGTAGACGGCACGCCACAAGTGGTAGAAGTCAAAGATGGAGCCAAGGGTGCCAAAGGTGAAAAAGGCGACCGCGGAGAAACCGGTGCCCAAGGGGCCGCTGGAGTTAACGGTAAAGATGGGATCGACGGAAAATCCCCTGAAATTTCAACCACTGAGAACCCAGATGGTAGCCACACAGTCACCATCAAGAATCCGAATGGCACCACCACTTCCTTCGTTGTGAAGAACGGAGCGAAAGGTGACAAAGGTGATAAGGGAGACAAAGGTGAAACTGGTGCTAATGGTAAAGATGGCCTCACACCAAAAGTAACCGCCGTTCGCAACGCATCTAATGACGGCGTAACCCTCACCATTACTCCTCAAACACGTGATGAAAAAGGCAACATCGTAGACGGCACCCCACAAGTTGTGGAAGTCAAAGATGGAGTCAAGGGCGACAAGGGTGACACAGGGGCCGCTGGAACTAACGGAAAAGATGGTGTCGACGGCAAATCACCAGAAGTTTCAACCAGTGAAAACCCAGATGGCAGCCACACAGTCACGATCAAGAATCCAAATGGAACGACTACTTCATTTGTCGTGAAGAACGGCCAAAAAGGTGACAAGGGCGATAAAGGTGCTGCTGGAACGAACGGCAAAGACGGCCTCACACCAAAAGTAACCGCCGTTCGCAACGCATCTAATGACGGCGTAATCCTCACCATCACTCCTCAAGTTCGTGACGAAAAAGGCAACATCGTCGATGGTACCCCACAAGTCGTAGAAGTCAAAGATGGAGCTAAAGGAGACAAGGGTGAAACCGGCGCTCAAGGTTTACCAGGTGAGCGTGGTGCTCAAGGTATCGCAGGAACCAACGGAAAAGATGGTGTCGACGGAAAATCCCCAGAAGTTTCAACCACTGAAAACCCAGATGGCAGCCACACAGTCACGATCAAGAATCCAAATGGCACGACCACTTCCTTCGTTGTGAAGAATGGAGAGAAAGGTGATAAGGGTGATCAAGGTGCTGCTGGAACGAACGGCAAAGACGGCCTCACACCAAAAGTAACCGCCGTTCGCAACGCATCTAATGACGGCGTAACCCTCACTATTACTCCTCAAACACGTGACGAAAAAGGCAACATCGTAGATGGTACCCCACAAGTCGTAGAAGTCAAAGATGGAGCCAAGGGTGATAAGGGAGACACCGGCGCTCAAGGTTTACCAGGTGAGCGCGGTGCTCAAGGTATCGCAGGAACTAACGGAAAAGATGGTGTCGATGGTAAATCCCCAGAAGTTTCAACCAGTGAAAACCCAGATGGCAGCCACACAGTCACGATCAAGAATCCAAATGGAACGACTACTTCATTTGTCGTAAAGAACGGCCAAAAAGGTGACAAGGGCGATAAAGGTGAAACTGGTGCCCAAGGTGCGGCCGGTGTAAACGGTAAAGATGGTAAGGATGGCAAATCCCCACTCATCTCAACTAAGGATAACGCTGACGGTTCTTACACCATCACCATTACTAATCCAGATGGGTCAACCTCCAGCACGACCGTTAAGAATGGAAAAGACGGTCTCAACGGAAAAGATGGTAAGTCTCCAGAAGTTTCAGCCACTGAAAACCCAGATGGCAGTCACACAGTCACCATCAAGAATCCAAATGACACCACCACTTCCTTCGTTGTGAAGAATGGTGAAAAAGGTGACAAAGGTGACAAGGGAGACACCGGCGCCCAAGGAGAACGTGGCGCTCAAGGCGTCGCTGGTGCAAACGGTAAAGATGGCAAGGATGGCACGACCTACCTACCAGTGGTGGAAAGAAAGCCATATGGAAATGAAATTAAATTCTACCCTGTTAACCCAGAAACCGGGAAAGTGGACACCACTAAGGAACCTGTTGCCAGAGCCATTGTCAAGGATGGCCAAGACGGTTTAGCACCTAAGATCTCCGCGCGTCGGAACGCTACGAATGATGGGGTCATTATCACAGTAACGCCTCAAGTCCGTGGTACAGACCGTGCAGTTTCTGATGGAGCACCTGAAGTGACGGAACTGAAAGACGGTAAAGATGGTGTCGATGGGAAATCCCCAGATATTGATCTATCGACAGATGCTAACGGCAACCATGTGGTGACAATTACCAAAGCAAACGGTAAGCAAAAAACAGTCACCATTACGAACGGTAAGGATGGCAAAGCCCCAATTGTTGAAAGTCAACCAGGTAAAGATGCAAAAGGACATAGTGGTACTCGAATCCTGGTCAAAAATCCAGACACTGGCGCTGTCATTTCTGAAAGCTTTGTCAAAGATGGTAAAGATGGAAAAGACGGTAAGGACGGTAAAGATGGTAAAGCTCCAATTGTTGAAACCAAGTCTGGTCAAGACCGGGCAGGACAACAAGGTACTTACATTATCGTCAGAGACCCAGATACCCATGCAGTTCTCAGCGAAAGCTTTATCTCTGATGGTAAGGACGGACAAACGCCTAAGGTTGAAACCACTCCAGCCATCAATGAAAAAGGTGAAAAAGGACATGACATCAGCTTTATCCATCCAAAGACTGGTCAAGTTATCAGCAAAGTCTTTGTCAAAGATGGTAAAGATGGAAAAGATGGCAAGAACGGCCAAGACGGCTTAACACCTGATATTAAAGCGGTCTTCGATAAGAATGGCAAACAAATCGGTGTTGAAATTCGCTTAACTGATCGCAACGGGAAGCTATTGAGTCGAGAATTCATCTATAATGGTGAAGATGGCCAAACCCCAATCATTGAGACCGAACCAAGCGACAATCCTAAAGAACCAGGTACCAAGATTATCTATAAGAATCCAAAAACTGGTGAAGTGATCCGCCAAGTCTTCGTTCGTGACGGTAAAGATGGCAAGGATGGTCGTGACGGTCGTGATGGTAGAGACGGTAAGGATGCGAAGGGTGTCGAAAAGATCACCGTCAACAATAATGGCGATCTTGTGATTATCAACAGCAATCACACAACGCAAGTGATCCCACGTCCAAATAATGGAGGCATTAAAGATGCCAAGGTTGATGAAGCAGGCCACCTGATCATCAGTCTGGAAGACGGTCGGACCATTGATGCGGGACATGTCCGCGGTAAAGATGGTCGTGACGGTCGCGATGGTAAAGATGGCAAAGACGGTAAAGACGGTCGCGGCATTAAGAATGTGAAGCTTACCGACAATGGGGACTTCATCGTGGTCTACACAGACTACAGCATTGAAATTGTGGGCAATGTCTGTGGAACATGTCCAGCCCCAACAAAACCTAGCCATTCTGACCAACCGACTCCAGAGCAAGCAGAACACTCAGACGAGCCTGGTAAATTAGACCAAGGAAAATCATCTGACCAAGGGGACAAAGCTGAGTCTAAAGACAAAGCGAAGACCCCAGAAAGCCCTCAAGAGACGGTAGTTCCTCAATCACCAGAAGGTCCTCGTCCAGCAGATACAGATCATCCAAAGGGACAAAAAGACTTAGAAGAGATTCCTACTGAACCTTCAGACCAAGTGGTGACCACCACAGTTAAAAACAAAAAGCTTGCGCCAGTGAAGACCTATAAACTCACTCATCAAAAAGCCTTCAAGACGAAAGAAAATGCATCATTAAGTGTTCAACATGTCAATGCCCTTCCTAGTCATGAAGCCAAGCAAGAAGTGGCTCAAGCCAAGAGTCAATCAGCCAGCTTGCCAAAAACAGGCTCAGAAGCTGATTCCGCTCTTCCAGTACTCTTAGCTGCTGCCTTCTTGCTCACTGGAACAGGACTGGTTACAATCAGTAAAGAGGATGAATCCGTTCAATAGCAAAGGGTCATGCTTAAATAACAAAGAATCAATCAGTCATAAAACGCTTTTTAGAGGCCAAGACAATCTAGTCGAGGCCTCTTTTTTATGGGGAAAATGAGTGATGAGCGAGTCTGGGAGCAGCTGACTGGATCAGAGAGTGGGGACGTCTCAGCGCTAGTAAGGGCTTTCCTGATCAAAATTCCAAACAAAATTCCAAAAAACTGGTATAGTGAATGAGTAAAGTTTTATAGAAATGAGGAATTCAATGAAAGAAAATAAGTTATTTTATGGTTGGTGGGTCGTTCTCGGCGCCATTATCATGTTAGCAGTCATGGGACCTGCCTCGGTGGCGGTGGCCAACCTCTTTCAACCTTACGTCGTTGAAGAATTTGGCATTGCCAACTCAGCCTTTGCCATTGTCAACTCCATTGTTTTAGGGATGGGAATCTTTGTTTCCCCCTTTGTCTCCCAACAATTTGCTAAGAAGGGCAACTTCAAGCGCTTCTACCTGATTGGTGTGCTTGCCTATGCCATTTCTTACGGTTTGTATGCCTTTGCCCCTAATATCTATGTCTTTTATTTGCTCTCTATTGGGGTAGGTTTTGGTTATACGGCTACGACGATTATTCCAGTTTCCATGCTGGTGAATAATTGGTTTGTCAAGAGCCGGGGGACAGCCCTGAGTCTTTCCTTTGCTGGACTTGGTCTAGGAGGAATTATCTTCAGTCAATTACTGACTGCTTTAATCGGTAATATGGGTTGGCGGATGGCTTACTTGGTCTACGCCATTATCATGTTAGTGGTAGGAATTCCTATTGTGATGATGCTCTTTGTGGAACATCCTGAAGACAAAGGCCTCCATGCCTTAGGAGCAGCTGAAGCTGATGATACAAGTGACGACCAGGAAGTGGACCATTCTGGGGTGAAGTTGCCTACCCAAGAATCCTTCAAAAAGCCTTTCTTTATCATGTTATTAATCGGTACCGTCTTTATCGGTATCTCTAATAACGGGGGCTTGGGGCAATTCCCTCCCTTTGTCCAACAACTCCATGGTGCTTCTAAGATGGCCCAAATGGTCTCCATCTATTCTGGGGTCGGTATCTTAGGCAAGTTAATTCTTGGTGTCGTTAATGATAAGTTTGGCGTCCGGATTGCAACGCTTTATGCTTCGCTACTTTGCGCCTTAGCTTACTTCTTGATGCTCTTCAGTGGCAATTACACCTTTGTCTTCCTGATGGCCATTTTCTTTGGTTTAGGGAATGCTATTGGGACTGTCCTACCGCCATTGATGACCTCATCGATTTTTAACGCTAAGGATTATCCTAAGGCCTACGGTATCGTCCAAAGTGCCTTGATGTTAGGGATGACTTCCGGGTCACTCTTGGCAGCTACCCTAGCAGATGTTTCTGGGACCTATCAAACGGCCTGGATCTTCCTCGCTGTCCTATCTGCCTTAATTGCAGTCTTCTGGATTTCAGCCCACAAACAAGCACAAAAATATATGTAAGTAATGACTTAAGCCATTGACCTCTTGGTCTTCTATAGGGAGACTAAGGGGTCTTTTTTATTTGGGGATTTCTCTTGGAATGCTTAAAATGGTTTAGGGAGAAAAGTTACTTGATTCAATCTTTTAAGAACGATTGGCTTCTTTACGGCAATGCGAGCGCTTGTTCTGGGAGAAAAGACAGCAAAGCCAAGGAGAATTTGGTACAATAGAAGTACGAAAAATAAAAGAGGAGTGATCCCATGACTTGGAAAGATGCTTATGAGCAATGGAAGAATTTTCCTGATTTAGATGCTCAAGTTCGTGCTGAATTAGAAGAATTAGAAAAAGACGAAGATGCCCTCCAGGAAGCTTTCTACAAAGAGGTAAACTTTGGAACGGCCGGAATGCGTGATTTAATGGGTCCCGGGACCAACCGCTTGAATATTTATACCGTCCGTCAAGCGACAGAAGGTTTGGCGCGCGTGATGGAAGAGTATGGTCAAGAAGCCGTTGATCGTGGGGTTGCCATTGCCTATGACGGCCGCCACCATTCCCTAGAGTTCGCCCAAAATGCGGCCCGAGTGCTCGGTCAACATGGGATTAAGTCCTATATCTTTGATGGGGTGCGCCCAACGCCAGAACTCTCCTTTACCGTCCGCCATTTAGGGACCTTTACCGGGATTATGATTACCGCTAGCCATAATAACGAATACTACAACGGTTACAAGGTTTACGGGGAAGATGGGGGCCAAATGCCACCACAAGACGCTGATGCCTTAGTCAACCACGTCAAGGATGTGGATATGTTAACCATCCCTCTGGCTGACTTGGAGGAGATCAAGGCCAAGGGACTCTATCAAGTGATTGGTAAAGAAGTCGATGACGCTTACTTGAAGAACTTGGAAACCGTTACCGTTAACCCCGACATCATTGACAAGATGAAAGACAAGGTGACCATTGTCTATACTCCACTCCAAGGGACAGGACAAAAGTTAATGGAACAAGCCCTGGACAAGGCTGGCTTTGAAAACATTGTCTACGTGGAAGAACAAAAAGAACCGAATGGGGACTTTTCCACTTTGGATGAACCCAACCCCGAATATCCCGAAGCCTTTACTTATGCGATCCGCTACGGGAAGGAAAACCATGCCGACTTGCTGATTGCTACTGACCCGGATGCTGACCGGATGGGAGCAGCGGCTTTAATGCCGGACGGTTCTTACAAGATTATTTCTGGGAACCAAATTGGGGCCCTCTTGACCCACTATATCCTCACTGCCCGTAAAGAAGAGGGAACCTTGCCAGCTAACGGTGTGATCGTGAAGTCTATCGTGTCGAGTGACCTCCCAGCTAAGATTGCGGAATCCTTTGATATTGCGACTGAAAACACCCTGACTGGCTTTAAGTTTATCGCTGAAAAGATCCAAGAATATGAAGAAACGGGTGAACACAGCTTCCTCTTCGGCTTTGAAGAAAGTTATGGTTACTTGATTAAGCCATTCGCCCGCGACAAGGATGCGGTCCAAGCCGCCCTCTTATTTGCGGAAGTAGGGGCCTTCTACAAGGACCAAGGCAAGACAGTTTATGACGGGCTCCTAGACCTTTACCAAGACTATGGTTACTACCTCGAAAAAACCATTTCCCTGAAATTTGAAGGCCAAGCAGGAGCTAAGAAGATTGAGAGTATTATGGCCAACTTGCGCCAAGAACAACCCCAAGAAATTGGCGGCCAAGCGGTGATTCTTACCGAGGACTTCCAAACTGGGGAACGGGTGGACGCTCAAGGTCAGGTGGAACACTTTGACATGTCCCGGTCCAACGTGCTCAAGTACCAACTTGAAGATGGCTCATGGATTGCCGTGCGCCCTAGCGGCACCGAACCTAAAATTAAGTTCTACATCGGTGTGAAGGCCGATTCCGAAGACCAAGCGGCCCAAAAAGTGGACCAATATCGCCAAGTCATGCAAGCCTTGGCTAAATAGTGGGCCTGGGATAAGGTCTAAAAGATAAGCCAATACGTTAAAAAGGGCGCTGGGATTGATTTCCAGCCTCTTTTTGCCTAAGGGGTGGTCTTTAGGATCTTTTCTAGAGAAGGCTCTTGAGTATTTTTAGGATTTATTTAATTGCTGCTTATCTGGATGCTTGCTATAATGAATAGGATTATGACGGTGTTAGACCAAAGGAGACATTATGTCAGAAAATAATGAATTAAATATTGTAATTATTACCGGGATGAGTGGAGCCGGGAAGACGGTGGCCTTACAGAGCTTTGAAGATATGGGTTACTTTTGTGTGGATAACTTACCGCCTTCTCTCTTACCGACCTTTTCCGAGTTGATTAAGAAGTCCAAGGACATCAACCGGGTGTGTTTGGTGATTGACTTAAGGTCGCGGGAATTCTTCGATGAGTTTGTTCATGCTCTCCAACTCTTGGATGACAATCCTCAAATTCATTCCCAACTGGTCTACTTAGAGACTAGTGATGCGGCCTTAGTGGCTCGTTACAAGGAGAGTCGCCGGAACCACCCCTTGCAAAAGGATGGGGGAACGATTTTAGAGGGGATCCAACGGGAACGTGAGGAGCTAAGTCCAGTCCGGGCCCTCTCCCACCTAACCATTGATACTACCTCGATCACCCCCAAGGAATTACGGGCGGCCTTGAACCGGGAATTTCATGTCTCGGATGCGTCAGGCTTTATCATTGAAGTGATGTCCTTTGGCTTTAAATACGGGATTCCGATCGATGCGGATATCGTTATGGACGTCCGCTTCCTTCCTAACCCTCACTATATTGACGAATTGCGTCCCTTAACCGGGGAAGACGAGTCGGTCTATAACTATGTTATGGACCAAGATGATACCGAAATTTTCTATCATAAATTTATTGACCTCTTAGACTTCACCCTGCCCCTCTATGAAGCAGAAGGCAAGGCTAGCTTGACCATTGCCATTGGCTGTACGGGTGGACAACATCGGTCAGTGGCCTTGGCCCGCCGGATTGGTCAACATATTATGGACACGACGAACTACACCACCCACATCAGCCACCGCGACCAGAACAAGCGCAAAGGAACGGAGCGAAATCAATGAGTGAGTCAAGGAACTATTATCCTAAAATTACTGTCATCGGCGGAGGAACCGGACTACCCATTCTCTTGTCCGGTTTGAAGAGCGCCAACTGCGATTTGACTGCCGTGGTGACAGTGGCCGATGACGGCGGCTCTTCGGGCAAATTGCGGTCGGCCTTGAACACCATCCCACCGGGGGACCTGCGCAACTGCCTGGTCGCCTTGTCGGATACCAATAGCCTCTATAAGGATGTCTTCCAATACCGCTTTGCCCCTGAAGACCAGGAATTCTCAGGGCATGCTATCGGCAACCTGATCATTGCGGCCCTGACGGAAATGCGGGGGAGTATTTATTCTGCCTTGAAATTATTATCAGTGACTATGGCGGTCAAGGGGAGGGTCCTACCTGCCTGTGAAGAACCGCTCATCTTACAAGCCCACTACCAAGAGGGCGATATGATTGAAGGGGAGACCACCATTGTTGAGGAAAAACGTCCCATCCAGTCCATCGCTGTCCGCCTGGCTAACCAAGAAGCTAAAGACCAAAGCGTGAAAGCAGGGCGGGGCGTGGTGGAAGCCATTATGGGGGCAGATATGGTAGTTTTAGGACCTGGTTCCCTTTATACATCGATTTTACCCAATATTGTTATTCCAGAAATCCGTCAGGCCCTCCAAGAGACCTCGGCCACGGTAGTTTATATCTGTAATATTATGACCCAGCTGGGGGAGACAGAAGGCTTCTCCGATGCTGACCATTTACGGGTGGTTAACGATCATTTAGGAGGCCATTATGTCGATGCCTGTCTATTGAACCGGACGACTGTCCCTTATGAATACATTGAAAACAATGAGGTCCTCGATTATCTGGTCCAAGTCAGCCACGACCGGCAAGGCTTGAAAGACCAGGGGGCTGAAATTATCGGTTGGGATTTCTTGAACCTTAAGGCTTCAGGGGTCTATCACGATAAGGATAAGCTGGTCCAAGCCCTGATCCAGGTTTACCGCGACCATCATCACTAATTATTAAGAAGAGAAAGTAGGCGATCATGTGGTTTCTTTTGCTGCTAGTGTCAAGAAAGAACTGACCCAGTTACAGCTTGACCAAGAGGAAGCGCGTGCAGAACTATCCGCCATTATTCGTATGAACGGTGCTTTGCAGATCGTTGAAGGCGAACTCTCACTGAACATTCAAACGGAAAATGCTGCTATTACTCAAAGAATTTATACCCTCTTAAAAACTTACTTCCAGGTCCATGGGGAAATCTTGGTCCGTAAGAAGATGAAGTTAAAGAAAAATAATGTGTATATCGTCCGGGTCAAACAAGCCGTTGACCTGCTCTTAGATCAATTGGGGATCTTAGGAGACTCCAGTATCTTGGAGACTGTCCCCAGTGCTATCATTATGAATGACTCCACTCGCAGGGCCTATTTAAGGGGGGCTTTTCTCGCTGGGGGATCAGTGAATAATCCGGAAACATCTTCCTATCATTTGGAGATCTATTCCAGTCATGAAAGCCATGCCTTGCAACTGGCTGATTTAATGAATCTCTATCATATGAATGCTCGGACTACTAACCGGCGTAAGGGGGTCATCACCTATCTCAAAGAAGCTGAGAAAATTTCTGACTTCTTAGCCTTACTTGGGGCAAGCAGTGCCATCTTGCGCTTTGAAAATGTCCGGGTTACCCGCGATATGCGCAATTCGGTCAACCGCATGGTGAACTGTGAGAACGCCAATATGAATAAAACCATCGATGCGGCTGCCAAGCAGATCGCAAGCATCCAGCACATTCAAAACACCATTGGCCTGGATAAATTGCCGGAAAAACTCCAAGAAGTCGCCCAAGCCCGCCTAGATAATCCCTCGGCGACTATTAAGGAACTCGGCGAACTTCTCCCCTCCGGTCCCGTCTCCAAGTCCGGTATCAACCACCGCCTAAGAAGACTCAACCAATACGCGGAAAACATATGATGTGACAAGCGCATTAAGGAGTAAGATCGCTTGATTTCCATGACGACTTAAAGTAAACAGCCAGCTGACTTAGTTAAGATTCAGCTGGCTGTTATTCTTTGTTTGATAATGGTTATAGCTTAGTGACTTCAATGTTAATATCTTGGACGGCTTGATCGCCTTGTTTCTTACGTAAGAAGAAGACTTCGCGGACGATAACTTCCAATTGGTAAACTTCTATTTGGTCTTTATTGGTATAGTGGTTCATGTGTAAGTTACCAACGATACCCATTTCATCGCCCTTATCGAGGTATTTATCGATGAGTTGGGCGGTTGCATTCCAGGCGGTAATCGGAATAAAATCGGTCTGCTTTTCTCCTGCCACAAAACGGTTGACAGCCAAGGCATTGTTTAGGACCTGGTGTTTATTTTCGGTTTGGTTGAGTTCAATGTCCCGGGCTAAGCGGCCAATTAGTTGGACTTGGTTCATCTCTTCACCTCCTCTCCTTCTATTAAGCCGCAAAGCGAAACAAATTTTGTCCTTTAAGAATTATTTATCTTTCACATTCTTTGACAATTTTTTCATAAATTTGCTTATAATAGGAAGGGAATACCCTATGCCAATGAACCATCGCCTAGGATAAGAAAAAAGTCTTCAGAACGAAGCAGTAAAAAGGAGGACCATGGCGTGAAAATTTTGATGATTGAAGATAATACCAGTGTGGCAGAAATGCTGTCCATGTTCCTTGACCAAGAAGAGGGCTGGGAGAGTCACTTTTCCTATGATGGGCAGGAAGGTTACGACTATTACAAGGCCCATGAAGATGAGATTGATATTGTGATTTTAGACCTCAACCTGCCTTCTAAAGATGGCATTAGTATTTGCCAAGATATCCGCAAGACCAACCAAGAGGTCATTATTATCATGCTGACGGCACGCGATAGTGAGAGTGACCAAGTGTTGGGGTTGGGGATTGGGGCGGATGACTATATTACCAAACCCTTCAGCCCCTTGACCCTGGTAGCTAAGATGCACGCTCTCTTAAGGCGGCGGGATGCCAATGACAAGCGGGAGAGCCCAGAACAAGAAGAGAAGCGTCTGATTAAGACCAAGTATTTAACGATTGATACCAACACCCGGGAGGCTTCCTTCCACGGTGAGCCTATCACTAACCTTACCCCCAAGGAATTTGATATTTTAGCCCTTTTGGCTTCTCACCCCAAGCAGGTCTTTACCCGCGACCATCTCTTGACGAGTTTGTGGGAAGACCCTTTTTACGGGGATGAACGCACAGTGGATGCCCATATCAAAAAGCTCCGTCAAAAGATGGAAAAGAATGGCCCCCAAGTCATCCGCACCGTCTGGGGCGTGGGCTACAAGTACGATGAAAGTGGGGAGAAATAAGCTTGCGTTATTTATACCAACAATTAGCTTCCTTTGCGATTTTGGTTTTGGTGACGGTCTGCGGGCTTTCCTTTACTTTTTTTCGTTATACGGAGAGTCAGATCTACCAACAGGTATTTGATGATTTAGAGACCGTCTATTCTGAGATACAGGGCCGGCAGGTCTCCCGGGAGATGCTGGAGGAAGCCCAAAATTGGTTTGAGGATTCCTTTCAAATTAAAATATTCTGGTATAACGCGGATAACCAGCGTATCTATCCCCAGTCCTTAACGGATAAGGATAATGGCGACTATGCTAATCAGGGTTTGCCCCCAAAGGACATTGCCTTGATGAAAGAAAAAGGCCGCTTGGGCTTATTTGACTACGACTTGGGATTTACCGGAGATAGTCCTGATGCCTATGCCATTGCAGTTCCCTTAGAAGACGGAGAAACGGGCGCCTATTCGGGCTACTTGGTGATTGGCCAGGCGGCTGGTGGGATTCGTCAAACCATCAATAAATTAAAGATGAATATCTTCCAGGGCGTGGCGATCTCAGTAGTGGCAGCGGTGATCTTAGCCATTATGATGGCCCGCTACCAAACCCAGCGGATCAACCGTTTGCGCCAGGCCACCCGGGCCGTTACCCAGGGCCATTACCTGCAAATTCCCTCCGCCCACCGTGATGAATTAGATGACTTGGCGGATGACTTTAACGATATGACGGCATCTTTGGCTGAATCCGAAGTGGAAATTAGTCGCCAAGAGCAGATGCGCCACCAATTGATTATGGATATTGCCCACGAATTACGGACGCCCCTGACAACCATGAACGGACTCTTGGAAGGCTTGCGCTACCATGTCTTCCCCAAGGACAAGGAAGAGCGCAGCTTGGAGCTCTTGCATAAGGAAACCCAGCGTTTAATCCGCTTAGTCAACGATAACTTAGACTATGAGAAAATTCGGGCCCATGAGATTGTCCTCAACCGGGTGACTTTTTCCGTTAAGAAAGTCTTAGGAGAAATTGTCATCCAGGCCAAGGAACTCACCGCCAAAAAAGACGACCGGATCGTCTTGCACTGTCCCGACCAGCTGACGGTCTATGCGGATATGGACCGCTTCCGGCAAATTATTTTTAACTTGGTCCACAACGCTATTCAATTTACCGAATCCGGGACCATCACGATCGACGCTGACTTAGGCGAAGACCAGTGGACCACGATCCGTGTCCGAGATACGGGGATTGGCATGTCTGAAAGTGACTTGGCTAATATTTGGGAACGTTTCTATAAGGTGGACCAATCACGCAAGGCCTCGGCTTACGGCGAATCTGGGCTGGGACTATCGATTGTTAAGCAACTGATGAAGGTCCACCAAGCAGATATCCGAGTAACTAGTGAAGTCGGTAAGGGGACCCAGTTTACCCTGCGCTTCCCTCCAGAAAGCCAAGTCCAGGCTGATGAAGCAGCTGCTGACTCGGAAAATAGTGAGGATTGAAAGCCAAAAACACGCCCCTGACCAGGATAATCCCAGCTAGCAGTACGACCCTATCTAGGATCAGTTTGCTAGGAAACGATAAAATTTAACAAAAAGGAGACCTTCTCCATGTGTACCTATTCCTATCCAGATAGGATCCAAGTGCTAGTACTGATGAGTAGACGCTTGCTTCTTGATCCCGACAGTAGAGCAGGGGTTGAAGACAATGACCGGGCAAGTAGGAAGTGGCATGCCTTATGATTTTTCTCGGCCCACTTTATCAGTTACTCGCTGACTTACTGGCGGACCGGGTGAACCATTTTCCCCTGATCCGCCTCTTAATTTTTTCCCTGGATAAAACCATTCTTTATACTTTAGTCTTTATTGGCCTGTCTGCGCTCTTTAGCTATTTCAAAAAGCATCGCCAACCCCAGTGGCGCTTGGATTGGTCCAAGTATGGCCATGTTTTAGCGCTTTTTATTTACTTGGTTCTCCTCCTCCACCTCACGGTCTTGCGCTACGACTGGCAATGGTGGCACTTGTCCCTGGTTCCTGGCCTTAGCTTGAGGGACTTTCATTGGCTGCCCTTGGTAGATACCATCAAACTGGCCTATGGGGATTCGAGTTTTTCTTATTGGTATAACTTTTTTGGCAATGTCCTTTGGTTTATTCCCTTTGGTTGGTTGCTGGCTTATTTCTACCGTGGCAAGAAGCGTTTCTTCCGCGTCCTCCTATTGGGGATGAGTTTTTCCTTTATGATTGAATGTGGCCAACTCTTTTTAGGGACAGGCCTTGGGCATATTGATGACGTGATTTTTAATAGTATGGGCGTGGTGATTGGCCATTTTGCCTATGACTGTAAACAGTTCTTCCTAATGAAACATGAAAGCAGGTAAAGTATGCGAACACTCACTCTTAGAAAACGCGCCAGCCAAGCAGCACGCGCGGGACGCTTATTATTGAAAGAAGATGATTTTATTCAGCCGGTTCACTTTGAAGAGGGCGACTTGGTCCAAATCAAAGACCATCAAGGCGACTTTCTAGCCTTGGCCTACCTGGCCCGGCAGCATAAAGGGATCGGCTGGATCTATAGTTATGACCGCCAGACGAGCTGGGGGCAAGACTTTTTTCAAGAACTCTTTCAAAGGGCTAAGGATAAACGCCAGGCCCTCTTTTATGATGACTTGACCACGGCCTTTCGGGTTTTTAATGGCGAGGGGGACGGTTTAGGAGGCCTGACGGTGGACTACTATGCCGGTTATCTGCTTTTGCAATGGTATTCTTTAGGAATTTACCAAAATAAAGCGGCCATCATTGCTGCCTTAGCAGCGGTCTACCCTGAAGCCCTAGCCATGGAAGGGAAAAACCGTTTCAAAAGCCAGCAAGTTCCCCATAAAAACGAATTACTCTGGGGACAAGCCACTAATCAACCGGTCTTGATCAAAGAAAACGGGATCAATTATGTCACCCGGCTTTCAGATGGCTGGATGACCGGGATCTTCCTCGACCAAAGAAGGGTTCGTGATTATTTAATGTCGCGTCTGGCCCTGGGAAAGCGGGTCCTTAATACTTTTTCCTATACGGGGGCCTTTTCTTTGGCCGCAGCTATGGGAGGGGCCTTGTCGACGACCTCAGTGGACCTGGCCAACCGGACCAGGGAATTGACCGCTGAACAGTTTGAAGCCAATGGCATTGACTTGGGTGATAATCATAAGGTTTATGTTATGGATACCTTTGACTATTTTGCCTATGCCAACCGTCATGACCTGACTTATGATGTGATCGTGATGGACCCGCCTAGTTTCGCCCGGAATGGTAAGCAGGTCTTCAAGGTGACCGAACAATACCCCCAATTGGTTCAGGATGCGCTGGCCATTCTCAGCCCCGGCGGCTACCTCATCTGCTCGACCAATGCCGCTAACTATTCGCCTAAGACTTTTCAAGCGGATATCTTAAAGGGGGCCCAGGCTGGAAATGAAGTGCTAGAACTGGTGGAGAGCTTTCACTTACCAGAAGATTTTCCCGTACCGCCCAAAAGTCCTGAGAGCGATTATTTAAAAGTTAGAATCTATCAAAAGCAGTGAGAAAGTGGTCAAGGCTAGGAAGGTATGAATAATTAAATAGTTATGGCAAAAAAATAAAAAAAGTATATGTAAGCCCTTACATATCTCAATTCTTCGTGTTACAATAGATGCGAAGCAATCGAGAGATTGCATCATCCTTTCATTTTTGTTTTTTTCCTTTACAACCCACTCAGACAGTGGGTTGTTTTTTATTGTCCATATTTCTTTTTTGCTTTCCGACCAGGATTCTCTATAATAATGGTAAGTCAAGGCTATGAGGAGGGAAACGATGCGGATTCTTGATTACTTACAAGCTAAACAGGACCAAAGCTTTACTGATTTGGCCCTCAATGAAGTGGATATTGCGGCTCTAACTGAGTTAAGCAACCTGCCCCTGGCGGGACTCTTAACTAATAACCTATCCGGAGAAAAATATATTGATCTAGCTACCCTCTACCAGGCCTTATTGGATCAAGACTATTCCTATCAGGGCTTGTGGGAGTGGATCATGGCGGGGCGCTATCAAGTCTTGGAAGCTATGGCTAATAGTCAGCGTTACCAAGACATTCGTCTTTATGGTTTTGTTTCCCAGTTAAATCGGGAGGCTGTCCTCCAATTTGCAGGCTTGGTGGTAGAAGTGCCTGATCATTTTAAAATAATCGCCTTTCGGGGCACAGATGACCACCTCGTCGGCTGGCGGGAGAACTTCAAACTGGCCTATCAAAAAGCCATGCCTTCGCAAAAGGCAGCAACAGATTACCTCCGCCAAGTTTTGGATTATTCAGTCGACTCAGAAGAAAAACTTATCGTTTCTGGTCATTCTAAGGGAGGCAATTTGGCTATTGTCGCTGCTATCCAACAAGAAAAATCCTACCAGGACCGCTTGACGGCGGTCTACGCCTTTGATTCGCCAGGTATCCACCGAGAGACCTTGGCGCAGGAAAACTTCCATCGCCTGCAAGGGCGGATCCATGAATATGTACCGGAGGACTCCTTAGTGGGCATTATTCTCCATGCGGCGGTTAAGCCAGTGGTGGTGAAAAGTTCGGGAATTTCTCTTATGCAACACTTGATGGAGATGTGGCAGGTGGAGGAGGACCATTTTCAACGTGTTCAAAGCACGACCCCGGCCAGCCAGTTGGCCCAAGCCACCATGAATGTCTGGATGCAGTGGCAGGGTCAAGAAAATATTGAGCGCTTCTTCTTCCTCGTTTTTGAACTCTTGAGTCAAACCGGTATCGATAGTTTCAAGGATATTGACCAGGATTTCTCGGGCTTCATCGGTAATTTGTACCGGGGAGGCAAGTCTTTAGACCGGTCGACCCAGCGTTTTCTGATGTCGACCTTGAATGATTTAGTTTTGATTGGGCGGGCCTTGAAGCGTAGGAGACGGACCAGTGAGGATACTTACTATCCCCAATCCATCAAAAATGAAGTCCTCCAACAAGTCAGCCACTGGCACCAAGACCACCCCTGGGTGAGTGTCCTGGTGGGGGGAGCTTTAATCTTTTCGGGGCTGGTTCTTTTAGTCAAGCCCAGCTATGATTTGAGCTTCCTGGCAGGTTTTTTCCTGTTAGTCATCTTTATTTCCGGACTCTGGGACTTGCGCTACTTTTGGACCCAGCCTCAATCACGCTTGCGGGGAACTTATTTATTAGCAGCCGTTTTGGCCTTTGGGTTATCAGGGGCAGGCATCTATCTGGGCGGTCGTTTCCTTCCTATTCAAGTGGGCGTGTGGATGATTGGCTTGAGTCTGATCCGGATCTGGCAATTTTATCGGATTCATACGGATCATTGGGACATTCCCCTGAGCGGGATCTTGCTCTCCCTAGTCACTTTTGTCATGGGAATCCTGCTTATCAGCCAGCCCCGCCTATCTACCTACCTTCCCCTTCTCCTGGCCTTAGCTTTTATCCTCTTGGGCTTAGTGATGGTGGTGTCATTAATCATCTACCAACGGGAAAGTAAACTCTATGACTTTATCGACCGCTGGGAAGAAGAGAAGTAGGGCAGAATTGTTTTGAAAATTGGTCGATTGATGACGTCATTGAAATGCGGCAGGGTAAAAATTTTCGATTTGAAAAGCAAAATAGCCATCCCACTGCCATGGGATGGCTATTTTTCGCTCTGCGGCTTAGCGTGTGGGCTGGTGGCAACTAATCATCGTCTCGTGTCTCTAGCCAGAAACGGAACAGCTCAATCACTATTCTCACTAATAGTGGAGCGATAAATAGGGGGTTGCCAGGCTTCAAAGCATGGCATAAATTACCCTGATTTGATAGTAATAATACCCTAGTGTTAATAAAAAGCAAACAAGCCCAGGTGACTATAAGACCTGGGCTTGTTCGTTATTTAATCTTAGCTAGTGATTATCCTATTCGCCACCGGTGATCCCGATCGCTTCGCCGGTAATCTTCGCAGCCCCGTCAGAAGCTAGGAAGACGGCTAAGGCACCGATTTCTTCGGGTTCAATGAGTTCTTTCATCCATTGAGCGCCTAAGATATGGGTTTCCAGGGCTTCTTGTTTAGAAGTCCCGTCTTTTTCGGCCAGGTCACCTAATTGATTTTGGATTAAATCAGTATTGGTAGCCCCTGGGAGAATGGAGTTAGCGGTAATGCCGGCCTGGGCATATTCCATAGCGACAGTATTAGTGAAGCCGATTTGGCCGTGTTTAGCCGCTACATAAGCTGACTTGTATTTATCGGGACGACGACCATGTCCAGAAGAAATGGTAATCACCCGGCCCCATTCATTTTTGGTCATGTAGGGGAGGGAGTACTTGGTCATGAGGAAGGTCCCGGTTAAGATGGTACCGATCACTTGGTCCCAGTCAGATAGGGGGAAGTCTTCCACGGAATGAATTCTTTGCAAACCTGCATTATTGACTAAGACGTCAATGTCACCGAGTTCTTTGGCGATGGCTTCGGTCGTTGCTTTGACTTCGTCTTCGACTTGGATGTCACAAGGGAAACCGTAAAGATTGTCATTCCCTTCAGCAGCCTTGTCTAATTTTTCCTTAGTCCGACCGAGAATAGCCACCTTATCTCCGTTTTCTGCAAAACTTTTAGCGATAGCGAGACCAATCCCTGACCCGCCACCAGTGACTACAACAACACGATTGGTATTTGCCATAAATGAGTCCTCCTTATGAATGTCTATTAAAAATTGTTTCTAAATCTTATCAGATGTGACTGTCGCACTTTAGTTGAGTTCGTACGCCGGCCTTGAAGTCCCTTCAGAAAATCCAACACTCAGCCAGTTGAACTCGGAAGGGGTAGGGGATGTCCTTTCAGAAAAGTTGAACGATCAGCAAGCTGATCTTTTCATCTTTTCTTCCAAGGAATCGCCCTCCCTGATTCTTCCTCATATCCTTATAACTGCGCTTATGGGATTTTCCTCCAGTGGTCTTGCCTTTCGGTGCACCCGTCGCACTCTTTTATTGATGGGGTTCTACGCGTTCCCATTTGAGTTGGTCTTCGGGGTGGAGGCCGTTATAGATCGATAAGATCTTGCCGTCAATTTGACCGACCCGGGGTTGGGCTTGGCCTTCCCAAGTAGGGTTCATGGAAACGTCCATGTGGTGGGTGACTTCCCCTTTTTCTTCGTCCACTTCAAAACGACCTGAGTAGGCCATGTAACCGTGGGCTGCTTCAGCCATTTCTTCGGTAGTTCCCGTGTGGATGTCTCCAGATTCATATGGGGTCCGACCCACTTTGGATAATTGAGCTGACATGTAGCCATCAGGATTGTACATAATAAAGCCCTTAGCGTCTTCGCCGAAAGGATAAACTTTTTCGCCGTCTTTTTCAGTTTCGTAAGAAAGCAAACGCCAGGTACCGATTAATTGATCACGCATTGACATCGTCATTCCTCCTCATGTTTTATTTTTGGTGGCCAGTATTTGACCACCTACTACTTTTATTATAAGGGTAAGAAGCGGAAAAAGCTGGAAATTAGACTTAGGAGCGAAGAAGAAAAAAGCCCCCAGCCATTTTTTAGCTGAGGGCTCACTTGATTGGATTTAGTCTTTATCAATTAGACGGTTAAGTTGGTCTTGGAGTTCCTGGGCCACGTGGTCACGTTCTTGGCGGAAATTTTCTTTAGACCCTTGGAAGGTGACGGCTTGTCCGCAATAGATTTTATGGGTTTTGCGGTTGGCGTAGAGGGGAACAAATTGAATATGCTCTTGGTATTTACGGTAGTAGAGCTTCTCTAAGTGGAGAAAGCCTTCATAGATTTTTCCTACCGGCTGGTCTTTACTTTGATAGTCCACATCAGGAAAGATAGTCACCGGGATACGCTCTTCTAGGGCTTGGAGACTACAGGTAAAGGTCTTCTTGAGTTGGCGGCTACCGCGATAAACGGGGATAACCCGGGCTTGGTTGAGAAAGAAAGAAGCGATCCAGGCTGCTGGAAAAGCCAGTAATTTGGCAATGGCTTTGGGCAGGTGGAAACGTTGGGTAAAGGTATAGTCCACAAAGTGTTGGTAGCAGGCCTTGGGCTCAGTTAACTTAGCCAAGACCCAGATCCGCATAAAAATGGTAGTCCAGATGATGATTTTAAGCGGGCCTCTAAGGTTTTCATGGTGGGAGACAAAGACAGTTGGCTGGTTCAAATCAACCGAAGCGTCTTGGTCGATGCGGTAGGTAGGTATAAATAAACGCACGATTCTTCTACAAAAACCCAAGACTGGACCAAATTCTCTTTCCATTTTCCTCTACTCCCCTAAAAAACTGATAAAAAAACCATAATATAATTTGACTTTTTTGTCCAATAAAGTTATTTAATCAACAATAAATGGTAGAGTGTGACAGTCACACAAGAGGACGAAAGCACTGGAGCAAACTTATGGGAGATAGGCGACAGCCTACCGTAAATAGTTTGTGAAGTGGACGTTCGTCCTGTGACAAGCGCGTCAAAGAGCAAGATCGCTATGACTCTATGGTAAAATAAGACCAGCAGAACTCTTTAAAGGAGACTTTTCATGAAAATTATTTTCTCACCCGCAAAAGAAATGAGCCTCGATCATCCCTTAGCAAGCGATTGGCAGCTAAATTCTAAAAGTCAAGCAGTGGTCCAGGCACTTCAATCACTGAGCCCTGAAGCAGTGGCGAATACCTTGAAGGTAAAGGACAAACTCTTAGCGACCAACTTAGCTTACATCCAGGCTTTTGACCAAGAGCGTACCTATCCGGCCATTCGCCTCTACCACGGTTTGGCTTACCGACAGCTGGACTTGGACTTAAGCGACGCCAGTATTAAGACCTATCTGAAAGACCAGGTGCGGATTTTGTCTGCCCTCTATGGGCCCATCCCTGCGACCCAGCCCATTAAGGCCTACCGTTTGGACTTATCCATGCCCTTGAAAGTGGCAGGCCAGTCGTTAAGGAAGTTTTGGCAGGGGGCTTTTGATCAAGCCTTTGAACCGGGAGAGACCGTTCTTAATCTAGCCAGCCAGGAATTTGCCAGCCTGCTCGATCCCGACCGCTATGACTGGATCGATGTGGATTTTTACCAAGTGAAGGATGGTAAGCGTAAACAGCATTCCACGACTGCTAAAAAGGGCCGGGGGCAATTACTTAATTACCTCATCAACCATCAAGTGACTGATCTCAGCCAGGTGAAGGCATTTAATGAGGCAGGTTACCGCTACCTGGCCCAAGAATCAAACGCCCACCACTTGACCTTTATAAAAAAGGCTTGAGTGAGTGGAAGATCCAAGTGGGGAAAATTCCAGGAAAAATTCTGTTATTCTCAACCTTTCATGGTAAACTATCCCTAACACGAATTGACGGGCCAGCGACCCTTGCCAGAAGGTTAAGCGCCCATTAAAAGGAGCAGGAAGATGTTTGATTTCTTAAAGAAAAAAGGTAAATTGTAAAATGAAGTGCATAGAGAAAAGGACGACAAAAAACCAGTGATGCTCTATACTTAAAAGCGTCTAAACCCAAGTAAAGGAGCACTCACTGGCTATGAAACATTCTAACACGAAACCTAGATCATATACACACCTTTCTGCAGAAAAACGCGGAATTATCCAAGCAATGCACCAAGAAGGACATAAACAGAAAGAGATTGCTGACGCCGTTGGCGTCAATCAATGCACCATATCTCGTGAACTAAAACGTGGAAAAACACGTCAAATGAACTATGATCATACCTACGTTGATGTCTATCTTGCAGAAACTGGCTCGCGTGTTTATAAAGATAATCGGTCAAATTCTAAAGCCAGAGGCGCTTTGTATGGAAAATCTAACTTCATTAAAGCCTTTGAGGAAGCCTTACTGACACCTAAAGAAGACCGTATTTTCAGTGTTGATACGTTTATTCATGATTACCGCAGAAAACACCCTTTAGAAAGAGTTCCTTGCACCAAAACCATGTATAAATATATCAATCTTGGTTTATTAAATGTGAGGAATATTGATCTTCCTATGAAAACAAGGATTCGTCCAAGAAAACAACCTAGTGAACCGCGTGGGACGAATAAAAAGGTATTTGGAAAAAGCATTGATCAGCGATGCCCAGACGTCCTTTCAAGAGAAGAATTTGGTCACTGGGAGCTTGACCTCGTGATAGGAAAGAAGACTAAAGGAGAGCCATGTCTTATTACTCTAGTTGAACGGAAAACGCGAAAATTCCTCACCAAGAAGACTTGGAAGTGGGATGCAGATTCCATTGTAAAATCGGTTAAAAAGGTGATTCTTAAAGAGGGTCAAGCGTGTTTTAAAACCTTAACGACCGATAACGGCAGTGAATTTTCTAAACTATCTCAGCTTGAGTATGCTCTGAAGGATTTGGAAGTCTTTTTCGCCCATGCCTATTCAGCTTGGGAAAAAGGCAGTAATGAGAGACATAATCGCATGTTAAGAGAATTCTTGCCCAAAGGGACAAGCTTTAAAAAGCTGACATACCAGGAACTCGCACACTATACGAATACAATAAATAATCGCTTTAGAAAGGTCTTAGATTATCAAACCCCTAACGACTGTTATAACCTAGAAGTTGCGAAACTTCAGGAAACGCTTAAAGAAGCAGGCTAAAGTGCTTAACAAAGCATAGAGATTCAGTGTGGGCCAGTCAAGGTCCGCTTCGCTCTCCACCTTGACAGCCCCACCCTGAATCTCTAAATGATAATCAAGCACTTTAAGCTAGAGAAAAACGGGCCAAGAATTATTGACTTTATCAGCTTTTTAGTTATTTGGCATGACACTGGGATTTTTTAAAATAAATATGCACTTGATATTGCAATTTACCCTTAAAGAAAAAAGCTAAAAATACCCCAGTAACCCTCGAAGCGATTGCTAAGGGAGAATTAGTGCCTTTAGAGACAGTCTCTGACCCGGTCTTTAGCCAAAAGATGATGGGGGACGGCTATGCCATTGAGCCCGATGACGGCGCCATTTATGCCCCAGTGACTGGGACGGTGACTACAGTATTTCCTACCCAACATGCCATTGGTATGGAAAGTGAGGAAGGACTCGAAATCCTCCTCCATTTAGGCTTTAACACTGTTGATTTGGATGGAAAACCGTTTAACTCTAAGGTAGCTGCCGGTGACCAAGTCAAAGCCGGCCAGCTCTTGACCCAAATGGACCTGGAAGCCGTTCGCCAAGCGGGAGCAGAAACGACTTGTGTGCTGGTTTTAACCCAAGCGGACCAAGTGGAAAGCTTGCAGCTGACTGATCCTAAAGCCGTTCAAGCAGGGGATAAGGTTGGTCAAGTGACTTTGAAGGGCTAGGAGTGGACTGCTGACGAGCTTGTTCGAATTTGAAGTACTTTTTTGGGGGGATCCCCTTACTTGCAGGAAGTCTTCGCTTTTTGGCCCATTCCTTTTTATGCAGGGCCAAGTTATGGTAGAATAGAAACGATTGAAATCTTTACAGACAAAGAGGAGATGGCTAAATTTATGTCCGATAAGATCAGAGTGCGCTATGCGCCAAGTC
The DNA here is from genome assembly GCF_002871915.2 of Aerococcus loyolae. Lineage (NCBI taxonomy): Bacteria > Bacillati > Bacillota > Bacilli > Lactobacillales > Aerococcaceae > Aerococcus > Aerococcus loyolae. Next base: position 1,744,938 of record NZ_CP126958.1, on the reverse strand, counting down.
CAACGGGTTACTTACACATTGGCAATGCGCGTACCGCTTTGTTTAATTATTTATTCGCACGTCACGAGGGTGGCGACTTCATTATCCGTATCGAAGACACCGATAAAAAACGGAATGTGGCTGATGGGGAGAAGAGCCAAATCGATAACCTGAAATGGTTAGGTTTGGATTGGGATGAAAGCCCAGAAAACCCAGGCCAATACGGTCCCTACCGCCAATCAGAGCGTTATGATATCTATCAAAAATACATTGACCAATTGATTGAGCAAGGGGACGCTTACTATGCTTATGATACCGAAGAAGAACTAGAAGCGGCCCGCCAAGCCCAAAAGGCAGCTGGAACCATGCCTCACTATGAAGGTACCTGGCGCGATCGTTCCGAGGAAGATATCCAAGCAGCCCGAGAAGAGGGGCGTCCAGAAACTGTTCGTTTCCGGATTCCAGAAGGGGAAACTTATACCTTTGACGACATGGTGAAAGGAGAGGTCAGCATCCATTCTGAAGATATTGGTGGCGACTTTATTATTTGGAAGAATGATAAGTCACCAACCTATAACTTCGCTGTGGTTGTCGATGACCACCTCATGGCCATTACCCATGTCTTACGTGGGGATGACCACTTGTCTAACACCCCTAAACAAATCATGATCTATCAAGCACTAGGCTGGGAGCCACCTGTTTTTGGCCATATGTCCTTGATTACCAGTGCCGAAACCGGGAAAAAACTCTCCAAACGGGATGGGTCCATCATCCAATTCATTGAGCAGTACCGTGACCTGGGTTACTTACCTGAAGCGATCTTTAACTTTATCGCCTTATTGGGTTGGTCACCAAAAGGGGAAGAAGAAATCTTCTCTAAGGAAGAATTTATTGAAATTTTTGACCCTAACCGTCTCAGCAAGTCGCCGGCTGCTTTTGATAATAAGAAATTGGAATGGATCAATAACCGTTACATGAAGGCAGCTGACGAAGAAACCGTCGCTCGTTTGGCCATTCCTCACCTGCAAGCAGCGGGACGGGTCTCTGAAAACCCAAGTGAGGAAGAATTGGCATGGACTAAGAAATTAGTATCCTTATATAAGGATGAAATGTCTTATGCGAAACAAATTGTCGACTTATCCGACATGTTCTTCCATGATTCCCTAGAAGTGGATGAACGCGGTAAGGAAATCCTGTCCGCAGACACTGCCTATGAAGTGGTGAACGACTTCAATAATAAGTTGGACGCTATTGAACCTTTCGATGAAGAACACATCATGGCGGCCATTAAACAAGTCCAAAAAGACACTGGCATTAAAGGAAAGAACCTCTACATGCCCCTGCGTGTTGCTACTTCAGGTAAGGAACACGGTCCTTCCATCGGCTTAACCATTGAAGTCATGGGTAAGGAAAAGACCAAACATCATTTAGAAGAAGCCCTCAGTAAGATGGGACAAGCTGAATAAGAAAAGGTAGTCAAGTCAAGGCTAGGACAAAAGTCCTAGCTTTTTTCAATATACGAACTATCAAAACCTGCTCCAAGCGCAGAGCAAGCATCCTCACATCCTTCTTATTTCTCCTGTTTGTTGGGATTTGTTATACTATATTTATGATATTGATGTTTTTTTAGAGATGAGGGTGTGTTTTGATGGAGATTGCGATTAAGCGAGCTTATGCGGACTATGATCCTAGTGATGGGGAGCGGATTTTAGTGGATCGCTTGTGGCCACGGGGGATCAAGAAGGAAGATGCCCATGTGGACGAATGGGAGAAAGATTTGGCCCCGAGTGATGACTTGCGCAAGACTTTTCACCAAAACCCTGACCACTTTGACCGCTTTAAGTCAGCCTATAAACAAGAACTCAACCAGAAGCAAGCTGCCCATGAGGCCTGCCAACGTCTATGTCGAAAGGCGGCTGACCATAAGATTACCCTAATCTATAGTTCCAAAAATGAAAGCGAAAATAATGCTGTTGTGTTACGTGAGCACCTGTTAGCTATGCGGGTGTATTAGAAAGAAGTGAGGCCGATGAAGCGATGGCTTAGAATAGCCTTAATTGGTATAGTGATGTCTGCTTTACAGCTGGTATTTGACTTATTTTTACCCAACCCATCCTTTCAAGGAATCCTACCGCCTTCTTCCTTGCTGGAGTCTGGAAACTATCCGCTCTTGGCGTTTCTAGTGGGTTGGCTGGTCTTTAGTCTGATGAGTGCGGGCTATGAACTGATCGATTTACGCCTGCCAGGGACCAAACGCTATAAAACCTGGGTCTACTTGGCTTGTGAGTTGGTAGTTTTCATCCTTTACCTGTGTGAACCCTTGCCCCACCGCCTGCCGGTTGATTATTTCTTAAATAGTCTGAAGGCAGTTCTTCTCTTCATGGTCCAAGGGGCTTTGATTGAGAAATTATTGGCGACTAAACGCCATCATTATCAACGCAAGCCCTTTATCTATAACCGGGCGCTTGTGGTCTATACTTTGGCCATGGTGATTTTTCGTTTCTTTGCCTACCGGGGCTTAGACATTTATAGCATGGGGGACGATTATTTAACCATTTCCCTCATTTGGTCAGCTATGCTGGGCTTGACCCTTGGTGGGGTCTTTTGCGTCTTGCAACGTTATCTCAAACGTCAAGATAAGAAAGGCAAAAACTACCAGTTTACCTGGGGCTTTTTTGCACCGGCAGTTCTGGCTTACCATGCCTTCTTTGCCTTACGTTATGAGATTGCCCTGGTCGATCTGGTGAGTCGGGCGGGTCTTGATATTATGGCTGTCTTCTTAGCCACTTGGATTGTCCTTCACTGGCAAATCGATGAATTGGCGGGAGTGAAGCAGGAACCGACCGTGTCGGGTGAAATTTAATGGATAAGAAAGGGGAGACACATGGAAGCAGTAAAATTAGTTGAATTAATGGGAACCGTGATCGAAATGAAGGTTGGCCACCCCAAGGCCGAGGCCCTCTTAGAAGCGAGCGAAGCCAAGTTGCGCGATTATGAATATCGTTTCTCCGCTAACCGCGATGACTCCATGCTGATGCGGGTCAACCAGGCAGCTGGTCAAGCGGCAGTCAAGGTGGATGAGGACCTCTTTGACCTGATCCAACTGGCTAAAAAAGTCTCGCTCTCGACTGAGGGGCGCTTTAACTTGGCGATTGGGCCTTTGGTGAAGCTCTGGCATATCGGCTTCTCCGATGCCCAGGTGCCTAGCCAAGAAGAGATTGAAGACCGGCTGGCTATCATTGACCCCCATAAGGTCCAGCTTGACCCCACGACCTGCAAAGTGTATTTAGAAGAGCCGGGGATGGAGATTGACCTGGGGGCGATAGCTAAGGGGTATTTTGCCGACCAGATTGTGGCTGATTGGCGCCGGGCCGGGGCGGATTATGGACTGATTAACCTAGGCGGTAATGTTTTGGTGATGGGGGATGCCCCTAACCGGGAGAATGGTTTTTGGCGGATTGGAATTCAGCGACCGGATGCGGTTCGTGGAGAAATCATGGCTACGGTCCCGGTCAAAAACCAGTCAGTGGTGACTTCGGGAATCTATGAACGTAGCTTTAAACAAGAAGGGCATTCCTACCATCATATCTTGGATTCTCGGACAGGTTATCCGATTGAGACGGACTTGGCCAGTTTAACGATCATTGCTCCCCAATCGGTTTTCTGTGAGATTTGGACCACTGCCCTCTTTCCCTTAAGGGCTGAGGAAGCCGTGGCTGCCATTAATGACTTAAAAGGCGTTGAAGGTTTGGCAGTCACCCAGGATGGAAAAATTTTAGTCAGCCAAGCGCTAGCCTAATCGCCTAGAGAAATTAAGCGCTTTTTTAGGCCCTGATGTGATATGATAAAAGCGACTAAGGAAAGGTGCAGGCACTTAAAAAAGGAGCGTGAAATGGACCGATGGCGAAGGTAACCAATTTGACCTTAAGGCATAAGTTAGCTTATAAAATTTTTATCCGGAATTATAGCGAAGCGGGGACTTTTCAAGCAGTTATCCCTGACTTGGCCCGCTTGAAGGCCTTGGGTGTGGATATTTTAATTTTAGCGTCGATATTTCCCGTGACCGACCAACATCCGGAAGGAGAGGTCGGCAACCCTAACTTTGTGAAGAATTTTAAGGATGTTGAGCCCACTTACGGGACTATGGAGAACTTCAAGGACTTGGTCCATGCGGTTCACCAAGCAGGTATCCAGTTAGTGATTGAGTTTCCTATGACTCAACTGGCTAGGGATTCCCAAGTGATTGAGGAGCGGCCGACTTACTTCATGCGTAATCAGGAGGGCCAGGTCTATACTCGTTTTCCCGGTTATGAAAAGGGGGTTGACCTCGACTTTTCTAACCCTAAGCTCTGGGACGAATTGATCGACACCTTGAAGGAGTGGGCCCTCTATGTGGATGGTTTCTCCATTCGCGACGCCCAATTAATCCGCACCGAGTTTTGGAATAGTGCCCGGGCCGAAGTGGAAGATGTCCATCCTTATTTCTATTGGATGGGGAACCTTCTGGCTGACAATACCATGTTTCGTTTGCGGATGGATAATGTCCAGTATTCGACAGAAGGGGAGCTCTACAGTAATTTCGATGTTCTGGACGAGGGCAATTTGGCTGAATTTTACCTCCGCTATTACCATGGAATTTTGGATTTGGATAATCTGATCTATGTCCTGAATTTAAGTGAGATCCAGCTGCCTTTTACCGCTGTGAAAAACCGGGCCCTGGAGTTCGCCAACCACCCCCGGGTCGCTTCGCTTGTGAAGAGTCAGGCGGATTTGCGAAATTGGACCGCCTTTTCCCTCTTTAAGAAGGGCATGGCCCACTTGATCATGGGACAAGAGTATGGCTTGGCCGATCCCATTCCCTGGGATAAGGCAGAAAGTATGGATTGGACTGTCAAAGAAGACATGACTGAGATGATCCAGCGGCTCTCTCAAATTAAGAAGCGCGAAGCTTGCAAGAGTGGCTACTTCTTCTACCGGGGAGTCAAGCCTAATGTGATTATTTGTGGCTACCACTATTACAACCAACACTTATTTGGTATTTTTAAATTGAAAGCCGATGGGGAAGACTTCTGTGAGGTAGAATTATCCCTGCCCCAAGGCGACTATACTAACCTGTTGAACGATGACATCTATACTATTAATGAGGGTCGTTTACGCTTGGGAGCAGACCCTGTCATCATTTCCTATGAAGGCGATATGGAGGTTCAGGTCAATAGCCAAGCAGACTACTTCTTAAAGCATTAAACAATGAAAGGAAATTAAAGCATGTATCGATTAGCTGCATTTGACGTTGATGGCACCCTCTTAAAGAGTGACTCCAGCTTGAGTGAGGCCACCCACCAGGCTTTGAAGACGATGAAGGAAGCAGGTATTGAAATTGTGATCTCTTCCGGCCGCCCCTTACCTGGGGTGGAATTGATCCAGGACCTGGTTGGTAAGGACTTGGTCCGTTATTTATCCAGTTTTAACGGGGGCCGGATTGTTGACTCCTGGTCCGATAACCAGGTCATTTTTGAAGCTGTTCTTCCCCCAGCGGAAGTTGATGAAATCTGTGACTTTTTAGCCGACTACGATGTCGATATCAACACCTATGATGACCATAATGTCCTCGGTCTCAAGTCGCCTAAGCATGACTATATGGCTCATGAAGCCAAGTTGACCGGTATGCCGATAAAAATTGAAGACTTCCGCGAGACGGGGGCTAAGGTCAATAAACTGATGGTGACTGGGGAGCCCAGTTACTTAGAGACTGTTCGTCAAGACCTACCAAAAGAGTGGTTTGACCGCTGGAATATTGTCAAATCAGCTCCTTATTTCTTAGAATTTAACCCGCTTGAGGCCAATAAGGGGTCGGGCTTAGCCCATTTGAGTCAAGAAATTGGGGTTGACCAAGAGCAAACCATGGCTTTTGGCGACCAGGAGAATGACCTGACCATGGTGGAATGGGCCGGCTTAGGCGTGGCCATGGGCAATGCAGTAGCTAGTGTCAAAGCGGTGGCGGACTTTGTGACCCATACCAATGATGAAGAAGGGATTAGCCACGTGGTGGACCAGTTTATTAACACAGACTAGCTGGCTCATTCGCCCAAGTGAGCGGTTAAGAAGCAGTAAGGAGGACCGGCCATGTTAGAAGACTACCAAGCCTTTTTTAAGGCCTATGAGGGGCAACCTTTAGGGGTAGAACGCTTTTATGCGGTGTTAATCCCTATCGTTTCTTTGGCAGGTCAAGACCCAGCCTTGCTCTATGAACACCGGGCTCCGGGGATCTCCCAAGCCGGCGACGCTGCCTTTCCGGGTGGTCGGGTAGAAGCGGGAGAGAGTTTTGCCCAGGCGGCGGTCCGTGAAAGCCAGGAAGAATTGGGAATCGCCCGAGATAAAATCCAAGTTCTCGGTGAAATGGATTATATTGTTCAGAGCAAGCGGGTGATTGCAGCCTATGTGGCTTATTTAGCCATCGATCACTTAGACGAATTGGCCATTAATGAGGATGAGGTCAAGCATGTCTTTACGGTTTCCTTGGCTGAACTGGACCAGGACCAGCCTGAAATTTATCGGATGGAATCCAGACTTGACCGCGGCCATCACTTCCCTTATGATCGTATTCCAGGAGGGAAAAATTACCGCTTCAAGAACTATGTGGAGGAAATCCCTTTTTACAATATTGATCAAGAAAATCTTTGGGGGTTAACGGCCCAACTGACGCATCGCTTTGTCCAGTTGACCGCTCACTTACGGAAAGGAGCTAGCGATGGCTAGAAGAAAACATACCGCCCTTCAAAATAAAACCATTAGTAGTTTATTTATTGCGATTTTAATTATGCAGACCTTTGTTCCTTGGATCGGTTACATTCCGCTCGGGCCAGCTAATGTGACTATTATCCATATCACGGTGATTGCTGGGGGTATGGTCTTGGGTCCGGCTGCAGGAGCTATGCTGGGTTTGGTATGGGGCGTTTTGTCCCTCTTCCATAATATGATCCAGCCCACCATCCTCTCGCCAATCTTTTTAAATCCTTTGGTATCTGTTCTCCCGCGGGTCTGTGTCGGTTTCTTGTCAGGCTGGGCAGCGACTTTCTTAACAAAATGGCTACGTCCTGAAATCAGCCGGATTATTGTGGGAGCCCTAGGAACCATTACCAATACTTCGCTGGTGATTGTGATGACTGCTCTCTTTAGTGCTGAAGCTTATGCCAAGGCCTTGAATATCCCGGAAACGGCGGTTTTAGGTACCTTTGTGGGGGCCTTAGGACTTAATTTTATTTTTGAAATTATTGCTGCGGCCATCCTGGTTCCTATTATCGGCAGTGTTTTTGACCGGGTGAAAAAATAGTTTTTTTTATTTTGAATCCCATTGAGCGAACGTCCCGCTTCTTACTTTTTCTCTTAGTAGGAAGGGACGTTTTTTAAAAGGAGTTTTTTATGCGTTTATTGGATCTTGTGCAAAAAGTATGTCACTTATCCGCCACCAAGGCCAAGCGGCTTATCCATGAGGGGGAAGTCAGCTATAAGGGGCAGCCCCTAATCGATGTTAACCAGGCCCTTGACCCTGATTTGATGGCGATTTTTTACCGGGGGGAACGGATTGGACAGGGCTTAGGCCATCATTACATCATCTATAACAAGCCCGCTGGCCAAGTGTCCGCCAAAAAAGACCCCCACTGGCCCACGCCTTACGACAACCTACCCAAAATGTACCAGGGGACTAGTATTGTGGGCAGACTGGACCGGGACGTGGAGGGCCTTCTCTTACTAACGGATAACGGCCAGCTTCATTACTTTCTGGAACATGCCCGCTTCCATATCGCTAAGACCTACCAAGTGAGTGTCAATGGCGACCTCGAAGCTGACCTGGTGGGAAAATTTCAGGCTGGGGTGACTTTTGCTGATGGGACCACTTGCCGGCCTGCCCAACTAGATATTACTGGCCCAGGTCAGGCGATCTTAACCATTGACCAAGGGATGCGCCACCAGGTTAAGAAGATGTTTCTCGCCAATGGGCTCAAGGTTACCCACTTAAAACGTCTGTCTCTAGGGCCACTCCAACTGGATTCTAACCTGAAAACTGGTCATTTTCGCCCCTTAACGAGAGTAGAAAACGAACAAATTGTAAAAATAATGGAAAATAATTCGCGAAACGACTTGAAAAGATAAAAGGATTCCGTATAATAGGAATGTATGATTTAGTAATGTTCGTGTTTATGAAAGGAAACTCTACTTATGACAAGCACGTCTCGCAACTCACACTTAGAAGCCGGTATCGATGATCACATTCCGGTTTCTGAAGCGTTGACCCTGGGTTTACAGCATGGCCTGTCCATGAATGTTTATATTGGCCCCATGATTATCGCTGGGATTGTCGGCCTGAGTACCGGTCAAACTTCAGCAGTGATTCAATCAACCTTTATCGCCTGTGGTCTAGCCATGATTATCCAAACCAAGCTCATGCACCTGCCAGTGGCGCAAGGGGCTTCCTTTATTCCGATTGCGGCCATTAGTGGGATCGCCATAGCTAATGGCGGTGGCATTGCCGGTTGGGGCGTAGCCATGTCAGCCGCTCTAGTGGGGGCCTTGGCCTTACTCTTACTGGGCTTTTCTGGTTTGATGGATAAGTTTGTCGATTACTTCATCCCTCAAATTGTGGGCGCGGTCCTCTTGCTCTGTATTGGTCTGTCTCTAATGCCAGCGGCTGTGAATAACATCTACACCGCCCCTCAAGCCAGCGTCGGCCAAAATGTAGTCCTCGGTGTGGTAGCCATGATTAGTATGGTGACTGCTACGCTCTTGGGGAACCGTCTGACCGGTTTAGTAGGGAAAGTGTGCCGGATTGGCTCCATATTGATTACCTTTTTGATTGGTTGCTTATTGGCCCAGTTTATGGGAGTTTTAGACCTCAGTCCGGTAGCGAACGCGCCATGGTTTAGTTTGCCAATGCTGATGTTTAAGGATTTTTCTTTCCAATTTGACCTGCCATCAGTGCTAACTATGCTAGTGATCTATTTACTGCTCTTGTCCGAATCGACTGGGGCTTGGATTGCTCTATCCAATGCTTCAGAAACCCCATTAACCAAGGACCGGATTAATAAAGGGGTGGTGGGAGAAGCCCTAGGTTGTCTCTTGACTAGTTTACTGGGAACCAGCCCGGTAACAGGATTTTCTTCTAATGCCGGGATTATTTCACTTACCCGGGTGGCCAGCCTCCCTGTCTTCTACTATGCTGGTGGGCTCTTTGTCCTCTTTGGCCTGTCCGGAAAATTATCTGCCTTGATTTCAGTGATCCCAGGAGCCATTATTGGCGGAGTCTTTTTGGTCATCTGCGGAACGATCTTCCTCGCTGGCCTACAAAGCCTGCAAAGCGTGGAAATCAAGCAAAAGGAAACTTTCCTCATTGCCTTATCGGTCGGGACAGTGGTTTTAATCCAATACATGCCGAGTGACTTTCTCTTGACCCTACCGCCTGTCCTCCAATACTTCTTCGGTTCACCGATTTCAGTGGCTAGCATTGTGGCCATGGTCTTAAACAAGGTCTTACCGGAAGACTAATCATTATGAAATCAGTTAAAGCATTCTCCTCTGAGGATGCTTTTTTCTTGTGATCAGGTGCTTTTTCATAAAAAATCCTTAAAAAGGCTGCATTTATGGGAAATAAATAGTAGAATGAAGACTAAATGTCTAATGAATGGTAAAATTTATTAAGTAAAACTGAGACTTTGATCTCAATAAATTAAGTAATGAGGAGCGAAGAAATATGAAGAAAGGACTGAATTGGAAAGCAGTCATTGTGGCCTTACTTTCCGTTGTGGTCGTCTTGGGTGGCGGTGTTTACGCGGTCATGCAGAACCAAGACATCAAGCAGGAAAAAAGTGATGGGAGTGTGGAAGCCGCTGAAAAGGCAGTCAGTGCCCTCTACTATGATGACCATAAAACTTTCCTAAAAGAAAATATCGCCAAAACTGAAATTGAAGCCGTGAGAAGCCAAGTTGAGGGCTTAAATCGCTATTCAGGTGCCCGTAAGGAGCTTAATAATCAGTTGGACCAAGTGGAAGCACGCTTTAAAGCTCAAGAAGGGGTTAATAATCTCTTTGAACGCATCAAGGATAAGCCCGCACTGAATGGGGCGACGGTACAAAAATATGTCCTCATCAATAAGAACCTTAAAGAGGATGACCTGAATCAGTTTAAGGAAGACCAACAAAAGCACTGGCCAAGTGATGGCGACGAGTTCTACCAAGCGCTCAATGGCCTGGTTGACCAAGCCGACCAACAAGGGCAACGCTTTAAGGCATTTGAGGAAGACATTCAAAAACTTAAAGACAATGCCAGCTTGACCTATGACCAATTAGACCAAGCCATTGATGACATGAAGGAAAAAATTGAAAAAGAAGAAAATCCTTATCTGAAGGCAGAATTATTAGAGCGCTTAGGCAAGGCTCATAAAGAAGTGGTTGATATAATCCGCAACCGCAAGCTGCAAGCAGCCAATGAAGCCAAGGCAACGCCCGAAGAGAAGAAGAAAATTGAAGCGGAAGCCAAGAAAGAAGAGGCTCGGGTCGACGAAGAGAATAAAAACCTCCAAACAGAAACCCAACGCTTGCGCCAAGCAGCTGACCAAGCCAATGCCCAACATGAGCAACAAGTCCGGCAAAATCGTCCGGCTAAGCCAGTGGAACAAGCCAAAGCAGAGAAGCCTGATAATACTCAATCTCAATCCCAATCTCAATCTCAGGTTCAAGAATCCTCTTCTAAGGCTCAATCGTCAAGTCAACCAGCCTCACAAAGCAGCCAGGCTAGCCAGGCTTCTCAAGCTGACAAGCCACAAGAAGCTAGCCAAGGGAACCAAGCCAGTTCAGAAAATAGTCAAGGCAGCGCGCCTTCAACGAGTCAACCAACGACCCCACCAGAGAATCCATCGCCTCAACCAAGTGTCGAGTCGAAGCCGGCACCAACTGGGGATGTGCAACCGACTACGCCAAGCGAAAGTAAAGTCGTTGAAAGTACGCAGCCACCAGCTGCTGAGAATGGAGCGGCTAGTGGTCAGTAAGATTTAAATGAATCTTAACAGGGCAGCTATTTTCATTGCCTGCTTTTGTGCTAAAATAGGCCTTATGAAGGAGGGGCTGGGACAAAAGTCCTGGCCTCTTTTAAATTGCAATTAAAAATAAAAAACGTGTTAAAAAGTTCGCCCTGGTCCCTACTTCATACAGAGGAGACTGGGGGTGCTGATCACTTTTGGCGCACGTTTACCAATAGGAGGCTGTAAGCCATGCAAAAAAATGGAGAATGGACCAATTGGTACCGCATTGTCATTTGGGCAACTGAGGCGCTGATTTTATTCCTTTCCTATCTTATTTCCTTTTTAATCCGTTATCAAAGTCGCTATATCCCCTTAGAAAATGGGGAGGCCTTCCAGAGTGTCTTTCCATGGATCATGCTGATTTTCTTAGTGATCAACCTCCTGTCTGGGGTCTATGTGCTCTATAACAAGACCCGGGGGGACTTATTTTTCATTACTCTGATCGACCAAGGCTTGATTGCGGCTATGACCATGATCTTGAGCTTTATCGGGCGTTGGTTTGCCTTTCCCCGTTTGGTGATATTGATTGACTTTTTCGTCAGTGTGACCCTCTTATATTTCTTTAGGAGTCTGGTCTTTAGTATTTACCGCCGTTATGCCTCGACCAAGCGGGTGATGATTATTGGTTACGAAGACGAGGTCTTTTCGGCCATTTATAACTTTAAGAATAGTAAGAGTTCCCGCCACTTAGTCACCCATGTGGTCTTGTCGGACTTTTATAATAATATCTGTAAACGCTTGGACGATATTGATATTGTTTACCTGGCTTCCTCCATCCCAGAAAAAGAAAAATTAAAAATCTACGGGCTCTTAATGCAGAAGGAGAAGAAGCTCTTCCTCAATTCCAAATTTGAGAACCTGGTCATGGTGAACCCGAATATCATGAGCTTTGAGGACGAATCCATTATTGAAACCTCGGACTTTCGGATTCCTGCTGACCAAGCCTTGATCAAGCGGGGCTTAGATATTATCTGCTCGCTACTATTGCTCATTATTGCCTCACCGATCATGCTGGTCACTGCGATTGCCATCAAGTTAACTTCTCGCGGTCCGGTTTTCTACCGGCAAGTACGGATTACTGAAAATGGTAAAGAATTTGATATCCTGAAGTTCCGCTCCATGGTGGTGGATTCAGAGGTCCAATCGGGTCCAGTGATTGCCCGTAAGAATGACTCGCGGATTACCCCGGTAGGGAAGTTTATCCGGGCCGTTCGGATTGATGAACTGCCTCAGTTAATCAATATTTTAAAAGGGGACATGTCCTTAGTTGGTCCTCGTCCAGAGCGGCCATTCTTTGTGGACCAGTTTCAAAAACAAAACCCCCACTATTACTTGCGCCATAATGTCAAAGCCGGCCTAACCGGTTATGCCCAAGTCTATGGCAAATATGCCTCTGACTTTAATAGTAAGTTGAACTTTGACCTTATTTACATCAAGACCTATTCCTTGATATTGGATATGAAGATTCTCCTACAAACCATTAAAGTCCTCTTCGAAAAAGTCTCCTCCAGTGGGATTGACGAAGATAACCTACCCACCGAAAGCCGCGAAGACATCGAGAAAATGGGCATTGAACTCGTTGAGTAGGATGTGAGGACGCCGCTAGAGACTTGAATTGCTGGAGGAAAATACCATAAGCGCAATTATAAGGATATGAGGAAGAATCAGGGAGGGAGATTCCTTGGAAGAAAAGATGAAAAGATCAGCTTGCTGATCGTTCAACTTTTCTGAAAGGACATCCCCTACCCCTTCCGAGTTCAACTGACTGTGCGTTGGCATTTTCTGAAGCAACTTCAAGTCTGGTGTCCGAACTCAACTAAAGAGTGCGACAGGTGCATCAAAGTTCGATAAAGCTACGGATACTGTAACTGTAACTCGTTCGGGCTTGGAACACCTTTCTAGAAAAATAGTCATCCATTCAACAGGCTGGGAGAAAGTCCCGGCCTGTTTTTGTTTTGATCAGACGGGTATGACTAAAGTCTGTAGATAAAGCGCTTACTGATAGCTTATTTATGTTACAATGGGGGATAAATCTATGGCTTTAGCTGGTAAAATGGTATAATAGAAACACTCAAATAAGGCTATGTTGAAGCAAATTTAAGAGAATGTGGAGTGAAAGAAAATGACAACTTATCCAGATGATAGTCTGGCCTTACACACTGACCTTTATGAAATTAATATGATGAAGACCTATTGGGAAGCGGGAAATGCTGATCAACGCTGTGTCTTTGAAATGTATTTCCGTAACAACCCTTTTGAAAATGGCTATGCCATTTTTGCTGGTTTAGAGCACTTGACCCAATACTTGGATAATTTAACCTTTAGCGAAAGTGATATTGCCTACTTGCGTGAAACCCAAAATTATCCGGAAGAATTCTTGGAGTATTTGGCCAATTTCCGCTTTAACGGGACTATCCGTTCCATGGTGGAAGGGGAAGTCTGCTTTGCTAATGAGCCCCTGCTCCAAGTTGAAGGTAGTTTGGCTGACTGTCAGCTTATTGAAACGGCTCTTTTGAATATTATTAACTTCCAAACCCTGATTGCTACTAAGGCTTCTCGGATTCGAACTGTGTGTGGCAATGACGCCTTGGCTGAATTTGGAGCGCGCCGGGCCCATGAATTAGATGCTTCTATTTGGGGAGGACGGGCCGCTTATATCGGCGGTTTTGACTCCACTTCTAATGTCCGGGCTGGGAAGATTCTTGGCGTTCCCGTTTCCGGGACCCATGCCCATGCCATGGTCCAAGCCTATCGGTCTGATTATGAGGCCTTTAAACATTATGCGGAGTCGCACAAGAATTGCGTTTTCTTAGTGGATACCTATGACGTCTTAAATTCTGGTGTCCCCAATGCCATTCGGGTGGCCCGGGAAATGGGCGATAAGATCAACTTTGTCGGTGTCCGTATCGATAGCGGGGACATTACCTACCTCTCCAAACGCGTTCGTAAGATGCTCGATGAAGCTGGCTATCCTGATGCCATTATCGTGGCTTCCAATGACCTGGATGAAAAAACCATCCTTAACCTAAAAATGCAAGGGGCTAAGGTCGATTCTTGGGGAGTCGGGACGAAGTTAATTACGGCCTATGACCAAGCTTCCTTAGGTGGGGTCTATAAGCTCTGTGCCATTGAAGACGAAAAGGGCGACTTGGTGCCAACCATGAAGCTTTCCTCTTCGCCAGAGAAGGTAACCACCCCAGGGAAGAAACAAATTTGGCGGATTACTAATAACCTGGATGGTAAGTCAGAGGGCGACTATGTGACGGTTGAAGATGAAGTCCTCGATACCAGTCAACCCCTCTACATGTTCCACCCTACCTATACCTATATTAATAAGACAGTCGAAGACTTTTCTGCCCGTCCGTTACTACAGACCATCTACCAAGATGGAAAACGGGTCTATGACTTGCCGGCTTTAGAAGAAGTGAAGTCCTATGCTGAAGAAAGCTTAGCAGCGCTCTGGGATGAATACAAACGGATCCTCAATCCAGAAGCTTACCCAGTCGACCTGTCACAAGAACTCTATGACTTGAAGATGGACAGTATCCATGCCATCCATGAACGGGTCAAGGCGGGGGCGAAGAAGAACCCAGTGAATGAGTCATAGTCCAAACAGCGCCTTTTGATTTAGTAAGATGAGGAGAATACCAGCATGCGAAAACAACAAGCAGAGATTATCCAGGCCTTAAAAGTGGCGCCTAGTATCGACAGTGCTTATGAAATCGAACGCAGCCTGACTTTTATTACGGACTACCTCAAGCGCTACCCCTTTCTAAAAACCCTAGTATTGGGCATCAGCGGGGGACAGGACTCGACCTTAGCAGGTAAGTTGTGTCAAATGGCCATTGAGCAGATCCGTCAAGCGACCCAGGATGATTCCTACCAATTTATTGCGGTAACCCTGCCTTATGGTCAACAAGCCGATGCCCAAGATGTTAAGGATGCTTTGGCCTTTATCCAGCCTGACCAGGTCCTCGATGTCAATATCAAGGGGGCGGTCGACCAACAAGTAGCTGCCTTAGAAGCAGGGGGGCTTAAGCTTTCGGACTTCAACAAGGGGAATATTAAGGCCCGTCAGCGGATGGTCGCCCAATACGCCATCGCTGGGCAATGCAGTGGGGTCGTTGTGGGGACTGATCACGCCGCTGAAGCCGTGACTGGTTTTTATACCAAGTTTGGGGACGGGGCCTCTGACATTGTTCCTCTCTGGCGCTTAAACAAGCGTCAAGGCAAGCAGCTACTTAAGGCTCTGGGTTGTCCCGCCCATCTCTATGACAAGGTTCCCACGGCTGACTTGGAAGATGACCGGCCCCAATTGCCGGATGAAGAGGCTTTGGGGGTTTCCTACCCAGCCATTGATGATTACCTAGAAGGCAGGCGGGTGAGTGACCAAGACGCCCAAACCATCGAAAATTGGTATCAAAAATCAAAACATAAACGCCACCTGCCTATTAACCTTTATGACACTTGGTGGCGAGAATAATAAGATAAAGAGTGAAAGAGGCTGCTGACTGAGGTCAGGGCCTTTTTTCTTGCTTGAGTTCGCTTTTTGGCCTTGGCCATGCCGTTTGCCTATCTATAAATCCCTTTTTGAGCGTTTTCTACTCTTGTCTATAGCCCAACCGAGAGGAACTTTAATTTTCTCTTAGGCTATTCTCATGAGATCGCTCTCATTGCTTAGATAGGATATGTCTTTTTTATCAGGGCTGATCAAGAGAGGCTCAGAAAGTCTTTTGATTCCAAGAAGCGAATTTTTTAAACTGAAGATGAAGGGAAGGCTAATGGAAGAAACGCTCGGTGCTATTGGCTTGGTTGACAGTTTCCTGAGAGATTGGCTTTAATGAAGGGGCAGTGAGAATGCTATTTATTCCCTGCTAAAAATAATGATTTAGGGAGAGGAGGATGCTCTCGGTCACAGCTTGCTAAGGAGAGATTGTTAAAAAGCGGCAATCAATGGTAAAATGATCCTAAGATTCTATTTGAACTATTGAATTTATTGCTGAAGGGATTTTAAAAATGTTAACAGTTTACAATACCTTAACCAAAGCGAAGGAAGAATTTCATCCTATTAACGACGGTAAAGTGAATATGTATGTGTGTGGACCGACTGTCTACAACTATATTCATATCGGTAATGCCCGCAGTATCGTGGCCTTTGACGTGATCCGTCGCTATTTGGAATACCGAGGCTATGAGGTGAACTTTGTATCTAACTTCACCGACGTTGACGATAAAATAATCAACCGGGCCAAAGAAGAAGGTCTCACTAGCCGAGAAGTCGCTGACAAATACATTGCAGCCTACTATGAAGATATTGACAAACTCAATGTTAAGCGGGCCACCCTCAACCCCCGAGTTCTGGAAAATATTGATGCTATTATTGAATTTGTCCAAGACCTGGTGGATAAGGACTATGCCTATGTGGTGGACGGGGATGTCTATTACCGGGCGCGGAGTTTTTCTTCTTACGGTAAATTGAGTGACCAATCCATTGATGACTTAAGAAGCGGTGCTAGCGAGCGTGTGAGTGCCGATGAGCAAGGAAAGAAAGAGGACAGTGTCGACTTTGCCCTCTGGAAGGCAGCCAAGGCTGGCGAACCTTCTTGGGATTCTCCTTGGGGGGCAGGGCGGCCTGGCTGGCATATTGAATGCTCAGTCATGTCTACCCGTTACCTGGCCGATACCCTGGACATTCATGGCGGAGGCGCAGACCTAGTCTTCCCTCACCATGAAAATGAACGGGCCCAATCGGAAGCCCGTACCGGAAAAACTTTCGTTAATTATTGGTTACATAATGGTTTTGTGACCATGGGTGATGACGGAGAAAAGATGAGTAAGTCCTTAGGTAACTTTGTCCTGGCTCACGACCTCTTGAAGGAAGTTGACCCTACCATTGTGCGTTTCTTCCTAGCCAGTGCCCACTACCGGGCGCCGGTCAAGTTTAGCCATAGTAACTTGGAGGACGCCAAAAGAAACTTGGAACGCTTGCAAACGGCCCATGATAATATCAACTATCGTTTACAAGATGCTAAGGAAAGTCTAGCAGATGATGAGAAACAATTAGGTGAATTACAGGCCCTGGATGAACATTTTATTCAAGTCATGGATGATGACTTCAATGTTCCTAATGCCTTAACCGTGATTTATGACGCCCTCAAACGGATTAATATCTATATGGAAGCTCCCCAAGTCTCCCAAGCAGTTCTTAAGGCTTATGACCAACAACTTAGCCAATGGTTAGCCGTTATTGGTATTGAATTTCAAGAGGCTACTCTCCTGGACAGTGAAGTTCAAGCCCTCATTGAAGAGAGAGACCAAGCCCGCTTGGATAAAGACTATGAGCGCAGTGATGCTATTCGCCAAGAGTTGCTTGACCAAGGGATCGTCTTGGATGACACCCCTCAAGGAACGCGTTGGAGAAGAAGTAAGTAATGGATAGGAAAGCAGTCAACCAATTAAGTGGCCTTACCCTGGCTTACCTGGGCGACGCGGCTTGGGAGATTCAGGTGCGGACCCATTTAGTGGCTAGTGGACTCACCCGCCCCCATGATCTCCATGAGCGGGCCACCCACTTTGTCAGTGCCAAGTCCCAAGCCAAGCTAGTCAAGCATTTATTGGATAGTCAGGCCTTAACTGAAGTGGAAGTGGGCATTTTTAAGCGGGGACGTAACAGCCAAAGTCACAGCTCGGCTAAAAATGCGGATATCCATTCTTACCGGCAAGCGACGGGTCTGGAAGCTTTAATGGGCTATTTATACCTGGTGGATACAGACCGTTTCCAGGCCTTGACCCAAGCCAGCATGGCCTACTTAGAGGAGGAAGAGCATGAGTTCTAAGTCAAAAAAAGCCGCTACGGATTTCGTCTTGGGCTACCACGCGGTACAAGCTGCCTTAGGGAGCTCACAAAAAATCTATCAGGCATACCTGCAAGAAGGCCAACATTCTAAGCGCCATCAAGCCATTGAAAAGGAGCTGAAGGAACACCAAATTCCGACGAGCTACCGGTCAAAAAGGGATCTCGACCAGTTGACTCAGGCGGCTAACCACCAAGGCTTTGTCTTGGAAGTAGCTGCTTACCAGTATTATACGGTGGACGACTTATTCCACAGAGCCCAAGCTTTAGATGAAGATCCTTTCTTTATCCTTTTGGATGGGATTATGGATCCTCATAACCTGGGCAGTATCTTACGGACGGCAGATGCCTGTGGGGCTCATGGAATTATTATTCCTAAGCACCGGGCTGCTGGCGTGACACCCACTGTAGCTAAGATTTCTACCGGTGCTATTGAATATGTTCCTGTAGCTCGGGTAACCAATATGACCCAAACTATTGAACAATTAAAGGAAAAGGGGGTTTGGGTCTTTGGTACCGATATGGCGGGCCAAGATTATTGGGATATGGATGCCAGTTTACCGATTGCCCTAGTCATTGGTAACGAAGAGAAGGGAATTTCTCCTAGGGTCAAAAAGTCTTTAGATGGGGTCCTAACTATTCCCATGCGGGGCCATGTCCAAAGCTTGAATGCCAGTGTAGCGGCTGCTTTAGTCATGTATGAAGTCTATGGGAAACGGCGGCTGACTCCTTAACATTTCCAAGGTGGTGAAAAGGTGTATGCGCAGGGAAGTACTTATTGTGGATGGTTATAATATGATCGGGGCTTGGCCAGAATTAGTCAAACTCAAGGGCCAAGACGATATTGAAGGTGCCCGCGACCAATTGCTACAGCGCTTATCTAACTATGCGGCTTACCATGCCTTGGAATGCTGGGTGGTTTTTGATGCCATGTTTGTCCCTGGACTCTCTAAGTCCTATAAGAAGTACCGCTTGAATGTGGTCTTTACCTCTGAAGGGCAAACGGCTGACTCTTACATTGAAGCCATGATCCAGCGTCAAGTGGGGGTCTTAACCAATGTTACGGTGGCTACCTCTGACCTGGCTGAACAGCGGCTGGTCTTTCAACAGGGGGCTATCCGTCAATCAGCCTTAGAACTCTTAAAGGATGTCCAACAAACCGAAAAAAACATCCGCCAAGGTGAAAAAAATCACGACCGGCTCGCCTTAAATTACCAAAGGCGTAATCCGTGGACCTATCACCAATTACAAAGCCTCAAGAACCTGCTGGATGATCTCAGTCAGACAGAGGAGTAATGGAGTGATACCGTGGAAGAAAAGCTTTCCTATGAGGAAATGGACAATCAATATTTAATTCATTTGTTAGTGGAAGGCCGCGATGACCGGGCCTTCGAAGTCTTATATGAGCGCCATCGTTCAACCGTTTATTTCTTTTTGCGTAAGTATTATGGCCATATTGAAGATGTCGATGATTATTTTCAGTTAGCGGCCATCAGTCTCTATGAAGTTTGTCAGGACTACCAGGCCAAATCCCTAGGCTATAGCTACAGCCTTTTTGCTGCTCTAGGCAGGCGGATTGAGAGCCGGATCATTGACCAAATGCGCAAGCAAGGCTCTAAAAAACGACTTCCCAAAGCAAAAAGAGTCTACTATGACGGTATCCTTTGTGAAGACGGGGAAGCTGCCTTCCTTAACCAGATTCCCCAAAGGCACTATTCCAGTCCCGACCAGGCCTTATTAGTGAAGGAAAGCTATCAATCTTACCAGCTGACCCTCTCGCCCTTAGAAAGGGCGGTCTTAAATGGCCATCTCACTCAAAGAAGTGATGAGGCGATGGCCCAAGACCTGGGTGTTTCGGTTAAGCAAGTCAGGCAAGCTTATTACCGCTTGCGGGCTAAGTGGCGCCGACACCAGGCTGCAGGGGATTAACTGGCAAGCTTTATCAGAAGAGGCTGTTAGGGCACTTTTCCTAAGAAAAAGTTGACTTTGCCACTTAAAGTCGTTACCATGTTTAAGATGGAAGAGTAAAGGAGCTTGACTATGGCATCCAATAAAATCATTTTAGCTTGTTCTGAGTGTGGGTCCCGTAATTACACCATTAAGAGTAATAACACCGCCCGTACGGAGCGACTTGAAGTCAAGAAGTACTGTCGCTTTTGTAACAAGCACACCTTGCATAAGGAAACCAAGTAGGATTAGTTATTGAGGAGAGCATATGATTAACGCATTTAAAGAACTAAAAAAGGTGACCTGGCCGAGTGGACGTGAATTACGTCGCGACACCGCTATTGTTATCATTACTATTATCATCATGGCCATCTTCTTAGGCCTCACTGATGAAATTGTTACCCAACTATTTAACCTCTATATCCAACTCTAAGCGAGCAGTCAGGCAGCTCACTGGGCGCTTGCCTCTCTTTGTGAGTGTGGTATAATTAAAGCAAGTAAACAAAGGACCTTTCCCTAGTGGAAGGTTTTTTCATTTAGGATAAAAAGGAGAGACTTATGGCGACTGAAATTGAACCACAAAAACAATGGTATGTCCTGCATACTTATTCAGGATACGAAAATAAAGTCAAAGAAAACTTAGAAAGTCGGATTACTTCCATGGATATGGAAGAATATATCTTCCGTGTGGTCGTTCCGGAAGAAGAAAAATTACAAAAGACCAAATCAGGCCAAGAAAAGGTCGTCAAGACGCAAACTTTTCCGGGCTATGTTTTCGTGGAAATGATTATGAGTGATGAAGCTTGGTTTGTGGTCCGGAACACCCCGAATGTGACCGGCTTCTTAGGCTCTCATGGTCAAGGGTCCAAGCCCGTGCCCCTACTTCCAGACGAAGTGCACCGTCTCTTACGTTCCCAAGGTATATCTGCACCCAAACGCGATATTAGCTTTGAAAATGGTGAAGTGGTGGAAGTTATCGATGGGGCCTTCTTAGGCTTAGAAGGTCGCATTGAAGAGATCGATGCAGAACACCAAAAACTAAAATTAACGATCGAAATGTTTGGTCGGGAAACCATTGCGGAAGTGGACTTTGACCAAGTGGATAAATTAGACGCCTAAGTCTAGAAAGAATGATTCAGGGAGGTAGGACCTTGGCCTGGCTATGGATTTTTTTATTGGCGGTAGGTATTGGTAGCCTTTTGGGCCAAGTGCTTAACCATAAGGTCAAGGCGGGTGCCAGCCTAGCTTGTATTTTTTGGACCTTCCTCGGAGCAGGACTGGGTCAAGTCTTAGTGAGTGGTGGGAAGCTCTTTGTGACCCAGCTTTCCTGGCTGACTGTCCTGCCCCTGGCTCTTCTCTTTGCTATGGTTTATAGTGCTTACTATAATTACCGCTATCGCTATCGCCATGAATAAATAGAGAAAAGTGAAAATATCACTTGCAAAGCGAATTGCTTTGTGCTTTAATAATACATTGTGTACGTCCTCATAGAAGACGCTACAACTGTGGGAGGAGAAATCTTTAAACTCCACTAAACCACAACACGGACAAGAACTAAGGAGGAATGTTTCGTGGCTAAAAAAGTAGACTCAGTTGTTAAATTACAAATCCCTGCTGGGCAAGCAAGTCCTGCACCACCTGTTGGTCCTGCATTAGGTCAAGCGGGTATTAACATTATGGGATTCTGTAAGGAATTTAACGCTAAAACTCAAGAGCAACAAGGTTATGTTATTCCTGTTGTGATTACTGTTTATGAAGACCGTTCATTTACTTTTGTTACTAAGACCCCACCAGCAGCAGACTTATTGAAGAAAGCCGCTAAAGTGGAAAAAGGTTCCGGCGAACCTAACAAAAACAAAGTCGCTACCGTAACAAAAGATCAAGTACGTGAAATTGCAGAAACCAAAATGCAAGATCTTAACGCAGCCGACGTTGAAGCTGCTATGCGTTTGATTGAAGGTACTGCACGTTCAATGGGAATCGTTGTAGAAGGCTAATTCCTAGCAAACGTTGTCTAGATCGCTCAGTCAATCGCCATAATACCTTATGGGTGTTATGAGTGGGAGGACTATCCGTTAAAACCACATAGGAGGAATGAAAATAAAATGGCAAAACAATCTAAGAAATTAAAAGCAGCATACGAAAAAATCGATGCAAGTAAAAAATACGATGCCAAAGAGGCTATCGAATTATTAAAAGAAGTTGACTTCGCTAATTTTGATGCTTCCTTTGAAGTATCTTACCGTTTAGGGATTGAAGTGAAGAAAAACGACCAACAAATCCGTGGGGCTATGGTTCTACCTAAAGGAACCGGTAAGAGCCAAACTGTTTTAGTCTTTGCTCAAGGCGAAAAAGCTCAAGAAGCTAAAGACGCTGGTGCAGATTACGTTGGTGACGACGACTTAGTTCAAAAAATCAACGATGGTTGGATGGACTTCGACGTTGTTGTAGCAACTCCAGACATGATGGGTAAAATTGGTCGTTTAGGTCGTGTCTTAGGACCTAAAGGTTTAATGCCAAACCCTAAGACTGGTACTGTTACCCAAGATGTAACTAAAGCAGTTAACGACATTAAAGCTGGTCAAATTGAATACCGTGCTGACAACGGTGGGAACGTTCATACCTTAATTGGTAAAGTTTCCTTCAGCACTGAAGACTTACTTGAAAACTTCAAGGCTATTCATGATACCTTAGTTCGTGAAAAACCAGCTGCAGCTAAGGGTCGTTACATCAGAAACTTAGTCATCACCACGACCATGGGCCCTGGGATCCAAGTGGACCCAAGCTCAATCGGTGAAGACATCTAACTTAAATTAGTAAGGGGGCTGTGATATACCGCAGCCTCTTTTTAATTAGACGGCGACAGTCACAACAAAGGACGAAATCATGAGGAAGTTGATATTTTTTAAAAACAAGTATTGACAAGTTCAAGTGATTTCAGTATTATATTTAATGTTGATTATTTCAATCAAAGCGAACCGAAGACAGTTAGTGGCTTGAAGCCTTAATTTCTAACCGAGGGAGATAATAACACTATAAGACTTATAGTGTCTGGCAATCTCTGTGTCTTTTGGGGACATGGAGTTTTTTATTGCTTATAAAAAACTCTATCTTATTTTATCGGAGGTGAAACTGAGTGAGTGAACAAGCTATTGCTAAAAAACAACAAGAAGTTGATGCAATTGTTGAACGTATTAATAATTCAATTTCCTTCGTGGTAGTTGACTATTTAGGTCTTACAGTTTCTGAGGTTACTGAGTTGCGTAAACAATTACGTGACGAAGATGTTTTCTTCAAAGTAATTAAGAATACCATGATGCGTCGTGCTTTAGACCAAGCTGGTATTGAATACCATGAAGAAGTCTTCCAAGGACCTACTGCTGTGGCTTTTTCTGCCGAAGACGCTGTTGCACCAGCCCGTATCTTAGCTAACTTTGCTAAAGATGCTGAAGCCCTATCACTTAAAGGTGGGGTTATCGACGGTAAGATCATGACTAAAGAAGAAATCCACAAGATTGCTTCCTTACCAAGTCGCGACGGTTTACTATCCATGTTACTTTCTGTATTGCAAGCACCAGTCCGCAATGTGGCTTACGCTGTTAAAGCAGTACAAGACAAGTTGGAAGAAGATGCTCCAGCTGAAGCAGCTGAATAATCAGTGGCTTTTAGCTTAATGATGTAAAATCCTAAACAAAATACTTAAATAAATGGAGGAATTTAAAGATGGCTTTAAATATTGAACAAATTATTGCTGACTTAAAAGAAGCAACAATCTTAGAATTAGCTGACTTAGTATCAGCAATTGAAGAAGAATTCGGCGTTTCTGCTGCAGCTCCTGTAGCAGTTGCAGGTGCAGGTGCTGGCGAAGCAGCAGCTGAAGAAAAAACTGACTTCGACGTTGAATTAACCGAAGCAGGCGCAGCTAAGATCAAAGTGATCAAAGCTGTTCGTGAAGCAACTGGCTTAGGCTTGAAAGAAGCTAAAGACTTAGTTGACGGCGCTCCAGCAGTTGTTAAAGAAGGTCTTCCTAAAGAAGAAGCCGAAGCTCTTAAAGCTGCTATCGAAGAAGCCGGCGGTAAAGCTGAACTTAAATAATCTAAGTAGAGCGTGACAAGCGCGTCAAAGAGTAAGACCACTGGAAGAAAAAGGCGTAAAATTCTCAACGAGAATTGTCGCCGTTTTCTGAAGTGGACGCTTGCTCTGCGCTTGGAACAGGTTTGAGAAGGATGTGAGGAAGGATCAGGGAGGGAGATTCCTTGGAAGAAAAGATGATAAGATCAGCTTGCTGGTCGTTCAACTTTTCTGAAAGGACATCCCCTCACCCTTCCGAACTCAACTAGAGAGTGTGACCAGTGCGTCAAAGAGTAAGACCACTGGAACACTTTTTAAATGACATTCATAATGAAAAGAGGTTAAGATTTTTGTCTTAACCTCTTTTTTTATTGTCTGATAAAACTGCCAACAGCCCAGCTCATTTGAAATTAAGCGGTAATGAAGTGGCAATTACTTAGTGCTGAGAATAGACTTGTTGAAGCAGCAGAAGAAGGCATATTTTGTGCCAAAAAATCCCCTTTAGGTCTGCTATAATAGATAAGACTAAATGGGAAAGGGAATGTTGATGAATAAACGTGTAACCATCCAAGAAGTAGCCGACCAAGCCGGAGTGTCTAAAACCACGGTGTCGCGCTATCTGAATAAGAAATATCATAAAATGTCGCCTGCTACCAAAAAGCGAATTAAAAGCGTCATTGAAGACTTAGGCTACCGGCCCAGCCGTCAAGCCCAAGCTCTAAAGTCCAAGCGCTCCTATCTCATTGGTGTGGTGATTGCTGATATTTCTAATATGTACGCCTCCTTACTGCTCAAGGGGATGAGCCAGGTCTTTAACCAGGCCAAGTGGCAGATGATTATTTTGGACTCCTTGGGGGAGGTTAACTTGGAACGCCAGTACTTGGAGCGCTTAATTGATCAGAATGTGGATGGAATTATCCTCCAACCAGCAGCCATCACCAGTCAAAATTACCAGTTTATTGAGGAGTTGCAGCTTCCTCTCATCCTGGCTGACCGTAAAACCTATCCCAGCAAGTGGTTAACCATTGGCACCGATAATGAAGCAGTGATCACTCAGCTGTTTGCCCAGATTAACCTCGCTGACTACCAAGCCTTTGTGGTGGTGAGTGAAGTTTTGGCCCCGGTTTCTACCCGTCAGGACCGCTATCAAGCCGTTGTGGCTGCTTGTGACCCGGACCCTGTCCAATTAATTGAAGTTGGTCAGGCTCACTGGCAGGAAGCCATCTTAGACCTGGCTGGCCAGCGGAAGACCCTCTTTTTTTGTAATAATGGTCGGGTTATGATCGAAGTTTTGCGTATTTTGAAGCAGGGCCAATTCCAAGTCCCCCAAGAGGTGGGGGTGACGGGCTTTGATGATTGGCACATGACCGATATGATTGGCCCTGGCATTACCAGTATTGAACAACCCACTGAGAAAATAGGAGCAGCCTTAGCCACAAACTTACTGCAAGCTATCCAGGCAGAACAAGAATTAGAGCCAGGTTACCAAGCTATTCCTTCTCATATCTCTTTACGGTCCTCACTTTAATAAGGGACCAATGGATTTATCGTTTTTATCGACATAATTAAGAAAGAAGTGTCTCCAGGAGGCACTTTTTTTTATAAAAATGGTAAATTGTAAAATGAAGTGCATAGAGAAAAGGACGACAAAAAACCAGTGATGCTCTATACTTAAAAGCGTCTAAACCCAAGTAAAGGAGCACTCACTGGCTATGAAACATTCTAACACGAAACCTAGATCATATACACACCTTTCTGCAGAAAAACGCGGAATTATCCAAGCAATGCACCAAGAAGGACATAAACAGAAAGAGATTGCTGACGCCGTTGGCGTCAATCAATGCACCATATCTCGTGAACTAAAACGTGGAAAAACACGTCAAATGAACTATGATCATACCTACGTTGATGTCTATCTTGCAGAAACTGGCTCGCGTGTTTATAAAGATAATCGGTCAAATTCTAAAGCCAGAGGCGCTTTGTATGGAAAATCTAACTTCATTAAAGCCTTTGAGGAAGCCTTACTGACACCTAAAGAAGACCGTATTTTCAGTGTTGATACGTTTATTCATGATTACCGCAGAAAACACCCTTTAGAAAGAGTTCCTTGCACCAAAACCATGTATAAATATATCAATCTTGGTTTATTAAATGTGAGGAATATTGATCTTCCTATGAAAACAAGGATTCGTCCAAGAAAACAACCTAGTGAACCGCGTGGGACGAATAAAAAGGTATTTGGAAAAAGCATTGATCAGCGATGCCCAGACGTCCTTTCAAGAGAAGAATTTGGTCACTGGGAGCTTGACCTCGTGATAGGAAAGAAGACTAAAGGAGAGCCATGTCTTATTACTCTAGTTGAACGGAAAACGCGAAAATTCCTCACCAAGAAGACTTGGAAGTGGGATGCAGATTCCATTGTAAAATCGGTTAAAAAGGTGATTCTTAAAGAGGGTCAAGCGTGTTTTAAAACCTTAACGACCGATAACGGCAGTGAATTTTCTAAACTATCTCAGCTTGAGTATGCTCTGAAGGATTTGGAAGTCTTTTTCGCCCATGCCTATTCAGCTTGGGAAAAAGGCAGTAATGAGAGACATAATCGCATGTTAAGAGAATTCTTGCCCAAAGGGACAAGCTTTAAAAAGCTGACATACCAGGAACTCGCACACTATACGAATACAATAAATAATCGCTTTAGAAAGGTCTTAGATTATCAAACCCCTAACGACTGTTATAACCTAGAAGTTGCGAAACTTCAGGAAACGCTTAAAGAAGCAGGCTAAAGTGCTTAACAAAGCATAGAGATTCAGTGTGGGCCAGTCAAGGTCCGCTTCGCTCTCCACCTTGACAGCCCCACCCTGAATCTCTAAATGATAATCAAGCACTTTAAGCTAGAGAAAAACGGGCCAAGAATTATTGACTTTATCAGCTTTTTAGTTATTTGGCATGACACTGGGATTTTTTAAAATAAATATGCACTTGATATTGCAATTTACCTTTTTATAAAAATATCGAAGCGCTTACATTTTTCCTTGACTTTTCTTGTTGTTCACTTTATTCTTAATTTAGGAAACCGGTTAACCTAATCAAATAATAGGTTAAGCCGATAGAACCGTGTTGCGAACAAATTTAGAGGAGGACATATCGATGCATTTAGATTTTGTAACTTTTGGTGAACCTTTATACATGTTTTATGCCAATGAACCGGGCGCTTTGGAAGATGTCAACGACTGGTCTCGAGCCTTGGCGGGAGCGGAAACCAACGTGGCCGCAGGCTTATGCCGCTTAGGCCATCAAACGGGTTTGGTGACCAAGTTAGGTGAAGACATGCTGGGCCGCTTTATTACCAAGGCTATGGCTAAGGAAGGAATCGATACCACTGGTGTTCAAACGACGGATGAACGTTTTACCGGCTGGTACATTAAGGAAAAGAATGAGGAAGATGACCCCGCCATTGAATACTTCCGTAAGGGCTCTGCCGCTTCAACCATGAGTGTGGAGGACTTTGACGAAGACTACTTTGCTTCAGCAGATTATATGCATGTGACCTCAATCTTCGCCGCTTTATCAGAAGATTGCTATAATTTTTCCAAAAAAGCGGTTGAATACATGCATAAGGCTGGCAAGGTGATTTCCTTCGACCCTAACTTACGTCCTCAATTATGGGACCATGACCGCATGGTGGAATTCGTCAACGAAACGGCTAAATCAGTAGATATCTTCCTGCCTGGTTTAGAAGAAGGCAAGCTCTTAACTGGCCTTGATAAGGCAGAAGACATTGCCCAATTCTATCTCGACCGGGGGGTAAAAATTGTTATTGTTAAAACCGGCGCTTCCGGAGCCTACTATGCAACCAGCGAGGGCCAAAGCGGCCAAGTGGCAGGCTATCAAGTGACCCCAATTGACACGGTCGGAGCAGGGGATGGCTTTGCTGTCGGCGTCATTTCTGGCTTGAAGGAAGGCCTTTCCTTAGAAGATAGCATCTTACGTGGTAACGCCATTGGGGCCCGTCAAGTGACCTTTGAAGGAGATAATGACGGTTTACCTAACCAAGAAGAATTAAAAGAATTTATGGCCAATACCAAGCGGGCTTAAGGGGGTTAGTCTAAGATGAAAATTGAAAAAACCATTGCGAAAATCCCGGGCGGGAATATTATCGTTCCGCTCTTAGCCGGGACCTTACTGAATACTCTTTGGCCTACTGCCCATGAATATTTTGGTGGAGTGACGGGAGCTTACTTAACGGGGTCGTCAGCTGTTTTATTCTGTTTCTTCTTCTGTGTAGGAGCCTCAGTAAACCTTAATGCTTCTGGGGGCTACATTGCCAAGAAGGGCTTGCTCTTATCAGGAGGTCGGCTCTTAATTGCTTTGGCACTAGGGTTAATTCTAGGAGCAGTTTTACCTGCTGAAGGGATTCAAAGTGGCTTGCTCACTGGGGTGTCTACCCTGGCTGTGGTGACTGCCTTTAGTCAAACCAATGGGGGCCTTTATGTGTCCATTATTCCTGAAGGGCGCGAATATGATCTCGCTGCCTTTCCCATGATTGCCATTCAATCGGGGCCTTTCTTTACCATGTTGATCTTAGGTTTGACCGGGGCGAGTTTCCCCTTCGGTTCCATCGTCTCTACCCTCTTACCCTTTGCTTTAGGCTTAATTGGGGGGACCTTGGACTCCGATGTGCGGGATAAGTATGCTCCTGGGGTAGGAATTTTGATTCCTTTCTTTATCTTTGCCTTAGGTTATACGCTGAACTTTAAGACCATCTTCCAAGCCGGGCTTAGTGGCGTAATTGTTGGTGTGGCTGTAGTATTAATTACCGGTGGCTTGCTCTCCTTCTTAGATATTAAGTGGTTAGGGTCAGACGGCGTAGCTGGTTGGGCGCAATCATCCACCGCGGGGGCAGCGGTAGCCGTTCCAGCCGTGATTGCGGGAATCTCTGAACAGTTCCAACCGGTTGCTGAATCGGCGACCGCCATTGTGGCAACCTCAGTCATCGTGACGGCTATCCTCACCCCATTAGTCACTTCATGGGCGAAAAAACAAGCTGAGAAGAAAAATCTTCCTGAAGCACCAAGTGAAGTCTTAAAAGAAGTGAAAAAATAAGTGCTTATACCAGGACCTTGTTCCTGATAGCAAAATAAAGGAAACAGCGATGGAAAAACTTGCCGTCGCTGTTTTTGTATTTTTTTCTTGTGGACGGGGACAACTACCAGTAGAATAGGAATAAAGGATGCGAGGAAGGATTAGGGAGGGCGATTCCTTGGAAGAAAAGCTGAAAAGATCAGCTATAAGGATGTGAGGGAGCCGTTAGAGACTTGAATTGCTGGAGGAAAATACCATAAGCACAGGGAAGCTGTGCGTTGGCATTTTCTGAAGCAACTTCAAGGCTGGCGTCCGAACTCAACTTGCTGATCGTTCAACTTTTCTGAAAGGACATCCCCTACCCCTTCCAAGCTCAACTATAAGGATGTGAAGTGATGAGTCATCAATATTTTGAAGATAATAGTCAATTGGCCCATGATAAGAAGACCTGGCAAACAGTGGTTAATGGGCGGACTTATGAATTCATAACGGATAGCGGGGTCTTTTCGCGGGGACGCTTAGACTATGGGACGCGGGTCATGCTGGAGGCCCTTTTAAAGAAAAATAAGACTTACCATAAGATCCTGGACTTGGGTTCTGGCTATGGGCCAGTAGGGGTGGTTTTAGGCGACCATTATCCCGATGCTGATTTGGACTTGGTTGATGTCAATGAGAGAGCTCTTGCCCTAGCTAAAGAAAATCTAGCTTTGAATCAAGTTGGACCAGCACATTTTTATCTTTCCTCTGCTTATGAGGGGATTAGTCAGCAGGATTATGACCTCATTATCACCAATCCACCCATTCGGGCCGGGAAAAAAGTGGTCCATGGCTTTATTGAGGGTGCCTATGATCACTTAGAGCCGGGCGGAGACCTGGTCGTAGTGATTCAAAAGAAGCAAGGTGCCCCCAGCGCGAAAAAGAAAATGGAAGAGGTCTTTTGTAATGTGACTGAAATTGACCGCGATAAGGGCTACTGGGTCCTGGTCAGCCAGCGTTAGCTGGACGAAAAAAGGGATATTTTAGCTTGAAATTTTAAGAAAAATAAAAATTCTTAGAAAAGCCTTTACATTGTATTAAAAATTAAAAAAGACTAGAAAAAAAGCCGCCGCTTATGCTTATAGCTAAGCGGTTTTTTATATTTATGAGAATAAAATGAGAAAAATGAGAAAAACTCTCTCTGAGAGAGTGGGCTAGCCATAAGTTTTGAAATATGGTCAGGCTTTTGTTAGGTTAATTATTGTGTTTTTACTATCAATTGCGAGAGAGGAGAAATTATGGCGTCAATAAAAGTAGAAAATTTGACTAAAATTTTTGGCTCAGCCCAAGCCATAGATAAAGCGAAAAAATTAGTGGAAAAGGGTGAAACGAAAGAAGAGATTGTTAACCAAACTGGTGCCACAGTGGGGGTTTACGATGCCTCTTTTGAAGTCAATGATGGCGAGATCTTTGTCATTATGGGGCTTTCTGGTTCAGGAAAGTCAACCTTACTTCGGATGCTCAATCGTCTCATTGAACCCACTCATGGACAAGTCAGTATTGATGGGGAAAGTGTCACCCAAGCTAATGACGAAGAATTGCGCAATATCCGCCGCAAGAAAGTCAGCATGGTTTTCCAAAGTTTTGCGCTTTTCCCTCATAAAACCATTCTCGAAAATACTGAATTTGGTCTAGAAATCCAAGGTGTCGATGGCGATGAGCGACGCAAACGGGCCCAAGATGCTCTAGAAACTATGGGCTTATCTGCCTACCAAGACCAATTGCCTGACCAACTCTCTGGTGGGATGCAGCAAAGAGTGGGGCTAGCTAGAGCTTTAGCTAGCGATACTGATATTCTCTTAATGGATGAAGCCTTTTCAGCTTTGGACCCCTTGATCCGGGCCAACATGCAAGATGAACTGATTGAACTGCAAAGTAAGCTCAATAAGACCATTGTCTTCATTACCCATGACTTGGATGAAGCTTTGCGCTTAGGTGACCGCATTGTATTGATGCGTAATGGCCACATTGAACAAATTGGTACCGGGGAAGAGATCCTGGAAAATCCTGCTAATGACTATGTGGAAACCTTTGTTGGCGGCGTGGACCGGTCTAAGGTCTTTACCGCAGAAAACGCTATGGAAGCACCTGGCTATGTCTTCAATAAGGACCGGGTAGGTGCGCGGGTAGCCTTGAAGATTATGCAAAATGAACATACCTCCACCTTGTATGTCATAGACGGTGACCGCAGGATCCATGGTTATGTGACTGACAAGGACCTGGCTGATCTAATTCGTCAAAACAAACAAAGCAAAAATATTTATGTGGACGAAATTATCCGTACCGATAACCCCTTGGTCAATCAAAATACACCAATTAATGAAATGTATGATCTCATGAGTGAAACCAATATGCCGATTGCGGTTGTCGATGATGATAAACGTCTGCTCGGCTACGTGGACCGGCGCTTGGTGATCGACCAATTATCTGGACAAGGAGGCGATAACAATGAATAACATTTTACTATTTCCCTTACAACCCCTACCCGTTGCTGACTGGGTGGAAGCGGCCACCAATTGGCTGACCACGACTTTCTCAGGACTCTTTGATGTGGTGCAAAGTATCGGGTCAACCGTGATGAACTCGGTGAATGATGTTTTACTCTGGTTCCCACCATTTCTATTCATTCTCTTAGTGGCTGCCTTGGCTTACTTTGCCACTAACCGCCGCTTTGGGGTCCCAGTCTTTGTCCTGGTTGGTTTAGGTTATGTGCTCAACCAAGGTTTGTGGAGTCAATTGACCCAAACCATTACCCTGGTTCTCATTTCCTCCTTGGTGTCCATTATTATTGGGATTCCGTTAGGGATTTTATCGGCCAAGAGTAAGTGGGTTCACATTATCCTAAAACCGATCCTTGACTTTATGCAAACCATGCCGGCCTTCGTTTACCTGATTCCGGCGGTTGCCTTCTTTGGTATCGGGATGGTACCGGGAGTCTTTGCTTCTGTTATCTTTGCCCTACCCCCAACGGTACGCTTTACTGAATTAGGCATTACCCAAATTTCTACGGAGTTAATCGAGGCGGCTGATGCCTTCGGGTCAACCCCATGGCAAAAACTCTTCAAAGTCGAGCTTCCCTTAGCCCAAGCGACCATTATGGCTGGGGTCAACCAAACCGTGATGCTAGCGCTCTCCATGGTCGTGACCGGGTCCATGATTGGGGCACCTGGTTTAGGACGCGATGTCTTATCTGCCTTACAACGGGCCCAAGTTGGTAGCGGCTTCGTGGCTGGTTTAGCTATCGTGATCTTAGCCATTGTGGTTGACCGCATTACCAATGGCTTTGCTTCACGTGACAAGTAAAGGAGGATGAAGAATGTTTAAAAAAATTGCCCTCGCGCTCTTAGCTGCCTTAGGTTTACTTTTAACCTTTGGGAGTGAAGATGCTTATAAAAGTAGCCTCTTTTCAGCTGGCGGGGCTGGCGGAGAGACCGTTACCCTGGCCTATGTGAACTGGGACAGTGAAGTGGCTTCTACCCAAGTCATTGCTGAAGTTTTACGCCAAGAAGGTTTTAATGTTGAACAAGTCCCCTTGGATAATGCCATCATGTGGTCTTCAGTAGCTAGTGGGGAATCGGATGCCATGGTATCCGCCTGGTTGCCTATTACTCACGGCGAACAAATTGACCAATATGGCGATCAAATGGTCTTTGCTGGTACCAATTTAGAAGGGGCACGTACTGGTTTAGTGGTCCCTACTTATATGGATCAAGTGAATTCCATTGAAGACTTATCTTCAGAAGCAGGCCAAACGATTACCGGGATTGAACCTGGTGCTGGGATCATGGCTTCAACAGAAAAGGCTCTGGAAGAATATCCTAACCTTGCTTCTTGGAATTTAGCTTCTTCCTCGTCAGGGGCCATGGCGACTTCGCTAGGCCAAGCTTACAATAACCAAGAAGAGATTGTTGTGACTGGCTGGAATCCTCACTGGAAATTTGCCGAGTACGATTTAAAATATTTGGAAGACCCTAAAAAGGTTTATGGTGAAGGAGAGACCATTAATACCTACACCCGCCAAGGTTTCCAAGAAGATAATCCTCGGGCTTATCAAATTCTGGCGAACTTCCATTGGAGCTTAGAAGACATGGAATCCGTCATGCTAGATATTGCTAACGGCATGGATCCTAGTCAAGCGGCCCAAAAATGGATTGAAGCTAACCCAGACAAGGTCAGTGAATGGACCGCTGAATAAGCTAAGCGGATGAGCAAAGCAGTAAAATAAAAACATGAATTCACAAGCAAGCTTTTTTTAAAAAGAAAGCTTGCTTTTTTGTTTGAGGTCATAGTATAATTGATGTGTGAAATAAATCACTAACTTTGGTTAAAAAGTTAAAAAAAGCAAAGATAAGAAAGGAAGTTATTCGAATGACAAAATCAATGAAGTCCTTAGAGTTTCATTTTCATAATGGTGGGGTATGGGAAGTCCCGATCGAACATATCGGTGATGTCTGGATTGGTCGGATTACCACCTCTTATGGCCGTATTAACGGCCAGGGGGATATTGTGGAAATCCATCCATGTAAGACCTTCAAAGTTGAAATTCTTCCTGATGCGGACGTTTTCCAATCCCAAAGCATTGTACAAGGTGGCTTAATGGGTGGCATGTTTGAGAATGTGGTTAATAATAATGACCTGGAATACCTCACCATTCATTGGTCTAGTGGCCGGGAATCAGAAATCTACTTCCAATTTAAAGCCAGCACCAGCGACAAGGTCGATAATGTGTACATGAGCTCAAAAGTGAAAGAAAATGGTAATCTTTATATTGTAATTAATCGCCAAGCGACTGTTGATGACATCTTTGAATAAGCGAATGAAATAGCCTTCATTCGATTGGAAGTTGGGACTGAAAGTTCTGACTTCTTTTTTCATATTTTAAGAAAGTTTAACTTATGCTATTATAGTGGGGCATAAAAATTAAGGAGGTTTACTGCTTATGAATGCGGTAATTACTGTTGTAGGTATTGAT
This sequence comes from Aerococcus loyolae, assembly GCF_002871915.2. Taxonomy (NCBI): domain Bacteria; kingdom Bacillati; phylum Bacillota; class Bacilli; order Lactobacillales; family Aerococcaceae; genus Aerococcus; species Aerococcus loyolae. The sequence goes on along the minus strand of NZ_CP126958.1, from coordinate 1,710,927 downwards.
CAAGTCGGAATTTTGTCTAAGGTAAGTACGGCTTGTGCCGAGAACCAGGTGAATATTGTGGATGTTGCCCAAACGGTAATGGATAATTATTTCACCATGACCATGCTCGTGACAGTCGACGAAGAGCAAGTGGCTTTTAATGACTTCCAAGAGAGTGTGGAAAACTTAATACCGGGCATGCAGATTACGGTCATGCATGAAGATATCTTTAAGGCCATGCATCGTTTATAGGAGGCAGACTCGTGATAGAAATTAATGATATTCTAGAAACTGTCAATATGATTGCCAAGGATCACCTCGATGTTCGTACCATCACTATGGGGATCTCCTTACTCGATTGTTGTGACACAGATATTGAGCGGTCCTGTGAGAAAATCAAGCAAAAAATCAGTCAAAAGGCCAAAGACTTGGTTCCTGTGGCTGATCAGTTGAGTCGACAATTGGGGATACCAATTATTAATAAGCGCCTTTCGGTAACCCCTATTGCCCATCTGCTGGCCGTTTCTGGTGGCGATCCTGTCCGCTACGCCAAATGCTTAGACCAAGTCACCAAGGATATCGGCATTGACCTCGTCGGAGGTTATTCTGCCTTAGTACAAAAAGGCTTCGCAGCGGGGGACCGAGACTTGATTGCGTCTATTCCTCAAGCCTTAAGTGAAACGGATAATGTCTGTTCGTCAGTCAATATCGGCTCTACCCGGTCAGGGATTAATTTAGACGCCGTCGCTTTAATGGGGGAAACTATCCGCCAAGCTGCTGAAGTGACAAAAGACCGGCAATGCATTGGGGCAACCAAGTTGGTCGTCTTTTGTAATGCGGTTGAGGATAATCCTTTTATGGCTGGAGCCTTCCACGGGAGTGGGGAAGCGGATTGTGAGATCAACGTGGGGGTCTCTGGCCCTGGGGTGGTCCGTCAAGCCTTAGAACGCCTACCTAAGGATGCACCGATTAACCAAGTGGCTGAAACCATTAAAAAGACTGCCTTTAAAGTGACTCGTATGGGACAGTTAATCGGAAGCCAAGCTTCCAAAGCGCTAGGGGTTCCCTTTGGTATTGTGGATATTTCCCTAGCACCAACTCCTGCAGTAGGAGACTCGGTAGCTCGAATCTTAGAAAGTATGGGGTTAGAAACAGTCGGTGGTCACGGGACCGTTGCTACGCTAGCTCTCTTAAATGATGCTGTGAAGAAGGGTGGCCTGATGGCTGCTGAACGGGTAGGGGGCCTATCTGGTGCTTTTATTCCGGTTTCTGAAGATGAAGGGATGATTGCCGGCGCCCAAGCCGGGGTTTTAGACTTACAAACCCTTACCGCGATGACGGCGGTATGTTCAGTAGGACTTGATATGATTGCAGTTCCGGGGGAAACCACAGCTGAAGTCTTAGCGGCAATTATTGCTGATGAAGCAGCTATCGGGATGATTAATGGAAAGACAACAGCGGTTCGTTTAATCCCAGCCATTGGTTACCAAGCCGGAGACTGCTTAGAATTTGGTGGTCTCTTCGGTTCAGCACCAATCATGCCGTTAAAAACCTCTTCGCCGGAAGTCTTTATCCGCCGCGGTGGCCATATTCCTGCACCAATTCAAGGATTGAAGAATTAATCATTAAAACGTTTCTGTATCAAAAAGACAATGAGACTGGGTTCAATCCCAGTCTTTTTTTGTTGGAAGAAAGGGAGCATGCCTTTTGCACACCAAACGCACTTTCTAAACCCCTTCCAAGGAATCTCCCTCCCTGATCCTTCCTCACATCCTTTTCAAACCTGCTTCTGGTGCAAGGCAAGCGTCCTCTTCAGAAAATGTCGATAAATTCTCTACGAGAATTTTTTACGCCATTTTCCTCCAGAGGTCTTGCCTTTCGGCACACCAGTCGCACTCTAACTCTTTACTTTATTTTTACAAAATTCATGGGAAGTTTACTCCAAATTTACTCTGGCTTAATATAGGCTGGTTAGAATAAGGGTGATGTAGCTGGGTTGACCAGTTTTAAAGACTGGAAAAGGAAGATAAGGAGATGCCAAAGGATAATGAAATTATATGCCCACCGAGGCTATAGTGCCCGCTATCCCGAAAATACTATGCTGGCCTTTATTAAAGCCTATGAAGCTGGAGCAGATGGGATTGAGTGTGATGTCCAGTTGACCTTAGATGGCCAAGTAGTGGTTTGTCACGATGAGCGCTTGGACCGGACGGCTAATGCGAGCGGTTGGTTGCGAGACTATAAGTATGCTGACTTACGCTGTCTCCGCTTCGACCGCCTCCATAACCAAGCTGATGCGCTTGACTTGGTTCGCATCCCCCATTTAAGTGAGTTATTAGCCTGGGCTGCGCCCTTGGACTTGACCCTGAATATTGAATTAAAGACGGGCCTCTTCCCTTATCCCGGTCTAGTCGAAGCGGTGATTGACTTAGTAGAGGCCTACCAGATGCAAGAGCGGGTAATTATCTCTTCTTTTAACCACCAGAGTATCCTTAAACTTAAGGACTTAGCGCCTGACTTGGCTTGTGCTTTCTTACAGGAGGACTATTTGGATAATCCTGGTGCTTATTGTGCTGCTAGGGGAGTGGGCTACTATCATCCTGACTATAAATTGCTGGACCCGGCGACGGTGAATAACTTACATGACCACGGCATTATGATTAATGCTTGGACAGTAGACGATCGAAAGATTTATAAAAAATTCAAAGAGTGGGAACTAGCCGGCTTGATTACTAATGATAGTCATTACCTGGAAAGTGCTCCAGTCTTAGCTAGTTATTAAGCTGTCTGATGGCAATGAAAAAAAACAGCAGGGAAGTCGATCCTTGCTGTTTTTAAGGTTTAAAAATAATGGATAAAAAAGGATGTGGGACAAGTCAGCCTTGTTCTGACAGCTTGTATCGCTGCCCTTCGCTTGTCACACTCTATTTAAACCTGTTCCAAACGCAGAGCAAGCGTCCGCTTCAGAAAATGACGACAAATTCTCTTCGAGAATTTTTACGCCCTTTTCCTCCAGCGGTCTTGCTCTTTAACGCGTTTGTCACACTCTATTTCCATTTATCTTCGATGAAGCGGTGACGGGCGATGGCGCTTTCGTCGGCTTGGTATTTATCGGGGCTCTTCTTATAAAAGTCTTGGTGGTAGTCTTCTGCTGGGTAGAAGGGGCCGGCTGGGGTGATTTGGGTGACGATGGGGTCATCGAAACGCCCGCTTGCTGCTAGAGCTTTTTTGGAAGCTTCGGCAGCTTGGCGTTGGTCCTCAGATAAGTAGAAGATCTCGGGCCGATAGGACGATCCCCGGTCCTCGAACTGCCCCATGGCGTCAGTTGGGTCAGTTTGTTGCCAGTAAATTTCGAGTAATTCGTCATAGGAAATAATGGCGTTATCGAAGCGAATTTCTACCGCTTCGGTATGGCCAGTTTTTCCGCTTTTAACTTCATGGTAGCTGGGATTAGCAACATGTCCTCCCGTATAGCCAGAGACGACCGCTTCAATGCCTGGTAACTGGTCAAAGGGTTGGACCATGCACCAGAAGCAGCCGCCTGCAAAGATTGCACGTTCGATAGCCATAATGACATCCTTTCTCTTTTGTTCTTGCATCTATTATACAAAAGCTTCAGCCGAGAAGCTATCAAAGATTCACTTTTAAGAAAAAACTTCTTGACATCTAGGAAAATAGCTAGTAATATAGTTAATGATTGATTATTAAATAGAAGAAGTGTACGAAATATTGTCCGTAGGCTTTGATGGGATAAAACAAAAGAAGTAGGCTCGGCCTTGAATCTTTTGTCTTTTTTTTGCCCAAAAACGGGTAAAAAGAGGCGATTTTATCACATTTTAATCATTTCTTAATAGTTTCTTAATAATTGCAGGCTAAAAGATTTACTTTTTGGAGAGGTGGCTACTCATTCATGGCAGGACATAATGTTGAATACGGCAAACACCGCGTACGGCGTTCTTACTCGCGCATCAATGAAGTGCTCGAGTTGCCAAATTTGATTGAGATTCAAACCGAATCTTATCGTTGGTTATTGGATAAGGGGATTCGGGAAATGTTTAATGATATTTCACCGATTGAAGACCACGGGGGCAAATTGGCCTTGGAATTCGTGGATTATTCCTTCCAAGAACCCAAATATGACATGTCTGAATCGCGTCAACAAGACACTAACTATGCGGCGCCAATGTATGTTAAATTGCGTTTAATCAATAACGAAACCGGTGAGATTAAGGACCAAGAAGTTTTCTTTGGGGACTTCCCATTGATGACCGATAGCGGGACTTTCATTATTAACGGTTCAGAACGGGTTATTGTTTCGCAATTGGTCCGTTCCCCTGGGGTTTACTACAATGATAAAGTAGACAAAAATGGGAAACTCTCTTACGGAGCGACTGTGATTCCTAACCGGGGAGCTTGGTTAGAAATGGAAACCGACGCCAAGGATATTTCCTATGTGCGGATTGACCGGACCCGTAAGCTGCAAATGACCGTTTTGATGCGGGCCTTAGGTTTTGGTTCGGATGACCAAATTCGTGAACTCTTTGGTGACAGTGAAACTCTGAATTTAACCTTAGAAAAGGATGTCCACAAAAACCCATCAGACTCACGAACTGAAGAAGCCTTAAAAGATATTTATGAGCGTCTCCGTCCTGGTGAACCTAAAACGGCAGAATCTTCCCGTAACTTATTAAATACGCGTTTCTTCGACCCACGTCGCTATGACTTGGCCGCTGTTGGACGCTACAAAGTCAATAAGAAATTAGATTTAAAATCTCGTCTCTATAAACAAACCCTAGCGGAAAACTTAGTCGATAATGAAACTGGTGAAATTGTCCTTGAAGCTGGGACTGTTTTCACCCGTGAAGTCTTAGATGAAATTAGCGATAAGTTAGATAATGGCCTAGGTTTAGTGACGGTCTATCCTAATGATGACGCTGTGATCACTGATCCAGTAGATATCCAACTCATTAAGATTGTTGCACCTAAGGATCCTGACCGGGTAGTGCATGTGATCGGTAATGCGATGCAAAATTCCGACTACAAGTCGCTAACCGTAGCTGACGTGTTAACCGCCATGAACTACTTCTTGAACCTCTATGAAGGTTTAGGAACGACCGACGACATCGACCACTTGGGTAACCGTCGGATCCGTTCTGTGGGTGAATTGTTACAAAACCAATTACGGATCGGTTTAAGCCGGATGGAACGGGTGGTCAGAGAGAGAATGTCTATCCAAGACATCGATACGGTTACCCCGCAACAATTAATTAATATCCGTCCTGTGGTGGCATCGATTCGTGAATTCTTTGGGTCATCCCAATTATCCCAATTCATGGACCAAAACAACCCACTCTCTGAGTTAACTCACAAACGCCGTCTATCTGCTTTGGGACCTGGTGGTTTAACCCGGGACCGGGCCGGTTACGAAGTGCGTGACGTTCACTATTCTCACTATGGCCGGATGTGTCCAATTGAAACCCCTGAAGGACCTAACATCGGTCTGATCAACAGCTTGGCGACCTATGCCAAGATTAATGACTTTGGTTTCATTGAAACCCCATATCGCCGGGTAGACTGGACTACCCACAAGGTTACCGATAAGATCGATTACCTAACGGCGGATGAAGAAGACCGTTTTGTTATCGCTCAAGGGAACACGCCTTTAAATGAAGATGGTTCTTTTGCGACAGATACCATTATGGCACGTAAGATTGAGGAAAATATTGAAGTTTCCCCTGAAGAAGTCGACTACATGGACGTTTCCCCTAAACAGGTGGTTTCTGTCGCAACCGCATGTATTCCTTTCTTGGAAAACGACGACTCCAACCGGGCCTTGATGGGGGCCAACATGCAACGGCAAGCGGTGCCACTCTTAAACCCTCATGCGCCTTTGGTTGGGACTGGTATGGAATATAAGGCAGCCCATGACTCCGGTGCTGCAGTAACCTGTAAGCGGGCCGGTGTGGTGGACTATGTCGATGCCCGTGAAATCCGCGTACGGACGGAAGAAGGCGCCTTAGATAAGTATGAATTAGTGAAATTCTACCGGTCTAATGCCAGCTCCTGCTACAACCAAACCCCATTGGTACATAAAGGCGACCAAGTGGACAAGGATGAAATCCTAGCCAATGGACCTTCCATGGAAGGTGGGGAATTAGCACTTGGACAAAACCCAATCATTGCCTTCATGACCTGGGATGGTTATAACTATGAAGACGCGGTTGTCCTTTCTGAACGTTTGGTTAAGGAAGACGTTTATACCTCGATCCATATTGATGAACTTGAATCCGAAGCTCGTGACACCAAATTAGGGCCAGAAGAAATCACCCGGGAAATTCCTAATGTGGGTGAAGATGCCCTCCGTAATCTCGACGAAAACGGAATTATCCGCATCGGTGCTGAAGTAACCGATGGCGATATCTTAGTGGGTAAGGTCACTCCTAAGGGTGTGACTGAACTCAGCCCAGAAGAACACCTGCTCCATGCCATCTTTGGTGAAAAGGCTCGTGAAGTTCGTGATACTTCCCTACGAGTACCTCATGGTGGCGGCGGTATCGTTAACGACGTCAAAGTCTTCCACCGTGAAAACGGCGACGAACTCAAACCGGGTGTTTCCATGATGGTGCGTGTCTACATTATCCAAAAACGGAAGATCCAAGTTGGGGATAAAATGGCTGGTCGTCACGGTAACAAAGGGGTTGTCTCCATTGTCCTACCAGAAGAAGACATGCCTTACCTACCAGACGGGACCCCAGTAGATATCTGCTTGAACCCATTAGGGGTGCCTTCGCGGATGAATATCGGGCAGGTCTTAGAACTCCACTTAGGGATGGCTGCCCGTAACTTAGGTATCCATGTGGCTACGCCTGTTTTTGATGGGGCCCAAGATGAAGACATTTGGGAAACCGTTAAAGAAGCCGGTATGGCTGAAGACGCGAAGACTGTTCTATATGACGGTCGGACGGGGGAACCATTTGATAACCGCGTTTCTGTAGGGGTTATGTACTACTTGAAACTCTCCCACATGGTGGATGATAAGCTCCATGCACGTTCCATTGGGCCTTACTCCCTAGTTACCCAACAACCATTAGGTGGTAAAGCACAGTTTGGGGGACAACGTTTCGGGGAAATGGAAGTTTGGGCACTGGAAGCATACGGTGCTGCTTACACCCTACAAGAAATCCTTACCTACAAATCAGACGACGTGGTAGGCCGGGTCCAAACCTATGAAGCGATCGTGAAAGGTGACCCTATTCCTAAACCAAGCGTACCGGAATCTTTCCGCGTCCTCGTTAAAGAATTACAATCCCTAGGTTTAGACATCCAAGTCCTCGATGAAAACGATAAGGAACTTGACTTACGTGATGAAGATCCTATCCAAGTTGCCCGTCGTGATCACAAAGAAAACCAAGAACAAGAAGATGAAGACAAGGATAAGAACCAAGAAGAAAAACAAAACGAAGGCAATGACGAAGAAATCATCGCCAAAAAACAAGCAAATGAATAGGTCGTTTAACTGTTAAAGGATGTGAGGACTCCGTCAGAGACATGATTTTTCTGAAGCGGACGCTTGTTCAGCGCTTGGAAGAGCTTTAGAAAGTTTATTATTTAAAAGAATCGTATGAATTTGTTCTCGCTTTTAGCAGTTTCAGTGATTAATGAGGGAGGTTGACCTCTTGGTCGATGTAAATAAATTTGAAAGTATAAAAATTGGTTTAGCCTCACCAGATAAGATCCGTTCCTGGTCCCATGGTGAAGTCAAGAAACCAGAAACAATCAACTACCGTACCTTAAAACCAGAAAAAGACGGTCTTTTCTGTGAACGTATTTTTGGGCCAACCAAGGACTACGAATGTGCTTGTGGAAAGTATAAACGGATCCGTTATGCGGGTGTAGTATGTGACCGTTGTGGGGTTGAAGTAACCAAGGCTAAAGTCCGTCGTGAACGGATGGGACACTTGGAACTCGCTTCACCAGTTACCCATATTTGGTACTTTAAAGGCATTCCTAGTCGGATGGGCCTGATCTTAGATATGAGCCCACGGTCTTTAGAAGAAGTGATCTATTTTGCTTCCCACGTGGTGATTGATGGGGGTGACACGCCTCTAGCGCCTAAGCAATTGCTTTCTGAACGGGAATACCGGGAGTATAAGGCGGAGTATGGTGACCGTTTCCAAGCGGGCATTGGTGCTGAAGCCATTAAGGAACTCTTACGCCGCGTAGACCTGGACCGTGAATGTGCGGAATTAAAAGAAGAATTACGGACTGCCAAGGGTCAAAAACGGACCCGGGCTATCCGCCGCCTAGACATCATGGATGCCTTTAGAAAATCCGGTAACAAACCGGAATGGATGGTTCTTGATGTGATCCCAGTGATCCCACCTGAACTACGTCCGATGGTGCAATTAGATGGGGGCCGTTTCGCAACCAGTGACTTAAACGACCTCTACCGCCGGGTGATTAACCGGAATAACCGTCTAAAACGTTTATTAGACCTCAATGCACCAAATATTATTGTTCAAAATGAAAAACGGATGCTCCAAGAAGCTGTTGACGCCTTAGTGGACAATGGCCGTCGCGGTCGTCCGGTGACTGGACCGGGTAACCGGCCACTCAAATCTCTTTCACATATGTTGAAAGGGAAACAAGGTCGTTTCCGTCAAAACCTCTTAGGGAAACGGGTGGACTATTCAGGTCGTTCCGTTATCGCCATTGGCCCGCACTTGAAGTTCTATCAATGTGGTCTGCCTAAGGAAATGGCTTTAGAACTCTTTAAACCCTTCTTGATTCGGGAATTGGTGGACCGTGAAATTGCCACCAATGCTAAACATGCCAAACGGATGATTGAACGCAAGGATGATGCTGTGTGGGAACCCCTCGGCGAGATCATGCGTGAACACCCGGTATTGCTTAACCGGGCACCTACCCTCCACCGTTTAGGGATCCAAGCCTTTGAACCAGTCTTGGTTGAAGGAAAGGCTATCCGCCTGCACCCATTAGCCTGTGAAGCCTATAATGCCGACTTTGACGGGGACCAAATGGCGGTCCACTTGCCTTTAGGAGAAGAAGCCCAAGCCGAAGCCCGTATCTTAATGCTGGCTGCTTCCCATATCCTAAACCCTAAAGATGGACAACCTGTGGTCACCCCATCTCAAGACATGGTTTTAGGGAATTACTACTTAACCCAAGAAGAAGCTGGGATGACTGGGGAAGGAATGAAGATTTCTTCACTCAGCGAAGCCCATATTGCTTATGCCAATGGGGCGGCCCAATTGCATACCCGGGTTGTGATTAGTCCTAAACACTTCCCTAAATATGCTTGGACCGACCAACAAAAAGAACAATTAATGATTACCTCCATTGGTAAATTGTTCTTCAATGAAATCATGCCGGCTGATTTTGCCTATATTAATGAGCCCACATCAGAAAACTTAAATGGCCAAACGGCTGATCGTTTCTTCGTCAACCCTGGGGAAGATACTGACCAAGCCATTGCGCAATTAGAAACTACCGCTCCATTTAAGAAGGGCTACTTAGAAGAAATTATTGCCGCTATCTTCAAGCGCTTGAAGGTTACCGAAACCTCACAATTCTTAGACCGCTTGAAAGCGTTGGGTTACTACTACTCCACCAAGTCAGGGATTACCGTTGGGATTGCTGATATTACCGTTTTAGACTCTAAGAACCAATACGTGGATAAGGGTCACAAACGCGTGGACAATATCATGAAGCAATACCGTCGTGGTTTAATTACCGATGACGAAAGATATGACCAAGTCATTAACACTTGGAATGACGTCAAGAACGACATTGAAAAAGAATTAACCCACAGTCTGTCCCCAGACAACCCCTTCTTTATCATGATGGACTCTGGTGCCCGTGGTAACATCTCCAACTTTACCCAATTAGCGGGGATGCGTGGTTTGATGGCAGGACCAAGTGGTAAGATTATTGAACTGCCAGTTACTTCTAACTTCCGTGAAGGGCTATCGGTTCAAGAAATGTTTATCTCCACTCACGGGGCCCGTAAAGGGATGACCGATACCGCCTTGAAGACAGCCGACTCTGGTTACCTAACCCGTCGTCTGGTTGACGTTGCCCAAGACGTGATTATCCGGGAAAATGATTGTAATACCGACCGTGGTTTAACCGTTTCAGCCATTAAAGAAGGCAACGAAATGATCGAAAGCCTAGCTGAACGTCTCACCGGTCGTTATATCCAAAAAACTGTCCGTGATCCAAAAACCGGTGAAATTCTTGCTCACCATAATGAGCTGGTTTCACCAGAAACTGCTGCTAAGATTGAGGATGCTGGCATCAAGCAGGTCACCATTCGCTCCGCCTTCACTTGTCGGACCCGTCATGGAGTATGTAAGTACTGCTACGGTTCTGACCTTGCAACCAATGGTGAAGTAGAAGTCGGTGAAGCAGTTGGTATCGTGGCTGCCCAATCCATTGGGGAACCGGGTACCCAGTTGACCATGCGTACCTTCCATACCGGTGGGGTTGCCGGGGATGACATTACCCAAGGTTTACCTCGTGTTCAAGAAATCGTTGAAGCCCGTCATCCGAAAGGGCAAGCGGTCATTACTGAAGTGACCGGTGAAGTGGTTGCCATTGATATTGAAGAAGAAACCCGGACCAAGACAGTTACCGTTAAAGGGGAAACCGATGAACGGGAATACAAGGTGCCTTACACTGCCCGCATGAAGGTGAGTGAAGGGGACTTGATTGAACGTGGTGCCCAATTGACGGAAGGGTCCATTGATCCCAAAGAATTGCTCCGGATTACCAACTCCCTCACCGTAGAAAACTACATGTTAGCGGAAATCCAACGGGTTTACCGTCAACAAGGGGTGGACATTAACGACAAGCACGTGGAAGTCCTCTTACGTCAAATGATGCGTAAGGTAAGAGTCTTAGACCCAGGCGCTTCTGACTTGTTGCCAGGGCACTTAATGGACATTGGTGACTTTGAAGATGCCAATGAGGAAATCATTAAGACTGGCCAACAACCGGCTACCTGTCAACCAGTCCTTTTAGGAATTACCAAGGCAGCCTTGGAAACCAAGTCCTTCCTATCTGCCGCTTCCTTCCAAGAAACCACCAAGGTCCTCACCGATGCGGCCATTAGTGGTAAACGGGATGAGTTACTCGGATTGAAAGAAAACGTCATTATTGGTAAGATAATTCCTGCGGGTACTGGTGTCGGACGTTACCGTCACATGGAACCAGAAAAATTAGGCGTGGAACAGGTTGTTGAAGTGCCGGCCCATGAGCCATCCGACAACGAAAATTTAGCAGAAATTGCTACAATTACCAAACCAATCGATGAAAACTATAGCGGTATGCCTTAATCAGGTATGAAGCATTTAAAACAGGATAGGCGCATATCCGACTACAAGATATGCGCCTCTCTTTTTGCCCAAGGCGATGAGACTGGGCTTTAACCAATTTGAGTCAAGCAACAACACTACATATAGTGTTGTTGCTTTTTAATTGATACTATATATTGATTTTTAGCTTGCTTTATGCTTAAGTTTTTCCTATAATAGCAATGCAGCTAATTTTTAGCCGATAGACCATTAACTTAACTCACGCTAAAGCAGCTGAAAAGTCTACTAATAAGTAAAGTATAAAGGAGATTCATTATGGAAACTGCGATGAAGAATATAGTGGAATGGAATAAAGAGGCCCTCAACCAAGCCATCCAATCCTTTCCCCAAGTTTATCCGATGACAGAAGACATGAACAAAAGCTTTTCTGGGATTAGTCGGATGGTCATGTTGGACCGTTATTCCTTTAAAGATACCATGAAGGAAACCCTGGCTCCAGGTGACTTGGTGGTCCTAACTGTCCGTCCTGACCCTCAATATCCTGGACGGGGGATTGGGATTGTCCAAGCCATTGATAATAAGACAGTAACCATTTGGGTTGAAGAAGCTTATCGTGGTTCCTTAATGGGAGAAGAACAGGAAACTGGTATTGTTCAACGCCCCTTGGATGAAATCGACAAACCTTTAGAAATCTACTATGAACAAATTGCTAAACGGAACGCCCATGGTCTAGCAGCCATTGACCGTGACGAAGACCACCGTCAAGACATCGAAGCAGCCTTCTTCCGCGAAGAAGCGGCTGGAAACTTCGTGCCAGCGGGCCGGGTTTTATATGGTGCTGGGTCAGGAACTGACGTGACCTACTTTAACTGCTACGTGATGCCTTACGTGCCTGACTCTCGGGGTGGGATTGCTGACCACCGTAAGGAAGTCATGGAAATTATGTCTCGTGGTGGGGGTGTAGGGACCAATGGCTCTACCCTAAGACCACGTCATTCTTTAGTTCGTGGGGTTAACGGCAAGTCCTCTGGAGCAGTTTCTTGGTTGGACGACATTGCCCAATTAACCCACTTGGTGGAACAAGGGGGCAGCCGTCGTGGGGCCCAAATGATCATGTTAGCTGACTGGCATCCAGATATTTTAGAATTTATCATTTCTAAGATGCAAAACCCTCGCATCCTTCAATTTATCAAAGAAAGCTCCAAGGACAGCTACATTAAGCAATTAGTCGATGAAAAGTTAAAATTCGTCTACTCCACCCCAGCTCAAATTGACATGTTCCAAGCGGTCGTTGACCTCAAGGAAAAACAAGGCGGTGAGGTGAGTGATGCCGCCTATGCGGAAGCCAAGGAAAACTTGGAACTGGGTGGTCACTACGAAGTCAATGAACCGGACTTCTTAACTGGGGCCAATATTTCGGTAGCGATTTCCTCCGACTTTATGGAAGCTGTTAAGGAAGGCAAGGATTGGACCCTACGCTTCCCCGCAGTGGAAAAATATGACCAAGAAGAAATGGAAGCCTATGATAGCCAATGGCAAGAAGTTGGCGATGTGCGCGAGTGGGAAGCCATGGGTCATGAAATTACCGATTACCGGACCCTACCTGCCAAAGAACTATGGCAATTGATCAACATCTGTGCCACCTATGCGGCCGAACCTGGGATTTTCTTTATTGACCGGGCCAACGAAGACACCAATGCTGTGGCTTATGGTCAAAAGGTGGTGGCGACTAACCCTTGTGGGGAACAACCACTAGCGCCTTATTCTGTATGTAATCTGGGTGCCATTAACCTGGCCCAAATGGCAGATAAGGAAAACAAACGTCTCGATAAAGAAAAATTACAAGAAACGGTAGCTACCGCCATCCGCATGCAAGATAACGTCATCGATGCCACACCTTACTTCTTGGAAGCCAACAAGAAACAAGCGCTCGGTGAACGTCGGATTGGTTTAGGGGTAATGGGCCTGGCTGACCTCTTAATCTACTGTGAAAAACGCTATGGCTCTGAGGAAGGTAATCAATTAGTCGATGAAGTCTTTGAAACCATCGCCGTAACGGCTTACCAAACCTCCATCGAACTCGCCAAAGAACGGGGCAGCTTCCCCTTCTTAATTGGAGAAACAGAAGAAGAAACCCAAGCATTAAGAGAACGCTTTGTCCAATCCGGTTTCATGCAAAGAATGCCTGAAAGTATCCGTGAAGGCGTCTTGAAGTACGGAATCCGCAACTCCCACTTACTTACCGTGGCGCCAACCGGAAGTACCGGGACCATGATGAATGTTTCTACCGGGCTAGAACCTTACTTTGCCTTTAAATACTACCGGACTGGTCGCTTAGGTAAATTCATTGAAGTGAATGCTGATATCGTCCAAGAATACCTGGACCAACATCCAGAAGCCGATGCTGACCATCTCCCTGACTTCTTTGTTTCAGCCATGGACTTAAGCCCAAGAGAACACGTTGATGTGCAAACCACTATCCAACGTTGGGTAGATAGCTCCATTTCTAAGACGGTGAACGCACCTAAGGGTTACGCTGTTAACCAAGTGGCTGAAGTCTATGAAAAACTTTATGAAGGTGGCGCTAAGGGTGGGACCGTTTATGTTGACGGGTCGCGGGATTCCCAAGTTCTCACCTTAAATAAGGATGAACATGAAGACAGTGACCAAGCTTCCCAAGCCGATCAAAACAAACAAGCCGATGTGGTTGTCGTTGATGACAGTGACGAATTACGTCAATTAGTCGACCAAGCCCAAGCTGAAGCCAATGAAGAAGTCGTCTTCGGTAGCGAACTTGGCAATACCTGCCCAATTTGCCGGACCGGGATTGTGGAAGAAATTGGCGGCTGCAACACTTGCTCCAATTGCTTCGCCCAATTAAAATGCGGCTTATAATAAAATAACTTTAAAAGAATAAACTAGATTAATGTAGTAACCCCCAAAAGTTGAATTCAAGATTCAACTTTTGGGGGTTATTTTAGGTTCTATAATATCTGTATTATTATAAATCTGGTATTGACACTTGCCCCTAATCTGCTCATTTTATTCGTTTAAAGAAAGCCTTGCTACGCAAATTACAAGTTCCAATTCAAGCCTTTTTATTTGATTTTAACTAAGAGTATTACTAAAGTGAAAGTGAAAACGCTATCAAAAAATATTTAGAGGTGGTTTTATGTTGTCCTCGAGAGAGCAGAGACTAGCGTTATTAGGTTATATTATGTTGATGGTATCTTTATTAGGATTTTTCTCGATTTATTTACATAGTTCATCATCCCCACTAAGTATTTGGGTAATTTTAATGTTGGTTGGAGGAAGTATTGTAGGGTGGAAAACGTTGAAATTTTCTTCTCAAATACAAATAAAGTTGGTTTTATGTGATTTATTGTTTATTTTAAACTTTTATATTCTTTCAAAATGGGAGCTTAAGTATGGTTTAAATTATATTTTAGCAGGGTTTTTGGGATCAATATTGATAACTTATATTAATGAAAAATTTTTAAAATAATAAGATAATTATGGAAAGGGATTGTTAGCCATCGTTAGGAGCTTGCAAAGATTATTAAATCGGATTCTTATAAAATTCTGAATCATCACGTACTATTAAATCTTGTTATATTGTTCATGGAAATCTTCATAAGAAATTGTGAGATAGATGAATCTAAAGGAAGCTATTTTCTGGCTCTTTTTTATTACATATCTCATTTATTTCGGCTATTTCCTTCTACTAGTTGGAAGGAAGCGCATTCATTTATCGACTCAAATAATTCTTATAAAAAACTATTTTGATTGGTGTTGTTGTATCAAGGGTTAAGTGTTGTAAAAGGTTACTGATATTAGTATTGCAATCTTTACTATCTTTATCCTTTTGTTTATGATTAATTATATTAGGGATAGATAATTTACTAGAACCCTTAAAATTGAATTGTTTGAATAGGTCTATCAGTTTGATAGTTAACTTAATGAGTGCAATCATTAAGTTAGATGTAGTGCCCCTAAAGTTGGATTTTGAGTTCATCTTTTGGGAGATTAGATTTAGACTTATAGTCCTTTTTGTATGTTAGCCCCTAATCCCACTCCTGACTCGAATATATTACCGTGTGAGACAAGCTGGAGTTGGCAATCAGAATTTATATTAGAAGAAGCGTCCCCCATAGTGGAGACCTTGAGGCCTTGACTCAAGGTCAGCAAACTTTAGGGAAACTTTTTGTTATTTAGCTTAACTTGGCTCATCGGGTCGTAGCAGGGGTGGACTACTGGGGGCGATAGTCAGGACAGCCCCAGGCTGACCTGGCCTGGGGGGAGACAGGGAGTGGGCACTTTATGGCGTGGTAGTTAAGGAGAATGATGTTATTTAATATTTACCTTCAAAAGAACTATAGCGTTAGCTTTCAGTAAATAAACTTAGCTCTAGAAATTACACACTAAACATTGTTAAAATAAATGCTTATAGAAGGAAGAAATTCTAAAAACTATAAGAAAAGCCAATAATTTAGTATATAAATAAAAATAATAATCGTATTTATTGATAAATATATACAGTTTATTTGTAAAATAAATTAAAGTTTAAAGTGAGCGAAGAATAATTACATATAAGCCAGATTTTTTATTTAGCAGGATATTACGGCTATTAATTAATATATTTATGTAATTTGATAAATTTGATTCAATGCCATTTGTAATATCTCCCACGTCACCTTTATTGATTCTTCACAAATATACGTAAACTATCTAGCATATCCAACATATATAGTCAATTGGAAAGGAGATGAAGCCGAATGACTTCATCTTTTTTTTACATGGAACAAAAATGTATTTTAATTGCGTTGAATATTTCCTTATTATTTAGACAATTAAGATTAAAAACCTACTGTTATTTGAATTTATTTTATATTTGCATTATTTATTTTAAAATAATCAAAAATAAATATCAGTATTATTTGATGAAATCCTTGCGTTTTTTTTTGTACGATTCTCATGCTTAGATTGATTTAAGCGATGATCTATTTTTTAAACTAAAGAAAACGGAGGGGAATTTATGATTGGTAAGAATAATCTTAAATTACTTCAGAAAAAAAGAAGTAATAAATTTTATCGTTATTCAATTAAACGTTTGAATGTTGGCGTTGCATCAGTAGTGGTAGTAGCTGGCTTACTTTTCATGGGGAATGCAGCAGTCGTTGAAGCTGCAAGTAACCAAGAAGTAAGTGCACCTGTCGCTGAAACTGTATCAGCACCAAGTAGTAATGAAACCAGTGAAGTGACAGAAGCTCAGCCAAGCTTGCCAGAAACAAGCGCGACTGAATCTGACACAGTCGTAGCTTCTGAAAAAGAGGAAGCTAAAGCTGAAAATGACCAAAACCCGGATGGGAAGAATGCAGAAGCAGGAGACCAAGAAAGGCCTGAACGCGCAGGTTTTTATGCAGCAGATGCGGCTAAGGACGATACAAAAGAACGTTTAGCCTTGTATGCTAATGCTAGCCAGATTCCAGGGAAAAACGTGAATAGTGAGATTCAAAATGTTGAAATCAACATTTCAAATCCAAAGAGTCGAGTAGGAGAAGGAACCGTTCAACCTCAGGCAAGTGGGTCTTTACGTGTTGATACATCTTTCAATATTGGCAATGGCGCTAAAGCTGGTGACTATTTTGATATTCAATATAGCAACAATGTGAACCTGAATGGGGTAATGCAAGATGCTGCGGTTTCTCTTAAGCCAATTTACTTCAAAGGGGCCGTTCTAGCTGAACCAGTTATCCTGCCACAAGACCAACGTCGGATTCGCTATGTCTTAACACCTACAGCTGAATTGCTGAATAATGTTAAGGCAAATGTCAGCTTCCCAATCTTTATCGATCCGAAAACTGTTCCCCAAGATGGCCCTCAGACGATCATGGTATCAGTAGGCGACCGTTCTCAAAGCCACGTGATAAATGTAGATTATCAAGGCATTGGTAGAGATCAACGAACAGGTGTAAGTAACGAGATCCTCGTTCAAAATATCGACGGAAATGAGCAGAGTTTCCGTGTTCAAGGGGTAGCCAATGCGACACACATCAACCTGCAAACTGGTGCTTATCCACTAGAAGCAGATTACCAAGCAGTTAACCGACATTTAAACCCTGGTGTTCCAACAATTGCGATTACTAAGAAGGATGCTCAAAGTGACACAAGCTTTAGCCCATCGGATACGGTCCATGTTTACCGGATCCCTAAAGGTCAAGAAATTAACCAAAGCTTATATCACAATCCAAATACCCTCCAAGAAGTAACCAATAACTTAAATATCAAACGTACGCCTGATGGTATCTTTATCGAACTACCTAACGGCACTACCGATGCTTATTACTACACTGTAGATACTAAGTTTAAACCAGCAGCAGATGGGCAAACCACTGTATCTGCCAAGGGTACCTTATATGCGAACAATTCGCCATTCTACTGGACCTTTGATATTACGAAAGAAACCAATAAAGCGGATGGTACAGGCCAAGTCGCTCAAGAATATAATATTGGGGACTACGTATGGGACGATGCCAATAAGAATGGCATCCAAGATGAAGGTGAAACTGGTATTGCAGGGGTTAAAGTAACCTTACGTGATGCACGTGGTGAAGTCATTGAATCTACCGTAACGGATGCACAAGGCAACTACCACTTCCTTCAAAAACCTACCGGCGTATACATTGTGTCCTTTGATACACCAGCTGGCTATCTACCAACTCAAGCAAACCAAGGCACAGTTGGTAAGAATTCACGCGGCAATCAAGTAGTTGTTACCCTTGAAAATGGCAATGACCTGACTGTTGACGCTGGCTTCTACAAAGAAGAGAAAAAAGAAGATAAAAAATACACCAGCTTTGAAATGACGACTGAAGAAGTTCCATTCGAAGTTCAAACCCGTGAAAATAACAATTTACCTAAAGGGGTAACCGTTGTTGTTCAAGGTGGTGTGAAGGGCCGCGACCGCATTATTTATAAACATGAACTTGTTGAAACAACAGAAACAGGTAAGGATACCATTCAAGTAGATGGTAAGAATTATAAATCTTACTTTACTGAAGTCAGTCGTGTGCGTGAGCTGGAGCCCCAACCTGAAATCCGTGAAATTGGGACGAAAGAAATCGTTGAACCTAAGGACGGCAAATCATCATTTGTCAAACTTGAACCAGGTACAGACCAAGAAGGCCGCCAAGGTAAATGGATTATCACCTACTTTGATAAGAATGGCGATAGCCAATTTGGCGAAGATGAAGTAGTCTCACGTGAATTTGTAGCTGATAGTAAAGATGGTGCGCCAGGTAAGAATGGTGAAAACGGTAAGTCATCCTATGTTCACGTCGTGAAGGGACCAAATGAAGCAGGCGAACCAGGTCAATGGATCATCTCTTACTTCGATAAGAACGGTGACGGCAAGTTCACTGAAGATGAAATCGTCTCAACTGAATTCGTAGCTGATGGTAAATCACCTAAGGCTAACGTGACAGACAACGGCAATGGAACTCACACTGTAACCATCACTAACCCAGACGGCACTAAGAGCGAAACTGTTATCAAAGATGGTAAGGATGGCAAGTCTGCAACTGCTGAAGTGACAGATAACGGTGACGGCACCCATACCATTACTATTACCAACCCAGACGGCAGCCAGACCACAACTGTGGTTAAAGACGGTGACAAGGGCGAAAAAGGTGACAAGGGCGACCCTGGTAAAGACGGTAAGTCACCTAAGGCTGAAGTCACAGATAACGGCAACGGTACTCACACCGTAACTATCACCAACCCAGATGGCACTAAGACTGAAACTGTTATCAAAGACGGTGCTAAGGGTGAAAAAGGCGACCCTGGTCAAAATGGTAAATCCGCTTACGTTCACGTCGTGAAGGGACCAAATGAAGCAGGCGAACCAGGTCAATGGATCATCTCTTACTTCGATAAGAACGGTGACGGCAAGTTCACTGAAGATGAAATCGTCTCAACTGAATTCGTAGCTGATGGTAAATCACCTAAGGCTAACGTGACAGACAACGGCAATGGAACTCACACTGTAACCATCACTAACCCAGACGGCACTAAGACCGAAACTGTTATCAAAGATGGTAAGGATGGCAAGTCTGCAACTGCTGAAGTGACAGATAACGGTGACGGCACCCATACCATTACTATTACCAACCCAGATGGTACGCAAACGACCACTGTGGTTAAAGATGGTAAAGATGGTAAGGACGGCAAAGATGGTAAGTCACCAAAGGCCGAAGTGACAGATAACGGCAACGGTACTCACACCGTAACTATCACCAACCCAGATGGGACTAAGACTGAAACTGTTATCAAAGATGGTAAGGATGGCAAGTCTGCAACTGCTGAAGTGACAGATAACGGTGACGGCACCCATACCATTACCATTACTAACCCAGATGGTACGCAAACGACCACTGTGGTTAAAGACGGTAAGTCACCTAAGGCTGAAGTGACAGATAACGGCAATGGTACCCACACCGTAACCATCACTAACCCAGACGGCACTAAGACCGAAACTGTTATCAAAGACGGTAAGGATGGCAAATCTGCAACCGCTGAAGTGACAGATAATGGCGACGGGACCCATACTATTACCATTACCAACCCAGATGGTACGCAAACGACCACTGTGGTTAAAGATGGTAAAGATGGTAAGGACGGCAAAGACGGTAAGACTCCTTCAGTTAAAGTACAGCCAGGTCAAAATGATAAAGGCGAAAAGGGTCAATGGATTATCGTCTTCGATGGTGATAACAAAGAAATTTCACGTGAATTTGTACGCGATGGTAAAGATGGACAGTCTCCACGTGTAGACATTCGTGATAATGAAAACGGAACCTATACTATCATTGTAACGAACGTGGATGGCTCCACTCAGGAAACAATCATTCGTGATGGTAAAGATGGCAAGTCACCAAAAGTTACCGTAACTGATAATAAAGACGGTAGCTATACCATTACTGTAATTGATACTGATGGCACCAAGACTGAAACGATTGTTCGCGATGGTAAAGACGGTAAAGATGGTCGTGGTATTGTTAATGTATACTTTGATGAAAATAAACATTTAATCATTGAATACACAGATAAAACCAAGGTCGACTTAGGCTACATTTGCAACATCTGCAAGAAAGAAGATAAACCAGGTACCCCAGGCGGTAATACTCCAGGCGGCGACACTCCAGGTGGTACTACCCCAGGTGGCGACACTCCAGGTGGTACTACCCCAGGTGGCGACACTCCAGGCGGTAATACCCCAGGCGGTAATACCCCGGGCGGCGACACTCCAGGCGGTAATACCCCAGGCGGCGACACTCCAGGCGGTAACACTCCAGGTGTACCAAACGTTAAACAAACGAACCATGTAGTTGTTAAGAAGACTGACACTCCTCAATCTGCAAGAAAAGTTGTTAAGGATAAGCAATCTGTTAACACTAAACTACCTCAAACAGGAGCAGTAGCAGGTGTGTCGACAGCAGCTCTTACTGTATCAGTACTATTGGGCTTTGCTTCATTAGCTTTAGGATCAAAGAAAAAAGATTAATAAAAAATAATCGCAGGTATTTCTACTCAATATCTTCCCAATATGTATAAATGATAAAAAGGTATATCAATGAAGCCAGACGGTCGATTTGATATACCTTTTATCTATTATGATGAGATTAAATTATTGTACTTTGAAAAAGATGAATTAATTTTAGAAGCGATATTTTACTACTCACCCCTAACCCCCACCCCAAGAACAGGGCCCATCCCCTGTCTTCCACCGGGCCAGGTCAGCCTTTCAGTCTGTCCTGGTCAGCGGCTCCAGCCAGGGGATGGGGCGTGACATACTATTTATGATACAAATGCTAGTGGCCAAGATTAATTCATATTCACTAATAAGGAAAACCTCCATCTTAAGTACACATACTACTCTTTGTTGTTCGAGGATGTACTCGATGTAAAGTTAGTTCAAAAGTGACTAGGGCATGTTGACATTTCGACAATATTAAATATCTATACTCATGTGATTAATGCTAAGCGAGTACTTGATGATGATTTATTTGCATATTTTATAGTTGATATGTAGTTTTTTTGCTTAATTCCATTATTAGTATATTGCACAGTTTTCATGATTTTTGTCTGACTTTTGAAAAATAGACTAAGAACTAAAAACACCGTGATAATAAGATTTGCAAATGTTTGTTATCACGCTGTTTATAGATGATGGACCGTGAAAGGCTCGAACTCTCGACAGATGGATTAAGGGCGTAGAGCATCTGAAAAGAATCATAAACCATAGTTAAGCAACTATCGATTATTATTCGTGAAGTGGACGTTTAGGCTGCCTCTTGCAACATGTTTTCAAAGAGTGTGTCACACATTAATTTATCACCATTTAAATCGTATTTATTGGCCAAATACTTTATAATGTAAGTGAGGTGATTAATATGCAAATTTATACCCGAACAGGGGATAAGGGGACGACCCGGATTATCGGTGGCCAGGAAGTTCCTAAAGATTCTCTACGTGTCAATGCCTATGGGAGTGTTGACGAATTAAATTCATGGATTGGTGTCACAATTAGCGAAAACGAGTCATGGCCGGAATTAAATGAGGAATTAATTCAAATCCAACAGTATTTATTTGACTGTGGCAACGACTTTGCCACTCCTGAGGGCAAGGGCGAGTACCGCTTAAAACAAGCCGCGATTGATTGGTTAGAGGAGCGGATTGATACCTACAATCCTCAAGCCCCTGCGGTGGAATCCTTTATCCTACCCGGTGGTAGCCGTTTAGCCAGTCGTTTGCACTATGCTCGGACCGTGACCCGCCGCTGTGAACGCCACATTGTTTCCTTCATGCGTGAAGAAAGTTCCAGTCCCGTCGCTTTGAAATTTATTAACCGCCTATCCGACTACTTCTTTGCGGTCGCCCGCCTTGCCAATGTCAAGGTCGGCCTATCTGACATCCTCTACGAACGTAGTGGCAAGGTCTTCCATGACGAATCCGAATTGAGTAAGGCTGACCTCAAAGACGATTAGCCCTTATTGATGAGGGGGCATTTATCGATTTGCCTAGCTGGGACTTCTCCCAGCTTTTTAAAAAATACGAACAGTCTAATTAAAACGTGTTCCAAAAGTCAGCTCTGACGTCCACTTCATAAAGGGTGTGAGACTTGGCGCATAGGCTTGGATGATTGGAGCAAGTCAGAATAAAAGCGAAATATTCGCTTGTTTCTGACTTGTGAAATCACTTCAAGCCTGCCAAGCCAAACCCAACTACGAACTATGTGCGATAGGCCTTCGCCTATCATTCATAGTTCGTTCCAGTTGCTATAGCTGTTCGAAGCGCAAGCGAGTTACAGATATAGTATGCGTAGCTCTTCAGGGCTTTTTTGACTTTTGTCACACACTCTTTTTTGCTTAAAATTTAATAGGCAAAGATTAAGGTCAAATCAAAAGCCAACCAGATCAAAGGGAAGAAGGCTAGGGGTTCTTTGAGAGAGCGTTGCTTCAAGTAGGCGGCCAGAAAAAGATAAGCCAAGGCCAAACCGGAAGCCAGGCAGATAAAGAGGGGATACATTCTAGCTGGAAAAAAGAGAGAAAGGCTAAGAAAAATTTTGATATCGGCTCCTCCCAAACTCCCCGGCAATAAATAGATGAGTAGCCCTAAGACTAGCCCACAGGATACAAGCTGAAGCAAGAGACTGGGATAGTGACTAGCGGGGGTATAGAGGCCATGGTAAGCGATCAAGCTTAGAAAAAAGAGGACTTGAAAGCGATCAGGGACCCACATTTCCTCCAGGTCAGCCATAGCCATGACAAAAAGCAGGCTGTGAAGGTAGACCAAATAAGACCCTCGCCCAGGAGAAAAACGGGCAAGAATAAAGAGACTCAAGAGGGCAAAAACGCCTTCAAATACCGGATAGGTCCAGGCAATGGGCTGCTGACACTGAAAGCACCGGCCCTTTGACAAGCAATAACCGATTAGGGGAATAAGCGCCAGGGCGGATAAAGTGACCTGACACTGGTCACACTGGGACCGGGCCCAAAGAAAAGGGAGCTTTTTTAGGTAACGGTGGCTAAAGGCCATCAGGCAGGAAGCCAGAGCGGCAAAGAAGAAAAATTGTAGGTAAACCAGCATGAAAGCACCTCCTAACTTATTCATCCGCAAAACATAAAGAAATTATTTGACCAGGAAAATTTTTATCAAATTCACTTGACGATTATAAGTAAAAGTGGTATTATTTAATAGTTGTCTGATCAGGACAGCAAAAATAACTCAGGGAGAATTAGCTCAGCTGGGAGAGCGTCTGCCTTACAAGCAGGATGTCGGGGGTTCGAGCCCCTCATTCTCCATTATGATTCGTTAGCTCAGTTGGTAGAGCATCTGACTTTTAATCAGAGGGTCGGGAGTTCGAGCCTCCCACGGATCATTATTGTAAGCATACCTCGTATTGTCTTACAAATGCGGAAGTAGTTCAGTGGTAGAACATCACCTTGCCAAGGTGGGGGTCGCGGGTTCGAATCCCGTCTTCCGCTTAGCCAAATGGCTTTGAAAATTATTATTATGCCGGGGTGGCGGAACAGGCAGACGCACGGGACTTAAAATCCCGCGGTGGTTAAACACCGTACCGGTTCGATTCCGGTCCTCGGCATAACCGTTTAAATGATCAAGCACCCATGGCTCAACTGGATAGAGTACCTGACTACGAATCAGGCGGTTGCAGGTTCGAATCCTGCTGGGTGCATTACCGGGAAATAGCTCAGCTTGGTAGAGCACTTGGTTTGGGACCAAGGGGTCGCAGGTTCGAATCCTGTTTTCCCGACTCGATGGAAAGCGTCAGTAAGGCGCTTTTTATTTTTCTTAAAAAACAAAGGATGACGGGAAGTAGCTCAGCTTGGTAGAGCACTACGTTCGGGACGTAGGGGTCGTCGGTTCAATTCCGGTCTTCCCGATAAGCTGATTAAACAAGCTATTTAGCGATCTTTGGATCGCTTTTTTCTTTTTTCGATAAAATGGCAAAAATAAGTAAGAAGTCTAAAGCTTTTGGGCAATCAGCAAGTGATTATTTATTAAAGAAAAAAATAAATTTGTTAAATTTAACATAATTTAGAAGGGCTTTTAATAGATTTTTAGACAGAATAGTGTATAGTAAGTGAGTGGGCACTCATTTATTAAGATGACTGTAACTTAAGCCGATTGGCCTCATGGCTTCTGGTCCTTGGACTGATGAGTGGACCAATTGATAAAGGCTATGGCGCTTGCTACTAAGATTGCCTTTGGCTCACTTGAATGATCGAGATGAAGTCACAGCCCTTTATCAAAGAGAGGACTAGAGGCTTAAGCAATTATTGGGGATAAGTCCACAGCGATACAGGCTGGGAGCCTCATGGCCCCTTGCTGATGATCCTTATCCTCATGAGTGATTGAATGAGTTTTAACAAGTGAAAGTGGATTGGAGTGTGTTTATGGAATTCGACTATCGAAGATTACGTGGCAGGATTATTGAAATTTATGGTTCGGTGAAGAATTTTTCCAAGGCGATGGAATTGTCAGAACCGACTATGTCCATGAAGTTAAATGGTGGCTTATCTTTTAGCCAATCACAAATTTATAAGTCTTGCGAATTATTGGATATCGACCATGAAGAAATCGGCCGTTATTTCTTTACTCCTAAAGAAAATCAGGCAGAAGCAAATGACAATTAAAGAATCGTGAAAGCGATAGGCATGATGAAGGGCCTATCGTTTTTTCTTAGCGACTATTTGCCTTTAAGGCCCCGGGATTCTTTGTTATACTAGAAGGGCAATGACTCCAGAGGGAGAAAATACACATGGAGGCGAGTAGCATGGAATTGCACATTGAAAATATCGACAAGCATTTTCAAGAACAGGAGGTTCTTAAGGGCGCTTCCTACACCTTTGAAGCCGGTCATATTTACGGACTCTTGGGACGGAATGGGTCAGGGAAGACGACTCTCTTTCGGATTTTATATGGGGACTTGGAAAGCGATGGTGGCCGGGTCTCCTTAGTCGAAAACGGCCAGGAGCGAGCCATTGAACCGGAAGATATCGGTATGGTCTTTGCCGAAAACTACCTGCCTGACTTTCTTACCGGCTATGAATACATCAAATTTTACATGGATATCCATGCTCCCAAAGATACTTATTCAGTCGATGATTACTTAGACCGCTTGGGCTTTAGTCAGGAGGCCCGCCACCGGATCATCAAGGGCTATTCCAGTGGGATGAAGAGCAAGTTGGCGATTCTCTGCCTCTTGATTTCCAAACCGAAAATCATTCTCCTTGACGAACCTTTGACAGCCATTGACGTGATTTCCAGTCTCGAAATTAAACGCCTGCTTTTAGACTTGGGTCAGGACCATATTATGATTATGTCTACCCACATGATCCAATTGGCCAAGGATATATGTGATGATATTGTTCTCTTACATCAAGGCCAGCTGCGTCACTTTGAGAGCGCCCTGGAGGACGAGAACTTTGACCAGTCTCTTATTGAAGCCTTGAGCGTGGAGGATGAGGGCCATGACTAATTACCAATTCCTTCAGCAACTCAAGGCGACCCGCTCGCTGAACATCTTTCTTTACTATCTCCAACGCCTCCCCCTAATTGGTAAATATATTCCCAATCGCTGGTTTGAGGCCAAGCATGTTAAGCGTCTGATCACTTGGCTGGGCACAGTGGGGGAAGTTTTTAAACAAATATTTGGCAAAGCTTTTTATTTTGTGGCTATTTTCCTCCTCGGTTACATTGGCGACCCTGGGCAAGAAAATACGGTTCGTTTACTGGCTATTTTTTGCTTTTCTTTAGTCTTAGCGACCTTCTGGGTCAAGTTAATTGATCCCAACCAAACCTTTGACCGCCTGTGTATTTATTACTTAAAGATGAATCCCAAGCGCTATTACTTGAATATGACCTTTATGGAGGGTTTAAATTTTGTCATTTTCTACGGGCTAGCTGCGACCATCACGCTAAAAGCCATGGGGCTTTCTCTTTTTAGTGGAATGAATATGACCCTCTTTTTCCTCGGCTTACGCGTCTTAGCGCAATCCCTCTACCTGAAGCTGGTTAATCCCAAGCGCCAAGTTCCTAACCAACCCTTTACGGTAGTGATGATCGCCATGATTTTTGTCGCTGGGGGGCTTTTTGTGGGCTTGTCGATTATGGAAAACTCGGCCAGCTTCCACTTACCTATCAACTGGCTCTTCCAGCCCCTCACCGCGCTTTTGGGAGTGGTCATGGCAGGGGTTGGGGCCCATTGGCTAGCAAAATCCGACAAATACCAGGCCTTGGCCCGGTCAAGCATCAACCATGACAGTATCCGCCATATCGATCAAGCTGTGACCAATGCCCAGTCCGCTAATGTTAAGGTGGATGTAGAAGATATCAAGGTCCCGGCTAGTTCCGATCAGTATGACCACTTACAGGGGATTAGCTATATTAATGCCATCTTCTTTGACCGACTGGGCCATCGCTTGAACAAGCAACGCCGGATTATCTTTATGATTGTCTTAGGTCTCTTTGCCTTAATCAGTGGGGGAATCTTTATCTACCAATTCTTCTTCCACGGTGACTTAGGCATTAGCCAGGCTGACTTGGAAGAGGCCTACCAGACCTACTTGGTTGTGATGGTGATTTATGCCTGTCTGTTTTTGAATATTGGGGAATCCTTTACCCGTTTTTGCTTTTTCAATATGGACCGCTATCTGATGCATAATAATTATTATCGCAATCCTGACCTTTTGGCAGAGGCTATGGTGATCCGCTTTCAGCGTTGCTTCCGCTATAATTTACCCACCTTGCTGGTTCTCATGCTAGGTTCTAGCCTGGTCTACTTCCAGTTGGGCGGCCAACGCATACTGCCTTTGGGGGTTTTACTCCTTAGTCAAATCGTGGTCATGGTTTTCTTTACGGTTCACTACCTCTACTTATATTACTGGCTCCAACCTTTTACCGCCAACCTGGAAAGCAAGAGTCCACTCTATAATATTATCCGCTCCTTGAGTATTTTTATTCCCTACCTACTTTATATGAATGCCGAATCCATTGGACCACGAGTGATTTTAGGTATCTACCTCTTTATTATCGCCTATATTATTTTAGGTTATCTCCTGTTGAAGTTTATCGGGCCTAAACGCTTTGTCTTACGTTAGACCTTAGACCTTGTCCTTACTGCGGGCAGGGTCTTTTTTCTGAAGGCTGTTAATAGATAGGGTTTTAGTTTTAGACTAAGCGACTTTATTTAATAACTAATTAAATTTACTTAAAATATGAGACTACAGAAGTAGTTATTGTTTGTACTGGAAAGAAATGATGATATGATAGGGTATCATAAGGAGAGTGAAAACATGGAAACACTTTACAGGATAGTCGGTATCGAAAGCCAACGTCAATATGATTGGTTAGCTCAGCAAATAAAAGACCTCAACCAAGATAAGGGCTTTGCCATTCAATTAGACCAGGATATCGTCCGCTTAAACCGCCAGGAAGAATTACTTTACTTACGTCGTTTTTTAGCCTTTGAACAATTTTCCCTTGTCCCCTTAGATTCCGAGGGCCAATTAGATGAGAATAAGCGTTTACAATTTAGAAATAGCCAAGAAACGGCTAAGAAGATGCGTTTGGTTCTCTTTCTCAATGCCTTTTTCACGGTCTTTGAGGCCTTCTTTGGCTGGACCTTAAACAGTGCAGCCATTCTCTCGGATGCCATCCATGACTCAGGGGACGTCTTAGCTATTGCCATTGCTTGGTTCTTTGAAAAAATTTCTGGCCGTGAGGCAGATAATCGTTATTCTTATGGCTATCGCCGCTTTTCCCTGCTTGGTGGACTGATTACAGCAGTCTTTCTCCTCATCGGATCCGCCTTTATCCTAGTGACTTCTATTCCTAAGCTCTTTAATCCTGAACCGATCCATGTGACGGGGATGTTCTGGGTGGCTGTCTTTGCTGTAGTGGTGAACGGCTATTGTTCCTGGATGATGCATAAGGGCCAGTCAGCCAATGAGCAGTTACTCAACCTCCACCTCTTAGAAGATGTCTTAGGCTGGGTAGCGATTTTGATCCTCTCGGTGATCCTCCGCTTTACCAATTGGTATTTCTTAGATCCACTGCTGTCGATTTTGACTGCGGCTTGGATTATCAGCCAAAGTTTCCCTCGCTTCCTTAATATTTCTAAGATTTTCCTCCAAGCGGTTCCCGAAGGTATCGATGCCCAAGCCATTGGCCAACAGATCTTAGATTTAGACGAGGATATCGATGGCTTATCCCACCTGCATATCTGGTCAACCGATGGGGAACAACATATGGCCAGTGTTACCGTTCTTACCTGTCGCTTAACGGCGGATGAACAAGAAGAACTTAAACAAAAAATCCGCTCCTTGGTAGCTAAATATAATATAAATCATATAACCATTGACACGGTTTACGATCCTGACCATTCTATTCAAAGAGAAAGTAGCCAGCGTAACTAGGTCAAAGCCTAATGAGGTCGCTATTTGTGAATTAAATAGTTGACCTCATTCCTTTTTTTGCTTATTATTAAAGTATATTAGTCAAAGTTAGTCAATAATTAGTGAAGGAGGTGAGGACATGAGCAACCGGAATATGTCAGATATTATTGAAGCCTATCTAAAAGAGGTGCTTCAGGATACTGAACGGGTCGAAATCAGACGGAGTGAAATTGCTGACCGCTTTGAATGCGTGCCTTCACAGATTAATTATGTGATTAATACACGTTTTACCCCCAAGCAAGGCTATCAAGTCGAAAGTAAGCGGGGTGGTGGTGGCTATATCAGAATTATGAAATTGAATATTATCGATGATGCGGACTATATTGATAATATGATTAGCCTCGTAGGCAACGACATTTCTTTGCGTGATGCTGTATCGATTCTCACTAATTTGATGAAGAATGAACTGCTCAGCGAGAATGAGGCGGCTATCATGCACTCAGCCATTGACAAGGAAGTCATGTCGAATTTTAAATCCCCGGATCGTGTCCGCGCAGTGATACTTAGAAACATGTTAGAACATTTGAAATATCACTAATTACTCCGGTAATTAGAAAAGGAGACAACTATGAAAGACATCTATACTGAAAAAGCCAAGACCGCGATTGGATTTGCCAAAGAAGAAGCTGAATACTTTCGTCATCCAGCCATTGGTAGCGAGCATATGCTTTTGGGCTTATACCGCGAAAGTGAAGGTGTTGCTCATGCCGTCTTAAGCGACTACTTGCCAAGTTATGAGAGTCTTCGCGAAGAGATTGAATTTGTTACCGGCTATGGGACCAGTGACACAGCGACCAGTCAGGAAGACCAGGTACAGTTTTCCCCACGGATGCAAGAAGTCCTCAACCAAGCCAGAGACTTAGCCAAGTCCATGCAGGCTTCTTTAATTGGTACGGAACACTTATTATTGGCCTTGATCAATGAGGAAACCCTGGCTAACCGCCTGCTTAAGAATCTCGATATAGATGTTAATCGCCTGCGTAGTGATGTCTATCAGATGTTAGGGCAAAAAGAACCGGTCAGAAATCGGACGAAAAAGCCACGGGGCAAACAAGGCAAAAGCAAAACGCCAACCCTGGATAGTATTGCCAAGGACCTGACTCAAGCTGCCAAGGATGGCAAGTTGGACCCAGTGATCGGCCGCCAACAAGAAATGCGCCGGCTTATGCAAGTCTTAAGCCGCCGGACCAAGAATAACCCTGTTTTAGTTGGTGAACCGGGTGTCGGCAAAACCGCCATTGTTGAAGCCCTGGCCATCCAAATGAGCCAGCACCAGGTTCCCGAAAACTTGCTGGATAAACGCCTCATGGTCTTAGATATCGGGTCTTTAGTGGCTGGGACTAAGTACCGTGGTGAGTTTGAAGACCGGATGAAGCATTTAATTGAAGAAATTGAAGATCAAGGCAATATTATTCTCTTTATCGATGAAATTCATACCATTATTGGTGCTGGGGGAGCAGAAGGGGCGATTGATGCCTCCAACCTGCTAAAACCTGCCCTGAGCCGGGGCCAAGTCCAATTAATTGGGGCAACCACCCTCAATGAATACCAAAAATACATTGAAAAAGATGCGGCCTTGGAAAGACGTTTTGCTAAAATTTTAGTTGAAGAACCAAGCCTGGAAGATACTGAGGCCATCCTGAAAGGGATCCGGCCTGCTTATGAAAAATACCACCAAGTGGCCATCCCTGATGACAGCATTAGCGCCTGTGTACGCTTGAGTTCCCGTTATCTGTCGGACCGTTTCCTACCGGATAAGGCTATTGATGTTATGGACGAGGCAGCCGCTACCAAGCGTCTGGATAATCCGATAGCTAATGGGGCTCGGCGAAAGAAATATCAAATTGAACAGGAATTAAAACGTCTCAACCAAGAAAAAGAATACCATGTCCGTAACCAGGCCTTTCAAAAGGCGGCTGCGGTCCATGCCCAACAAGCAGACTTAGTCAGAGAGCTCGGTCGTTTGGAAGAAGATGAAGGCGACCAAGAGGGTCAAGACAGCTATGACTTAAGCTTGACTAGCCAAGACGTGGAAAACTTGATCCATGCGTGGACCGGTATTCCTGTGCAAGAGCTGAGTCAAAGTGACAATGACCGCTTAATTCACCTAGAGGACCGTCTCCATGACCGGATCAAGGGCCAGGATGAAGCAGTCAATGCCGTCGCCCGGGCCATCAAACGCTCACGCAGTGGTTTAGGACAAAGAAACCGTCCTATTGGTTCCTTTATGTTTCTCGGCCCGACCGGGGTTGGGAAAACCGAATTAGCCAAGACCTTAGCCGAAACTCTCTTTGGCTCCCAAGAGGCCCTGATTCGATTAGATATGTCTGAATACATGGAGAAATATTCTTCTAGCCGGATGATCGGGTCAGCACCTGGTTATATTGGCTACGAAGAAGGGGGCCAACTGACTGAAAAGATCCGTCAACACCCTTATTCTATTGTCCTCTTTGATGAAATTGAGAAGGCCCATCCGGATGTTTTTGACCTCTTACTCCAAGTCCTCGATGACGGTTATATCACTGACAGCAAGGGTCGGACGGTGGACTTCAGAAATACTGTGGTTATCATGACCTCTAATATTGGGGCCACTGAATTACGGGATGAGAAGTTGGTCGGCTTTGGCCAAGGAAACCAAGAAAAAGACTATCAAACCATGAAGAAGCAAGTCTTGGATGCTTTGAAGAAGACTTTCCGACCGGAGTTTCTTAACCGGGTTGACGAAGTGATCGTCTTCCACGCCCTGAGTCAAGATAACTTGAAGGAGATTGTCCGCAAATTTACCGATCAAATTAGCCAACAAGTTGAAGAACAAGGATTGACCTTACGCTTTACCAATGGGGCGATTAAGCAACTGGCTAAGGACGGTTATGACCCAGAAATGGGCGCCCGGCCAGTTCGCCGTCTCATCCAAAGACAAATTGAAGATGCCCTGAGTGACTTGCTTATTGAAGGCAAGGTCCAAGCGGGAGACCGCCTCCAAGTGGGTAGTCGCCAAGGCAATTTCTACATCCGTACCCAACACGGAGACGGCAGCGAAAGTCAGGCTGATTTGGCCAAGGTCGAGGAAAGTCTGTCCCTCGGATAGTCCAAAGAAGACTTTATATCGCTTTTAGTGTATGATAAAGACAAGCTTAATAAAGAGGAGGGTTACTATGGACAAGACAACAAAATTAGTATTAATTGGTTTAGGTACAGCTGCTGCTATTACAGCCATTGTCGCCTTGGCAATGTATGAAGAAGACCAAAATCAAACGCTAAGCAAGGCTTGGGACGATGTTTCTGATAAGGCACAAAAGCAAGGAAAACGTCTAGCTAAACAAGTTGATCAACTTGATTTACCTGAATGGGTAGAACGTTTTGCCTAAACTCTCATCGATGCGAGTGCTTTGGCACTAAACAGCAATACTTAACTACATGAAGCGGTTATGACTCGGTCAGACCGCTTTTTATTTTATTATAAAAGCTTTTTGTAATTGGGAAAATCCATGCTACAATAGACAAAAGTAAATTTAACACATTGTATTTTGCCAAACAGTGAAGGAGGAAAAAAGATGAAAATTGTTATATTGGGTGCCGGTGGTATGGGTTCCCGTTTCGGCTTAATGTTTAAAAAAGCTGGTAAGGATGTTGTCTTACTCGATGGGTGGGATAAGAATATTGCAGCCATCCGCGAACACGGAATCCGCGCTAACTATAACGGGGAAGAGGTTCAAGTCGATATTGATATCTATTCATTCGATGACTATGACCCTGACTTGAAGGCAGACTTATTAATTGTTTTCACCAAGGCCATGCAATTGGAAGACGCTATCCAAGCAACTCGCTCCATTGTGACTGACCAAACCAAGGTTTTATGTCTCATGAACGGGATTGGCTATGATGACATCCTCCGTCAATATTTTGATGATGAACAAATCGTTTTAGGAAACACCATGTGGACAGCTGGCTTAGAAGGCCCTGGGCGTCCGAAGTTATTCGGTAATGGCTATGTGAACCTACTTAACCTGGGTAAGAGCGAGGAATCGGCAGCAGCAGCTAAGAAAATCGTTGAATTACTCGATGAAGCTGGCCTAAACGGGATCTATGAAAAAGAAATCTACTACCTCATCTACAAGAAAGTCTGCGTTAACGCCACCATGAACGGCTTGTGTACGATCTTAGAATGTAATATGGCAGACTTGGGAGACGCTCAAGCTTCCCACGATCTCATTAACCAATTAGTTAAAGAAGTGGTTGATGTGGCCAATGCCGAAGGGGTGGAAATGGACCTGGATGAAATGATCGAACACGTGGGTGAATGCTTTAACCGCGAAACCATT
Source organism: Aerococcus loyolae (assembly GCF_002871915.2). Classification (NCBI taxonomy): domain Bacteria; kingdom Bacillati; phylum Bacillota; class Bacilli; order Lactobacillales; family Aerococcaceae; genus Aerococcus; species Aerococcus loyolae. Next base: position 1,677,753 of record NZ_CP126958.1, on the reverse strand, counting down.
GGTGGTCACTTCCCATCCATGTACCAAGACTTGGTTACCAATCACCGCCTTACTGAAATTGACTACATTAACGGTGCTATCGCCCAAAAGGGTGAAAAACTCAATGTGCCAACCCCTTATAACCAATTCTTAACCAGTCTGGTTCATACTAAAGAACAATTACTGAACGCTAAATAATCATTTTAGCTCTTGGCTGCTGCAGTCAAGAGCTTTTTTTTCTGAAAGGGGTGCTTAGCCTGAAGCAAAAGCAGACTGCTTCAAGTGATTAAGGAAGACTCCTGGTCACACTTGCTCCTTTCGTCTGCTCTTAGTTATAATAAAAGGAAGTTAGAGGGGGGATGAGCCATGGATGACAAGGCAGATGATTTTATGCAAGCCGCCATTGACCTAGCCAAAAAGGCCCAAGCGATTGATGAGGTTCCCATTGGGGCAGTGGCCGTTTACCAAGGTCAGGTGATTGGACGGGGTTATAATCTACGCGAAAAGAGCCAGGATGCTACTGACCATGCCGAAATGCAGGCGATTCGCCAGGCCAACCGCTACTTAAATAATTGGCGCTTGAATGATGTTGACCTCTATGTCACCCTAGAGCCTTGTAGCATGTGTAGTGGGGCCATTGTCTTGAGCCGGATTCGCTGCCTCTACTATGGGGCCAGTGACCCTAAGGCGGGAAGCTGTGGGTCACTCATGAATTTGGTCCAAGATCCCAGGCTCAACCACCAAGTTGACTTAGTGAGTGGGCTGAGAGGAGAGGAATGCAGTCAACTCCTCAAGCGTTTTTTTAAGGACCTGCGCAAGCGTCGCAAGGCCGCTTCCCGCAAACCCAAGTCTTAGGGTTTGACAAGTGAGCTAAAAACATGCTAGTATATAATTTGTCGAAAGACCGTACGACAAAGGCAAGGGTGTGAACCGAGTCAGATCCGGAAGGAAGCAGCTATAAGCATTTGCTTGTCTTGTGTTGTACGTTATGCACTTATTCAAGGTTGGGACAAAGGTTCCAACTTTTTTATTTTCAAAAAATGACTAAGAATTTTCCCTTAATCCCTAAAGACTTGGCCCAAGAGCCGTACTTTTACGAGCTAGCTGGCCGAGAGTATTTTAGCTCATCCATGGATATCTAGAGGGGATTTGGTTATAATGGTTGAGAATGAAGGAAGGGAGGCCATGATGAGTTATCAAGCTTTATACCGGAAGTGGCGGCCGCAGACTTTTGCGGATATTGTCGGCCAAGAAGCGGTTTCAAGGACCTTGAAGAATGCTATCAGCCAAGATAAGACCAGCCATGCTTATTTATTTAATGGCCCGCGGGGAACAGGGAAGACCTCTGCCGCTAAAATTTTTGCTAAGGCGATTAACTGTCCCCAACAAAAAGATGGTGAACCCTGCAATGCATGCCATCTCTGCCAGGCCATTACCGAAGGCCGTTTGGCGGATGTGATTGAAATCGATGCGGCGTCTAACAATGGGGTGGAGGAAATCCGGGATATCCGCGACAAGGTCCGTTATGCCCCTACTGAGGCGACTTATAAGGTCTACATTATCGATGAAGTCCACATGCTCTCAACCGGGGCTTTTAATGCCCTGTTAAAAACCTTGGAAGAGCCACCCAGCCGGGTCATCTTCATCTTAGCGACTACCGAAGCCCACAAAATTCCGGCAACTGTGATTTCACGTACCCAGCGCTTTGACTTTAAACGGCTCTCTAACCAAGCCATCAAGGAGCGGATGGCCTATATCTTAGACCAAGAGGGGGTTACTTATGAAGCCGAAGCCTTGGACCTGATTGCCCAAGATGCCAATGGAGGCATGCGGGATGCTTTGAGTCTCTTGGACCAGGTGATTTCTTTCTCCCAAGGGACGATTACCACGGCCATGACCCGACAAGTGACGGGAATTTTAAGCGATGAGCAAAAAATTAGCTATGTCGCCGCCATAAGCCAAGGCGACACGGACCAAGCCCTGGAGGTTTTAAGGCAGATCCTTCAAGCGGGCCGAGAAGCCAGCCGTTTTGTTGAGGAAATGTTGCTCTTTACTCGGGACCTCTTATTAGCTAACCAAAGTCAAGCCGCTCAAGAGACGGATCTGATAAAAAACTATGACCAGTCCTTCTACGACTTGGCCAAGGGCTTAGACCGCCAGCTGATCTACCAAATGATGAAAGAATTTCGCTCGGTTCAAGAAGATATTCGCTTTGCTATCCAAGGCGATATTTATTTAGAAGTGGCCACCATTAAGTTGGCTGACTGGCCAGATAGAGAAAGTAGTCCCTCGCGAGCGACTGACCAGGTTCCAAGTGATGGGGAACAAAAGCACTTGACCCAATTAAATCAAGAAGTCCAAGCCTTAAAAGAAGAACTTGCTCAACTGCAAGCCAGTCAAGGGCAAGCCTCAGCCAGCCCCGCCCCTGCTAAAGAGGCAGCTAAGTCAGCGAATGATAAGCGGCCCAAGCAGGTCCAAGGGCAATTTAAGCCGGCCTATTCAGCCATCTATAAAACCCTGAGCCAGGCCACAAAAACCGACCTCAACCAGCTAAGCAGTGTTTGGGATCAGGTGGTCGGGTCTCTTCCTACTGTCCAACAGGCCCTCCTCCACCAAACCGAGCCGGTAGCTGCCAGCCCCGAGGCCTTTGTCTTGAGTTTTGACTATGAAATTTTCTGCCAAAGGGTATTTGAGGACAAGGAATTACAAAAGGCAGTCGCCAACCACTTGCAAAATCAAATTAACCACCCCGGCCGGATGCTGGTGATGACTAGTGATCAATGGCAGGAAGCCAGGGGCCGTTATGTCAAGGCCTACCACGAAGGCCGCAAGGATGAACTGATCCAGTCCCAAGCCGAAAAGGAAAACAATGGATCCGACCAAGCCGACAGTCCAGCCAGTCCAGTCGCTGACCAAGAGGCTGAAGTTCCTGCAGACCAAAAAGCCGATCGCTCACAAGCGCAAGAGGAGTCGACTTCAGCATGGCTGGCAAAGGAAGACCAAGAAGCCCAAGATCCGCTCACCCAGACCATGGCTGATCTTTTTGGGGCTGACAATGATCATATAACCCTCAGCAATGATTAATCAAAGAAGGAAAGAGGAAATGAAATGGCAAACAATATGATGAATATGCAAAAAATGCTCAAAGAAGCCAAAAAAATGCAAGCAAAATTAGAAGAATCGCAAAAGGACTTGGAAAAACAAGTCTTTGAAGGCAAGGAGCCCTCAGGTATGATTAAGGCCAAGGTGGGAGGCGACCGCCGGGTCAAAGCGATTGAAATGGATCCAGCAGTGATTGATCCTGAAGATCCTGATATGCTCAGTGACCTTCTTATTGCTGCAGTCAATGACGGTTTAAGTAAGGTGGATAGTGCTCAAGAATCGAATATGGGGAACCTTTCTAAAGGCTTTCCCGGCTTCTAGGAACTTGCTTTAGGAAGTGGGGGAGCTCAGACTCAAGTTGTCTGAAGACTTTCCCCACTTTTTCATTAGAAGGAGTTGAAACTATGCAATATCCCGAACCGATCGCTCGCCTGATCGATAGCTTTAAGAAATTACCTGGGATTGGGGCAAAGACGGCGGCTCGTTTAGCATTTTTTGTCCTGGATATGGACCAGGCCGATGTGAATGATTTTGCCGAGGCCTTGCACCGGGTTAAGCAGGAAATGACTACCTGCTCGGTCTGTGGCAATGTTACCCAGGAAGATCCTTGTTTAATCTGCCGTGATGATGACCGGGATGGGTCTGTGCTGATGGTGGTTGAAGAGGCCCGTGATGTGATGGCTATGGAGAGAATGCAAAATTACCACGGCAAGTATCATGTCCTTCATGGGGTGCTCTCACCCATGGATGGGACCGGGCCGGATGACTTAAATATTCGCTCGCTCCTGCAACGTTTACAGGATACTCAGATTAAAGAAGTGATCATTGCTACCAATGCGACCGCTGAAGGGGAGGCGACGGCTACCTATCTAGCGCGTTTAATTAAGCCTGCCCAAATCAAGGTCAGTCGGATTGCCTATGGCCTTTCGGTGGGTAGCGATATTGAATATGCGGATGAGATGACACTCATGCGGGCCCTTGATGGTCGTCAGGAACTCTAAGAGGAGGATAAGGATGTCAGGTGTATTTATAAGCATTGAAGGACCGGATGGGTCAGGAAAAACCACCCTAATCAAAGGACTCAAGGCACGTTTGGACCAGGATTTAAAGCAGGCCCCCATTTTTTCTAGGGAGCCGGGTGGCGACCGGATCGCTGAAGAAATTCGTGATATTATCCTTTCCCCAGCGAATACGGCACTCGATGCGCGGTCGGAGGCCCTACTCTATGCGGCGAGTCGTGCCCAGCACCTGGCTCAAAAGATCCGGCCCGCTCTAGTCGCTGGGAACATGGTTCTCTGTGACCGCTATGTGGATAGTTCCATTGCCTACCAAGGGTATGGGCGAGAACTTGGGGGCCAGGCTGTCAAGTGGATCAATGACTTTGCTACCGACGGCTTACTGCCCGATTTAACCCTCTACTGTGATATTTCCGCCGAAGAGGGCATTGCCCGGATTGAAGCCGGCCGGACTGATGAGATCAACCGCTTGGACCAAGAATCCATCGCCTTTCACCGCCGGGTGATTCAAGGCTACCAAGACCTCTTGAAAGAAAACCCTGACCGGATTGTCGCTATTGATGCGAGCCAACCCGCCGCAGCCATGCAGGCAGACGCTTATGAGTTGATTCGTCAGCGCTTTCCCCAATTTTTTTCTTAGTAGAAAGGACAGCCATAATGACCCAAGCCTTTGCCATTGAAGAAAAACAAAGCCAACTGGCTCAGTTGATGCGCCAAGTCATCCAGAATAGACGTTTAGCCCATGCTTATTTATTTGAGGGCAACGCGGGCTCTGGTCAAGCTGACATGGCGATCTTTCTGGCAGCGGCTTTATTTTGTAGTCAAGAAGATAAACCTTGTGGCCGCTGTGACCACTGCCAGCGGGTAATCCGAGGCGACCATAGTGATGTGGAATGGCTGACTAAGGATGCTAACAGCATTAAAATTGACCAAATCCGTGAGCTCAAGCACAATCTATCCCTGACCGGTTTAGAAGGCCGGGTCAAAGTCTTTGTGATTGAGGCAGCGGAATCCATGACGCCGCAAGCGGCTAATTCTTTATTGAAATTTCTAGAAGAACCCCATCAAGATGTCTATATCTTCCTCTTGACCAATAACCGGGAGGCGATCTTACCGACCGTTCAATCCCGCTGTCAGGTGATTCACTTCCCTTCCCTAGCGGTTGACCAGGCCGTCCGTCTCTTTGTTGATCAAGGGATTGCTAAGGCCCAGGCCCAGGTGATTGCCTGGTTGACGACGGACTTGGATAGTGCTTTGGCTTTAAATGAGAATCAGGTCTTCCATGACCAGTGCCAGCGCCTCGACCAATGGCTTCAGCTCATTGTGGCCAGAGACGGGCGCGCCTTTACCATGGTAGCTACTGATTGGATGAAAATCTCCCGCAGCCGCCAGGATAACCAGCTCTTGTTGCAACTGTTGACCCTCTTACTTAGGGATTGTCTCTTAATTAAGAGTCAAAGGAAGCAGGAGACCTTAGACCAGGTCCTCGTTCGCCCGGATCTAAAAACCAACCACCAGGCCAAATACCAGGCCTACCCTGAAGGCTTATTCCTTGACCTGTTAAAATTAGTGACCAAGGCGCAAAAAATGATCAAACAAAATGTCAGCCCCCAGGCCAGCTTGGAATACTTTGTCTTAGAAAGCTGGAACTTAGAGAAAAAATACCTGTAAACCAAAGAAAAAGTGCTTCTCGCAAGTTAGAAAATTTGCGAGAAGCACTTTTTTAATGGTCTAGTCTTGATAGTAAAATTGCTCTTTAAAGTCCTGGTCAATCGGTCGAGAGAAGGCTAATTCAAATCCCTGGCCCACAAAACCTAGGTGGTCGTAAAATTGCCGGGCTGGACTATCCGCGTCACAAACTAAGATCAGTGTCTTCTCAGCTTCCTGTCCCTGCTTATAAGCCCATTGGACTAGCCAACGGCCAATTTCCTGTTTCTGCCAGTCTTCCCTCACGGTCAGGTGGTCAATCTCAATGTAGTAGCGAGAAGTGATCACTTGCATGACTGCGATTACTTGCCCTTGGTCAAAGACGGCCAACTGATGAATATTGTCCTTCAGAAAGGCTTCGCGGTAGTAGCCCTGCATTTCCTCTTGGTAGGCTAAACCATAGTCCTTATCATAATGGGCTTGAAAGGCTAGAAAAGCGGGCAGGCTATCAGCGGTAATTTCTTTTAAGTCAAGATTTTTGGGCTGATTTTTGCCGCTCGGGGTCGGCTTGCTTGCTAGACTGACCAGCTCAGTGATTGCCAATTGGTAGCCGGCTTCAGAAAGATAGGCATAAAGTGCCTCATCCACCCCTTGGTTCATGGGCAGGTGGATACTGATTTCGGGCAGGTCGAAGGCACAAGCATAGTCCATATACTGCTCCTCCAAGATCAGCCATTCGTCCAGACCGGGCTTAAAATCGAGGGCCATGAAGTTACTGAGCGGCACATGGCGGGCGGCTTGGTTAATAAAGAATTGGTAGAGTTCATTGTCCTCATAGTGACTAATCCAATGGTAAGTGGCATTAAAATCTAACATACTGGCTCCTTCTCGCTGATTTTATCCTTAGTCTACTGGAAAAAAGGGCAAATGAGAATAAGACTGGTTCAATTTTTTCCTTGTTTTAAAAAGCCAGAAAAAACTTCAGTCTCTCCCATCGAAAAAAATAGAAATATGATAAAATAGGTTTTGAGTTTAATGGTCTATCAGAATATGTAATAAGGAATGATAGTATGGAGACAAGAGATATTGTCACTCGCCTCAATACCCTCAGCGAGCAACTGGGCCAAATGCAGACCGAACTAGAGACAATTACCGATGAGTGGGGTAAAGAATTAATCAAAAATCAAGACCTACAGATGGAAAACCATTATTTAAGAGAGCGGGTCAACCAATTATTAGCCAACGAACAGCCGGAAGAGAAGGAGACCGCTCCCGAAGAAAAGGATGGGCAACGCTCACCGGCCTTACAAAACCTCTTAAATATTTATGAAGATGGCTTTCATATTTGTAATATTTCCTATGGCCAAAGACGAGAAAATGCTGAGCAATGTATGTTTTGCTTAGATATTCTTTATGGTATGGAAGGTAAGCGTTAGAAAGGGGATTGGATGACGCTATTAGCCAATGAGCGCATTGATCAATTAAGCCAATTTGACCGTAAGATCATCCAAAGTGATGATACTTTTTCCCTGTCGACAGATGCCTTGTTTTTGGCCTACTTTGCCCGGGTGAGAAAGACCAAGAAGCAAAAAATTGTCGACTTCTGCTCTGGAAATGGGGCCATCCCTTTGATCTTATCCGCCATGACCCAAGCCTCAATCGAGGCGATTGAAATTCAGCCTGAATTAGCTGATATGGCCAGACGGTCGGTAGCTTTAAACCATTTAGAAGAGCAAATCACTATCCATACCGGCAATATTCAATCTGCCACCCGCCTGGTCAGGCCAGAATCGGTGAATGTGATTACCTGTAATCCGCCTTATTTTAAGGTCTATCAGGACTCATGGATTAATCCCAATGACAAAAAGGCCCTGGCCCGGCATGAAATTGCCATGACCTTGGAAGATATTTTTAAGCAGAGCCAAGCCTTACTGAAGGAGCGGGGGCGCTTAGTCTTGGTCCACCGGCCAGAACGCTTGACCGAAATAATCCAAGCTGGGCTTAAGTACCGACTCATTCCCAAGCGCTTGCGTTTTGTCCACCCTAAGCCCGATAAGCCAGCCAATACGCTCCTCATTGACTTTATGAAGCGGGGGCAAGAAAAGGGTCTACAAGTCCTGCCCCCCCTCTATGTTTATACTAAGGACAATGTGTATACGGAAGAAGTGAAGGCTTATCTCCACCAAGGCTAATAAGCAGTCCTGTCACTACATGTATGTTCTTCTCTGCCATGATGATAGCCTCTATACGGGCTACACTACCGATGTCGAGCGGAGGCAGGAAGAACATAATAGCGGCAAGGGAGCTAAGTATACCCGACCAGCCAGCCGGCGACCCTGTGCCATGGTCTTTGCTAAGGCTTTTTCCAGTCGCCAAGCCGCTACCCAAGCGGAGTACCGCTTTAAGCAATTTTCACGTGCCGAAAAGATTAAACGACTAAAAGCATATGGTGTGAAGGATTTTCATTACCGGCCGGGCATCCCCTGCCAATGGATCGGTTTAGATGATGACTGCAGTAGAGAAAGAAGGTGAATCCATGCAACAACAAAAAAGTTTTGCCAATGAAGAGACTCAGGGGAATCTTTATTTAGTGCCTACCCCGATTGGTAACCTGGAAGACATGACCTTCCGGGCTCTTAAAGTCCTCCAAGCGGTGGACTTGATCTTGGCTGAAGATACTCGCCACACACAAAAATTATTGAATCACTTTGAAATTGATAAGCCACAAAAGAGTTTTCATAAGTATAATACCCAGGAGCGCATCCCTGAAATTCTCTCCCTTTTGGCAAGTGGCAAGAACTTAGCCCAGGTCAGTGATGCTGGTATGCCAGTAATTTCTGACCCAGGAAGTGAATTGGTCCAAGCCTGCCTAAAAGCGGGTATCCCAGTGATCCCTCTGCCAGGGGCCAATGCGGCCTTGACCGGGCTGGTTGCTAGTGGACTAAAGAGTGAGGCTTTTACCTTTATTGGTTTCTTACCCAAGAAGGCTAAGGACCGCCGCCAGCAATTAATGACCTATCAAAATGCTGGAGAAACCCTAATGATCTACGAGTCCCCCTACCGGATCAGTCAGACCATTGAGACGGCCATTGAAGTCTTTGGTCCCGACCGGCCAGCTTGTGTGGTCCGGGAATTGACCAAGTCTTATGAAGAATTTAACCGGGGCTCCTTGGCTGAATTAGGCACTTATTACCAGGAAAACCCCGCCGTCAAGGGGGAAATTTGCTTTTATATTGAAGGAAATCCCCATCCCAAGTCAGCGGCGGAACAGTTACAGGCAGGGATTGACCACCTGCCTCTCAAAGGCCAAGTCGAGTGGTGGATGGAAGAAGAAAGGCTATCCTCTAAAGAGGCCATTAAAAAAGTGGCCAAGAATAAAGGCTTAAAGAAACAAGAAGTTTACCAGGCCTACCACGAAATCGGTGGGGAGGCCCCATGATTTTCTACCTAGGAGGTGGTTTACTTCTTGCCATCGCTTTATTACTCTTTATTCTTGCCCCGCGTAATTTGTGGGATTCTTGGATTGCTAGTCTGGGACTCATTATTCTTTTTTACGCCATGGGAAAAGACCCGAACTTTGCGGAATCCCAATGGCTGTCCCTAATCTTTCATGGGATAGAGGGCTTCGTCAATTACATTGCCCCTTCCTTACTTTTAATTTTTGGACTGGCCATGTTTACCTATGCCTTGTCTCTCTTTCAGGAAGAACATAGTTACCTCCAGCTGGTCATCGGACTGAGTCTGGCGGCTTTCCTAATTCTAGTGGGCTTTGTGCATTATTATGTCCGTTTCAATCCCGAACTGATTGCGGATAAGCACTGGCTGCATATTTTAGACTTTGTGGTGGCCTACTATGTCTTACTTTTGATCAACTTTCTGGTCAATTCTTTGAGACTATGGCTGATTGAGGATGATCGCAAGCAGGATTATATTATTATTCTAGGCTGTTTATTTAATAGTGATAATACTGTCTCCCGGATGCTAAAGATGCGCTTGGATGCATGCTTAGCCTATGTGGGACGTCAGAAGTTCCTCTACCATCACATTCCCATCCTCATTGTTTCTGGGGCAGCCACGGTATCTAAGAGTGACTGGTCGGAAGCTGATGTTATGGCCCAGTACTTGAAAGACCAAGGCATCCCTGAGGATAAGATTTGGCGAGAAGACCAAGCCACCAACACCCATGGTAACTTTGCCTACAGTAAGCAACTGATCGAGCGGGTCCAACCTGTCAAGAGCGCTCATATTGCTTTTATTACCAGTGCCTTCCATCTTTATCGGAGTCAACTCTATGCCAACCTGGAAAGCCTCTACCAAGTCACCGGTTTTGGGGCCAAAACCACACTGAGAGAAACCTTCAAACATGGAATTAGAGAGTTTGTCGCCATCTTATTTATGCACCGCAAGTTGCACTTATTGATGACGGTGGTCATGTTTGGAATCGGTTGGCTGAATTATATTCATTTTGATTAAGAGTTTTTTTATCTAGAGAGGAGATTATGATATGTTACAAGAATTTAAGGCTTTTATTGCTAAGGGGAATGTGATTGAATTAGCCGTCGGGGTTGTTATGGGGACTGCCTTCACCGCTATTGTGAACTCCCTGGTTAAAGATATTTTAACGCCTCTATTAGGGATTATTTTAGGCAACATCGACTTGTCGGCTTATAGCATTGAAGTTGCCGGCGCCACATTTGGTGTAGGGAACTTTGTTAACGCTATTATTTCTTTCTTATTAATTTCTCTGGTCTTATTCTTTATTGTTAAAGCCTTTAGCCACTTCAAACATGAAGAAAAGAAAGCGGAAGCAGCTAAAGCAAGTAATGAAGAAGTCTTATTAACGGAAATTCGTGATTTATTAAAGAACAAATAGAAATTCAGACGGAAAGCGACTCGACTCGTTTATTGTAGGCAAATAAAAAGCGAAGCTAGTGCAATGGCTAGTTTCGCTTTTTATTTGATTAGCATTTAATGTAGTTTTCAACCGGGTAGTCACTGGGATCGAGCTGTAAACCGCTGCCTGTGACCATAGCGGCGAGTTCGTGGCCGATAATGGGCCCGGTGGTTAAGCCGCTAGAGCCTAGGCCAGAAGCGACATAGATGTGGTCATATTTAGGCAGGGGCCCGTAAAAGGGGGCAAAGTCGCTGGTATAGGCCCGGGTGCCGACCTTGAGGGCTTGGTAGTTTGAAAAATCAATGGCGGGCAGTAAGTCCTGAGCCGTTGTCATGATTTCCTCTAAAGCGTTTAGGTCGGGAGTCAGGTCAAAGCCTTGGTCATTTTCATGCGTGGCCCCTAAGAAGAGGCGTTGGCCCTGGTGAGGAATGATGTCCGCTTGACCCTCAGGCATAATTAGCGGCCATTGTTCAGCCTGACTGATATGGTCGTAAACCAATAATTGACCCTTTTGAGGCCGGATATCCACACTTTCTGTGTATGGGGCCAGGATTTCTCCTAGCCAAGCGCCTGCTGCGATAATGACCCGGTCATAGCTTTCTTCTTGAATGATGACCTGGGTTGAATGAATGGCGTCAATGGAGACCGCTTCAGGGATAATAGTCAGTCCCTTAGCTTGGGCTGCGCTGAGTAGTTCTTGGCAGAGTAATTCGCCGTCAATAACGGCCGCTCCAGAATCAATTTGAATCAGGTCCTGGTCATAAGTCCAAGGAGCTAGGGCCGAATGAGCCTGGCTAGGATTTAGGCGACGGATCTGACCAATAAGCGGGGCCTTTTCCTTACGACGGTTAGCGATGGCCATGAGTTCATCAAGCATTTTTTCCCGCTTTTTCAAAAGCCAGGTCGTCCGTTTTTGGTAGGCCTGGGAAGTGATGCCTGCTTGGGATAAATCGCTGATCAATTGGGGGTAAAAATGGGCCCCGGCATTGGCCATCCGGTACCATGGCTTATTGCGACGCTTGGAGAACCAGGGGCAGATAATGCCGGCTGCTGCCTTAGTGGCCTGACCCATGCCACGATCGTAAAGGGTGACTTGGCAGTCAGTCTGGCTAAGATAAAAGGCAGTCACCGAACCGACAATTCCTCCACCAATGATCGCTATTTTCATTCTTGATCTTCCCCTTTCTTATCTTTTTCACTGTCTTGGTCATGTTTTTCTTGGCGGGCAGCCTTGAGCTTGGCTTCTTTTTCAGCCTTGGCCCGCTTTTTCTTTTGCGACCGGTAGGAAGCCCGACTGATCAGTGGGGTATTGAAGAGTAAGGTCTCCCAAATTCCGGTCCGATTCGTCCTGTCTTCCTCAATTTCAAGGTCATCAGCCTCTAAGGCATGGCCATGTCCGCTAGCCAGACGGACATCATCATCGTTTTCTTCTTCCTGGTCATCATCAAGATCTTGCTTTTCCTTGTCTGGGCTAGCCAAGGCCTTGTCATAGATTAGGTAGCCACTGGCGGTCAGGATGAGTAGAAAGACCAGCCAAATGGGGAGCTTAATGACTAAGACTTGGTAAAGTAAGGAAAAATAAGGAACTAAGCCGATGAGGAGGAGAATAATGGTAATAATGACTAAGTAGACCCAATTATAGCCTTCATTCCAAGCATCTCCGTAGTCACTGGATCGGGTGAATTGAAAGGCAAAAAAGATAAACATGATGGAGAGTAAAAGCTCCAATAAAAGACCCAGGACACTTAGGGGTAGGGGCATATTTAAAGCCTGTCCCAAAGAATGATAGACGCTGAACCCTTGAAAAAAGATTAAGAGGGCGTAAAAGCCATAAGAAATGACTAGAAAGAGTAACAGGTACTTAGTCAGGGTGTGGGGTTGGTCATGGATAGTGACTAAGTGGTGCCTTCTGATAATCTGGCGGGCATAGGCCTCGGCATCATTCGGAAAGAGGTATTTGGGTAAGAGATGGCGGGTTTGGGCCCCTTCCAAACGGTCAAGGAGTTGGGTCAGGTCTTCATCGATTGTCAGTTGGGGTTCGGCATGGGTGTAGAGATAGGCCTGGCACTGGAAGAAGTACTGCCGCCAAGGTTGGTCGAGGTCTTTAGCCCGTTTTTGATTGCTTTGGTAGACCTTTCTGGCTTGGTCTTTTTCTTTTTTTAGCGCTGCTTTTTCTTCACTGGTTTCAAACACGTCTATTACTCCTTTATTAAAAGCATCATTATTAGCTATATTTTAAAGGAAGTCAGTCAAAATAGCTACTCCTCAACTATAGCGAGGAATTTTTATATTTTCCGCCACTTCATATTTTCTATGCTATAATAATCAATAAAAATTTATATATCTAATGTTTTCTAAAGGAAAGGAAGGATTTTTTGTGAAAATAAATCATCGTTACTTAAATACAGCCCCCTCTATTATTCGCGAGTTTGCTGAAACTTTTGCCCAAATTGATGGTCTACTTCCCTTCACGATCGGGGAGCCTGATCTTAATGCCCCTGAAACGGTTAAAGACGCCATCAAAAAGGCTCTAGATGAAAATAAGACCCACTATGCATCGGCTAAGGGGCTTGGAGAATTGGTCGAGGCCATCGTTGCTTATTTTAAACGTACCCAAGATCTTGATTTAAAAGCTGATAATGTGATTATTACCAATGGGGTCACCGAAGCTGTAAAGATCGCTATGGATGTTTTCATTAATGAAGGCGATAAAATTATTGTTCCTTCTCCTTTCTTTGGCCTTTATGAAATGACAGCAGCGATTGCGGGGGCAGAATTGGTAACCTTAGATACCAGCCAAACCGACTTCAAGTTAACCCCTAAGGCCTTGGAACGAAGCTTGGACGCTAACCCAGAGACGCGTTTAGTCCTCCTAAACTACCCTAATAATCCGATTGGGAATACCTATACCAAGGATGAAATTCGTGAATTAGCCGAAGTGATTAAACGCTATGATGTCTTTGTCATTAGTGATGAAATTTATTCAGACATGATCTATGACCAAGACCATTATTCCATCTACAACGAAATCCCCAACCAAACCATCTATCTCAATGGTCCTTCCAAGAGTTACGCCATGACCGGACTTCGGATTGGTTTCATCCACATGCCTGATGGCTACGTGACCCAAGGCTTGGTTTCCCACCAAACCATGGTTACCAGCGTGTCTACCCCTGATCAACACGGGGCCATAGCTGCCTATAATGAGTGTGATGACTTCGTCGTGGAAGCCCGTGATAAATTTAAGAGTCGCCGCGACCTGCTCTTAGAAGAATTACCTAAGATTGGTTTAGAATTTGTTCACCCAGCTGGAGCCTTCTATATCTTTATCAAGGCACCAGAATCATATCATGGTGATGACAAACAATTTGCCCTTGACCTAGCCCACCAAGCCAAGGTCGGGGTGATACCAGGCTTTGCCTTCGGTAATGCCGGTAAAGGCTATGTCCGTTTCTCCTACGCCTCTTCTTACGAATCCATTCAAGAAGGATTGAAACGTTTAAAAAACTTTGTTGACCAATTAGGTTAAAAGGATGTGAGGAAGGATCAGGGAGGGAGATTCCTTGGAGAAAAAGATGATAAGATCAGCTTGCTGATCGTTCAGCTTTTTTGAAAGGACATCCCCTCACCCTTCCGAGCTCAACTTCAAGGCTGGCGTCTGAACTCAACTAGAGTGTGACGGGTGTACCAAAGATCGATAGAGCTACGCATACTATATCTGTAACTCGCTAAAGCTTCGAACAGCTATAGCAACTGGAGCTAAAGAGCAAAAATTCTTGAAAAGAATTTCTTGCACTTTAGTGAAGTGGAGATCGATCTGCACCCGGAACACGTTTTGACTAGAGTGTGACAAGCTCCCATGAAACCATAAGCTAAAAAATAAGCCTTCCCACATCAAGCGGGGAAGGCTTTTTTAACTTGTTAAACTAATCTAGGGCTTTTAATTTACCGGTCTTGGTCATGTCATGGATAGCCTTTAAATCAGGTTCAAAGAGGCTGATCTTGTCATGGTTCTTCCCGTAGTAGAGTTCATTAGGGAAATAGAGGCGCTCATCACCTAGTTCTTGGCCGGTAAAGGCCCGGATGAGCTGGCTGGCTTCCGACAGTTCTATAATAGTCCCGTCTTTTTCCAATAATTCAATCTGGGTCCGGGGGTTCTTTTTGCTGGGGTCATAGAGGTCATAGGGCAGGTCATAGTTACTGTTATAGGCAGTATAGTAGTTAATATCGTAGCCCATTTGTCCAATCTTCTCTTGGAGATCTTGGGCAGTTTCTGCTTGAGCATTGGAGTCAAAGGTGACCGACTTAAAGGGCTTACGGTTGATGAAACGCTTGGACAAGTCCACCAGAATCGGGTCATCACTGGTTAAGATCCAGTGTTGGAAGTAGGTTTCCATCACCCCATCATCGACATGGAGGTAGTCGGTGAGGTCCCACTCATTTTTCAAAAAGGGCACCAAGAGTGGCGAGTGCTTGATAAAGTACTTGGGATTGTCTTGGTAGAGGTCTTTAGCCCGTTTTAAGAGGCGGTTGAGGATCATTTCCATGGCCCGAGAAACCGGGTGGAAGTAGACCTGCATATACATTTGATAGCGGCTGACAATATAGTCTTCCACCGCATGCATGCCGGCATAGTCAAACATAATCCCTCCCTGGTAAGGACGCATGACCCGTAATATCCGTTTGAGGTCAAAGGCCCCATATTCAGCCCCGGTAAAGTAGGAGTCTCTTAAGAGATAGTCCATCCGGTCGGCGTCGCATTGGCTCGAAATCAGTTGGACCACTTGGGGGTTGGGGTAGCTGTGGTTGATGACGGCAGCTACTTTATTGGGAAAATCAGGAGAAACGGTAGTCAAGATTCGGTTGACCTCCGTCTCAGGGGACATGATGATAGCCCGGGTGACGGCTTCATGGTCAGTACCAAAAAGTTTTTCAAAGGTGTGGGAGAAGGCACCGTGGCCGATATCATGGAGGATAGCAGCACAGAGAACCACTAGGCGTTCTTGGTCATCCCACAAACCGTCGCCTGGCTCTTGACTGGGATAATTGCGTTGGAATTGGTTGACAATCCGGCGGGCAATTTCATAAACCCCCAGGCAATGGGCAAAACGGGTGTGGTCCGCCCCATGGAAGGTAAAGCTGGTTGTGCCTAATTGTTTAACCCGGCGCAGGCGTTGGAATTCCTTGGTATTAATAAGGTCTAAAAAGATTTGGTGTTGGATATGGATATAACCATGGACCGGGTCACGGAAGACTTTTTCCCGGATCCGGCGGTTAGCTTCTTCAAATGACATAAATAACTACCTTCCTTCAGTTAAACGTTGGTTACGTTTGATCATGCGTTGGACCTGGTCATGTAAAATCTTTTGATCTAAAGCCGCCAAGTCGATCTCTTCAAAGTAAGTCCCTAAGTCTTGGCTAATGACTTCTTCAAAGGCCTCGGTCACTTGGTCTGTGCTTTGGAGTCTGGGCAGGCTCGCCTTGAGGTTGGCCATGCTGTCGGGGTTAATGATAGGGTACTTGGTTTTTGTGGCTTGGTCTTGCTTACCTAGTTGGTAGAACTTTTTCACCACTTGGCCGCGGTAATCTTGTTGACCGTAAAGGGAGAGGTAAGTAAAGATTCCAATGGCTCCACCAATCCGTCTTTGGGCAATACCGGCAATTTTTTTACCTGCTAAGCTGACATCAAATTTACCCGGGCAGTAGGAATCACTCACTTCTCCGGTGGTTAGTTGCAGTTGGTAGGGGGCCAGTAAGTCCTGGAGGAGTTGGACCTTGATTTGGTAGGCCTGGTCAATACTCAGCTTATCGGGATAACTATGGGGACCCAGGTGGAGGGTATAATTGACTACCCCAGGTTCACTAATGACCGCCAAGCCCCCGGCCGGTCGCACCACCGCTTGGTAGGGGGTTTTTTCTTCGACGGCTTCCAATGCCTGATTCAGATAGGGTAGGCGGGTGTCCTGCATGCCTAGAATGAGGGTGGGGTCGGTGGTCCAGGTGTGTAAAATCAAATCGTAGGGGAGGGCTTCCTTGTTGAGGCCGTTTAATAGGTAGTCGTCAACGGCAAAAGGGAGTAAGGGCGTCTCCTTGGCGTAGTGCACATTGAGACGGGCGATTCTTAGCCTTGGCCCCTGATGAAGATAATTCTTGATTAACATGCAATCCCTCCTCAATAATTTGCCTATATTATAGCATAAAGTGAATAAACAAAGCCCCTTTCAGTGACCAGACAAGCAGGAAAAAGCCTTGACTTTATTAAAAAAATTCACCTATGCTATACTCATTGAAGAGAAACAGACTACTTTGTAAAAAACAGTGAAAGAGTGAGAGGTGGACTAATGAGTAGAATGAAGGAGACCATTCATATCCGTGGCGTCAACCACATCCAGCAGGCGGGGGAAAAGCAGGAATTGATCATCGACCAAAAAGGCACTTACTTTGCCCATCCCCACGCTTTCTTTATTGAATATGAAGAAGATTTTCAAGGAGCTAAGAGCCGGGTGCGGTTGAAGTTTGACCACAAGCAGGGCCTAACCATTAAGCGCTCAGGTCATTCTGTCCAGGCCACGATTCCCTTAGAACTGGGAAAAAGGCAGAGCTTTCTCTACCGGATCAAGGGTTTGCCTAACTTAAGTCTGTCCAGTGAACTGGACCAGATCGAGGTGGAAGAGTTTGAAGAAGGGGGCAGGATTAACTGCCACTACCGAATTTTTGAAGACTTGGACCAAGAATTGGGCCAATATCAATTGCAATTGAAATATACTTATGATGTAGTGTAAAATAGATAGAGTATGACAAATTTTTTAGCCTGAAAGGATGACGCTTGAGTGAACTTACAACGCCTAGACCACCAAAATAAGGAGGAGCTATCTTTATTAGAAGTGGCTTATGAAATTTTGGCTGAGAGTAATGAAGTTTATGATTTCAATCAATTATTAGCAGCTGTGCAAGAATATCTTGACTTGACCGATGACCAAGTGGCTCAACGCATGGTCACCTTCTATACCGAATTAAATACTGATGGAAGTTTCATTTCCTTGGGTGAAAACCGCTGGGGCTTACGGGCTTGGTACCCAATTGATTCCATTAACGAAGCCATTGTTTCTTCCATGGATGATGAAGATATCAAAGAAAAACATAAGACTTCCCGTCGTAAGAAAGTCAACGTCTTTGATGAAGGCAATGAGGACATGATCGACTACAATGCCGATGACCCAGAAGATGTTGATGCTTATGAAGCAGACTTTGATGATGAAGATTACGACGAAGAAGACTATGACGATGTCGACGTGGATGACGACGATGAAGATAGTGACGAAAATGACGAATTGAAAGATTATCAATCTGACTTGGATGAGTTAGGTGATGATGAAACCGAAGATGACTTAGAAGATGGTCTGGAAGGCGACTTAACCATTCTCGATGATGAGGACTTGGAAGACGAAGAGGAAGACGACCACGACTTCTAAATATCAGAGTGCGACAGTCACGCCAGAGGACGAAAACACTGGAGAAAACTGTTATAAGCTCAGCTAGCCTGAGCTTTGACAGTTTTTGAAGTGGACGTTCGTCCTGTGACTGGAGCATGTTTAAGCGTGTGACTAAAGTTAAGAAGGCTGGTATAAAAACCAGTCTTTTTTGTATACCCAGCTCCCCTCTTGACGCGCTTGTCGCACTCTATCCAAACCTGCTCCAAGCGCGAGGTGAGCTCCATTTCAGAAGTCTTTGCAAATCCTCTTTGAGGATTTACTGCAAACTTCTTCCAATGGTCTCCCCTCTTTTTGCGCTTGTCGCACTCTCTAGTTGAGTTCGGAAGGGGTAGGGGATGTCCTTTCAGAAAAGTTGAACGATCAGCAAGTTGAGTTCGAACGCTAGCCTTGAAGTCACTTCAGAAAATACCAACGCACAGACTTGCTGTACTTATGGTATTTTCTTCCAGTGATTCAAGTCTTTGGTGGCGTCCTCACATCCTTATATCTGATCTTATCATCTTTTCCTCCAAGGAATCTCCCTCCCTGATCCTTCCTCACATCCTTTACAAACCTACTCGCTGACAAAAGTGAACTCCGCTTCAGAAATATTTGGCAATCCTTTTCAAGGATTACCGCATATTTCTTCCAGCGTTTCACTTTTTGTCGTCAGCTCGCACTCTTCTTTCCTTCACAAAGTTTTTTTAGGAAGTGGATCGGGAGTTTTTCAACTTAGCTGTTAAAAAGGCTAAATTTTTTATTAAGAATTTTTTGACGGATTTTACCAGGGCTTTAACTGCTGGATGAATTTGTGATCGATTTCATTAGTTGGAGCTTATTTTGATTGAAAGGGCATTAGGCTTGATACCAAGGGCTTTTAGGGAGAGAAAGGAATTAAAACAGAATTTATTTTTACTTTTCCTAAGAAAAAGATTTAAGCCAGAATAACTTAAAAGCTCGAATACATCGATATAGACTGACTTGGTATTTTAGTATACAATAAATCAGTATAATTATTTTACCCCCCAATCCTCAAATCCTCACTTGTGAAAGGAATTTTATCAACGAAATGAAAAAATTTATTATCGAAGGCGGACGACCACTTAGCGGAGAAGTGTTAGTTTCTGGGGCTAAGAATAGTACTGTGGCGCTGATTCCTGCTGCTATTCTGGCAGATAGTCCTGTTGTCTTAGAGGCTGTTCCAACGATTGATGATGTTGATTCGCTGATTAGTATTTTAAGAGATTTTAATGTCAGTGCTGATTTCCAAGAGCACGTCCTACGTATTGACCCCAGCCAGATGGAAAATATCCCCATGCCCGAAGGAAAGATCCAAAGTTTGCGGGCTTCCTACTATTTTATGGGGGCCTTACTGGCTAAGTATGGTGAAGGCACCGTGGGGCTACCGGGTGGGTGTTCCCTCGGCCCCCGTCCTATTGACCTCCATATTAAAGGTTTTGAAGCCCTAGGCGCTAAAATTGAAAGTGAAAATGGGGCCATCCACTTTTCCACCCCTAATGGCTTAACTGGGGCCGATATCTATCTGGATGTCGTTAGTGTTGGAGCGACTATTAATATTATGTTGGCGGCTGTCAAGGCTAAGGGCCAAACGGTGATCGATAACGCTGCCCGGGAGCCTGAAATTATTGACGTGGCTACCCTCTTAAATAAAATGGGGGCTAACATTAAAGGGGTAGGGACCTCAACCATCCGGATTGAAGGGGTTGACCACTTACACGGGGTCAGCCATGCCATTATCCCAGACCGGATTGAAGCCGGGACCTATCTCACTGCCGCTGCCTTAGTTGGCCAAGGGGTTTATGTGAAGAACGTGATCTTTGAACATATTGAAGGTCTAGTGGCTAAGATGGGCGAAATGGGCGTCAAGATGGATGTCTATGAAGACAAGATCTATGTCCACCCCCAAGCCGATGATTTGGAGATGGTTAATATCAAAACCGCTGCCTATCCCGGCTTTGCCACGGACCTCCAGCAACCTATTACCCCACTCCTGATTACTGCCCATGGAAGTGGCGTGATCGAGGACACCATCTATCCTAAACGGGTCAACCATGTTCCTGAATTACAACGGATGGGAGCAGATATCCATGTGGTAGATGACACCATCCATATCAAGGGGCCTAAGTCCTTAACCGGTACCAAGGTCACCGCTTCTGACCTCAGAGCAGGGGCTTGTTTGATCAATGCCGGCTTGGCTGCTTCTGGACGGACCGACCTCTACGGGGCTGAGCATATCCTGCGGGGTTACGATAACATTTGTGAAAAATTACAGAAATTAGGAGCCAAGATCGACCTGGTTGATATCGACGACTAAGGGCCTTTACTCCTTTAAGAAAGGGTGCCTATGACTAAGAAGAAAGCAAAATTTGAAAAAGATGAGCTCTTAACCTGGGAAGATCTGGAAGGCCTCACCCTCAAGCAAATCTATGACTACGCCAAGGAATATAAGATTCCTTACTACAGTCAAATGAATAAAAAGGAACTGATTCTAGCCGTTATCCGGGCCCAAGAAAAGAGCCAAGGCTATTTTTCAGTGGAGGGCATCCTGGATATTACCGGTAATGAATTTGGTTTCTTGCGCCCGATTAACTATTCCCCCAGTCAAGAAGATATTTATATCTCTAATTCCCAGATGCGCCGCTTTGGCTTACGGAATGGGGACCTAGTCTCAGGGACTGCCCGGCCACCCAAGAATAATGAACGTTATTTGGGCTTGATGCATGTCTATGGGGTCAACGGCAAGGATCCTGAAGAAGCCAAACAGCGTTCGCACTTCCCAGCTTTAACGCCTATCTACCCTGACCAGGCCTTGCGCTTAGAATCGGCACCTAACCGCCTATCGACTCGGATGATTGACCTCATCGCTCCGGTCGGTTTTGGCCAACGGGGCTTAATTGCGGCCCCTCCCAAGGCTGGTAAGACCGTCCTATTAAAAGAAATAGCCAATGGTATCAGTGAAAACTACCCGGAGGCAGAATTGATTATTCTCTTAATTGATGAACGCCCCGAGGAAGTGACTGACCTCGAGCGCAGTGTTCAAGGGGAAGTGGTCAGCTCGACCTTCGACCAAAAACCCGACAACCATGTCCGAGTAGCTGAATTGGTCTTAGAACGGGCCCGACGTTTGGTCGAAGATAAGCGGGATGTCATTGTCTTGATGGATTCCATCACCCGTTTAGCCCGGGCCTATAACTTGATTGAACCGCCTTCTGGTCGGACCTTATCCGGAGGATTGGATCCGGCTGCCTTATATGGTCCCAAGCGCTTCTTTGGTTCCGCCAGAAATATTGAAGATGGCGGATCACTGACCATCCTAGCTACCGCCTTAACCGATACTGGGTCGCGGATGGATGATATGATTTATGAAGAATTCAAGGGCACCGGCAATATGGAATTACACCTGTCCCGGCAACTGGCCGAGCGCCGGATTTTCCCCGCCATTGATATTAAGAAGTCAGGCACCCGCAAAGAAGAACTGCTCTTAAGTGACCAAGCCCTAGAAGCCCTCTGGCAACTCCGCCAAGGCATGCAGGGGAATAGCCAAGAGTATACCGAGAGCTTCATTCATGAGTTATCGCAAACCAAGACTAACCAACAATTTATCGAACGCTTGGCTTCTTTTGGTCAAGCTTTGAAAGAAAAATAAAAAAGTCTTGAAATCAAAAAAACTCTGTGATAGTATATTGCTGTTATGTAAAAATAATCTCTAAATTGAAAAAGATTTAGGGCGCAAAGGAGAGTAGACGACTAATGAAACAAAATATCCATCCAGATTACCATCCAGTCGTTTTTATGGACACAAGTACAGGTTTTAAATTCCTATCTGGTTCCACAAAAACTTCTGATGAAACCGTTGAATGGGAAGACGGTAACACCTATCCATTGATTCGTGTGGAAATTTCTTCCGACTCCCACCCATTCTATACCGGACGTCAAAAATTCACCCAAGCCGATGGACGTGTGGACCGTTTCAACAAGAAATACGGTTTTGCCGACGCCAACGCCAAGAAAGACTAATAAGATTACAAGAAGGAGCTTGCCATTCATGTCAAGCTCTTTTTTTATGCCTCGTGACTTTCGCCTGAAATTTTTAAGGATTTACTTAAACTTTTCTATAAAAGTCTTTACTTCAACTTCCTGACTTGTTTTTTTATAAAAAGTGGGTAATAATTAGAACGATTTCGTTATGCCAAATAAAGGAGTTATTATGAAAAAGATTAACTGGAGCCGCATATTGGGAATTCTCCTGATTCTTGTAGGAATCGGTTTTATCATTTACCAATACGTTCCCGCTGTGCAAGTGTATATTAACCAAAAAACTTATGCCCTAAGCAATGTCGACCGTGACCAAGTTCTCAAGAACCAGGAAGATAACTCAGGAAACTACGACCCTAACCAAGTGACTATGGTAACCCCTGAGATGGTCCGGGCTGCTCGGAAACGGATCCGCGAAGGCAGTGACGAACTCAATGTGATCGGCGCCTTGGCTATGCCCAAACAAAATATTTCGATTTCGGTGATGAATGGCTTAAGTGAGAGTGTTCTTTTAAGTGGAGCAGGGACCTTTTACCCCAACCAAGAGATGGGGGTCAATAACTATCCCTTGGCCAGCCATAATATGGATGCCATTGCGCCAGGCTTGTTGTTATCTCCCATGGTGGAAAATACTTCTTTAGGGGATAAAATTTACTTGACTGATATGAAGAACATTTATGAGTATGAAACCTTCTATGCCCAACAAACCGATCCTAGCCGGGTAGACATGGTCACGCTTGAATCCAAGGAGCCGATAGTGACCTTGGTGACTTGTGAAGAATCCACTTCCGCTGCCATGCGTTATATCGTCCAAGGCAAGCTGGTTAAACAATGGCCTTTTGAAAAGGCACCTAAAGAAGTGATTGAATACTTTAGTTAAGAAGCTTCTTAACCCAAAAATAAAAACTGCCTCCTGTCGTATGGACAAGGGGCAGTTTTTCTATCTATTGATATTTTTACTGTATTCCAAAAGCATAAGGAATGCTCATCGATTGCTTTGATAAAGAAGTTAATTACATAAATAAACTTCTAATTAATAAACCGATGATTAAACCCACCACAAAAATTAAAATATAGCGCAGGGTATTGTTATTATTCTCTTTCATAAGTTTTCCTCCTTAATGAATGGCTATTTATCACTTAAATGTTACATCCTTAGCCTAACAAAAAAACAGCGCTTTCAAAGAATTTCACTCAGTCCGTATCTAAGCCCTCCTGGCTAGCTTGATAGGAATAAAAAGTTTGGCCTTAGATACCAATAAAAAACACCTTAAGAAAACTTGATTGAAGCAGTCTTCTTGAGGTGTTTTATCGTCGGATTCGAGCGGTTGTCAGTGATTTATTTATTTTCCAAGTCTTTGAGGTAGGCCCAGGCCAGGTCACGGTAGCTTTCCTCTGGGTGCTGACTAAAGTAGGTGACCCATTTTAAAAACCAGGTCTGGTTAGGATGGCGTTGGTAGCGTTGAAGGAGTCTGTCTAAATCAGCCGAACCATTGACATGGAGAAAGGCGGCATTAGCCCGGTGGTAGCTATCGATCGGGGGCGCGGGTAGGGGAAAGTGCCGTCTTTGTCCCAGACTAAGAAAAGTTTGAAAGTCTTCAGCCAGTAGGAGTTTTTGTCCTGTGGCAAAATTCTGATAGTAAACTTTAGGCTCACTCCGGCTTTCCCTTAAGTCTTTGGGAAAGGCCAGGTAGGCCACTGCGGCTTGATCTTCATAGAAGATAATCTCATGGTCGTCTAATTCCTTTGAAAATTGGAAGGTCGCTTGGTCCAAGAGATTGGGTACCAGGTAGGGGCGGTTGACAGGTCTGGGATAAAGCCCGGCGATATAGGGAATATAGACGGCATCCAGGGCATCAGGACTGGGTTTAGGGCTTTTGAAATAGCCTTTAGAGCTATAGCCACCATTAACCTGGTTGACTAAGTTGTGGTAGGCAATAGGGAGGTCATGGACCATGATCGCTCCTTTGATGGGTGTTTGTGAGAGATAAGTATAGTAATGTTTTTGGAAGGGGAGGGCGAGCAAGTGAATATTATGAGCGCCTTTCATAAAAAGATGTGTCACTCCTGTCTAAAGTTTGGTATCATTATATGGTACTGTGAGGAGGGAGCTGGTGGTTATGAATTATATTTATATTTTGCTTGATCCAACAAGTAATCATGTAACCAGTCGTGGTCTGGGGGTTTTGCACCTGAAAAAGGCCATGAAGAAGTTGCCCCGTAATTTAGTGCTCCTGTCTAGCCCTAAAGATATGGGCTCCTTTGATGATTATACACGTTTTGAACTGATTCGCGGAGAAAAAAGCGTTTCTGATTTCTTGATTGAACAGGAAAGCGTGGCTAATCCCCATGTCAAATGGATCGATTATGATTCTCAGGAGTTACTGCATCAGTTAGATCCCGGTGAAATTGCCGAAATGCTCTATTTGAGTCATGCCAACCGGCACTGGCATTCACCCTTCTTCTATAAATTACAGAATAATTATGTCTGCCTACCCATGGAAAATCATCTGGTAAAGGTTTATTATCGCTATATCAATGAATTTTTCTATCAATTGGCACTTAGAATTAAAGCCTGTGTGGAAGATAGCGGGGTAGGCAAGCGGTCACTGTTTTTCTTAACTAGCTCTTTAAGCACTAAGGAAATTCCCCTCCCCTCACTGGAAACCATAGAAGAATTACGACCCTTGCTTTATGAAGGGGCTATTTTTGATTTTTCCCAGGTGGATTGGGCCCGGCAAAGTGACCTAGTTATTCCGATTTATTTGGCAGAGGACCAAGTGGATGAAACCATCAATCGACTATCAGAGGCAAAGTTATTAGCCAAGCTGACCTATGATTCAGCGAAGGGTTGGTCGATTAAAGAACTTTCGAACGAAATATTTGGAGGCTAATTATGAAGATTGTCTTACTATACGGAGGACAAAGTGCTGAGCATGATATTTCTATTATGACGGCGCAATCAATTATCAAGCATATTAATTATCAAAAGCACACCTTGTTGCCTGTCTATATCACTCAGGACAACCAATGGATTAAGGGGACGGCGATTGACCAAGCGCCGGAAGCGGACCTTCCGCTCCGTTTTAATCCTGCATTGGACGCTAATGACCCTGAACACGGCGACTTAGTCAGTCCTTGTCAGGTCTTTAATGGGGAAGAAGTCATCGCCTTCCCAGCCTTACATGGTCCCCACGGAGAAGATGGTAAGATTCAAGGCTTATTTGAAAGTTTGAATGTACCTTATGTGGGCGCGGGTGTTCTAGCTAGTGCAGCGGGCATGGATAAAATTATTTCCAAGCAGCTCTTCCAACAAGCCCAAATTCCCCAAGTGCCTTTTACCTCATTGACACATTTTGAATGGGACCAAGAACGGGCCAAAAGCCTCACCCGGATTGAGGGGGAATTGGTTTATCCGATCTTTGTTAAACCGGCTAACCTAGGGTCTAGTGTGGGGATCTCCTGCGCTAACGACCGGGAAGAATTAATCCAAGCCATTGAGCTGGCCTTTAACTATGACCGCCGGGTAATTGTGGAACAAGGGGTGGAAGCTCGTGAGGTCGAAGTGGCCGTGCTCGGTAATGATGCTATTGAAACGTCAGTGGCTGGGGAAGTGGTCAAGTCGAAGAGTTTCTATAACTATGAAGAAAAATACATCAATAATACCGTCGAATTAGCCATCCCTGCCGACCTACCTGGTGAGATTATGGATAAGATCCGCGCTTATGCTGCTAAGGCCTATGCTGCTATCGATTCTAGTGGCTTAACCCGGGTGGACTTCTTTGTCACCCATAATATGGATATTTACATCAATGAAGTCAACACCATGCCTGGTTTCACCCAATGGTCCATGTATCCATCCTTATGGGAAGCGACTGGTATTCCTTATGACCAATTGCTGGAAAGATTAATCCAATTAGCCTTAGAACGTTTTGAAACTTATAAAGGATTGAAAAATGAGCAGTGATCAGATGAAAGCATTAGCCATCAATGAGATTGTCAAAGCCGTGGCGGCTGTGGACTATGACTCCACAGCCGCCCATAACTTCATTACATCGGTAGCCTTTAATTCTAAAGAAATCAAGCCAGGGGGCTTGTTTATTCCCTTGAAAGCTGCCCGGGATGGCCACGATTTTATCCAAGATGCCATCGACCATGGTGCCCGAGCCACCTTGTGGGCCAATGATCCCGCCGATGCGCCTAGTGAGATCCCGGTCATCCAAGTGGAAGACACCTTCACCGCCTTTGTTGACCTGGCCAAATACTATCTGGGTCTCATCCAACCTAAGGTGATTGCCGTTACCGGTTCCGCTGGCAAGACCACGACCAAGGATATGACCGCGGCTACCTTATCAACCACCTTTAATGTCTATAAGACCCAGGGTAATTATAATAACCAACTAGGGGTTCCTTTTACTATCCTCTCCATGCCGGAAGATACTGAAGTCCTGGTAGTCGAAATGGGGATGTCAGGACCTGGTGAAATTCGCTTCCTCGCCCAACTCTGTCCCATGGATGTCGCGGTGATTACTATGATCGGGGAGAGCCATATTGAATTTCTCGGCTCACGGGAAAATATTGCTAAGGCCAAGCTCGAAATTCTAGAAGGCTTAAAGGAAGACGGTACCTTTATTTACCCAGGCGACGAACCCTTGATTGACCAAGCGGTGGTCGACATGCCGGAAATCAAAAAGATCCGGGTAGGCCTGGATGAATCTGAGGATGTCTATGCCGAAAATATTGTTAACGAGCGCGAGCATACCCATTTCTATACCAACTTATCCCCTAATGTAGAGTTATCCATTCCTGTGAGTGGTGATTATAATGTGAAGAATGCCCTGATGGCCTGTGCGGTAGCCTATAGCCAAGGCTTAGCGGTGGAACAAATTAAAACACCCCTGAGTCAGTTTAAGCTAACGGCCAACCGTAGTGAGTGGTTGCTGGGTAAGGATGACATCCAAATTCTCAACGATACCTATAACGCCAACCCCAGTGCTATGCGGGCAGTCATCCGTAATTTCTCCCAATTAGAACGTCCCGCTGTCACCAGCCACAAGGTTCTGGTCTTAGGGGATATGTTAGAATTAGGTAAGTACAGCGCCAGCATGCATGCCAGCATCGCTGAGGAAATTGATAGCCCTCAAATTGACGGAGTTTATCTCTATGGTAAAGAAATGCAAGCCTTGGCCCAAGCCCTCCAGGAAAAGGGTTTCCCTGAAGATAAGATTCATTACTATCCTGAAGATAAAGCGGCTTTAATTGAGGATTTACTGGCCCAAGTTCACCCCCAAGACCAAATTCTGGTCAAAGCCAGCCATGGTATGGGACTGGCCGAAGTCGTTACTGCCTTAAAAGCTTAAGGCTAAAAACACTTTAACCAGCAATTTTATGCAATCCGTGCTATACTAGAACAAGTGAATACAGCAAGAACATAAGAGCTCGCCTTATGCAGGCGACTCTTTTTTAATAATAAGGAGGAATCTCTTCGTTAATGAAATTTGAAGAACTTAATTTAGATCCTAGACTGCTCCAAGCGGTCAAGAATATGGGCTTTGAAGAAGCCACCCCTATCCAAGCACAAACCATTCCCTACGCCTTAGAAGGGCGGGATGTTTTAGGTCAGGCCCAAACTGGTACCGGGAAAACCGCTGCTTTTGGCCTACCCCTCTTAGAAAAAATCGACCACCATACCGACCACATCCAAGCCCTGGTGATCGCGCCAACCCGGGAATTAGCCATCCAAAATGGCCAAGAACTTTACCGGCTAGGTAAGGAAAAAGGCGTCCGTACGGTCAATGTATACGGTGGGGCCAATATCCGCCGGCAAATCCATCAAATTAAAAAAGGCGCCCCAGTCGTTGTGGGAACGCCGGGCCGGTTAATCGATTTAATGAAACGCAAGGTCTTAAACTTAAACTTTATCGAAACCTTGGTCCTAGATGAAGCCGATGAAATGCTTAATATGGGCTTTATCGAAGACATTGAAACCATTATCCGCGCTACTCCGTCTAACCGGCAAACCTTGCTTTTTTCAGCCACCATGCCCAAGGAAATCCAACGCATTGGTGAGCACTTCATGCAAGACCCGGTAACGGTTAAAATTGAAGCCAAGGAAATGACCGCAGATACCATCGACCAGTACTTTACCAAGTGCCATGACCGGGAAAAATTTGATCTTTTAACCCGCTTTATTGATGTCAGCCATGCCAAACTGGCTATTGTCTTTGCCCGGACCAAGCGTCGGGTGGACGAAGTTAGTCGCGGGCTGATTGAACGGGGCTACCAGGCTGAAGGCATCCATGGGGACCTTTCCCAGGAAAAACGCTCGAGCATTATGAAGGACTTTAAAGACGGCCGCTTGGAAATTTTAGTGGCTACTGATGTGGCTGCCCGTGGTTTAGATATCAGTAATGTGACCCACGTCTATAACTACGATATCCCCCAAGACCCTGAAAGCTATGTCCACCGGATCGGCCGGACCGGACGGGCAGGTAAGGGCGGTATGTCGATTACCTTTGTCTCAAACCATGAAATGGGCTACCTGCGTACCATTGAAAACCTAACCCACAAAAAAATGTCTCCTCTCCGTCCACCAACGGAAGAAGAAGCCTTCACGGGTCAAGTTAAGCAATCTCTAGCTGCGGTTGAGGAACTCTTAGAAGAAGACCGTGATGACCAATACGAAGAAGTGGTCAACTACCTCAGCGAAAACTATACCGCGGAACAATTAGCCTTGGCCGTGGTTCGCTCCCAAATGAAGGATAAAAATGATGTCAAGGTGTCCATCACGCCTGAACGGCCTTTAGGGCGGAAACGTTCTGATAAGAACCGGGGCAAGTCCCACTCTAAAAACCGAGGCCAGCATAAGGGGAGAAATCACCACTCCAAGCAAAGACCTAAAAACAATAAAGGCCAAGGCAAGTCTAAGCATACCGGCAAGAATAAGCGCAACCAGGCTAAGAAAGGCAACAAGCCAGCTAGAAACCAATCCACTAAGCAATCATTTACCATTCGTTAAAGGATAGTGGCTGATGATTAAAGGGATAGGTACTGACTTAGTTGACATCAAACGGATTGAAAAAGCGCAAAAGCAGCGCCCCGATTTTGCCAGTCGGGTTTTAACGGCAAATGAACGAGAAGCCATGGAAGCCAATAGTAGCTGGAAGCGGCAGATGGAATTTCTTTCGGGCCGCTGGGCAGCTAAAGAAGCCTTTGCTAAGGCCTTGGGGACGGGGATTGGCCTGGCTCTATCCTTCCAGGACTTAGAAATATTAAATGACCCAAAGGGACGTCCTTGCCTGAACACCGCCGTCTATTCGGGCAAGATTTTTCTCTCGATCACCCATACCGATGACTATGCCCAAGCTTTTGTGGTCTTAGAAGAATAAAGGATGCTAGAACTACAGTCTCCGGCAACATTTTGCCGACTGGCTGTAGTTTTTTCTTTGTTTATTAATATTGCTTTTTTATTTATTATTTCTTTAATTACAATCTGATCTGTGCTAATTTTACTAGGGAGGAGGAAGGTTATGAACCTGTATATTTTACTTTTTATCTTTGGAATTAACTTAATTTACATTATGCTCAATACTATCCGCACCTTGTTAGCTATGCGGGGTTATCGGTCCATTGCGCCCTTTATCGCCATGATTGAGGTGACTATCTATACCATCGGGCTTTCTGTAGTGATGAAATACCTGGAAACTCCGATCTACCTGGTGGTTTATGCCCTAGGTTACGGGATTGGGATCTACCTGGGCATTCTCTTAGAAGATAAGATTGCCCTGGGGCATGCAGTGATTCAGATTTTTACCCAGTCAACCGATAATCATTTGGCCCAAAGCTTGCGCCAACAAGGTTATGGGGTGACGGTTCAGACCGGTTACGGCCGGGATGGCGACCGCTTAATCATGACGGTCTTAACTCCACGGTCACGGGAACAGCAAGTCTGCCGGACTATTGAAGCCATTGATCCCAAGGTCTTCTATATCTCCTATGATGCCAAATATATCCACGGTGGTTTTTGGACCAAGCGCTTGCGTCCCAGTCTTCCCCATCCAAGTAATCCGATAAAGAAAAGGGCTGAAAAGCAAGAGGAGAATGAAAGAAAGGTCAAGGAAGACTAGGTAAATGCAGACCTCTTGGCCAGAACTCTCCGCTGACGAGGCCTGACCTTGTGTGGGATTAGAAGAATAAAATAGTAGACAGCATGCTTTCTGTTATTTTTTAAGAGCCCCTAGAGTCAAACTTGAAAAAGTAAACGACTCTCGGGGCTTTTCCTATTTTCTGATTGAAATTGACAAGGACTCGCTTGCTGTATATAATCATTAAATTAATTTAAAAGTAAACTAAAAATTCAGGTTCAGTGATGACGAGAAATCGATGATTAGTGGTCAAGGAAAGTGTTCTCTGGTCATTTTATTGAAAGTAGCGAAAGGGGTGAATTGATTTTGAGAGGAAATAAAAAGTTATCTTTTAGAAAGGGTTACCCTTTACTGGCAAATTATGGGATCTCCTTAATGGGTGATAGCCTTTTCTTATTTGCCATCAATTGGTTTCTCGTTGCTCAAACGCAAAATACGGCCTTACTAGGGAAAATAAATAGTATTAGTACTGCAATTTTATTGTTTTCCAATATTCTAGTCGGACCATTTGTTGATCAATTGAATCGAAAAAAATTATTAATCTTTTCCGACTTAATGAGCTTTTTCGCCTGCTTAGCTTGTTCTGTATTATATAAAGATTATCTTGATGATCAATTAATATTAATTCTTACCAGTGCGATCTTGAGCCTTGCACTGGCCATCAATTCCCCCGCAGCCAAGGCCATCGTCCCTCATGTGGTTTTAGGGGAGGCTATTGAACGCTTTAATTCTATCCAAAATACCCTATCAAGTATCATTAAGGTAGGCGCTCCGATTATCGGTTCGCTTATTCTCTCCCTTAATAATAATTTTAATTTTTTTATCCTGATAAACGCCTTATCCTTTTTATTATCAGCGCTAATCATTGCTTCTGTGCCTTACCATGAAAGTAATCACTTATCGACTAGTCAGTCCTTTCAATTTCACACCCATTTTGTCTCTGGCTTAATGTATGTATGTAGTATGAAAAAGATTTTAGGGGTCATGGTCTTTATTTCCTAATTAAACTTTATAATGACTTCTTATGAATTAGTTATTCCCTATGCCATCAATGTTTTATTAAAGGAGTCTGATAAGATATATAGCCTGGTCCTTAGTACAGAAGCTCTGGGTGGTATTCTTGGAGGCGTGATACTAAGCTATCGTGGGAGTGGCCAATCAGAAGAAAGCTTTATCCAAGACGTCAAGTATCTAGCAGTCGTCTTGTTAATGGCGGGATTCTTTCAGAATCTTTTCTTTATATTCCTGTGTGCCTGGGTAAATGGCTTTTTCCTGGTTCAAATTAACGCTAAGGTGTTTACCATTATCCAAAAGCATAGTGACCAGGAATTTTTAGGTCGGGTATTTTCCTTACTCTTTGTTTTTAGCTCTTTGTTTTCACCTTTAGCCAATGGTGTATTTGGCCAGCTCATTCCGCTCGTGCAATGGCATAGCTTTACTGCGGCTGGAATAGGGGTAGTTGTGGTTTCCTATAGCATCAAGAAGTTATTTTTTGAGAGACCATAAAGACCTCTTTCAGGAGAAATAATTGTGTTACAATGGGGTGTGCGTTGTTCGAAACCATCCAACGTAAAAAAACTAGGAGGAAAATATTATGCAAGAGAATAAAACCCGGCCCTTAGTCATTAATGCCTTAGTGGCTGCGATTTATGTGGTGATCTACTTTATCGCCCCGCAAATCGCTTATGGACCGATTCAATTTCGTCTATCTGAAGGGCTTAACCATTTGAACGCTTTTGACCGCCGCTATAAATGGGGTGTGGTGGCAGGTGTTTTCATTGCCAATTTCTATGGCTTTGCCAATGGCTTAGGTTGGTATGACCTGGTCTTTGGGACCTTCCATACGGTGATTAGTTTCTTGATTTGTGATTGGATCTACCCTAAGCTTCCTTCCGTTAAGGCCCGCTTAGGCGCGACGACAGTGATTTTCTCATTGATGATTTTCATTGTGGCTTTTGAATTGAATTTAGCCTTCCAATTACCTTTCTGGTACACCTACTTCACCTTAGTGGTCAGCGAGCTGATTGTTTTAGCCATCACAGCACCACTCATGTACTGGATCGACCGTCAAGTCCACTTCCACGAAAAAATCGCATAAGGACATTTGATATAGAATTTGTATGTGAAGAGAGTGTGACAAAAGTCAAAAGAGCTCTGAAGAGCTACGCATACTATATCTGTAACTCGCTAGCGCTTCGAACAGCTATAGCAACTGGAGCAAACTATGGAAGATAGGCGAAAGCCTATCGCACATAGTTTGTGAAGTGGACGTCAGAGCTGACTTTTGGAACACGTTTTGAATAGATAGTTCGTATTTAAAAAAGAAGCTAGGTTTTCCCTAGCTTTTTTTATCCAAAATTTTAAATAGTATGTATTCACAAAATAGATAAGAGCTGAGAAGAGAAAAAATGACTGTCTGTTGAAGTCTTTGCCTAAAAAGGAAATTTTTTTGAAAAAATATGGGGAAAAGACTTGCTCGTGACCTTGCGTCATAAGCTAATCTACAGGCAGAAAGGAGGAAAAGCAATGCTTAATGAAGAGAAGAAAGGAAGTGAATCGATGGCAACTTATACAAGTGGTGAATTGGCTAAATTAGCGGGGGTGACTGTGAGAACGGTCCAGTACTACCACAAACGCGGTCTGGTTCTTCCCACCAGTATTTCTGAAGGGGGTCGGCGTTTATACTCCCAAGGCGACCTCAATCAAATGAAGACGATCTGCTTTTTGAAAGATCTGGGCTTTTCCCTGGACGATATTAAACAAGTCCTAGATGAGGACAATGCCCGGGACTTGATTGATTTATTAATCGACCAACAGATCCAAGCCCTGGAGGCCAAGCGCCAAGAAGAAGAAGCCCAGCTTGACCGGCTAAGGGCCCTGCAAAAAAGCCTCAATTCATTTACTGACCTTTCTGCCACTGGCTTATCGAGCATTGCCAAAATGATGAATAAACGCAAACATGTTCAACAATTACATCTTTTTATCCTATTAACGGCTTTGCCGATCAGCCTCTTAGCAGGTTTGGCGATTTTCTTACTGGTGACTCAGGGGAACTTTGCCTGGTTGGCCCTCTATTTCATCCTGGCTATTCCTTATGGACTTGGTATTAGCCGTTATTATTTCAAACAAGTGGCCTATATTTGTCCGGAATGTCATTATGACTTTCAACCGGACCTGATGGCAGCAATTTTTGCTAAACATACCCCTTATACCCGAAAACTAACTTGTCCGCATTGCCACTACCATGGCTATTGCGTCGAAACTCTCGCTCAGAAAGAAGGAGACCATCATGAATAACTTGAGTGAATATTTACCCTTTTTAATTCCTGTTATCGTCTTACAAGTTGCTTTGTTAGTTTACACCCTCCACCATATCCTCACCCACAAGACCTATAAAAGAGGGGGGCGGACCTTCTGGTTGGTCGTGGTGGTCGTCTTGATGCAATTTGTTGGTCCTATTCTCTATCTCATCTTCGGTAAGGAGGAGGACTGATGGCAATTTTGACCTTGGACCAAGTATCCAAAAAATTCGGTAGTCATACCATCCTCGATGATTTATCCATGACGGTGCCCCAAGGGAGTGTCTTTGGTTTTATCGGAAGAAATGGGGCCGGTAAGACCACTACCATGAAACTTATCCTGGGACTCATGTCCGCCGACCAGGGGCAAATTTTTGTCAAGGATGAGCGGGTTAGCTATGGTCAAACCCAAACCAACCGCTATATTGGCTACCTGCCGGATGTGCCGGCCTTCTATCCCTTTATGAACGGAGAAGAATACCTGCGCTTTTTGGGACAGATTGCTGGCATGTCAGTCAGTGATTCTAAGAAACGGAGCCAGGAGCTCTTAGACCTGGTCGGCCTAGCCCAAGACAAGCAGCGGATTAAGGGCTATTCGCGGGGCATGAAGCAGCGCTTAGGGATTGCCCAAGCTCTGATGGGTCGGCCACAATTATTAATTTGCGACGAACCCACTTCGGCCTTGGACCCCCTAGGAAGGCGGGATATTCTAGCGATTCTATCTAATATTCGCCAGGAAACCACGGTGCTTTTTTCCACCCATATCTTGTCAGACGTTGAAAAGGTGTGTAGCCATGTGGCCCTCTTAAACCAAGGGCAGATTGCTTTAGCTGGCCCCTTGGAAAACTTGACTCATCAGGTGGGCGGACCGAGCTACCAGGTGGAACTGGAGCAGGCTGAAGACCGCTTGAGCTTTCAAGCGGCCTTTCCCAAGAGCCAGCTTGACCAGACCGGTAAGTTGCGCTTTTCTAGCCAAGATTATCCCTTAAAAGCTGTCTTAGCCTGGTTGGCTGACCAAGACTTAACGCTCAGGCAGGTTGAGCGGGTAGAGACGTCTTTAGATGATTTGTTTCAAGAGGTGGTTCGATGAAGACATTAATGACTTTACTGAAGAAAGAATTTTTAGCCCAGTGGCGGGGCGGCCAGCTTTTTATTTTAATTCTGGTTTTCTTTGTCATTGGTTTAATGAATACCGCCTTGGCCTTAGCAACTCCTTGGATGCTGGAACAAATTGCTAGCCAAGACAACGGCCTAGCCATCCAGGTTCAAGCGGTAGAAGTGACGGCGACCATGGCCTGGGAGCAATTTTTTAAGAACCTGCCCCTAGCCATGCTCTGCTTTGTCTTTTTGGAGAGTCAGCTCTTGACTAAGGAATACCAGACGGGGACCTTGATTCTGGTCTTGACCAAGGGCTTGAAACGGAGCCAATTCCTCCTCGCCAAATTTATCTTCCTACTCACCCTTTGGACGGGGGCCTATAGTATTTGCTGGTTAACCACCTTAACTTATACCCAGTATTATTTAGGTAGTGTTAACCAGGATGATTTAACCCTTGCTCTCTTAGCCTGGTATGGCTTTGGACTCTTGGTTGTCAGTCTCATCTTAGTGGCTTCCACCCTGGCGACTTCCTCTAGCGGAGTCCTAGTGACCTTGTTTGCTAGTCTCTTAGTCTTTTATGTGCTGAGTGTCTTCCCACAAAGTAAGGATTATTCTCCGATCCTCTTAACGGAAGGCAAGGCCCTATTAGGAGAAAGTTTGGATTTTGAAGCTTACCGTCAAGCGGTTTATACCACGGCAGGGTTGATCCTGAGCAGTCTTTGTCTCAGTTTTCCCCTCTTTAACCGCCGGCAATTGTAAATTTTATCGCTTAGCGCTTGCTGACATTTGAATAGATGTTTTTGCCCGGCTAGTCCGGGCCTTTTTTATAGAAAGAGAAGATAGATCAGGGAAGGCTAGGTTTTCCCTTAGAGAATGCTTGGAGCAAAGTATAGACGGGCGAAAAAAATTATAATATACTAGACTAATATAAAGACATTTTTGAAGCAATGAAGGAGAAATGATATATGGAAGATCCGGGGGCCTCTTCGATCCTAGGACAAATAATTTTAATACTGGTATTAACCTTAATTAACGCTTTCTTAGCTGGGGCAGAAATGGCCTTTGTTTCTGTTAACCAAGGGAAGATCAACCAATTGGCTGAGGAGGGTGACCGCCGTGCTGTAAAAGTGGTTCAATTACTGGACAAGTCGGATGACTTTCTGTCTACCATTCAGGTAGGAATCACTTTTGCTGGCTTCCTGTCCTCGGCATCGGCTGCCAATACCTTTGTGGGCTACATCTTGCCTTATTTGGCCAATATTCCCGCTGCCGAAATTCTAGCTACGGCAATCGTTACGGTGATTTTGTCATATATCTCCCTAGTTTTTGGGGAGCTCTTCCCTAAGCAAGTCGCCATCCAGATACCAGAGAAGTACTGCCTGTTCTCGGCAGGAACGATATCATTCTTAAATAAAGTGTTTACCCCTTTCGTCTGGTTATTAACCGCCTCGACTGACGTCTTAAAGGCGATCGCGCCGATCGACTTTACCCAAAGAGAAGAACGCCTGACCCGTTCAGAAATGCGGAAGTTAATTGAGAGTGGCCGCAATGACGGGATTATTGATATGGATGAATTCCGGATGATGCAAGGGGTGCTCTCCTTGGATTCCAAGCTGGCTAAGGGCGTGATGGTGCCACGGACAGATACCTTTATGCTGGATATTGAAGATGACCGTGAGGAGAACTTGCAGCTCATTCTTCAGTCCCAATATTCTCGGATTCCGGTTTACCGGGATGACAAAGACGATATTCTAGGCATTGTCCATGCCAAGGATGTTTTACGGGAAGCCAACCGGGTGGGCTTTGAAAATATTCAGATGGAAAACATCATGCGCGAGCCTTACTTTGCACCGGAAACGGTCTTTATCGATGATTTGCTTTTAGAGTTTAAACGTAACCACCTCCATATGGCCATCTTAAAAGATGAATATGGGGGCGTGGTTGGTCTGGTGACCTTGGAAGATTTGATTGAAGTCATTGTCGGGGACATTGAAGATGAGTACGATGAAATGTCCTTTAAATATAAGAAAGTTAGTGATGACACCTATATCATTGACGGAAGTATGCCGATTGATAAGTTTAATCAGCTATTCAATGCCCATATCTATTCGGGCGACTCCGATACCATGGCCGGCATTATTATTGAACACTTGGGTCGTTTTCCCCAAGATACTATTAACGAAAGCATCCAAGTTGATGACTATCTCTTCACCACAACCGATGTAGATGATGGACGGATTCGTAAAATCAAAGTCCACTACCAACCCCGTGAAGAAGGCGATGACGAATAATAAAAAGCCTAAGTTGACCTTGAGCGCTTAAAGACGCTGGGCCACTTAGGCTTTTTTCTATTGAAGGGATGAATTGTCTTGGGTTTTCTTCATAAAGCTTTCCTTATTGACTTTCACTCGACGGTGGTCTAAACGACCAATTAATTGGTCTTGGCAATAGGCTTGCATTTGGAAATGGTAATGACGATCATCGTGGTCAACCAATTCACAGTGAATGCGGATTTCTTCATTCAAGAGACTTGGAGCCAAATGTTCTAACTGAGCATTGGTTCCTACGGTTGTTTCGTCTTCCGCTAAGTAGTCTTTCAAAAATCGTACTGCTGCATTTTCGAAATAACCTAAGAGCCAGGGGCTGGAAAGCACTTCTAAACTTCCCGAGCCGACTTGATTAGCCAATTGGTGGGGTAAAACAGTAAAATAGGTATCCATAGTAATCCTCCTTGAGCTGCTAATAAAAATTTAAATTAATTATACCATAGCTGTTGACAATATCTAAATAAGCTGGTACTCTATTAGAGTTGCTTGAGAGCG
Organism: Aerococcus loyolae; assembly: GCF_002871915.2. Taxonomy (NCBI): domain Bacteria; kingdom Bacillati; phylum Bacillota; class Bacilli; order Lactobacillales; family Aerococcaceae; genus Aerococcus; species Aerococcus loyolae. The sequence goes on along the minus strand of NZ_CP126958.1, from coordinate 1,640,224 downwards.
AACAGCTCCCCAGCAAAAAATATTTCAGAAAGCTATTGACAAAATCTTCTGAATGATTATATAATATAGTTCCTGGCTAAGAGCTTTTGCCAACAAAACTTTAGAAAATGAAAATAATTTAAAAAAGTTGTTGACAAAAATCTAAAAGCTATGGTATACTAATTAAGTCGCTGTCGCAGAAGACAGCAAGATTAGACCTTTGAAAACTGAACAAAGAAGACGAACCAAATGTGTAGGGCATCAACATTTTGTTGATGAACCAACAATTCAAACAATAAGTCTAGACCAGACTATAACTAGTCAGCAAACAAATGAGCTATCAACGCTCATGATTCTTTCATGAGAGTTTGATCCTGGCTCAGGACGAACGCTGGCGGCGTGCCTAATACATGCAAGTCGAGCGAACCGACGAAGTGCTTGCACTTCTGACGTTAGCGGCGGACGGGTGAGTAACACGTAAGGAACCTACCGATAAGCGGGGGACAACATCCGGAAACGGGTGCTAATACCGCATAGGAAAGGCCGCCACATGGTGGCCTTTGGAAAGACGGCTTTGCTGTCACTTATCGATGGCCTTGCGGTGCATTAGCTCGTTGGTGGGGTAACGGCCTACCAAGGCAATGATGCATAGCCGACCTGAGAGGGTAATCGGCCACATTGGGACTGAGACACGGCCCAAACTCCTACGGGAGGCAGCAGTAGGGAATCTTCCGCAATGGGCGCAAGCCTGACGGAGCAACGCCGCGTGAGTGAAGAAGGTTTTCGGATCGTAAAGCTCTGTTGTAAGAGAAGAACAAATTGGAGAGTAACTGCTCCAGTCTTGACGGTATCTTACCAGAAAGCCACGGCTAACTACGTGCCAGCAGCCGCGGTAATACGTAGGTGGCAAGCGTTGTCCGGATTTATTGGGCGTAAAGGGGGCGCAGGCGGTTTCTTAAGTCTGATGTGAAAGCCCACGGCTTAACCGTGGAAGTGCATTGGAAACTGGGGAACTTGAGTACAGAAGAGGAAAGTGGAACTCCATGTGTAGCGGTGGAATGCGTAGATATATGGAAGAACACCAGTGGCGAAGGCGACTTTCTGGTCTGTCACTGACGCTGAGGCCCGAAAGCGTGGGTAGCAAACAGGATTAGATACCCTGGTAGTCCACGCCGTAAACGATGAGTGCTAGGTGTTGGAGGGTTTCCACCCTTCAGTGCCGGAGTTAACGCATTAAGCACTCCGCCTGGGGAGTACGGCCGCAAGGCTGAAACTCAAAGGAATTGACGGGGACCCGCACAAGCGGTGGAGCATGTGGTTTAATTCGAAGCAACGCGAAGAACCTTACCAAGTCTTGACATCCTTTGACCACTCTAGAGATAGAGCTTTCCCTTCGGGGACAAAGTGACAGGTGGTGCATGGTTGTCGTCAGCTCGTGTCGTGAGATGTTGGGTTAAGTCCCGCAACGAGCGCAACCCTTATTGTTAGTTGCCAGCATTGAGTTGGGCACTCTAGCGAGACTGCCGGTGACAAACCGGAGGAAGGCGGGGATGACGTCAAATCATCATGCCCCTTATGACTTGGGCTACACACGTGCTACAATGGATGGTACAACGAGCAGCGACCTTGTGAAAGCAAGCGAATCTCTTAAAGCCATTCTCAGTTCGGATTGTAGTCTGCAACTCGACTACATGAAGCCGGAATCGCTAGTAATCGCGGATCAGCACGCCGCGGTGAATACGTTCCCGGGTCTTGTACACACCGCCCGTCACACCACGAGAGTTTGTAACACCTGAAGTCGGTGAGGTAACCTTTGGAGCCAGCCGCCGAAGGTGGGGCAGATGATTGGGGTGAAGTCGTAACAAGGTAGCCGTAGGTGAACCTGCGGCTGGATCACCTCCTTTCTAAGGATATATTCGGAATACATATTTGAGTCTTCTTTGTTTAGTTTTGAGAGGTCTAACTCTCTATTGTTCTTTGAAAACTGAATACTATCATAACATTCCGCATTTCTATTTTTTGCGAGATAGAAATGTTAATAAACCAATTTTACCAAGCGTAAAAACCGAAAAAGAAAGAGTTTTAAAACTTTTCGCATCATACAACTTAACCGGTGGTTAAGTGAATAAGGGCGTACGGTGAATGCCTTGGCACTAGGAGCCGATGAAGGACGGGACGAACACCGATATGCTTCGGGGAGCTGTAAGTAAGCTTTGATCCGGAGATTTCCGAATGGGGGAACCTCATTGTTTTTATCGACAATGGTCCACTCAGTGAACACATAGCTGAGTGGAAGGTAGACGTGGTGAACTGAAACATCTCAGTAGCCACAGGAAGAGAAAGAAAAATCGATTTCCCGAGTAGCGGCGAGCGAAACGGAAAGAGGCCAAACCAGCGTGCTTGCATGCTGGGGTTGTAGGACTGATGGACGGGAGTGAATGAGCTAGTCGAACGCCATGGAAAGGGCGATCAGAGAGGGTGACAATCCCGTAGGCGAAAGCTCAACCACCTCATTCAGTATCCTGAGTACGGCGGTACACGTGAAATTCCGTCGGAATCCGCCAGGACCATCTGGCAAGCCTAAATACTCCCTAGTGACCGATAGTGAACCAGTACCGTGAGGGAAAGGTGAAAAGCACCCCGGAAGGGGAGTGAAAGAGTACCTGAAACCGTATGCCTACAAGCAGTCAGAGCCCGTTAAGGGGTGATGGCGTACTTTTTGTAGAACGGACCGGCGAGTGACGATAGCAAGCAAGGTTAAGCTGAAGAAGCGGAGCCACAGCGAAAGCGAGTCTGAAGAGGGCGTTGAGTTTGTTGTCGTCGACCCGAAACCAAGTGATCTACTCATGTCCAGGCTGAAGGTGTGGTAAAACACACTGGAGGGCCGAACCCACGTCTGTTGAAAAAGGCGGGGATGAGGTGTGGGTAGCGGTGAAATTCCAATCGAACTTGGAGATAGCTGGTTCTCTCCGAAATAGCTTTAGGGCTAGCCTCGGATGATGACTATTGGAGGTAGAGCACTGTTTGATCGAGGGGTCCATCCTGGATTACCGACATCTGATAAACTCCGAATGCCAAATAGTTTAGTCCGGGAGTCAGACTGCGAGTGATAAGATCCGTAGTCGAAAGGGAAAGAGCCCAGACCACCAGCTAAGGTCCCAAAGTTTCAGTTAAGTGGAAAAGGATGTGGGGTTGCTTAGACAACTAGGATGTTGGCTTAGAAGCAGCCATCATTGAAAGAGTGCGTAATAGCTCACTAGTCGAGTGACCCTGCGCCGAAAATGTACCGGGGCTAAACTGAACACCGAAGCTGTGGATCCGTAGGATGGTAGGAGAGCGTTCTATAGGCAGAGAAGCATGATCGTGAGGACATGTGGAGCGTATAGAAGTGAGAATGCCGGTATGAGTAGCGAAAGACGGGTGAGAATCCCGTCCACCGAATGACTAAGGTTTCCTGGGGAAGGCTCGTCCTCCCAGGGTTAGTCGGGACCTAAGCCGAGACCGAAAGGGATAGGCGATGGACAACAGGTTGAGATTCCTGTACTTGTTTGATTTGTTTGAGCGATGGAAGGACACAGAAGGCTAAGCGGAGCGCGGAGATGGAAAGACGCGTCCAAGCAATGAGTGAGAAGGTGAGTGAAAGGCTTGCCTCAGGCTTCATGAGTTGTGACGGGGAGGGAAGTTTAGTACCGAAGCCGCCGACGTCACGCTGTCAAGAAAAGTTTCTAGTGAGAATCAAACAACCCGTACCGCAAACCGACACAGGTAGTCGAGTGGAGAACACTAAGGTGAGCGAGCGAACTCTCGTTAAGGAACTCGGCAAAATGACCCCGTAACTTCGGGAGAAGGGGTGCTGACCGCAAGGTCAGCCGCAGTGAATAGGCCCAAGCGACTGTTTATCAAAAACATAGGTCTCTGCCAAATCGAAAGATGATGTATAGAGGCTGACGCCTGCCCGGTGCTGGAAGGTTAAGAGGAAGGGTTAGCGTATGCGAAGCTCTGAATTGAAGCCCCAGTAAACGGCGGCCGTAACTATAACGGTCCTAAGGTAGCGAAATTCCTTGTCAGGTAAGTTCTGACCCGCACGAAAGGCGTAACGATTTGGGCACTGTCTCAACGAGAGGCTCGGTGAAATTGTAGTACCAGTGAAGATGCTGGTTACCCGCGACAGGACGGAAAGACCCCATGGAGCTTTACTGTAGGTTGATATTGAATGTTTGTGCCACATGTACAGGATAGGTAGGAGCCATCGAAGTCGGGACGCTAGTCTCGATGGAGGCACTGGTGGGATACTACCCTTGTGGGATGACCATTCTAACCCGCGACCATTAGCTGGTCGGGAGACAGTGTCAGTCAGGCAGTTTGACTGGGGCGGTCGCCTCCTAAAGTGTAACGGAGGCGCCCAAAGGTTCCCTCAGAATGGTTGGAAATCATTCGCAGAGTGTAAAGGCAGAAGGGAGCTTGACTGCGAGACCTACAAGTCGAGCAGGGACGAAAGTCGGGCTTAGTGATCCGGTGGTTCCGCATGGAAGGGCCATCGCTCAACGGATAAAAGCTACCCTGGGGATAACAGGCTTATCTCCCCCAAGAGTTCACATCGACGGGGAGGTTTGGCACCTCGATGTCGGCTCATCGCATCCTGGGGCTGAAGTCGGTCCCAAGGGTTGGGCTGTTCGCCCATTAAAGCGGTACGCGAGCTGGGTTCAGAACGTCGTGAGACAGTTCGGTCCCTATCCGTCGCGGGCGTTGGAAATTTGAGAGGAGCTGTCCTTAGTACGAGAGGACCGGGATGGACACACCGCTGGTGTACCAGTTGTTCCACCAGGAGCATGGCTGGGTAGCTATGTGTGGACGGGATAAGCGCTGAAAGCATCTAAGCGTGAAGCCCCCCTCAAGATGAGATTTCCCATACTTTGAAAGTAGTAAGACCCCTGAAAGACGATCAGGTTGATAGGTTTGGAGTGGAAGCTTAGCAATAAGTGGAGCGGACAAATACTAATCGGTCGAGGACTTATCCAAAGGATAAGGTTGTATGAGGTTTACGGAAGGCATGATAGATTCAGTTTTGAGCGAACAAGCTCAAAAAAAATAAATTGTACGGTGACGATGGCAAGAAGGACCCACCTGTATCCATCCCGAACACAGCAGTTAAGCTTCTTAGCGCCGAATGTAGTTGGGGGTTGCCCCCTGTGAGACTAGGACGTTGCCGTGCTAACTAAGGAGTCTGGGACAAAAGTCTACGGACTATAAAAAAAAAGAGAATCTACAAATTACTTAAGCGTGATTTGTAGATTCTCTTATTTTCTTGCTTTTATTTTGCTATATTTTTTCAAATTATTGGCCATGAAGGCCAATCCAACATCAGTTTTAACCTTTGTTTTCCCTCTGAGGTTAAATCGAGTGAACCCTAAAATAGCCTTTATCTGGCCAAAAACTGGTTCAACGTCAATTTTCCGTTTGGAAAAGAGCCTAGATCCTTCTTCAGATAAAAGCTTCTGTGTTTCTATATTCTTTAATTCCTGATAGTTTTTATTATAGTAAAGCGCCTTTTGCGGCGCATTTTCTGGATCCAAAGGCTTATAAACCTGAATTTCAGAAATATAACCACTCATTTTATTTTTTCGTTTTTGGAGATGACTAAAGAAATAAACCGTGCCATCAGGATGTGTGAAAGTATTACTTTGCTTATCGTAACTCCAATTATCCATATTTTTAGCTGATTTTTTATGTTTCTTTTTCTGCTCTTTATCAAACCGATTGTATTTAATCAAATGGTTAATTTTATGGTTATCTAAATAAGTAAGGTTTTCTTCGCTACCATAACCAGCATCAGCTACAATGCATTTCGGGGAATTAGGAAAACTTTCAACAAAGGGTTGTAAAGTCCGCGTATCCGTCGGATTGTGGAAAATATCATAATGAAGGACAAATTGGTTTTCAGTCGCTACTTGGATATTATATCCCGCTTTCAATTGCCCATTCATCATATGGTCATCTTTCATTCGCATGAACGTCGCATCAGGATCTGTTTTTGAATAGCTATTTCTTCCGTTAAATGTTTCAAACTGTTTGGCATACTTTTGTTTGCGAGGTAGAAAATCTTGACTCACTTTACGGTAATGTTTTTTCAAACGACGGCGTTCTTGTTTACGTTGATCTGGCCCTTTTACAGGAGTTTCCTCAATATCTTCAGTGAGTTTATCGATTTCTTCCTTAAGCACTTTAGATATCTCTTGAAGCATCGTTTCTTCTAGATCTAAATTTTCATCATATTGGATTCCAGCATCAACCATCGGTTGAATTTCATTAAAGTAATATTCACGTGAGGTCACTTTTAATCGCTCTGCATATTTTTCAGTTGCCTTTTTCCAAACAAAAGAATATTTATTGGCATTCGCTTCAATTTTAGTTCCATCGATAAAGCAATTTTCTAAATGAATTAATTTCTCTAACTTTAACTGAGTGGTAAACTCAACGAATAGATTTTCTAATAAAGATCTGCAATTTTCTGAAGAACGGAAGCGATTAATCGTTCGATAGCTAATAACTTGTTGAGCGACTAGCCACTGCATGGGTAAATTTTCAACCATCAGTTCCTCTATTTTTCTTCCGCTAAATACGCCTTTACTATAAGCATATAGAAGTGCCATGATTAAAGGCTTTGGATGATAGGCAGGACGGCCGTCCTGCGTACTGAAGCTTTCAAAGTATTTTTCATCCAGAGATTCAATAAAATTATAGATTGAAAATACAATATGATCTGGATCGATACATGCAGATAATTCTAGTGGAAGTGTTGTTTGATTCATGTTATATTGTATGTACATAAGAAGCACCCCTTAATCTTTAGTGTGGTTACTAATATTATAACAGGGTGCTTTTTTAATACCTAATTTTAAGTAAAAGGGTTAAGAAATTAGTGAAAACTAACTTCTTAACCCTTTTTGTTTTGGTTCTTTGTCAAATCGTGTTGATGAGAATTTATATAATTAATGTCATATCAGAACTGGTATGACATTTTTTAATATTTGCCGATCAAAGAAAAATGGGGACGATTAAAAGACCTCTTATTTCTTGTTTTTTCGCCATAGGCGAAAATAAAGAGTAAGAAAGCAATATCATAAATAATGAATAAGTATCACAAAGACTATGCTGCTTCTGAAAAAGTGAGAGGCCGAGGTTGAAAATCATTACATACCAATCGAGAGGCCATTATTATACGTATTCTTAAATGATCAAAACGACGATACCCATATCCTGTGCGCTTAATCAGTTTCGTTTTATTGTTCATTCCTTCTATTGGACCGTTAGATAAAGTATACGTTAAAGCTGTACAAATACCTTCTTGATATCTTTCTAACGTTTGAAAAATGGTTCGTACTCTACGTGGAAATGTGTATTTCTTGACTTCAATAAGCAAGTCTCTAAAGGACTGAATATCATGGGTATAAATACTATATTTTAGGCGATTAACGTAAGTATAGGTGCGCGATAATTCGGGAGATAAATTGGTGAGGTAATCAACAATCATCTGTTCTGAAACGAGACCGTCAAAAAGTCGATGAGTATATAAGTTTTTAAAGTCAAGTTCCCATTCATTTTTTAAAGGCAACTTCCATAGCTGCTTTAATTTGCGATAATCACGTGGTGATTGATAGCGAATCTGATTCATTAGCTGAATACGTACGGAATTGATGGCCAAATTGAGATGTTGAATGACATGAAAACGGTCAAATAGAATTTTTGCATTGGGAAAACAAGCGCGGATGACTTCGATATACGGGCTATACATATCAATTGTAACGATTTTGACGGCTTGACGACTTTGGTAAGAAAAACGCATAAAGTAGTGGATTAATTCGCTCTTTTGTCGATTTTCAACAATATCAATTAACCGATGGTTCACTGGATCAATAAAAATAAAGCTCATCGCACCACTGACATTTTTCACTGATTTAAATTCATCAAAAGAAAGGTACTGGGGCAAATAATTAAATTTAGGAAGTAATGCTTTTCCTCTTTCTTCTAGAAGTCGAATCACCGTCGATACGGAAACATTGTGTTGTTTACCAATAAGAGTCATCGCTATCGTCTCACTGAGAGCAAAAGTGATTGCATTTTTTAGCGTGTTAGAAATATAACAATTAGCAGTGACTATGGGAGTTTTAGCATTAAAAGTCCTTTGGCAGTGTTTACAAAAGAAACGTTGCTTTTTAAGACGCAAAGTAACGGGTTGCCCATCATTAATGGTTGTTAGTAAGATATCGCTTGAATAAGAACCATTTTTAACGATATCAGCTTGTGATTCGTTGATATGGCCGCAATGGGAACAGTGAGAAGGTTGGTTAGTTAAGTTCCCAAAAATAACCTTATGAACGATATTGCCTTTCTTTTCCTCCACTACTTTATCTTCAATTTCAATATTTTCATCTTTTATATTAAAGAGATTTTGTATACAATGGGATTGAGTCATGGAATCCGCCTTTCTGTGTGTTTGTTTGTATTTTCAGTATAGGCTTTCCATGGCTTTTTGTGTATAAAAAATGGTGCCAATGAAGAGCCGTTGGCTCCCATCAACACCAAATATTATAGAACCTTTGTTTTGAGACTTTTGTCCCAGACTCTTTTTCTTGCTTTCTTTTGGAATTGCCTAGGGCTCTGTGTTTTAATAGGGCATAGGATAAGTAAGTTATTAAGATCATCAAAACCGTTTACAAGACTGTGAAAACAAAAAAGCAAGCAGGACTGAATTAGTTAAAACCTGCTTGCTGGCATTAGAAGGAGAAATTACTTTTGCTTACTCGTTAAGAAAGGAAGGACGCCTATGCAAAAAATTGCTGTTGATATGGACGAAGTGATTGCGGATTTTTTAGCTAAGCAACTTCGTTTGTTTAATAAAAGCTATGATTTTCAAATTAAAAAAGAGGATCTTCATGGGAAGAACTTGGATCAATTATTTCCCCAGTACCAAAAAGCGCTCCATGATATGGTGGCTGATCCTAGTTATTTTGCTGATCTTGATGTCATAGAGGGGGCACAAAAGGCTCTTTGGCAACTCAATCAGGATTATGAAGTCTTTATTACTACGGCTGCAATGGAGTTTCCTAGTTCTTTTACTGCTAAGTATGAGTGGTTAGTCCGCAATTTTGACTTTATTCCCGATAGTCACTATGTGTTCTGTGGGAAAAAGTCGATTTTGGAGGCTGATTATTTGATTGATGATAATAGTCGTCATTTTCAAGGCTTTAATGGTAAGGGGCTGCTTTTTTCAGCCCCCCATAACTTGACCGAAAATTATCCCGACCGGCTGGATAATTGGGAGGCAGTCCTGGACTACTTTTATGGATCTGCTCGATTGACTGAATAAATTCCTAAGTAAAAAGCTTTTTATTAGTCGTCTTCTTCAAGGTTACTTTCCTTAACCAGGTAAAGTGGACGCCTTTTACTTTCCAGAAAAGTCTTGCCAATGTATTTCCCCACAATGCCGAGAGAAAGCATTTGCAAACCACCCATGAGCAAAATAATAACAATGGTTGATGTCCAGCCTGAAGTAGGATTACCAAAGAGCAGGGTACGGACCATAAAAAAGGCAGCTAGTCCTATGGCCACAATAAAGACAATGAGACCTAGGATAGCGATGATATTGAGGGGAATTTGTGAAAAAGAAATAATCCCTTCTAAGGAATATACCAAGAGATTCCAAAAACTAAAATGGCTGTGGCCAAATTGGCGTTGGTGGTTGGGAAAATCGATATAGGTCTTTTGGTAGCCGACCCAATTAAAGATCCCCTTAGAGAAACGGTTGACTTCACTCACTTTGAGGACAGAATCGACCATTTGTCGAGTCATCATGCGGTAGTCTCTTTCCCCGCTGCGAATAGGGGTGTGGGATAATTGGTTAATCAGCCAGTAAAAGAGACGGGCACATTGCGACCGAAACCAGGATTCTCCTTGCCGGTCTTGACGGCGGGTCACCACACAGTCATAGTCTTCTTCTTTGAGTTTTTGGTACATAGGGACCAATAGTTCAGGCGGGTCCTGGAGGTCGACGTCCATAATCACGACATAGTCTCCGTGGCTGTGTTGTAAGCCAGCATAGATACCTGCTTCCTTGCCAAAATTCCGGGAAAAAGCCAGGTAAGTCAGCCGCGGATCTGCTTGGCTCAGGGCCTTGATTTCTTGGAGGGTCTGGTCTGTTGATCCGTCATCAATAAAGAGGAGCTGCCAGTTCAATTGGTCAGGAAAGTGAGACATGGTCGCTAACATGGCCTGGTAGTAGGGACGGATATTATCGGCTTCATTGTAGCAAGGGATAATGATAGAAATTGACTTCAATGGGGTCACCTCATGTTTACTTTACAAGTCTGGTTCTCATGCTTACACCCTTGAGTATAGCAAAAGTCAGGACTTTTATAATTCATTTATTTTAATTTTTATGAAATTTAAGTTATTATAGTAGGGAAAGGTTGTGGAAATATGGCTTATAGTGAAAGTGAATTTAATGAAGCTGTTGAAAAATTAAACCGTGTGAACGCCAAGGACCTACTCTCTAATCTAGATAGTAAGGAAGAATCCTTAGTTTTCGTGGGTCGGCCAACTTGTCCTTATTGCCGCAAGTTCCTACCTAAATTAATTGAAATTATTGAAAGCGATGATTTAGAGTTTGCCTATCTGGATTCGACGGCCACCGCAGAAAGTGTTGCTATTCAAGAATTTAGAGAACAAGCCCAAGTGGCAACAGTACCTGCCCTAGTGCGTATCGGTGGGGAAAAACGCTTAGAAAACTTAGGCGTTGATTCCTCCGATTCAATTGAAAGCATTAGAGAGAAAATCGCCCAATAATTTCTCACTAGCGACAAAATAAAATAAGAGCAAGTCTCTCGAAAAAGGTGTCAATGCTGGGCTGGGCACCTTTTTTCTTTTAGCTAGGCTTTTGCTATAATAGAGGAAAATGAAGTAGGTGATTATAGCAATGAAGCGGTTTTTAACTTTTCTCTTAACGGGAATTTTAGCCTTTTGCCTAGCGGGTTGCCAAGAACTTGACCAAGTTTTGGATCAAGTCTCCCAGCAGGCAGGAGACCAGGTGGAGTATGGGCAGGTTTATCGCTCTGACGAAGAGGTCAGTGCCTATCTCAATGCCTACCAGGAACTTCCGCCCAACTACATCACTAAAAAACAAGCCCAGGCGGCTGGCTGGGAAAGTGATAAGGGCAATTTATGGGAAGTGACCGATAAGAAAACCATTGGTGGCGACCATTTTGGTAACTTTGAAAAGAAGCTACCGGCTGATGAAACTTACCGGGAGGCCGATGTTAATTACTACGGGGGCTATCGGGGCGATGACCGCCTGGTTTATTCCTCATCTGGTGACATCTACTATACGGATGACCACTACCAAAGTTTTAAACAGTTGTATTGAGGTGAAGACAATGAATGGAAAAAATAAGACCAGGAAGATGCAGACATCTCCTAACCGCTACCATGGCCAGGTTAGCAACAGCCCCCAGGCTTATCAAGTCATTCTTGACGGTCGTTTGATCAAGAATAGCCAGGACCTCTATCGGGCCTTTGCCCAGGGGATGGATAAGAGCGTGACTTTTGCCGGCAACTTGGATGCTTTATATGATGTCTTGACTGCCAACACAAAACCTCTCCAGCTGATTCTGAAGCACCCCGTTGATTTAAGAAGCAATCTGGCAAGCAAGGCCGAGCCTTTTTTTACTATGATTAAGGCGGCAAGAGCAGCAAATCCCCAGCTTGAAATTATTGACTAGAAAGGAAGAGTCATGTGACAGCCAGGAAGACTTTACTTTATATTGCTGGTCATTACCCTGACTTAGACAAGGCCGATTTACAGTTATTATTAGAGCGGGGAATTGGGATTGTGACCCAAATTTTTACCCCAGATCGTTGGGAGTCGCCCTATGCTCTAAGTGAGGACCAATGGCTCTTATCCTTTAACCATACGGCGTCAGCCTTCTTGGCCTACCGCTTGCTCGAGCAGCTCTTGTATCCGATTCAAGTTAATGCCAGCATCGCTTATGGCAGTCTTGCTTCACAAGCGGGGCTAGTTGCCAGTCCAGCCTACCACTATGCCAGTCAAGCCCTCTTGGAGGCCCAGTCCTTGGGAGAAGGAGTATTACTCTACAATGCTAATTATTTAGAGGACCAGCTGACCAATATGCTGCTTTTGGCCTGGCAAGAGATCATCAAAGAACAGTCTGAGATTCAAAGAGCCCTGCGACTGTCCTATGAAGTCCAATTCCCGCTCTATACGGCCTATGCCATGACCAGTGACTGGCCCTTTCAAGAGATCGAAGCCTTAGAAATCTTAAAAATGCCGGTCTATGCTATGGAAGACAAGTTACAGGACTATCAAACCATTGACTTTCAAGCGCGAAAGCCCTTAAAAATTGTTGATTTACATGCTAAAATACAGAGTGACCATTTTTATGTGACTGGTCTCTATGAAAAGGGTTATGCCAGTGCCATAGCCAAGATGAACCAAACTAGCCGGCAAAACGTGGATTATCATTTAAAGTCAGGACGCTTTGCTGCTGAACGTAATTATGCAGCGGCCATTGTTTTACAATTGGAACGTGAAGAAAATGCTCTTAGTGTTTAAGGAGTCATAAGGAGGATATACATGCAGCTGAAACTTAATCAAAGCAACCGCGAGCTTAAAGATAAGGCCAAGTCAGCCATTTCTGGTAATCGCTTGTCTTTAACCGGGATGTTTTTACTTAATCTAGTCATCACTTTTGCTTTTACCAGCCTTTTGGCCTTTTTAGCCAATTGGTTGCAACCCCTTAGTGTCCAATCTTTTTCGATTAACCGGGTATTTTTAGATACGCCGGGTTTGATTGGTGAAATAATCAACCAAGTCGGACAAAGTACCGATCCTATCGCCTTAGGGATCACCCTATTGGTGACCTTCCTAATCAGCTTTTTCATGGTTCAGGTCTGGGTCTTTGGTACCCCCTGGTCCTTACTTGAAATGGTTGATGGGGGGAACCATCATATTGGCCGGGTATGGTCAGCCTTTACCCATCGGCCTATCCGCCACTATATTACCAATTTCTTGGCAGCTATTGTGCGCTGGTTCTCTGCCTTTGTCTTTTATTTAGTTTTAGCCACGATTTTATTTTTCTACTATGTGGTCGTTCTTTCTACGGCCCGGGCAGCCATTGGTCAAGTGACCGGTATCGTTGTTCATGTGCTCTATCTGTTGATTGCGCTATTATTACTATTTTTACTTGCTCTCTTGACTAGCTGGCTCTACTATGGTTTTAACTTCATTATGTTCCCAACTTACGATAACGAAGAAACCGGTGTTTTCCGGTCTTTGAGAATGAGCTGGCAACTGATGCGGGGCAATAAGTGGCGGCTCTTCAAGATGGGTTTAGGCTATGTCTTCACGCCCTTGATCATTGGTGGGCTAGTCAGTTCCTTGCTGGCTTACTTTAGAACTGCCTTTCCTCAAGCTGACTATTATTTCTGGGCCCAATTAGGCTTGGGAGTGCTGGTGGTCTTATTCTTATTTGGTAATCTAATTAAGTTCATGGTGGTTCAAGCGGTCTTTTACCGTGAACAAACTAAGCAATATGCCCTCTACCTTAATGATCACTTCCCTGGTTTTGGCGCTGAAGCCAGCGATAATATTGCTGATTTATACCACACTGAAGATCGTCCTCAATTTACCGCGGATACTATGGCCATCGATGCCTCTGAATTAAACGCTCTGGATGATTCTGCTTCTTCCAGTGACGATTATCTTTCCGAAGCGGCCTTTAGAGAAACCTATGGCCCAGACCAAGATGATTTTAAGGCAGTCGCTGAAGAGACTTATAGTCAAAGCCAAACCACTTCTTATCCAGAAAGTGAGAGTCCAGCTCTTGACCCCGCTTCATTAGATCCTGAAGAGAACGATGAGGAGATTATGGTAATGGCACCAGCTGACAGCCAAGATGAGCCTGCTCGCTCTGATTCGCAAAAGGATAATGAGTCTGATAAGCCGGATGAAACTGCCTATGACTATGCTGACCCAGGCTATGTCCTCGATGATAGTCAACAGGAGGAAGTCCTGCCGGCCTCAGATATCTTCGACTTGGCTGAAGATTATAGTCAGCCTGAAGCAAGTCCTATTAATGAGGAAACTCTTCCAGACCAAGCGGAAGCCCCTCAAGATAAAGCAACTGACCTGACCGACACAGTAACAGATACTAACTCAGTTGAGAACCGTCCAGAGGAAGAAGAAACAAGCGATTTTGACTTCCCCGTCCTGGAAGAATCAAGCCCATCAGACGACAGTCAATCATCAGCGGATAAAGCTGATTTAGAAGCAACTGTTGAAGAGGAGTCTTCAGCTGAACCAGCGGGTGAAATTGTCGAGAAGAAACCTTATGACCCTTATGGCTACAACACCCCTAAGAAGACCAACTTTAAACAAGCCAAGCATAAGGACGACATCCTCCTCGCCGCTGACCGCAGCGCGGAAAGCAGTTATGATAAGTCTATTGTGAATCAATCAGATTTCCTTGATGGGGATCCTTTGACTCCAGATCAAGAAGACCAAGATTCAACCGATAAATAGTAAAAATACATAAGAAAAAACGGAGTAGCTTGAGACTTACTCCGTTTTTTTGCTATTCAATTAACTATGAAATAGGGCCTAAGAACTCTTATCTTGGTCTGAGTAAGGCGAGCCCTTGTGGCCTTCCCAAGCCAGCCGGTGGATGGATTCGGCGACTTGTTCAGGGATACCCAGGTCTTGGATTTCACTGACATCAGCCTGGCGGATGGCCTTAATGGTTTTAAAGTGGCTGAGAACCTTGCGCCGGGTTTTCGGACCCACCCCTTTAACACTATCAAGACGGGATTGGAAAGAATTCTTGTGGTGGACTTGCCGGTGGAAGGTTTTGGCATAGCGGTCGACTTCGATTTGAATTCTTTGCACCAAATGGAAGGCCTGGGACTTGGGATCTAGGGGCACAATGGCATGGTCATCGCCAAAGATTAAGTGGGAGGTCCGGTGTTTGTCATCTTTGACCATGCCGGCAACTGGTAAGTCGTCGAGGCCCAGTTCATTGATCAAGACATCCCGGGCGGCATTGACTTCAATACTGCCCCCGTCCATGAGCACGATATCCGGTAGGTCCTTGCCTTCTTTTAAAAGCCGGCTATAGCGGCGGCGAATCACTTCTTGGGTAGCTTGGTACTCATTGGCTCCCTGGAAGGACTTGATCTTAAACTTGCGGTAGGCCTTCTTATTGGGACGACCGTCTTCATAGACCACCATCCCACAGACATTGTCCACCCCTGATATATTGGAAAAGTCAAAGCTTTCCATCCGTCTGAGATAGGGCAGATTTAAAGCGGCACTAAGCTCCTCAACGGCTCCCCGGGTTTTCTTCTCATTCATTTCTAATAAGCGGAATTTTTGTTCATGGGCCAATTGAGCATTTTCGGTAGCTAGGTCCAGCATATGGCGTTTATCCCCGCGTTTAGGGTTGACCACGGAGATCTCGAGAGCATCACTCAAGAGATGGGTATCGATATTTTCCGGTACCAATACTTCCTTAGGCAGGGTGTGGTTTTGCTCTTGGTAGAATTGAACTATATAAGAGGTCAATTCTTCGGCGGGATCGTTATAACAGGCGAAGAGGGCCGAATCCCGCTTGATAATAGAAAACTGGCGCAGGAGGAAGACTTGGATGCTGATCCAGCCATGGTTGTAGTAATAGGCAAAGACGTCGCGGTTATTGTATTGCTTACTCATGACGTTTTGCGGTTCAACAGTTTGCTCAATATAGTTAATTTGGTCCCGGTATTCAGCGGCCCGCTCATAGTGCATATTTTCTGAGGCTTGAGCCATTTTATTCTGAAGGTCCTCTTTAATGGTTTGCACGTCTCCATTCAAAAAGCGGGTAATCCGCTTAATCTGTTGGGCATATTCTTGGGCCGATACCTCATGGTCACAGCAGCCAATGCATTGGCCCAGATGGTAGTAGAAGCAGGCCCGTTTTTCATTCTTACCGCATTTCCTTAAGGGATAGGTTTTTTGGAGCAGGTCCCGAGTGCTGGTCGCGGCATTAACATTGGGATAAGGACCAAAGTACTTGCCGCCGTCATTTTTGACGTCAGAAGTGATGATCAGTTGAGGATCTTCTTCATTGGTAATTTTCAGGTAGGGATACATGGTCCCGTACTTGAGCATAATGTTATAGTGGGGTTTGTATTTTTTGATAAGATTAATTTCCAACAAGAGGCTTTCTTTGTTGGTATTGGTCATAATGACTTCGAAGTCAGCGATTTCTGATACTAATTGGGCGGTTTTCCCGGTATGCTGACTGCGGAAGTAGGAATGAACCCGGTTAAAGAGATTCTTGGCTTTTCCAATATAGATAATATGTTGGTTGCGATCTTTCATGATGTAACAACCTGGTTTTTTAGGAACTAATTTCAGTTTATTTTCGATCAGTTGGTTGGCCACCAAGAATCATCTCCTTTCTAATCCATAATGTTTGTTGTCTTTAAACTCATCTATCTATTATAGCAATCCCGCTTAAAAAATCCATCCAAGCCGCCTGGCGGGTGAGCTTATCTGGGATAAAGCGGGCGGCTTATGCTAAAATATAAGGAGTACTTAGCTCACTGAGATCATTTAGTCAAAGGGAGGCAATCATATGAGTCAAAAGAATCAATTCTTGAAGAAGGGCTTGCAATCTGCTGCTGTCATTGGGGGCAGTCTGGCCTATCTTTATTTTCAAAATTATCAACTGGGAAAAACCCATTATTTAGTTGAAAGTCCCCGCTATGCTGGCGGTTTGGAAGGGGTGAAAATTGCCCACTTGTCCGACCTTAATTTCCCTGACCAAAGGGTTAAGGTGGTCGATATCTTGAAGGCTGTTAAAGAGGAGGAGGTCGACCTGGTTGCTATTACCGGTAACCTTATCCATCCGGAGAAGGCCTTTGACCGCCAAGAATTGGCTGTTTTTATCAAGCAATTAGCCAACCTAGCCCCAGTATTCTATGTTAGCGGCTCCAATGAAGTGAAGAGTCCTTATAGCCATTTAATGGAAGAGCTCTTAAGACAAGCAGGGGTCAAGGTCTTACATGACCAAGCGGAAACCATCACGCTTCATGGCCAAGACCTGGTTGTTATGGGCCTGGCGGAAAAACCAGGCCGCCACTTCTTAAAAGGGGATGCCTTACGTTATCTCCCTCTTGAAGCGGACCAATTAGCCCTGCCTAAGATCTTACTCGCCCACCATCCTGAAGCCTTCTTACGCTACCATGAATCGATCGAGAAATCGCCCGACCTGGTTCTTTCTGGTCATGCCCAAGGCGGACAAATTCGGATACCGGGACTAGGAGGCCTTTACGCCTCTGACCAAGGCCACTTGCCCCAATATACCGAAGGAGTTTTCCGCCTTCCTGGGGACCAATACAAGTGCCTAGTGATTTCACGGGGAATCGGGACCCCAAAATGGCATGTTCGTTTCAATAACCAATCAGAACTGGTTTTGGTGCAATTAACCGCTTCTAAAGAAGCTTTCCTGGAACGGGAACTGGCGGAAACCGACCGCGAAATTGCCGCTTATGGGGGTTTGTCCTGGAAACAAGCCAAGGCCATCCTCAATAATGAGGTCGATGAAGAATTAGCTGCCCAAACCGCACAGGCTGACCTAGTCCCAGCCAAGTCAGAAGTAGAGGCTGAGACATTAGCTATTACGGATCCTGACCAAGGCCAAAGAAGCAAGTATTTAAGTATTCAAGAAGAGAGCGATGAGGTTTAATTTTGAAAGCAGAGCAAGACAGTTTACTAGCCAGCCACTTAGCCCAGCCCCTTAAGGCAGAGTGGGAGGCACAGGGCTTTGACCAGCCCACACCCATCCAAGCTGCAGCCTGGCCCCGTATTTTACAGGGGGACAATCTTTTAGCCTTATCGGCGACAGGGACTGGGAAGACACTGGCCTATCTTTTAGCCAGCTTCAATCATGTTCAGGCCCAGGCAGGTTTGCAGTTAATTATTCTGGCCCCTTCCCAGGAATTAGCCAGTCAAATTGCTAGTGTGGCTCGCCCTTGGGCCCAATCGCTTGACCTAAAACTCCAGCTAGTCATTGGTGGGGCTAACATCAAGCGCCAGATTGACCAATTGAAGGCCAAGCCGGAAATCGTAGTGGCTAGTCCAGGGCGGATTAATGAACTCATTGAACAGCGCAAATTAAAAGTCCACCAAGTTAAATATTTGGTCTGTGATGAAGTCGATGACTTGCTAAAAGCTGACAGCCTTCCTCTATTCACAGATTTAATCAAACGCCTCCCCAAACACCGGCAAAATATCGCTTTTGGAGCCACCATCACCCAAGACAGCTTGACCAAGGCTAAAGACTTACTGGCCATTGACCAGGTCATTGACCTCAGACGGGACCTGTCCAGCCGGGCCAATCTCCACCATGGCTACCTGCAAACACCGGTCCGCAAAAGGGTGGACCGCCTGCGCAGCCTGGCCCAATTGGCCGACTTTAGGGCCTTAGTTTTTGTTCGTACCAAGGCCGATGTGGACTTACTGGAACAAAAATTAAGCTACCATGGTTTGCCTGTAGCCTCCTTGCATGCGGAGATGAGTGGGCAAGACCGACAAAGGGTCATCCAAGCCTTTAACCGGGGGCAGCTGGTTTATTTATTCACGACCGATTTGGCTAGCCGGGGCTTGGATATTCCTGGCTTAGCCTATGTGATCCAATATGACCAGGCCAAAGACCAGGCCACCTATGTCCACCGCAGTGGCCGGACCGGGCGGATGGGGCAAGAAGGCTTGGTCTTGACTTTCTGCAATAATGACCGCACCCTGAGAGAACTCAAACAAGTCTTACCAGAAGGAACCGAGCTGGAAGAGTACGCTCTTTACCAAGGCCAGCTGGCCAAAGCTGCTAGCCAGCCCCAGCTAACAGGCCATGACCAGGCAAACAGAAAGGCCAAAAAGCCTCAGTCTTTTAAGCAGTCTGCTCATTCAGTTGGTCACTTAGCCGGCAAAAGTAAGAAAAAGAAAAATCGAAAACGCCAGCAAAAGAACAAGGGTGCCCGGCGTAAAAAAACAAAAAAGAATTGAAGCCCAAGAAAAACTTCATTAGAATAATAGAGGACTAAAAATGAAGGAGTGCATATAAAATAATGGATCGTTATGCGATTATCCTTGCTGCTGGTAAGGGAACCCGGATGAAATCAAATAAGTATAAGGTATTACATGAGGTCGCTAATAAGCCCATGGTGGCTCACGTCTTAGACAATGTTAAAGCAGCCGGCTTTAATGAGGTCATTACCATTGTCGGTTTCGGAGCCGAAGAGGTCGAAAAAGTCTTAGCAGGGCAAAGTCAATTCTGCCTCCAAGAAGAACAATTAGGGACGGGCCATGCGGTCTTACAAGCGGAAGATTTACTGGCTGATAAGGCAGGCTCTACCCTGGTGATTTGTGGAGACACGCCCCTAATCACCCGGGCTACCCTGGAAGACTTATTGGATGTCCATGAAGCTGAAGGGGCTAAGGCTAGCATCTTAACCGCTAAGGCAGAAGATCCTAGTGGCTACGGTCGGATTATCCGTAGGCAAGACGGGTCGGTGGCTAAAATTGTCGAAGAAAAGGATGCCAAGCCAGAAGAAAAGGCGGTTAAGGAAATTAACACCGGAACCTATGTCTTTGATAACCAGGCCCTTTTTGAGGCCCTCCACCAAGTTGGCAATGATAATGCCCAAGGGGAATATTACCTCCCGGATGTGATTGAAATCTTACGTAGCCAAGGTGAACGAATTTCGGCTTATCAAATGGCTGATTTTGGCGAATCTTTGGGGGTTAATGACCGTCAAGCCCTGGCCCAAGCCAACCAGCTTTACTATCAAAGAAACAACCGCTACTGGATGGATAATGGAGTGACTATCTTAGACCCACAGTCGACTAAAATCGATGCGGAAGTCTCCATCGGCCAAGATACCATTATTGAAGGACAAGTGACCCTCTTAGGACAGACCCATATCGGAAAGAACTGCCATATTCAAGGCAATAGCCAGATCGTGGATAGCCAAATTGGCGATGAAGTGACGGTGGATTCCTCTAAAATTGAAAGCAGCCAAGTCGGCTCTCATACGTCAATTGGCCCCATGGCCCATCTCAGACCCCAATCAGTATTAGGAGAATATGTCCATATCGGTAACTTCGTTGAGATTAAAAATGCTAGCCTCGGGGACCACACCAAGGCCGGCCACTTAACCTATGTAGGCGACGCTGACTTAGGCAGCTATATTAACCTTAGTTGCGGGGTGATCTTCTGTAACTATGATGGTTATAGTAAGCACCGCAGTCAGGTGGGCGACTATAGCTTTATCGGTTCCAATGCCAATATTGTTGCCCCGGTTAGCCTGGCTGATCATAGTTTTGTTGCTGCTGGCTCAACCATTACTGAAGACGTTCCTAAAGAGGCCCTGGCCATCGCCCGGTCACGGCAAAGTAATAAAGAAAATTACTGGCATAAATTACCTATTTCTAAAAATAAGCCGGAAAGTTAACCCTAAAGAGCTTACATCTATGGTAAGATAGTATGGTAGGGACTTAGTTTTTTTACATTTAGGTTTTAGGAGGAACTTATGACAATGTCAGAACATGAAGATAAAAACTTTAAGCTTTTCTCATTAAATTCTAACAAACCCTTGGCACAGAAAGTTGCTGATTGTTTGGGAATTGAATTGGGAAAAATAAATGTTAACCACTTTAGTGATGGGGAAATTCACATTAACATTGAAGAATCCATTCGTGGGGATAATATTTATATTTTGCAATCGACTTCTGCACCAGTCAATGAGAACTTAATGGAACTAATGATTATGATCGATGCCTGCCGCCGGGCTAGCGCTGATCAAATCAATGTGGTGATTCCTTACTTTGGTTATGCCCGCCAAGACCGTAAGGCCAAGCCACGTGAACCGATTACATCCAAATTGGTCGCTAATATGATAGAAGATGCTGGCGCTACCCGAGTGCTCGCTCTCGACCTACATGCCAGCCAAATTCAAGGTTTCTTTGATATTCCGGTGGACCACCTCATGGGAGCTCCGCTACTGGCTAATTACTTCCTTGATAAAGATCTTTATCAAGGCAAAGACATTGTCGTTGTCTCTCCTGACCACGGCGGGGTGACCCGGGCTAGAAAATTGGCTGAATTCTTGGATGCGCCAATTGCTATTATCGACAAACGTCGTCCACGTGCCAACGTCGCCGAAGTCATGAATATTGTTGGTGAAGTCAAAGGCAAAGACTGTATCATTATCGATGACATGATCGACACCGCCGGCACCATTACCGCTGCTTCTAATGCCTTAGAAGAAGCAGGTGCTGTTTCGGTAACTGTCTGCTGTACCCACCCTGTCCTATCTGGCCCAGCCATTGAACGCCTAGAAAACGCTAATATTGATGAAATTGTGGTAACCGACTCAATCAACCTCCCTGAGGAAAAGAAAATTGATAAGATCACGACAGTATCTGTTTCTGAACTGATTGCTGAAGCCATCTATCGGATTCAAAATAACAAATCAGTGAGTCCGCTTTTCCGTGAACAATTCAAGGGTATGGAAGCCAAAGACTAGAAAAAAGTAAAGAAGAATAATCTTAGTGTAGAGGAAGCTTTGACTGATGTCTGAGCTTCTTTTGCATTTAGGCGAAAAAACTTGTGAGGCTAGGATTTTTTCGCTAAAATGAAGAAAATTACTAGTAGCAAGTCATCTGTACATCCCCTCTCTGGGGGCGGTGTACAGATTTTGTTGGTGCGCCTGGCATGGGCGACAACTAGGTGGTGAAAGTCCACTACAGACCTTTGCAGTAGGAACTGTTAGCTAAAGACAAGGGTGTCCACCGTGAGGTGGAATCTGAAGGAAGTTGGAGGCAAATACTTGCACTGACGTACAGAAACTTCATAAAGAAAGGCTGTCAAAAGATGGATGAGCTTGCCAAACAAAGTGAAGTCCAATACTGCACGAATCTGAGACAGTAGATGAAGCAGTGACATGAGTAGAAAGTTGTCGTTCTTACCCAGGGAGATCTCACAGACGGCGCAGGAGTCCCCTTATAAGAAGCCGGTCGAAAAAGGTTTACTGTGAGAAGTCAGCCGAAGTCATAGTAGTTTCCTAAGGAAACGAAGGACTGAACAATATCAATGTTTGATTAGATGGGAGGTAGCTCAATTATGGGAAAAGCAGAAAAGTTGCGAAAGCAACGCAGCCTACAAAGGCATAAGGTGGAACCTGAAAAGTATGTAGGTGCGCTTAGTAATTCAGCTATTGAATATATGAAAAGACATGATGGGTCTCTAATGAGTCTCGTCGTCAGAGAAGAAAACCTCATGCGAGCGGCTCAAGCGGTTCGAAAGAACAAAGGAGCAGCTGGTATTGATGGGGTTTCCGCGAAATCTGCGGAAGCCGAAGTAAGGAAGTACCTCAAACCCTTACAACAGAAACTAATAAACGCGACATATAAACCTCAACCGGTGAAACGGGTAGAAATTCCCAAAGCCAATGGGGGAGTTCGTCAATTAGGCATTCCTGTTGTCAGGGATCGGATTGTTCAACAAGCCATTCGACAAATTATTGAACCAATCATTGATCCTCAACTATCATCAAATAGCCATGGCTTTCGTAAAGGTAAGAGTGCACATAGTGCACTGAAACAGTGTGTCGAATATTACGAAGCCGGCTATAAAATTGTCGTTGATTGTGATCTCAAGAACTGTTTTGATAATTTTAATCAAGATAAGATGATTAACTACTTAGAAGGAATGGTTAAAGATCCGGCAATATCACGTATTCTCAGACGTTTTATGAGTGCAGGTGTTATTGATATGTCTGGTCAATTCATTGATAGTCATACGGGCACCCCCCAAGGGGGTGTCATCTCACCGCTTCTATGTAATGTTTATTTGAATGAACTGGATAGAGAATTAGAACGTCGTGGGCATCGTTTTGTGCGCTATGCAGATGATTTTGCGATTTTCGTTAAATCAAAACGTGCAGGCGAACGGGTATTAAAGAGTATTACTACTTACATCGAGAAAGATCTTCGATTAACAGTTAACCATGAGAAGAGTCAAGTGGGTTCGCCAACCCGTTTAAAATTCTTGGGTTGCCTTATCATGCCTACCCGAAAGGGTTGTCGTTTTCGTCCGACGTATGAAGCAAAGAAGAAATTCAGAGCAAAGTTAAAACGTCTGACAAGTCGAAAGCGACCAGGCACCTTTAAAACCATTGTAAAAGAGATCAACCAAGTGACACAAGGTTGGATCAACTATTTTGGAATAGGTTATATTAAAACTTATATTGAAGAAATAGAACAATGGTTAAACCATCGCCTAAGGCAACTCATTTTGAAGCGATGGAAAAGCTGTCAAACGAAGATTGTACGCCTCATGCGGTTAGGATTAGATAGTAATAGTGCGAAACGTATTGCTTTCTCACGTAAGAAATATTGGCGTCTATCTAAAACACCGGAGGTGCACAACGCTCTGACAACAAAAAGACTCCGCCAGTGGGGATTAAAATCATTAACCCTCCTGGCGGAGTCTGCCTATTTAAGATATTGAACCGCCGTATACGGAACCGTACGTACGGTGGTGTGAGAGGTCCTCTGTCCGATTAACGGACAGAGTCCTACTCGATCGTTAAAAAGAAAAGGATGATAGATATGAAGTTAGTGGTTGGATTAGGCAATCCAGGAAAAGAATACGAAGGTACCCGCCATAATATTGGCTTTATTGTCCTTAATGAATGGGCCTACCGCCACCATGAAAGCTTTGACCGTTCCGCTTTCAATGGGGTCTATTTTAAACGCCGGGTGGCTAATGACCAGGTGATCTTTGTCAAACCCACTACTTTTATGAATCTATCCGGTCAATGTGTGTCTGGCTTTATGAATTATTATCACATCGACTTAGAAGACCTCTTGGTGGTCTATGATGATATGGACATGGAACCCGGCCGCCTCCGCCTGCGTAAAAAGGGCTCTGCAGGCGGTCATAATGGGATGAAAGATATCATTAAAATGCTTAATTCTAAAGACATTCAACGGATCAAATTAGGTGTTGGTCACCCCCAAGGCAAGGGTTCGGTAGTTAACCATGTCCTAGGGAAATTCTCCAAGGAAGACCAGGGCAAGATGTTAGAAAGCAGCCAAGCGGCCGCCGATGCCATTTCTTACTGGTTAGAGGGCAATAGCTTTGAAAACACCATGAATCGATTTAATAACTAATAAAGAGAGAAAGACGTGGAAATGAACTTAGAAAATTATCTCAATGAGAAAATTATTGACAGCAAGCTAAAAAACACCTTGAGGACGGGGCAGAGCGTTCTCTACCTGGGTTTACAGGCGGCTAGTAAGGCCTACATGATTGCTGAAATTCAAGCCAGCAATCCAGATAAAAAGACCGTGGTCTTAACCAACAACCTCTTGCAGGCGGAGCGTTTTTATGAAGACCTGCAAACCTTCAATCCAGAAGCCGACCTCCACCTCTATTCCAGTCCAGAAAGTGTGGCTGAAGACTTAGCCATTCAAAGCCCGGAAGCTCTGGGGGATCGTTTGGCGACCTTAGACTGGTTACTTGATGAAGATAGTAGCGGGATCTTAATTACTCCTATCTTCGGACTGAAGCGTCCCTTGACTCCAGTGGCCGAATGGAAGCAATTGGTTAAAAGCATTCAACGGGGCCAAGAGCTAGCAGTCGACCAGCTGAAAGCAGACTTATTGCTCTTGGGTTATGAACGGGTGGAGGCCGTTTTACGACCAGGTGAAATAAGTGTCCGGGGGGATATTGTTGACCTCTTCCCCCTAACTAGTCCCCAGCCCTTACGACTATCCTTGGCCTTCGATGAAGTGGAACGTATTACGACTTTTGACGTCAACAGCCAAAAGAGCCAAGACGACTTAGAAAGCGTCACCATCTTACCGGCTAAGGACCTCTTGTTTAGCCCTGACCGCCTAAAAGCTGGGGTAACTCATTTAGAAAAAGTAGCCCAAGAGAAAGTTGAGAAGCTCCAAGATGAAGCCATCAAAAAACAAGTCCAAGCCATCTTCCAGGATGAAATCCAAGCCTGGTCAGCGGGGGAAAGGACCGAACGGACCCATTATTTTAGTCAAATCCTCTATCCAGACTCCTGCAGCCTCCTTGACTATGTGGGGGAGGGGCAGACTCTAGTTCTGGATGATATGACCCGGCTGATTGAATTATCCCAGGAAATTGACCAGCGAGCAGCCCTTTATCTGCAAGGGAAGGTGGAAGCTGGCCATCTGCCTCCGATCGACCAGATCTATTTAGATAGTCATGACCAAGTGATGGCCTATTCGGGGCGGAAGTTTTACCTGGCTCAATGGCAGAAGGGTTACGGAAATATGCGCTTTGATGGCCTCTATCAATTCCAAACTCGGACAGTGACACCTTTTTACCATAATAAAGAAGCCATTAAGCTGGAATTTGAAGCCTGGCTGAGAATGGGCCGGTCTTTACTGATCTTTATCGAAGAAGAAGACAAGGCCCGCGACTTAGAAAAAGACCTCAAAGCCATGGACTTTCAGGCGGTCTTGACCCAGGCAGATCAAATCATTCCTGAAGCCATTAATATTATTGCTGGCCACTTGTCGGGCGGGATTGAATTTGTTGACAGTCAAGTGGTCCTCTTAGCTCAAAGTGACCTCTTTGACCAGGCCAAGCGCCGCCGTCGTAAAAATACCAATAATCTCTCTAATGCTGAGCGCTTAAAGAGCTACCAAGAGTTAAAACCCGGCGACTATGTGGTCCATGTTAACCACGGGATTGGTCAGTTCGTTGGGGTAGAGACCATCGAGGTAGCAGGAAACCACAAGGACTATCTCAGTATCGTCTATGCCGATAATGCCTCTATCCACGTCCCCATCGACCAAATAGACTTGGTACAAAAATATGTCTCGGCGGAAGGTAAGAGCCCCAAACTCAACAAAATGGGCGGAATCGAATGGCAAAAGACCAAGCAAAGGGTCAGCAAGAAAATTGAAGATATTGCCGATGACTTGGTGGACTTGTATGCAGAAAGGGAGACCAGAAAGGGCTATGCCTTTAGTCCGGACAACGAAGACCAGGCTGCCTTTGAAGACGAATTTCCTTATCCTGAAACTGATGACCAGCTCCGCTCAATCCAGGAAATTAAAGCTGACATGGAAAAAGAAAAGCCCATGGATCGTCTCCTCGTTGGGGACGTGGGCTTTGGGAAAACTGAAGTTGCCATGCGGGCCGCCTTTAAGGCTATGCTTGACGGTAAGCAAGTCGCCTTCCTGGTGCCGACGACTGTCTTAGCCCAGCAACACTACGAAACCATGCTAGAGCGCTTTAAGGACTATCCTTTTACTATTGACTTATTGAGTCGTTTCCGGAGTCCGGCTGAACAAAAGCATGTCATTAAGGGCTTAAAAGAGGGCAGCGTCCAATTAGTGATCGGTACCCACCGACTCCTATCCAAGGATATTAAATTCTTAGACCTAGGCCTCTTAGTTGTCGATGAGGAACAACGCTTTGGGGTCAAGGCCAAGGAGAGATTAAAGGCCTTGCGGAAAAATGTTGATGTTCTTACCCTAACGGCAACACCGATCCCTCGTACCTTGAACATGTCTATGATGGGGGTCAGGGACTTGAGTGTGATTGAAACGCCACCAGCTAACCGTTTTCCGGTACAGACCTATGTCATGGAACAAAATTATGGGGCGATCCGGGATGCCATTGAACGGGAGTTAGCCCGCAATGGGCAAGTCTTTTACCTCTTTAATAATGTGCAAAATATCCAAGAAAAAGCCAACTTTATTGAGGAATTAGTCCCCCAAGCTCGGGTAGCGATTGCCCATGGTCAGATGCACGCCAATCAATTAGAGGAAGTCTTAATGGACTTCTTGGCCGGCGATGACGATGTCTTAGTCACTACCACCATTATTGAAACCGGGATTGATATGCCCAATGTCAATACCCTTTTAGTGGAGGATGCTGACCGGATGGGCTTATCGACCCTCTATCAATTACGGGGCCGGGTAGGCCGGTCCAACCGGGTAGCCTATGCTTACTTTATGTACCGGCCTGATAAGGCCCTCAATGAGGCCAGCGAAAAACGTCTGACCGCCCTCAAAGACTTTACTGAATTAGGGGCAGGGTTCAAAATCGCCATGCGCGACCTCTCCATTCGTGGAGCCGGCAACCTCTTGGGGCAAGAACAGCATGGTTTTGTCAATTCGGTGGGTTATGACCTCTTTCAACAGATGCTCGATGAAGCCATCCGTAAGAAACAAGGCAAGGCAGCTAAGCGGCCTCAGTCACCGACAGAAATTGAATTGCACATTGATGCCTATATTCCTTCAGAATATATCCAGGATGAAAATCAAAAGGTGGAAATCTACAAACGCATCAACCTCCTGGACGATGTCGATGCCATGTGGGACTTGGATGATGAATTATTGGACCGCTTTGGTGAGCCTCCGGTAGAAGTCCAATGGCTCTTAGCAGTCGGGGCGATGAAGTCCTATGCTACTGCAATAGGGGTGGAGAAAATCACGCGTAAGGGGAAGGGGATTGAGCTGG
This sequence comes from Aerococcus loyolae, assembly GCF_002871915.2. Lineage (NCBI taxonomy): Bacteria > Bacillati > Bacillota > Bacilli > Lactobacillales > Aerococcaceae > Aerococcus > Aerococcus loyolae. The sequence continues at coordinate 1,612,619 of NZ_CP126958.1, read as the reverse complement.
TCTTTACCAAGCAACAAGACCCTAGCCAATTGACCCCGTTGATTTTCAAGGCTCTAGAAGATATCCCTATGAAACTACAAATCAAGATGGCCAATGACCAATTAGTCATGCAGTTAAACACTAAAGAACTCTCAACCGATCAGTGGTTAGACTATCTGCTCCAATTCTTAACCCAGCTCAGTAAGGATTTAAAGGCGGAATCTGACCAAGTGGAAGGGGAGAACTAGGGATGGTGTCGAGTAAAAACCGCCGCAGTCAACAAGCCTTAAAGGGAGCCAGCTTGTTGACCCTGGCCGGCATTATCGCTAAGATTCTCAGTGCGGTTTACCGGGTTCCCTTTCAAAACCTAGTGGGTGACACGGGTTTCTATGTCTACCAGCAAGTCTACCCCATTTATGGGATTGGAATGACCTTTGCCCTCAGCGGCTTACCCAATTACGTGGGTAAACAAATTAGCTGGCAGGTTGACCTGGCCCACCGCCGCCTGTTTTTGCGTCGTTATAGTCTCCTAGTAGTCATTTTTTCTTTATTGTGTTTTAGCCTGACCTTTTTTCTAGCCCCGCTTTTAGCCCAGGGAATGGCTGACCCCAACTTGGCAGTGGTGATTCGGAGCGTTTCCTATATGTTCTTAGCCATGCCTTTTCTCCTTCTCATTCGGGGAGCCTTTCAGGGCCGCAATGATATGAAACATACCGCCGTCTCTCAGGTGATCGAGCAAGTAGTCCGGGTCGGGGTGATCTTAGGGGTGGCTACCCTTTATAGCCAGGTCTATAGTCAGGACTGGTCCCTCTATGACATGGGGGCCTGGGCCATGGCCTCGGCTGGAATTGCCGGTTTTACGGCAGCTAGCTACCTAATCCTGGCTCTATTTCAATCCCGGGGCACCCAGCGCTTATTCCAAGAGTCGAAAAGAAGTCGCGCTCTGGCTGAAGATCCGCCTTATCACTTGACCTGGCCCCAGATTCTGAGGACCTTTGTCACCGATGGCCTGGTGATTTGTAGCTTTTCAGCCTTACTGGTCTTCTTTCAATTAATTGATTCTTTTACCCTTTATGACGGTTTACTGGATTTTGGTTTGGATAGCGAACTGGCTAAGGTTTATAAGGGGGTCTATGACCGCGGCCAGCCCTTTGTTCAATTGGGCATGGTCTTTTCCCTGGCCTTCCAGACCTCTTATTTGCCCCTGCTTTCTCAGGCCTTTGTCAAAAAACAAAAGGCCCTATTTAAGGAAGCAGCGGCTCGTTTTAGCCGCTTAACTTTCTTTATTAGTCTATTGGTCACGGCAGGGATAATGGCTATCTTGCCGGAACTGAATGTTATGCTCTTTAGTGATGCTAAGGGTAGCGGGGTCTTAGAACAGTATCTATTGATGATTGTCTTGGCCAGCTGGGTATTGATCTACCATAATATTTTCCTAGGCCAGAACCAGTGGTTTTATTCGGCCATGGCCCTGGGCTTGGGATTATTAGTCAAAGGGGTCTTTGCCCACTTGCTGGTTAGTCGCTTTGGCCTAGTGGGAGGCGTCTGGTCCACTTTACTGGCCTTAATTGTGATGCTGATCTTGATGCACCACTTTATCCCCCATTCGATTAAAGCCGAGAGTCAAATGGGGATTTTACTGAGAGATACTAGCCTATTGGTCCTGCTCATGTGGCTGGCCATTATGGCTTTGCGCTGGCTCTTTTGGTTGAATTTCCCTAAAGGTCGGGCCTTTGCCACTTTATTTGTGGGCTTGGCTGTCCTTTTGGGAGCAGGTGTCGTATTATTAGTAGTAAGAAGATACCCGATACTTAATCCGGCTGAGTGGCAAGAGCTTCCCTTGGCTAAATATTGGATCAAAAATAAGGAGAGTTAGGAAGAGTCTATGCGAATTGATAAATTTTTGAAAGTTGCTCGTATTATTAAGCGACGTACCGTGGCCAAAGAGGCCTGTGACCAAGGCCGGGTGGCTGTTAATGGGCGGCCGGCCAAGTCCGGGACCAACTTGGAAGTTGGTGATACCGTCAAGATCGAGTTTGGAAATAAGTGGCTGACTTTGAGAGTCGATGTCCTAGAAAATTCGACTAAAAAAGAAGACGCCAGCAAAATGTACACCATTCTCGATGAGGAGTGGAAGGAAAAAGCCAGCGAACCTGAATTTTTTTAATTAAAATAGGAGCTATACTTTTTAAAAGAAGCAAGGTACAATAGGAAGGGTACTATTTTGTGAAAGGATGCTAAAGATGGGCGACCAAGGCAAGGAAAATAAGAATAAAATTACTTCCATTGCACGCTACGCTGGTAAGAAGGAGCAAGAAGACACTAAGAAACAGAAATGGCATGACTTAATCATGCACTCGCTCTTAGGCTTTTGTTTATTAGGCTCCCTATTATGTCTGTTTGGCGTCTTCCATGCCCAAATTAAGACCCGGTCCTTAAGCGAACAAACTGAGCAGGCTAAGCAACAAAGGCAGAGTGAACAAGAAATTGTTGACTCCCTAAAGAACCAAGTGACCTTATTAAATAATGAGTCTTATCTGGCGAGTTTAGCCCGGGCCCAATATTATCTCAGCAAAGAGGGCGAAATTATTTTCTCCACGCCTGAAGATAATGATTCCATGAAGGCAAAAAGTCTTAACAAGGCATACCTAGAAGCGCAAAATAATCAAAACAAAGTCAATAATGAAAAAAATTAGGAGGATCATAAGCTTTCATGACCGTAGAAGTTGGGGAAAAAGTAACTGGTAAGGTTACAGGAATTGTTAAATTTGGTGTATTTGTCGATCTCGGTGATGGAACCAGTGGTTTAGTCCACATTTCTGAAATTTCCGATAGCTATATTAAAGATATCAATGATTATCTACAAAAAGGCGATGAAGTGACTGCGATTGTCACTAAAATTCAACCAGATGGAAAGATTGCCTTATCCATGAAGGACGCCAAGGATCACAAGCAAGCTGAGCCTAAAGCACAAGCTAAGCATGGTAATAGCGGTCCTAAGCCAGCTAAGGCTCATAATAGCCATAAGAAATTTGACCGTAAGCCACAAGCAAAAACCAGTGACTTTGACGCCATGATGAATAATTTCTTAAAGGAAAGTGATGATCGCTTAACTTCCTTGAAGCGTAATACCGAAGGCAAACGTGGTGGTCGCGGTGGCCGTCGCGGCTAATGACAAGAGATGAAGAATAGAAAAAATTACCAAGAGGTTATGACGCTGGTCACAGCCTCTTTCTTTATTTTTATGAGGAAGGTGGAAGATGTTAGAGCTCAGTCAACTTGCCCAAATGATTTACCAAAAGTTAGTGGCAGAAGATAGCGACTATTTAGCTAGTCACAAACCTTATGCCTTGGCGGTTTCTGGTGGTGTGGATTCCATGGCCCTTTTAAGGGGTTTTGAGACACTGCAAGCGACTCATGGGCTAAATTTCTTTGTCATCCATATTAACCACCGCCTGCGCCCTGAATCTGAAGCTGAGCAGGAAATGATGGTGGCCTATTGCCAAGAACGCGACTTGGACCTCAAGGTAAGTATTTGGCAGCACCCGGACGATTTAGGCGGCAATGTTGAAGCCAAGGCCCGGGCCTTCCGCTACCATGCCTTTGGAAAAATTCTCAAAGACCAGGCCTCCTTGCGCCTGGTGACGGCCCACCATAGTGATGACCAGGTAGAGACCGGTTTAATGCGACTGGTCCATGGCGGACATTTGGCCAGTTTTAGGGGAATGGAGGTCCTTAGCCCGCTCTACACCTACCCTAAGGCCCAAATTCTCCGACCCCTTCTAGACATCGATAAAGCCAGCTTGTATGAACTGGCTAGAGAAGAAGGGATTCCCTACCAGGAAGACTTGACTAACTGGGATAGGCACTTCCAACGTAATCGTTTCCGCCAAGACATTATTCCTTATCTGGAGGGGGAATCTGTCAACTTCAAGGAACATTTCCGCCATTTTCAAACTGACCTCAAGGCCTTATTAGACCTGGTTCAACCCCAACTCAACCAGCTGCTGGCTAACTTATTTGACCAAGAAGCGGGCTGTTTTCGCATCGACTTGGAAGTCCTGGGTCAGTATTCTCAAGCGGAACAAGTCTTATTAATGGAAATGCTTTTTCAGCGCTTTGAGACACCAGAACTCTTGGCCTTCACTCGGGCAGGAATGGAGGATTTGGTCGCTTTTCTTAACCAGGGGGCTGCCCAAGGGCAATGGGCCTTGCCAGGAGACTATGTCCTGGATAAGGTCTACCAGGCCGCCTTTGTCCGCTTGAAAACCAACCCAGCTAGCTATTATCAAGTTAATCAGAATTTGTCAGAAAGACAAGTCGAATTGGGCGGGCCTTCTGTCCAACTAGAAAACTTCGCCCTAAGCTGGACTTTGGCTGGTCAAGAAAAGCATCAGGACACCAGCCAGAGCTTTTACCTGTCTCAATCCCTAAGTGACCAAGCTCTGACTATCCGCCACCGGCAAGCTGGCGACTATCTCAAACTCCCCTCAGGAAGCCAGCAAAAAATCCGCCGTTTCTTTATTAATGAGAAGATACCTCAAGCTGACCGTCAGACGGCCTGGCTGATAGTCCGAGGCCAGTCTTTTGTCCTTGGAATCTTAAGTCAAAAGGGGCAATGGCTCTACCGCTATCCTCTGAACGGGGAGGCGGCTTTTAGCCAAATTCAGCGAGTCTAAGCATTCCTTAAAAATTGTCTAAAAGGGCTGAAAATGTTGCAGACAGGTAGCTGCTTTTGCTACAATTAAGGACATAATTGAACTTATATAACACGGAGGCTATACATGAACCAAGAGATTAGCGATATCTTAATCAGTACGGAGGAAATCCAAGCCATTAATAAGCGCTTAGGCGAGGAAATTTCCAAAGATTATCAAGACCAAGACCTGCTTGTGGTCGGCATCCTTAAGGGATCATTTTTATTTATGGCTGATTTAATCCGAGAAATTAATGTCCCTTTAGAAGTGGACTTTATGGCGGTTTCTAGCTACGGCGACGGCACCGAATCAGGTGGTGACGTTAAGATCCTCAAAGATTTAGAGGCTTCTGTGGCTGGCCGGCATGTCTTATTGGTAGAAGATATTGTCGATACAGGCTATACCTTGGAACGCCTAGGTGAACTCTTCAAAGAGCGCCAGGCTGCATCGGTAAAAATATGTGCATTTTTGAACAAGGCTGACCGCCGACAGGTAAAAGTTGAGGCTGATTACCTCGGCAAAGAAATTCCTGACGCCTTTGTGGTGGGATACGGCATGGACTATGCGCAAAAGTACCGTAATCTACCTTATGTAGGGGTTTTAAAGAGCGATCAGGCTTAATCTGTGTTATACTTACCTATCTGGATAAGACCGATTTAGTTTAAAATTAGAAATGGAGCTAATGTATGCAAAGAAAAGGATCAAAGAGACCCAATAACTTTTTTTCCAGTGGTCTAATTATCATTGTCATTTTCTTGGCGCTTCTAGGAGTGGTGAATTTCTTCTCGTCAGGAGGGAATTCGGCTGCTTCAGAGGAAATTAACCAATCCGAATTCATTCAAAAACTGAAGGATAAAGAAATTGAAACGGTTCAAATTAAACCTCGCGCAGGCGCCTATGAGATCACCGGGAAGTACCGGGAGGACAAGGAAGGAAGTGAGTCATCAACTTCCAATAATATTCCGATATTAAATAATACTGAACTCGACCAAGCGAAGGGCTTCATTGTTCATGTATTACCTAATGACTCAACCCTGTCAGCCATTAACCAAGCGGCAGAAGATTCAGGGACCGAAGTCGTGGCCCAAGAAGAAGATCAAACGAATATGTGGATTAGTTTGATCATGAGTGCCATTCCCTTAATCTTCTTCGTCTTTATCATGTATATGATGTTCTCACAAACCCAAGGTGGGGGACGGAACAACCCCATGCAAATGGGAAAGAGCCGGGTAGAAGACGTCTCTAAAAAATCACGGGTGAAATTCTCTGACGTGGCTGGTTGTGAGGAAGAGAAGGAAGAACTGGTTGAACTGGTTGACTTCCTCCGTGCTCCCAAGAAATACCACGATATTGGTGCTCGGATTCCTAAAGGGGTGCTTCTGGAAGGACCTCCAGGGACTGGTAAAACCTTACTAGCCAAAGCGGTAGCCGGGGAAGCCAATGTACCTTTCTACTCCATCTCGGGGTCAGAATTTGTGGAAATGTTCGTCGGTGTCGGGGCTAGCCGGGTGCGTGACTTGTTTGATACGGCCAAGAAAAATTCGCCTGCTATCATTTTCATTGATGAAATTGATGCGGTTGGTCGGCAACGGGGCGCAGCTTCAGGGAGCGGTGGCCATGATGAACGTGAACAAACCTTGAACCAACTCTTAGTTGAAATGGACGGTTTTGAAGAAAAAGACAATGTGATCGTGATTGCAGCTACCAACCGTTCTGATGTCTTAGACCCAGCCTTATTACGTCCAGGACGTTTTGACCGCCAAATCTTAGTGGGTCGTCCAGATGTGAAAGGCCGGGAAGCCATTCTGAAAGTTCACGCCCGCAACAAGCCACTAGCTCAAAATGTCGACCTCAAAGTGATTGCCCAACAAACACCAGGCTTTACCGGGGCGGAATTAGAAAACGTCCTCAACGAAGCCGCCTTATTAGCCGCCCGTTTAGATAAGAAGAGAATCGAAATGGTGGATGTGGATGAAGCCCAGGACCGCGTTATCGCTGGTCCGGCTAAACCAAACAGCCAACCAAGCTTAGAAGAACGCCGGGTAACCGCCTTCCACGAAGCTGGACATACCGTCTGTGGTATGGTCTTAAGCGATGCTCGCGTTGTTCATAAGGTGACCATTGTTCCTCGTGGTAAAGCGGGGGGTTATGCAGTGATGCTACCTAAGGAAGATCAAACCATGCACTCCAAGAAAAACCTTCACGAACAAATTGTGGGGCTGCTTGGAGGACGTGCTTCAGAAGAAATCTTCTTCGACACCCAGACCACTGGGGCATCCAATGACTTTGAACAGGCAACCTCTTTAGCCCGTAGCATGATTACTGAATATGGGATGAGTGAGGAATTAGGTCCGATTTCTTATGAAGGAAACCACTCCATGAGAGGCACCAATCCTTACCAACAAAAATCTTATTCAGGTGAAACAGCGGCTAAAATCGACCAAGAGCTCCGCAAGGTTATGGACCAAGCCTTGGAAGAAGCCAAAGATATCTTAAGTCAGCATAAGGAGCAAGTCCGTGTGATTGCTGAACACCTCTTAAAACTAGAGACCTTAAATGCTAAACAAATTAAGAGTTTATTTGAAAACGGTCGTTTACCTGAGGATGACGAAAGTCAACAAAGCGGTCATGAAAATGAACCGATTTCTTATGAAGAAGCCAAAGAGAACTTGAAGAAATCTCAAATTGAACGTCAAAAGAAGGTTCAAGAAGAGGTCGATGATTCCAAGGAAGAGACCATTAGCTCTCCAGAGGAAGACCGTCATGAGGATGATTCAAATGAAACTCAACATGATGATGCTTCTCCTCAAGAATCAAATGATGATGACCAAGAATAAGCTTAACTTGATCGGTTAAGTAATCGGGACTGCGCCAAAAGACGCAGTCCTTTTTTCATGAGAAAATTATTGCAAATGAATTTAGTCCTTAGCTATGAACTAGCAAAAATCAATCATTTGCTATTGATAGGTGAATTAGGCATAATAAAAAGGCATTAAGGAAAGGAATTTAAAAAATGACAGATAAGTTAATTAAAGCAATTTCTAAAGATGGTTTTGTACGTTGTAGTGTGATCGACGCCGGTGACTTAGTGGAAGACGCCCGCCAACGCCATGATACCTGGAGCGCAGCCACAGCCGCTTTGGGGCGGACTTTAATCGGGACTTTGCTCTTAGCTGGCGATATTAAAGACGATGCCAGAATGTCGGTTCAAATTAAAGGAAATGGTCTAGGTGGAAAAATTGTCACGACCGCTAATGGAGCCGGCGAGGTCAAAGGTTATATTGACAATCCCCATGTCTCTCTCGACTTGAATGACCAAGGGAAGCTGGATGTCCGTAAAGTGGTTGGCACTGAAGGAACTTTTTCAGTCACTAAGGACCTGGGTTTGAAGGAACCTTTTAGTGGACAAACTCCGATTGTTTCGGGAGAGATTGCCGAGGACTTCACTTATTATTTAGCAGCTTCGGAACAAATTCCTTCTGCTATTGGCCTTGGCGTTTTAGTCAATCCGGATGAATCAGTCAACAAGGCAGGGGGTTGGATGTTACAAGTCTTACCGGGAGCGAGCGAAGAAACCATTAGCCGTTTGGAGCGCACCGTTCAAGATCTCCCTCACATCACTAAATTACTCAGCCAGCATGCCAGCCTGGAGGAAATTATTGAACGTCTCTTAGGTGAAGGCCAAGCCAATATCTTGTCTACCCATCCGATAAGCTTTACTTGTGACTGCACCAAGGAACGCTTTGCTAAGGGTTTAGTCAGCCTAGGCAGTCAGGAACTAAAAGCCATTATTGAAGAAGATGGTCAGGCAGAAACCGTTTGCCATTTCTGTAATAGTCATTATCACTACAGTAAGGACGACTTGGAAAAACTCCTAGAGGAGGCCCAAGCCTAGTCCTTTACCTTTAGTTGCTTAGTTGATTATGCTAAAATAGTAATAATAAATGCCAGAAGCTGATGAAGAGGTGTGTAAAATGGTAGAAAAACTGGATAATTTGCTCTTGACCATTGGAGAGACTCCACTGATTAAATTACAGCGGTCAGTTCCTTATCAAGCAGCGGATGTTTATGTCAAATTAGAAAAGCAAAATCCCACTGGTCACATCAAAGACCGTTCCTTATTAAATCTGTTGGAAGTCTATGAAGAGAGAGGCGACCTAACCAGTGGGACGACGCTAGTGGTCTGCGCTGACTTTGTCACTATTCGTTCCTTGGCTTGCCTAGCGGCGATTAAGGGTTATGATGGCGACTTCTTCCTCAACGAAGTGGTCAGTGAGGCTGACTTGAAAACACTGCGTGAATACGGTATGACCATTCATCCTCTCAGCGATCCTGACAAAGTCACTGAGCAAAGACAAGCTGCCATTGAAAGTGGCCAAAAAGAAGAAACACTCTTGCTTCATCCTGATAGTGACTATGCCTGCTCGGTGGTCCACCAGCTGACTACGGGACCGGAAATTATTGAGGCCTTAGACGGGAAAGCTCCGAATGCCTTTGTCTCGGCGGTATCAACAGGAGCAAGTCTCTCTGGTATCGGCCGGGCCCTCAAAGAAGCATCGGAAAAGACCGCCATTTATGCTGTGGAAACAAGTGGTCAATCAAGCTTAAATGATCTTGACATGGCTAGCGACTTACCCCTCCTAGATACCAGTCTCTTTGCTGAGATTATCCGGGTCCAAGACGGCCGCGCTTATCAAGAACAAGAGTGGCTAAAGGTCAATGAAGGCCTTGAAGTCGACTTCCAATCTGCCCTAGCCATTACTGGAGCGATTGCCCTTGCCGAACGCCTCGGCCGGGGACATAAGGTAGTCACCATAGCTAATGGGCGGTAAGATAAAGGATGTGAGGACGCCGTCAGAGACTTGAATTGGTGGAGGAAAATACCATAAGCACAGGAATCTGTGCGTTGGCATTTTCTGAAGCAACTTCAAGGCTGGCGTACGAACTCAACTAGAAAGAGTGCGACAGTCACACTAAAGGACGAAATTAAAGAAAGAAAAAGGGCTGAGGCTTTTGTCTCTGCTCTTTTCTTCTGCCGTTTTTTCTGATAGAATCATTTGGTGTGTCTATAATTAGAAAGGGAGTACTATGATCAAAATCGGCAATATTGAAATCACAAACCCCATTGCGGTCGCTCCGATGGCTGGTGTCTCTAACGCCGCCTTCCGAACCATTGTCAAGGCCCAGGGAGCGGGACTGGTTGTTTGTGAAATGATTTCTGACCAAGGGATTCATTTTAGAAACAAAAAGACCCTATCCATGCTGCATATTGAGGATGAAGAGTGGCCGCTTTCCGTGCAGATCTTTGGCGGTCAGGCCGACTCCTTAGCTGAAGCGGCCCAATTTATTGAAGCTAATACCAAGGCTGCCATCATTGATATCAACATGGGCTGCCCGGTTAATAAAGTGGTGAAGACCGATGCGGGATCAAAGGCGCTCTTAGATCCTAATGAGGTCTATAAGCGGGTAAAGACGGTTGCCGATGCAGTTTCTATCCCAGTCACAGTGAAAATGCGGACGGGTTGGGACGATGACCATATCCTAGCCGTGGAAAATGCCCTGGCAGCCCAAGAAGCTGGTGCGAAGATGATTGCTATGCATGGTAGAACCCGGGAGCAAATGTATACCGGTAAGGCTAACTGGGACATTATCAAGCAAGTCAGTCAAAAGCTCTCGGTGCCTTTCTACGGCAATGGAGACATCCGAACTCCCGAAGAAGCCAAGTACGCCCTCGACAATTATGGGGTTGATGGCGTCATGGTCGGACGCGGTTGCCTAGGTAACCCCTGGGTAATCCACCGCATGGTCCATTATGTGGAGACCGGGGAACTCCTCCCTGAAAAAACCGGTCTGGAGCGGATTGAAGCCTGCAAGGACCACTTGACCCGACTGGTTGACTTAAAAGGGGAAAGTGTTGGAGTCCGTGAATTTCGTTCCATGGTGGCTTATTATCTCAAAGGAATCCCTCGTTCGGCTAAGGTCAAGGTGGCCTGTACCCAGGCTGATTCCTACCAAGAAGTCGTTGACCTGTTAAACGATTTCGCTAAGGCAACCAAAGAACGCGAAAAGGCCCCTAAACGGAAACGTCTATCACGTGAAGAACGTTTAGCACAAAGAGAAGCTGCTAAAAACCGGTAAATAGTATAGAATAAGAGGGAAGACCAAAAAACATGCCTGAAGGGCTGTTTTTAATAGAATGAAATAAAATAGTATGGGAGTGTCGATAATGGCAAAGGAAAACCAAAAGCATGAAGCGATGAATGACCAAATGCAAGTCCGTCGCGAAAAAGTAGATGAATTAATAGAAAATGGCTACCAACCATTTGCGAAAGGCTTCAAGCGCGATGCCCTCGCTCAAGAAATCCATGACCAGTATGAAGCTTTTGACAAGGATGAACTGGCTGATAAGGCAGTTTTTGTTAATATTGCTGGCCGCCTCATGACAAAAAGAGGGAAGGGACGGGCAGGTTTTGGTCATATCCAAGATGGGTCTGGTCAAATTCAAATCTATGTTCGTAAAGACGAAATTGGCGACAAGGATTATATGGATATCTGGAAGAAGGCTGACCTCGGTGATATTATCGCTGTTTCAGGTTATGTGATGCGGACCAATACCGGGGAATTATCGGTTAAGGCAGAAGAATTAAAACATCTAACCAAGGCGCTGCGTCCCCTTCCTGACAAATACCATGGTTTACAAGACAAGGAACAAATCTACCGTCAACGCCATTTGGACTTGATTACTAACCGGGAGAGCTATGACCGCTTTGTTACCCGGTCAAAGATCATCAGTGAAATCCGTCGTTTCCTTGACCAACGTGGCTATTTAGAAGTGGAAACCCCAGTTTTACATAACATTCCTGGGGGAGCAAATGCCCGTCCTTTCGTTACTCACCATAATGCTTTAGACATTGATTTATACCTACGTATTGCTTTGGAACTCCACCTCAAGCGCTTAATCGTAGGAGGAATGGAAAAAGTTTATGAAATTGGTCGGGTCTTCAGAAATGAAGGGATTGACCACACCCACAATCCTGAGTTCACCTTGTTGGAACTCTATACTGCTTATAGCGATATGTGGGACGTGATGGACTTAGTCGAAGAATTATACCACCATATTGCTAGCCAAGTGGTGGGATCAACCACTATTCCTTATGGGGACCACCAATTAGACTTTTCTGGTCAATGGCGCCGGGTCCACATGGTTGATGCTATTAAAGAGGCGACCGGGGTCGACTTCTGGCAAGAAATGACCGATGAAGAAGCGCGTCAGCTAGCTAAAGACCACCATGTTGAAGTCAAAGACACAGATGACTTTGGCAAGGTAGTTAACGAATTCTTTGAAACTTTTGTGGAAGAAACCCTAATTCAACCAACCTTTGTTTATGGTCATCCTAAGTCAATTTCACCATTGGCACGGGCCAATGAAGAAGATAGTCGCTTTACTGACCGCTTTGAAGCCTTTATTGCTGGAGCGGAAGCAGGGAACGCCTTTACTGAATTGACTGACCCAATTGACCAACGGCAACGTTTCGAAGCTCAAGTCAAGGAAAGAGAACTTGGTGACGATGAAGCCCAACACATGGATGAAGACTTCGTGGAAGCCCTAGAAACCGGGATGCCACCAACGGGCGGTCTAGGAATTGGGATTGACCGTTTGGTAATGATCTTCACCAACTCCGACTCTATCCGCGACATCCTACTCTTCCCAACCATGCGTAATAAATAAAACAAGAGAGTGCGACAAGCGCAAAAAGAGGGAGAGAGCTACGCATACTATATCTGTAACTCGCTTTGCTTCGAACAGCTATAGCGATTGGAAGAAGTACGCCGTAAATCCTCAAAGAGAATTTGCAAGGACTTCTGAAATGGAGCTCAGCTCGCGCTTGGAGCAGGTTTGAAAAGAGGCTGAGTTTTTGCACCAGCTGATCTGATAGAAGTCTTAGGCTGCTTGATTTTCACTAAATGGAAGATGAAGCAGCCTTTTTTTATTGGTATAATTAAGTCAAACAATACTTATAGATAAATAACGATGAAGAGACGCCCGAATAAAAGTTACTTGAGGAGGAAAGTTTATGAAAGACGTTACCCATTCAGAAAAAGAAGGTCAAAAGAAAAAAAGTCGCTTGAGAAGATTGCGCTGGGGCTTACATGCTGGTGCTCTCTTGATCCTACTCGGCTACTATTATTTTTACCTACCTCCTTTGAACTATGCCTCCATGGCTTTTTGGGCCTTTCTTGGCATCGGGGCTTTACTCTTCTTTATTGCTGAAGCGATCTATGATAGTGAGCTAAAACGAACTCAGCGCCAGAAGGCTCGGCAAGCTAATCTCGGCCAGCGTTTGCGGTCTGCCTTTAGTCAAAAAGACCGGCCCAAGCGTAAATATCGGCTTCTTTTTGCTGGACTAGGGCTTGCACTACTTGCCTATCTGGCTATCCAGGTGATTTATAGTCCCTTGTTCATGGCTGACCGCTATGCTCACATGATCGAGCTGGATAAGAAGGGTTTTAAGGAAGACTTTCCAGAAACTGATGTGAGCCAGATTCCCTTAATTGACCGCGATACAGCTGCCTTATTAGGAAACCGACGCTTGGGCGAACTTTCTGAATTGGTTTCTCAGTTTGAAGCAGCCCCTGACTATACGCAGATTAATATTCAAGGCCATCCCTACCGGGTATCCCCCTTGGAATATGCTGGTTTTTTCAAGTGGTTGAATAATTTTAGGCAGGGGATTCCTAACTATATCCAAGTCGATATGGTCTCAGGAGATACTAAATTAGTGGACTTAGAAAACACCATGAAATACACCAATGATGATCTCTTCTTCCGCAATGCTAAACGGGTCTTGCGTCTACGCTATCCCTTTGCCATTTTTAACCAACCCTCCTTTGAGGTCGACGACCAAGGGCATCCCTACTATGTGGCGACCACTTATGGTAAGCATTTTATAGTTAAGGAGCCTGAACCTACAGGAGTGGTCTTATTGGATGCGGTAAGTGGGGAGACCCAGCACTATCAACTGGACCAAGTTCCCGGCTGGATTGACCGAGTCTATTCTTCCGACATCATCCTCCACCAACTGCAGATGAACGGGAAATACCGGGGCGGCTTTTGGAATGCCTTATTTGCTAAGACGGGTGTGACCAAGCCTACAGCAGGCTATAATTACTTGCCGATGAACGATGACATCTTCCTTTATACCGGGGTCACTTCTGTGGCTCAGGATGCTTCAAATATCGGCTTTGTCTTGGTTAATATGCGGACCAAGGAGACTAGTTTCTATCCCTTGACCGCGGCTGAGGAAATGTCAGCCATGAAGTCTTCGGAAGGGTCTGTCCAAGAAAAAGGCTACCAAGCAACTTTCCCACTCTTAATTAATTTAAAGGGCAATCCCATGTATATCTTGTCTCTAAAGGACCAGGCCGGATTGATCAAGCAGTATGCCTTAATTGATGTCAATAACTATCAAAATGTGATCATCGCTCAGTCAGTCCCTGCTTTGATTGAAGACTATGCCAAGGCTAGTGGCGCCCATTTTGAAGAAGTCAGCCAAATGGAAGACCTTAAAACCATTGAAGGTAACTTAGACCGAATCGCTGCTGTAGTCAAAGAGGGCAATTCAGTCTATTACTTGAAGATCGATGGCAGTATCTACCAAGTCCCCATTCAACTTAATGAAGAGCTTCCCTTCCTAGTGCCCGATACGGCGGTTAAACTCCAAGTCAAAGAGGACGGCCAGGTAGAGAAAATGGAAATCCTTGATTAGTTGTTTAGTATAATAATGTAAAAGCCGGAATTCCGGCTTTTTTGGTGTATTTTTTCTTATTTCTATCTCTATTGATCTAAAAGAGGAATTTTTGAATGAATTTGTTGACATTAGATCCAAAGGGTGGTAGAGTATTTAAGGTGCTTTTTGTATACAGATTCCTGTAAACAAAATACAGTCGTGCTGACTGATACATCATGGCACAACATAAATCACCAATAATCGATTCACTAGGTGTCGATTATTTCTTTTTTGTAGTAGATGACACACCAGGATGTGTGGCTTTAAAATGAAAACAGAAGAATTGGAAGGAGGAATAATAGTAAATGCCTACTATTAACCAATTATTACGTAAACCTCGTAAATCTAGCAAGGCAAAATCAAATTCACCTGCTTTGAACAGAGGTTATAACTCAATGAAAAAACAACCTACCCGTACCAACTCTCCTCAGAAGCGTGGAGTATGTACTCGTGTAGGGACAATGACACCTAAGAAACCTAACTCAGCCTTACGTAAATACGCTCGTGTGCGTTTATCCAACATGGTTGAAGTAACTGCTTATATTCCAGGAATTGGACACAACCTTCAAGAACACAGTGTCGTACTTATTCGTGGTGGTCGTGTTAAGGACTTACCAGGGGTTCGTTACCACATCGTTCGTGGCGCTTTAGATACCGCTGGTGTTGAAAACCGCCGTCAAAGTCGTTCTAAATACGGAACCAAAAAACCTAGAGACTAAGATTAAATCAGAAAGGAGGGCATTGGATGCCTCGTAAAGGACATGTTGCAAAACGTGATGTATTGCCAGACCCAATTTACAATTCAAAAATGGTTACTCGCCTAATCAGCCAAATCATGGTTGACGGTAAACGTGGTAAAGCAGCAACCATCTTATACAATGCTTTTGATATTATTAAAGAAGAAACTGGAAATGACGCTATGGAAGTTTACCAAGAAGCACTTGAAAACATTTCTCCAGTTCTAGAAGTTAAAGCGCGTCGTGTTGGGGGTGCTAACTACCAAGTGCCTATGGAAGTTCGCCCAGAACGCCGTCAAACTTTAGCTCTTCGTTGGCTCGTTCAAGCAGCTCGTAACCGTGGTGAAGGAACCATGAACGTTCGTTTAGCGCGTGAAATCATGGACGCTGCTAACAACACCGGTGCTGCCGTTAGAAAACGTGAAGAAACCCACCGTATGGCTGAAGCCAACAAAGCTTTCGCTCACTTCCGCTGGTAATAATTTTTCCTGCTTTATTAGTGGAAATTTCCTAGTACGGCAGGTATTATAAGTGAGGACAAGTTTTTATTCTATTTTAAAGTAAAGGAGAGTTATTCAAAGATGGCTAAAAGAGAATTCCCTCTTGAAAAAACAAGAAACATCGGAATTATGGCCCACATCGATGCCGGTAAGACAACCACGACTGAACGTATCTTGTACTATACCGGTAAAATCCACAAAATTGGTGAAACCCACGAAGGGGCTTCCCAAATGGACTGGATGGAACAAGAACAAGAACGTGGGATTACGATTACTTCTGCAGCAACAACTGCACAATGGAAGGGTTATCGAGTAAACATTATCGACACCCCAGGGCACGTGGACTTCACAGTTGAAGTTGAACGTTCCTTACGTGTTCTTGACGGTGCCGTAACCGTTCTTGACGCTCAATCCGGGGTAGAACCTCAAACAGAAACTGTTTGGCGTCAAGCTGATACCTACCATGTTCCACGTATCGTATTTGCTAACAAGATGGACAAGATCGGTGCTGACTTCTTATATGCTGTTGACACCATCAAAGACCGCTTAGGAGCAAATGCTCACGCAATCCAATTACCTATTGGTGCTGAAGATAATTTCACTGGAATCATTGACTTAGTTAAGATGAAAGCTGAAATTTATGAAGACGAAATGGGTCAAGTGATTGATGAAGAAGATATTCCAGAAGAATATCAAGAACTTGCTGAAAAATGGCGTACTGACCTTGTTGAAGCAGTTGCAGATACTGACGAAGACTTAATGATTGCTTACCTAGAAGGTGAAGAAATCACTGAAGAACAATTAAAAGCTGCTATCCGTAAAGCAACCTTGAACTTGGAATTCTTCCCAGTATTATGTGGATCTGCCTTCAAGAACAAAGGGGTTCAATTAATGCTAGATGCAGTTATTGACTACTTACCTGCACCTACTGACGTTCCTCCAATTGAAGCAGAACGCGCAAACAACCCAGATGAAACCTTTGAAGTTCGTGCAAACGATGACTCACCATTCTCAGCATTAGCCTTCAAGGTTATGACAGACCCTTATGTTGGTCGTTTAACCTTCTTCCGCGTTTACTCAGGAACTCTTGAAGCTGGTTCTTACGTGCTGAACGCTACTTCTGACACCCGTGAACGTGTCGGACGTATCTTATTGATGCACGCTAACTCTCGTTCAGAAGTTGAAGAAGTCTTCTCTGGTGACATCGCTGCTGCGGTTGGTTTGAAGAACACCACAACTGGTGACACCCTCTGTGATACCAAGAACCCAATTATTTTGGAAAGAATGGAATTCCCAGAACCTGTTATCGAAGTGGCTATCGAACCAAACACCAAGGCTGACCAAGATAAGATGCAAATTGCTTTGGGTAAATTAGCTGAAGAAGACCCAACCTTCCGTGCAAGTACCGAC
The DNA here is from genome assembly GCF_002871915.2 of Aerococcus loyolae. NCBI lineage: Bacteria > Bacillati > Bacillota > Bacilli > Lactobacillales > Aerococcaceae > Aerococcus > Aerococcus loyolae. The sequence continues at coordinate 1,595,508 of NZ_CP126958.1, read as the reverse complement.
CATGAAACTGGTCAAACCATTATTGCCGGTATGGGTGAGTTGCACTTAGACATTATCGTTGACCGTTTGAAACGTGAATTCAACGTTGAAGCAACTGTTGGTGCTCCTCAAGTGTCTTACCGTGAAACCTTCACTAAACAAACACAAGCCCAAGGTAAGTTTGTTCGTCAATCTGGTGGTAAAGGTCAATACGGGGACGTATGGATCGAATTTACCCCTAACGAAGAAGGTGCCGGTTTCGAATTCGAAGACGCTATCGTTGGTGGGGTTGTTCCTCGTGAATACATCCCTTCAGTTGAAGCTGGTTTGAAAGACGCTATGGAAAATGGTGTCCTAGCAGGCTTCCCATTAGTTGACGTGAAGGCTAAGCTATATGATGGTTCTTACCACGATGTCGACTCCAGTGAAGCAGCCTTCAAGGTTGCCGCTTCTCTTGCATTACGTAATGCAGCTAAAGATGCTGGCGCTGTAATCCTTGAACCTGTGATGAAGGTTGACATTGTTGTTCCTGAAGACTACTTAGGCGATGTTATGGGACATGTTTCCGCACGTCGTGGCCGTATCGAAGGACAAGAACCACGCGGTAACGCTTTAACCTTACACTCATTTGTGCCACTATCTGAAATGTTTGGTTACGCAACGACCTTACGTTCAGCAACCCAAGGACGTGGGACATTTACCATGACCTTTGACCACTATGAACCTGTTCCAAAATCTGTCAGTGAAGAAATCATTGCTAAATATGGTAAAGGTTCTGAAGATTAGTCTAAAGGCTTAAAAATCAAGGAAAGATGAGGTAGAGTCCTTGACTTTATCAAGGCCTATCTCATATAATTAAACTACTGAATCTATATACATAAGATAGAAATTTAGTGTTAACTTTTAGGAGGAAAATTATACAATGGCAAAAGAACATTTTGATCGTAGTAAACCACACGTAAATATCGGTACTTTAGGTCACGTTGACCACGGTAAAACCACTTTATCAGCAGCTATCGCTACTGTTTTAGCTAAAAATGGTTTCGGTGAAGCTAAAGACTACGCTGCGATCGATAACGCACCTGAAGAACAAGAACGTGGGATTACTATTAACACTTCTCACATCGAATACGAAACAGCTAACCGTCACTACGCTCACGTTGACTGCCCAGGTCACGCGGACTACGTTAAGAACATGATCACCGGTGCTGCTCAAATGGACGGTGCGATCTTAGTTGTTGCCGCAACTGACGGTCCTATGGCTCAAACTCGTGAACACATCTTACTTGCTCGTCAAGTTGGGGTTCCTTACTTCGTTGTATTCTTAAACAAATGTGATATGGTTGACGATGAAGAATTACTTGAATTAGTTGAACTTGAAGTTCGTGACTTATTAAGTGAATATGGTTTCCCAGGAGATGACGTTCCTGTAATTAAAGGTTCTGCATTAAAAGCTCTTGAAGGCGACGCAGATGCTGAACAAGCTATCTTAGACTTAATGGAAGCTGTTGACGAATACATCCCAACTCCAGAACGTGACACTGACAAACCATTCATGATGCCAGTTGAAGACGTATTCTCAATTACCGGTCGTGGTACCGTTGCTACTGGTCGTGTTGAACGTGGTAAGATCGAAGTTGGTAAAGAAGTTGAAATCGTTGGTTTAGCTGACAAACCTGAAAAAACAACTGTTACCGGTCTTGAAATGTTCCGTAAAACACTTGACTACGCTGAAGCAGGTGACAACGTTGGTGCCTTATTACGTGGTATTACCCGTGAAAACATCGAACGTGGTCAAGTTTTAGCTGAACCAGGTACTATTACTCCACATACCGAATTCAAAGCTGAAGTTTATGTTTTAACTAAAGAAGAAGGTGGACGTCACACCCCATTCATGAACAACTACCGTCCACAATTCTACTTCCGTACAACTGACATTACCGGTGAAGTTATCTTACCAGAAGACACACCAATGGTAATGCCTGGTGACAATGTTACTATGGAAGTTAAATTAATTCACCCAATCGCTATTGAAGAAGGTACTAACTTCTCAATCCGTGAAGGTGGCCACACTGTTGGTGCCGGTGTTGTTTCTGAAATTCTTTAATTTTTAGAACATGCCAAGAAAAAGAGCTCATCCGAGCTCTTTTTTCATTTTAAAAATAATTTTAGAACTAAATGGTTTACAAAACAGGTAATTGTCGGTATTTTATTAATAGTTATTTACTAAATTAAGACAAATTGTTAGAGAAAAAAGGAAAACAACTTGTCGGGGAGGAAAAGATATGGCTAGTAAGCATAGTGGAAAAAAGGGCTTTTTAATTGCTCTGGTAACAGTGATCAGTGTCTTAGCACTGGTTTATTTAGGAGGGAGCTACTATTATCAAGGACACTTCTTGCCAGAAACGGTGATGGCTGCAACAGATATTAGTCACCAAAGCCCAGACGAGGCAGAAAGTCGCCTCAAAGACAAGCTATCCAACTTAGGGGTTAAGATCACGGAAAAAGATCAAGTGATTAAGGAAGTCAAACCCCAAGATATAGGGGTTCAATTTAATATCAGTTCTTCCCTAGAACAGCTCTTAGACCAACAAAACGCTTGGAAATGGCCTTTAGCCTGGTTTAACCAAGACCATGGCGTTCTAGCAGTTGAAGAAAGTAAGAATAATGATGCTGCCCTTAAGGAATTAATTAATGACTTAGCGATTAATAATGCTGAACGCCAAGCTCCCACTAATGCCCAAGTGGTGGTCGACCAGGCCAATAACCAATTAAGCATCAAAAAAGAAAGTAAAGGAAACCAAGTTTCAAAGGAAAAGTTAGGCCAATTGATTCAAACGGCTATCGACCAAGGGCAAGATCAGGTGAAGTTGGAGGATGCTTACTTAGAGCCTCAAGTGAAGTCCGACGATCCCGAAATACAAAAGCAGATGGAGCAATTCAATAAGATTTCTTCCATGAAGCTAGCCCTTAATATCGAAGATAAAGACTATCCGATCGACCCAGCCACCATTCAAAGTTGGCTGATCGTCCAAGCAGATTCTTCTCTAGATGTTGACCGCTCTAAGATTTCTGCTTACCTACAAGAGTTGAACCAAAAAGTTTCGGGCTTATTGAACCCACATGAATTTAAGTCGACCATGTCAGGGACAGTGACCATTTTCCCTGGAATTTATGGCTGGTATATTGATCGTGACCGGGCCGTAGAAGAAGTGGCCCAAGCGGTCTTAGCCGGTGAGGATAAGAGTTTTGAACCAAGTATTGCCGGCCAAGGCTACAAGGTTGATAATTTCTTTGGGGACACTTATATTGAAGTCGATATCCCTAACCAAAAGCTATTCCTCTATGAGAATGGCCAACTGAGTCTGGAAACCGATGTGATCACTGGTCAAGACAAGTCGCCGACGATTCCGGGTGCCAATGAAATCTGGAATATGGAGTCGCCAAGTATCCTAAGAGCCAATTCACCAATCACAGGGATTCCTTATGAGCAACCAGTGGATTATTGGATGGCCTTTGACTACCATGCGGAAGGCATCCATGATGCCAAGTGGCAACCGGCCTTTGGGGGTCAACTCTACCGCAACATGGCAGGGTCCTATGGCTGTGTCAATACCTCAATCAATGTTATGCCAACCATATTTGCTAAATCATACGTGGGTATGCCAGTGGTCATCTTTAATGAGGAATCGCTCCATTAATGGCTAAGTCATTTCATCGAAGATAAATTGACATCTTATATAGTAGAAACCGGGTCAAAACTTTAAAATGACTCGGTTTCTTTTTTGTTTGTAAAGCAAGGGTTGGCTTATTTTCTAGCGATTAGGTTTATATATAGATCTGTCTGGGGAGGTCTGAAATAATAGGGTAGATAATCCAATTTTTTGGCGATTTTTTTAAAAAAGTAAGCGAAAACCCTTGATATCACATCGACATGTCTGTATAATTGTAAGAGTGCTGTAAATTCCAGGGGTTACTATGCCCTGGGGTCAAAACAGCCCAAGCTTTGAAGTATGAGGTTGCGACACACCCGGGAGCTTTGCCAAGAGGGTGGAGCCGGTCTTTCATATGGAGCTAGTCAATCGTAGAATTATGACGAGGAGGAAATATAATGGCAAAACAAAAAATTCGTATCCGCTTAAAGGCTTATGAACATCGTGCGCTAGATCAATCCGCACAAAAAATTGTAGATACCGCTAAACGTACAGGAGCACAAGTAGCAGGGCCAATCCCACTACCAACTGAACGCTCAATCTTCACCGTGATCCGTGCAACTCACAAGTACAAAGACTCACGGGAACAATTCGAAATGCGTACACACAAACGCCTAGTGGATATTGTTAACCCAACACCTAAGACAGTCGACGCTTTAATGAAACTCGACTTACCAAGTGGTGTGGACATCGAAATCAAACTTTAATTTAGTTAACCAATTTTTAAAAAATAATTTTATGGAGGTGTAATCATGACTAAAGGAATCTTAGGTAAAAAAGTAGGTATGACTCAGTTCTTCACTGAATCTGGCGAATTAGTACCAGTTACTGTTATCGAAGCTCAAGCTAATGTTGTTTTACAAGTGAAAACTTTGGAAAACGATGGTTACGAAGCTGTTCAATTAGGTTTCGACGACAAACGTGAAGTTCTTGCCAATAAACCTGAACAAGGTCATGTAGCAAAAGCAGAAACTACTCCTAAGCGCTTCATTCGCGAATTCAAAGATGTTGAGCTAGGAGAATACGAAGTAGGTAGCGAAGTAAAGGTGGATATTTTCCAAGAAGGCGACATCGTTGATGTAACTGGAACCTCTAAAGGTAAAGGTTTCCAAGGCGCGATCAAACGTCATGGTCAACAACGTGGTCCTATGTCTCACGGTTCTCACTACCACCGTGCTGCTGGATCAATGGGTATGGCTTCAGATGCTTCCAAAGTCTTCAAAGGTAAAAACTTACCAGGACAAATGGGTGGCAACACTGTAACCATTCAAAACTTAGAAATCGTTAAAGTGATGGCAGACAAGAATGTTATCTTAGTAAAAGGTAATGTTCCAGGTGCTAAAAAATCACTCGTTGAAATCAAGACAGCTGCTAAATCAGCTGAATAATTGAGGAAGGAGGAAGAAAATAATGGCTAAAATCAACTTATATAAACAAGATGGTTCACAAAACGGCGAAATTGAAGTAAAAGACGATATCTTCGCTATCGAACCAAACGAAACCGCAATCTTTGATGTTATTTTGATGCAACGCGCTTCCCGTCGCCAAGGAACACACGCAGTGAAAAACCGTTCCGCTGTTAGTGGTGGTGGACGTAAACCATGGCGTCAAAAAGGAACCGGTCGTGCTCGTCAAGGTTCTATCCGAGCTCCTCAATGGGTTGGTGGTGGACGCGCATTCGGTCCTACCCCACGTTCATACAGCTACAAGTTACCTCGTAAGGTACGTCGCTTAGCTTTACGTTCTGCATTATCACGCAAGGTGAGCCAAGACAACTTAGTAGTTGTTGACGCACTTAGCTTAGATGCACCAAAGACCAAAGAATTCAAAAACATTCTCGAAAACTTAAATGTTAACGAAAAAGTCTTAGTAGTTGTTGATAAAGACAACACTAACGCCCACTTATCTGCACGTAACTTAAACAATGTTACCGTAGTTGATGAAGATAACGTGAACGTTTACGACTTAGAAAACCATGTGAAAGTGCTTATGACTCAATCAGCTCTTTCTAACGTAGAGGAGGTACTTGCATAATGAGTGCTCAAGATATTATTCTACGCCCAATCATTACTGAAGCTTCAATGGAAGCTATGGATGACAACAAGTACACTTTTGAAGTAGCTACTGACGCTAACAAAACTCAAGTGAGACAAGCTGTTGAAGAACTTTTCCAAGTAAAAGTTGTTAAAGTAAACATCCTTAATGTACGTGGCAAGTTAAAACGTATGGGACGTTATGCAGGTTATACCCGCAAACGTCGCAAAGCCATTGTCGAAGTTGCCGAAGGTCAATCAATTGAAATCTTCCCAACAACTGATGAAGATTCTGAAGAATAGGAGGAATTAACGTGGCGATTAAAGTTTATAAAGCGACAACTAACGGACGTCGTAATATGTCAGGTTCCGATTTTTCCGAAATCACCAAGAAAACACCTGAAAAAAGCTTATTAGCTAAACAATCCAGAAGAGCTGGACGTAACAACCAAGGTCGTATCACTGTTCGTCACCATGGTGGTGGACACAAACAAGCTTACCGTTTAATCGACTTCAAACGTAACAAAGATAACGTTGAAGGCGTGGTTAAGGCTATTGAATACGATCCAAACCGTTCCGCTAACATCGCATTAATCCATTATACTGACGGGGTTAAAACCTACATCATCGCACCTAAAGGTTTACAAGTAGGTACCCGTATTCAATCTGGTGCTGACGCTGATATCAAAGTAGGTAATGCTTTACCACTTAAGAATATCCCAGTTGGTACTGTGGTCCACAACATCGAAACCAAACCTGGTAAGGGTGGCCAATTAGTTCGTGCCGCTGGTACCAGTGCTCAAGTTTTAGGTAAAGAAGACAAATATGTCCTAGTAAAATTAAACTCTGGTGAAGTACGTTTTATCTTAGGTACATGCCGTGCTACTGTTGGTTCTGTTGGTAATGAACAACATGAATTGATTAACAGCGGTAAAGCTGGACGTAGTCGCTGGTTAGGTAAACGCCCAACTGTTCGTGGTTCCGTAATGAACCCTAACGATCACCCACACGGTGGTGGTGAAGGTCGTGCACCAATCGGACGTAAGGTTCAAATGACCCCATGGGGCAAACCAGCTCGTGGTATTAAGACTCGTGATAAGAACGCACGTAGCAATAAATTAATTGTACGTCACCGTAGCAAGAAACGTTAAACTAACTAGATCTTGACGAAAGGAGCCAGAGTAAATGAGCCGTAGTATTAAAAAAGGACCTTTTTGTGACGAACACTTAATGAAAAAGGTTCAAGAACAACAAGACAACGATAAAAAACAAGTAATCAAAACATGGTCCCGTCGTTCAACAATCTTTCCTAACTTCATTGGTTTAACGATTGCTGTTCACGATGGACGTAAACATGTTCCAGTTTATATTCAAGAAGACATGGTTGGGCACAAATTAGGTGAATTTGTTCCTACCCGTACTTACCATGGTCATGCTGCAGACGACAAGAAGACACGTCGTTAATGCGAGAGGAGGAAAATAAATAATGGCAGAACAAGTTTTATCTGCAAAAGCTACTGCGAAAACAGTTAGAATTCCAGCCCGTAAAGCGCGCTTAGTAATTGACTTAATTCGCAACAAGAGCGTTGGCGAAGCAATCGCTATTCTAAAAAACACCCCTCGTGCAGCTAGTCCTGTGATTGAAAAGGTGTTAATGTCAGCTGTTGCTAACGCAGAACACAATTCAGACTTAGATGTAACTAAATTATATGTCAGTGAAGCCTATGTGAATGAAGGGCCAACCATGAAACGGTTCCGTCCACGTGCTAAAGGCGCAGCTTCACGTATCAATAAACGCACCAGCCACATTACTGTTGTGGTAAAAGAAGCAGAGGAGGAGTAATTAGTGGGTCAAAAAATTAATCCAACCGGTTTACGTATCGGGGTCATTAAAGACTGGGATGCACGCTGGTTTGAAGAAAAAGATTATGCCAACACGTTACATGAAGACTTAGCTGTCCGTGATTATATTGAAGACGCGCTAAAAGATGCTTCAATCTCACAAGTTGAAATTGAACGTGCAGCTAACAAGGTAAACATCAATGTGCATACGGCTAAACCAGGGATGGTTATCGGTAAAGGCGGTAGTGAAGTAGAAAAACTCCGTAAAGACCTTAACCAATTAACCGGTAAACGCGTACACATCAACGTTATCGAAGTTAAACAACCTGACTTAAGTGCAGAATTAGTCGGCGAAAACATCGCTCAACAATTAGAAAACCGTATCGCTTTCCGTCGTGCCATGAAACAAGCCATTCAACGCACCATGAAAGCAGGCGCTCAAGGTATCAAAGTCCAAGTATCTGGCCGTTTAAACGGTGCTGATATGGCTCGTACCGAAGCATTAGACGAAGGAACTGTTCCACTACATACCCTACGTGCTGATATTGATTATGCCTGGGTAGAAGCAGACACCACCTATGGTAAAATTGGTGTTAAAGTTTGGATTTGCCGTGGAGAAGTTCTTCCAACAACTAATAATCAAGAGGAGGAATAATCGTGTTAGTACCTAAACGTGTTAAACATAGACGTGAGTTCCGCGGAAAAATGCGTGGAGAAGCTAAAGGCGGTAAAGAAATCGCCTATGGTGAATATGGCTTACAAGCATTAGATTCTAAATGGATCACCAACCGCCAAATCGAAGCAGCCCGTATCGCGATGACACGTTATATGAAACGTGGAGGGAAAGTATGGATTAAAATCTTCCCTCACAAACCATACTCCGCCAAAGCCATTGGTGTTCGTATGGGTTCCGGTAAAGGTGCTCCAGAAGGCTGGGTAGCTCCTGTTAAACGCGGAAAAATTTTATTTGAAATTGCAGGGGTGCCTGAAGAAGTTGCTCGCGAAGCGCTACGTCTTGCCGCCCACAAATTACCAATTCGTTGTAAGATTGTCAAACGTGATGTAGGTGGTGAATCGAATGAATAAATTTTCTGAATTAAAAGATCTTTCCGTGGCTGAATTAAACGCAAAGGAACAAGAATACAAACAAGAGTTATTCAATTTACGATTCCAATTGGCAACCGGTCAATTAGAAAATACTGCGCGTATTAAACAAGTTCGTAAACAAATTGCTCGTATTAAAACAGCATTGCGTCAACAAGAACTCGCGTAAAACGTTAATCAGTAAAGGAGGATATTAAAGAAATGGCAGAAAAACGTAATCACCGTAAAGTTCTACAAGGACGCGTTGTTTCCGACAAAATGGATAAGACGATCGTTGTCCAAGTAGACACATTTAAATTCCATCCAACATACAAAAAACGTATTTCGTATTCCAAGAAATATAAAGTACATGATGAAAAGAATTCAGCAAAAGTAGGCGACACCGTTAAAATTATGGAAACCCGTCCACTATCTAAGGATAAATATTTCCGTCTAGTTGAAATTGTTGAAAAATCAGTTATTATTTAACGCTAACTGGAAGGAGGATACTAGAAGATGATTCAAACAGAAAGTCGCTTGAAAGTTGCTGATAACTCAGGAGCACGTGAAGTCCTATGTGTCAGCGTTTTAGGTGGTTCAGGTCGTAAAACAGCTAACATCGGTGACGTTATTGTATGTACAGTAAAACAAGCTACACCCGGTGGCGTTGTTAAAAAAGGTGATGTGGTAAAAGCTGTTATTGTTCGCTCCAAGAGTGGAACACGTCGTGCTGATGGTTCATACATCAAATTCGATGAAAATGCCTGTGTAATTATTCGTGATGATAAAACACCACGTGGAACTCGTATCTTTGGACCAGTAGCTCGTGAATTACGTGAAAACAACTATATGCGTATTATTTCACTCGCTCCAGAAGTACTTTAATCATATTGAAAGAGAGGTGTCCAAAAGATGCGTATTAAAACAGGTGATAAAGTAGAAATTATTGCTGGTAAAGACAAAGGCGTTCAAGGAACAGTTTTAAAAACTTTCCCTAAGAAAGATCGCGTGCTCGTTGAAGGCGCAAACTTAGTGAAGAAACACCAACGTCCATCCCAAGCAAATCCACAAGGCGGCATCATCGAAGAAGAAGCTGCAATTCATGTATCAAATGTCCAATTAATTGATCCAGAAACCAACGAAAAGACCCGCGTTGCCATTGAAGAACGTGACGGCAAACGTGTTCGTGTGGCTAAAAAATCTGGCAAAGCCTTAGATTAATCAAGGAAGGAGGAACTAACAGATTATGGCTAATCATTTAAAAGAAAAATACAATAACGAAGTAAAGAACGCTTTAATTGAAAAGTTTAACTATACTTCTCCAATGCAAGTGCCAAAAGTTGACAAGATTGTTTTAAATATGGGTGTCGGCGACGCTGTCTCCAACTCAAAAAATCTTGAAAATGCAGTTGAAGAATTAACCAAGATCTCTGGTCAAAAACCAATTATCACCAAGGCAAAGAAATCAATTGCTGGTTTCCGCTTACGTGAAGGTATGCCTATTGGTACCAAAGTTACCTTACGTGGTGAACGTATGTATGACTTCTTAGACAAGTTAATTAATGTTTCACTTCCTCGTGTTCGTGACTTCCGCGGAATTAGTAAACGTTCCTTTGATGGACGTGGTAACTACACCTTAGGTATTCGTGAACAATTAATCTTCCCAGAAATCGACTTTGATGAAGTTGATAAAGTTCGTGGTTTAGACGTTGTTATCGTAACTACCGCAGAATCTGATGAAGAATCAAGAGAATTATTGGCACAATTAGGAATGCCATTCCAAAAATAGTACAAGGAGGCGAACGGTTTGGCTAAAAAAGCAATGATCGAAAAGAATAAACGTAAACCTAAGTATTCAACACAGGCTTACACACGTTGTGAACGCTGTGGCAGACCCCACTCTGTTTACCGTAAGTTTAAATTATGCCGTATTTGTCTTCGTGAACTTGCCCATAAAGGACAACTTCCAGGGGTCAAGAAGGCTAGTTGGTAATCAAGTAATATAAAGGAGGGTGTACTTAGATGGTCATGACAGATCCAATTGCGGACTTCCTAACTCGTATTCGTAACGCTAACCTAGTGCGTCATGAAACAGTTGAAGTTCCAGCTTCAAAAATGAAAGAAGCAATTGCTAAAATCTTAGAAGAACAAGGCTATATCAAAGGCTATGAAGTCTTAGAAGACGACAAACAAGGGATTATCCGCGTATTCATGAAATACGGTGCCGATAACCAACGTATCATCACAAACTTACGCCGTATTTCTAAACCAGGATTACGTGTTTACGCAAAAAGTGATGAAATTCCTAAAGTGTTGAACGGTTTAGGAATTGCCATTGTTTCAACATCTGAAGGTGTTGTTACTGACAAAGAAGCACGCCAAAAGAACATTGGTGGCGAAATTCTTGCCTACGTATGGTAAGAGAGAAATCATTATAGAAAGAGGTGCAGCCTAGATGAGTCGTATTGGTTATAAACCAGTTGCCGTACCAAGTGACGTAACCGTATCTGTTGACGGTTCTACTGTTACTGTTAAAGGCCCTAAAGGTGAATTAACACGCGAATTCAATCCATTGATTAAAATCGCTCAAAACGAAGAAAATGAATATACTTTTGAACCAGTTAACCAATCAAAAGAAGCCCGTTCTATGCATGGAACGTCTCGTTCATTATTCTATAACATGGTATTAGGGACCCACGAAGGTTTCTCTAAACAATTGGAACTATCCGGGGTTGGTTACCGTGCTCAATTACAAGGTAAAAAACTTGTCTTACAAGTGGGATTATCCCATCCAGTAGAATTTGAAGCACCAGAAGGTATTGACTTTGAAGTTCCAAGTAATACTGAAATCAAGATTAATGGTGTTGACAAAGATAAAGTTGGCGAATTAGCTGCTAAAATCCGTCAAGTACGTAAACCAGAACCTTACAAGGGTAAAGGGATTAAATACGCTGGCGAACACATTATCCGTAAAGAAGGTAAAACTGGTAAGTAATAAGCTTACGGTACTTTACCTAATAAAAATAACAATTAAGAGGTGACAAAATTGATTAGCAAACCAGATAAAAATGCATTACGTCAAAAACGTCATGCACGTATTCGTCGTAATCTTTCTGGAACAGCAGAGTGCCCACGCTTGAGCGTTTACCGCTCAAATAAACACATCTACGCTCAATTAATTGATGACGTAGCGGGTGTTACGCTTGCAAGTGCCTCTGATGCCAATTCAGAATTAAATAAAGGAAGCAAAACTGAAAATGCCCAAGCAGTTGGCCAAGCCATTGCTGAACGCGGTAAAGCAGCAGGAGTTACTGCAGTAGTCTTTGACCGTGGGGGTTACCAATATCACGGCCGTGTCAAAGCCTTAGCAGAAGCCGCTCGTGAAAATGGATTAGAATTCTAAGCAAAGGAGGATACCTAAACATGGCAAAAGATTTCGTTCAAATTGATGACAAAAAAATTGAAGATCGCGTTGTTGCTATTAATCGAGTAACCAAAGTTGTTAAAGGTGGTCGCCGTATGCGCTTTGCAGCCTTAGTGGTTGTTGGTGACGGTGAAGGTCACGTTGGTTTTGGTACTGGTAAAGCATCAGAAGTGCCTGCAGCAATTAATAAAGCGATTGAAAATGGTAAGAAAAACATGATCGCGGTTCCACTTGCTGGTACAACTATTCCACATGAAGTCATTGGTAAATTCAATGGTGGTCGTGTTATGCTTAAACCTGCTAAAGTCGGTTCTGGGGTTGCCGCTGGTGGTCCAATCCGTGCCGTTGTTGAATTAGCCGGTATTGCTGATATTACTTCAAAATCTCTCGGATCCAATACACCAATTAATATGGTTCAAGCAACTATCCAAGGTCTGGCTGAATTAAAAGACCCTAAAGAAGTTGCTCAATTACGTGGTAAATCCGTACAAGAACTATTAGGTTAGGGGGACAAACCATGTCAGAAGTAAAAATTACTTTAAAGAAAAGTTTAATTGGTCGCAAAGAAGATCAAATTAGAACAGTAAAAGCACTAGGTTTAAAACATGTTGGCTACAGTGTTGTAAAGACACGCGATGAAGCAATTAATGGTATGATTAATAAAGTAGCCCACCTAGTCTCTGTTGAAGACGTAAAATAATATCTAAAGGAGGTGCAGACTAGATGGCATTACATGAATTACAACCCGCAAAAGGATCTCGTCATTCACGCAAACGTGTAGGTCGTGGATCAGGGTCAGGTTGGGGTAAAACCTCTACCCGTGGTCAAAAAGGACAATTAGCACGTTCCGGTGGACGTACTCGTCTAGGCTTCGAAGGTGGACAAACTCCACTTTACCGTCGTATCCCTAAACGTGGTTTCACCAACATTAACCGTAAGGAATATGCGATTGTTAATATCGAAGACTTAAATGTTTTTGAAGACGGCTCAGAAGTTTCAGCTAATGAATTAGCTGAAGCAGGTTTAATCAAGAAGGAAAAAGCTGGCGTTAAAATTTTAGGACAAGGTAACTTAGAACGTAAGTTAACAGTAAAAGCTGCTAAATTCTCAGCGTCTGCAAAAGAAGCTATTGAAGCCGCTGGGGGAGTTTGCGAGGTGATCTAATGTTTAGCACCTTGAAACAAGCCTTCAAGGACAAAAATATTAGAGGTCGAATCTTCTTTACTCTATGGATGTTAATTGTCTTTAGAATCGGCTCACATATTACCGTTCCCTTTGTTAATGCTGGAGCGGTATCGACTTTAGCAAATTCGGGCCTATTCGGCTTGTTAAATACCTTTGGTGGTGGAGCCTTAGCGAGTTACTCCATCTTCTCCTTAGGTGTTTCACCCTACATTACTGCTTCGATTGTTATCCAGCTCTTGCAGATGGAAATTGTTCCATCATTTACCGAGTGGTCCAAGCAAGGGGAGGTAGGGCGTCGGAAGTTAAATAAATGGACGCGTTACTTTGCAGTAGCGATCGCTTTCTTTCAATCATTAGCATTGTCTTTAGGGTTTAACTCATTAGCCCAATTTGGTTTAATTCAAAACCCAAGTACGACAACATACTTATTCATTGCCTTGATTATGACAGCTGGATCCATGTTTGTAACCTGGATTGGGGAGCAAATTACCCAATATGGGGTAGGTAACGGAACCTCATTGATTATTTTTGCAGGGATCGTTTCACGCGTCCCTACAGAAATTGTCGCTTTTGTAAGTTCCAAACTTCTCAAGGTGGAAGGCAACGCCTTGGTTCAAAATGGCCTATTGGCATTGGCCTTTATCCTGATAATGATCCTAATCATTACCTTTGTGGTCTTTATCAACCAGGCTGAACGCCGGATTCCGGTGCGCTATTCTAAACGGGCCAATAGTGCTAACCAACGTGCTCACCTACCATTGAAAATCAATTCAGCTGGCGTTATCCCAGTGATCTTTGCCAGTTCCTTAATCATGGTTCCGCAAACGATCTTGAATTTCTTTAGAGCTTCTCACGGAGAGGCTGAATGGTTTAAACTCGTCTCACGGATCTTTTCACTACAAGATCCTTTAGGAATTACCCTATATGCGGTGACGATTATTCTGTTCACTTTCTTCTATGCCCATATTCAAATCAATCCAGAACGAGTGGCTGAGAACTTCCAAAAATCAGGTGCCTACATTCCTAGTGTTCGTCCTGGTTTAGCGACTGAACAGTTTATTTCAACGGTTCTCAATCGTCTAAGTTTCTTTGGTGCACTGTTCTTAATGGCCATTGCAACCGCGCCTTTAGTGCTATCGTATGTCTTAGATATGTCACAAAGAGTCGCTTTAAGTGGGACTAGCTTGTTGATCGTTGTCGGAGTCGCATTAGATACCTATAAACAAATTGAAGGACGTTTAATCAAACATCGTTATATTGGATTCATTCGTGAATAGGAAATTGGGAGTGCATAGAGATGAAAAGAAATATTATTTTGATGGGCCTACCTGGTGCAGGTAAGGGAACCCAAGCTGAACGCATTGAAGCAGCTTATAAAATTCCTCATATTTCTACTGGTGATATGTTCCGCCAAGCTATGGCTGACGGCACGGAATTAGGGAAGAAGGCCAAGTCCTATATGGATTCTGGTTCTTTAGTACCTGATGAAGTAACCAACGGCATTGTCAAAGATCGCTTAGCTCAAGTCAAAGACGATGAAGGCTATATGTTAGATGGTTTCCCAAGAACCATCAACCAAGCCGAGGCTTTGGAAGAGATTACGGCAAGTATTGATCAACCCATTGATGCAGTCATTTACATTGATGTTGATCCTGAGGTGTTAAAACAACGTTTAACCGGTAGAATCATTTGTCGTTCATGTGGGGCAACTTATAATGTTAACTCTAACCCACCAAAAGAAGAAAACACCTGTGACCGTTGTGGGAGTCATGATTTCTACCAACGTGAGGATGACAAGGCTGAAGTTGTCGAAAATCGTATCCAGGTGAACCTCGAACAAACCAAGCCCCTGGTTGAATTCTATGAAGCTAAGGGCAAACTCTATAAGGTTCCTGGCGACATTGGCATTGAAAATGTCTTTAACCGCATTTCTGAAGTTATCGAAGATTAGACTTGATAACTATTCTTTGTTGTGGTAAAATATTCGAGTTAGTCGAAAGATACACCTACTGTTTGAAGCTATTACTTGGATAGACTGGGAGGATATATTGTGGCTAAAGAAGATATGATTGAAGTTGAAGGTACTGTTACTGAATCGTTACCAAATGCAATGTTCAAAGTCGAGCTCGAAAACGGCTTTGAAGTTTTAGCGCATATTTCAGGAAAAATGCGTGTTAATTATATCCGTATTTTACCTGGCGACCGTGTAAAGGTAGAAATGTCTCCTTATGACTTAAGTAAAGGACGTATTACCTACCGATTCAAGTAATGGTGGTATAAGGAGGTAAAAGAGTGAAAGTTAGAGCATCAGTAAAACTTATTTGTGAAAAATGCAAGGTAATTCGCCGTAGTGGCCGTGTGATGGTTATTTGTGCGAACCCTAAACATAAACAACGTCAAGGTTAATTAATAGATAGGAGGGACCAGATAAATGGCACGTATTGCAGGAGTAGATATTCCTAGAGATAAACGCGTTGTTATCTCATTAACCTACATTTTCGGTATCGGTAAAGCCACTGCTGAAAAGATTTGTGAAGCTTGTGATGTTTCCGAAGATACTCGTGTTCGTGACCTCACTAACGATGAACTTGACCGCCTACGTAAAGAAGTGGACAAGATCAAAGTTGAAGGTGACTTACGCCGCGATATCAATATGGATATCAAACGTTTACAAGAAATTGGTTCATACCGTGGTATGCGTCACCGTCGTGGCTTACCAGTTCGTGGACAAAATACTAAAAATAACGCACGTACCCGTAAAGGTAAACGTGGCTTAGCAATCGCTAAGAAGAAATAATTAATTTAAAATAAAGGAGGTTAGCATACAGATGGCAAAAGCAAAACGTCAAGGATCACGTAAACGTCGTGTCAAGAAGCATGTTGAGTCAGGCGTTGCACATATCCACTCAACATTCAACAATACTATTGTGATGATTACTGATGAACAAGGAAATGCGATTTCTTGGTCTTCTGCAGGGGCTCTTGGCTTTAAAGGTTCCCGTAAATCAACACCATATGCTGCACAATTAGCTTCAGAAACAGCTGCTAAAACAGCAATGGATCATGGGATGAAAACCGTAGAAGTATCGGTAAAAGGTCCTGGCTCTGGTCGTGAATCTGCTATTCGTGCACTTCAAGCTGCAGGATTAGAAGTTACTGCAATTCGTGATGTAACACCTATTCCTCATAATGGTTGTCGTCCTCCAAAACGTCGTCGTGTTTAATGTTTTAAAACGATTGATGCATTTGGACTTACTTAAAGGTGCAAGTTTTCACGTTTTGAAAGGGGTAAACTACTAGATGATCGAAATTGAAAAGCCAAATATCGAAACCATTGAAACCAGCGAAGATAATAAGTTTGGTAAATTCGCTGTCGAACCACTAGAGAGAGGTTATGGGACGACTTTAGGTAATTCCCTTCGTCGTGTACTTTTATCCTCATTACCAGGGACAGCTGTTACATCGATAAAGATTGAAAATGTTTTACATGAATTTTCAACTATTCCAGGAGTACGTGAAGACGTTACCCAAATTGTTCTTAATATTAAGCAACTTGCGCTTAAATTATACGATGTCGATGAAAAGGACATTGAACTTGATATCACTGGACCAGCTGAAGTAACTGCTGCAGATATTACTGCTGATGCGGACTTCGATGTTTTGAATCCAGATCTACATATTTGTTCTTTGGCTGAAGGTGCCAAAATCCATATTCTGATGCATGTTAAGAATGGACGTGGCTTTGTTCGTGCTGAAAACAACAAAACGGACGACATGCCTATTGGTGTCATTCCGGTCGATTCAATCTATACACCAATCAAGAAGGTTAACTACCAAGTAGAAAATACCCGGATCGGTGAAGTCAATGAGTACGATAAATTGACTTTCGATATTTGGACGGATGGAACGATTGCCCCTAAGGAAGCTTTAAGCTTAGCGGCTAAAGTCTTAACGGAACATCTTGCAATCTTTGTTAGCCTAACTGATGAAGCTCAAGAAGCTGAAATCATGGTTGAGAAAGAAGAAACACAAAAAGAAAAAATGCTCGAAATGACCATTGAGGAATTAGACTTATCGGTACGGTCCTATAACTGCTTGAAACGGGCAGGGATTAACACCGTTGAAGAACTTACTCAAAAGACTGAAGCAGAAATGATGAAGGTCCGTAACCTAGGACGTAAATCATTAGACGAAGTCAAGGGCAAACTCGACGCATTAGACTTATCTTTAAAAGATGATGACTAATATCTTTAAGAAGGAGGAATACTAAGAATGAGTTACCGTAAATTAGGTCGTAGTAGCTCTCAACGTAAAGCCTTATTACGTGATTTAACTACTGACTTATTAATCAACGAACGCATTACCACGACTGAAACTCGCGCTAAAGAAATTCGTAAAACTGCTGAAAAAATGATCACTTTAGGTAAAAAAGGCGATCTCGCTTCTCGTCGTCGCGCAGCAAGTTACTTACGTAATGAAGTGAGCGATGTTCGTGTTGAAGACGAAAAAATCGTTATTGAAACCGTTCTTCAAAAGTTATTCAATGACTTAGGTGAACGCTACGCTGACCGTCAAGGTGGTTATACTCGTATTTTGAAAACCGAACCACGTCGTGGCGACAACGCTCCAATGGCGATTATTGAATTAGTATAAAACTTTTGAGTGTTATGATGATGGAAAGGGGCTTTTGCCTCTTTCCGAGTCTAGCTCTTTCATCCCTAGGCAGAAGTCTAGGGATGAAAAAGTTTGTTTTTTATTGAGACATATTATATGTCTTTTTTTTTGCGCTTTTTTAGTTTTCGGTAGAGAATATTTGTTATAATAATAATGTTAATGAACATTTATAGAGAAGAGGTTTCCCCATGCGCCAAGAACGGCTATATTTACCTCAGCTAGATACCCTGAGGCTCTTTGCCATGCTTGCCATCATTTGCTATCATTTCTTCACCAATTCCTTGCCGGGTGGCTTTTTAGCGGTGGATATATTCTTAATCCTATCAGGCTACTTGGTGATCAGTCAGTTAGAACGGCGGTTTAGGGAAGGCAAGTCCTTCAGACTGGGCTGGCAGTTTTTCAGGCGCTTAGGGAAGATGTTTTGGCCCTTGGTCTTTTTTATTATTCTCTTACTAGCGCTCTTACTTCTATTTCAACCTGAGCTGTTAACCAATATCCGCCCAGTGGTCTTCTCCAGCTTGGCCTTTGTCAATAACTGGTATCAGATTGCCATCGGGTCTTCCTATTTTGCTGAATTTCTCCACCCCTCGCTTTTGACCCATCTTTGGTACTTAGGGGTCTACCTACAATCGCTAGTGGTTTTTTATTTCATCTATGGCTTACTGCGGCGGCGGATGACCAAACAGCATTTTACTTATTTCTTAATCGTCTTAGCCTTGATGTCAGTGGCCTGGATGGCTTTTATCTTTACTCCCGGTCAAGATCCCAGTCGGGCCTACTATGGGACCGATAGCCGCTTATTTTCCTTTTTACTGGGAAGCATTGCTTTCTTGATGGGGGAAGAAAGCATGGACTTCTCACATCGCTTGCTTAAGACGTCTTGGACGCCAGACTTAATTGCCCTAGTGACTGCTGGTATATTAGCAGTCTTGATGAAATTCTTGAATGATTCTTCCATATGGACTTACTACGGGGGCATGTTGGTCTTTGACCTACTGGTAGTCTTATTTGTCTTGGCTATTGTCCAAGATCAGTCCTTTATTGGTAAGGCTCTTCGTTTTAAGCCTTTGGCCTATATCGGGCGGAAGAATTATTTTGTCTACCTGACCTATTATCCGATTTATATTGTCTTTACCGCTCACGCCAGTCAACAAAACTGGTTTACCATGCAACCGTGGTTACAGGTCTTGGCCATCTTTGTAATAGGTCTACTCTTAGACGCCTTAGTTAACCAGCGCTTAGTGACAGTCCCGATTTATTTACGGCCTAAAGGGGAGCCCCTGCGTTTAATTACAGGCTTTCGTCAAGTCCGGTCTAAGGAGACTCCTTGGTATCAAAAAGTTCTCTTTTGGGGCTTTACCCTGGTTCTAGCCCTGGCTCTCTTTGCCCTGGTGACGGCACCTAAGGGCGAAGTGGTTCTCAAGTCTGAAGCTGAAGCCCGGGAGGCCCGTGAAGCGATCGAACAAGCCAACCGGGAAAAGCATACCATCGCTAGTGATAGTGACGAAGATATTGAAAAATACCGGCAATCGCTCAGTCAAGACCAACAGGCCATTGTCAGTGATTTCTCCAATGAGGTCCTCTACCAGGCGAACGGCCTCAGTTTTACCTTCTTAGGCGACTCCTTAACCATCGATGTCTCTAAGGGGATTACGGCCCTCTTCCCACGGTCAAATATCTGTGCCAAGGTGGGACTCCAAGTCTACCAAGCAGGTGAAATGATCGATAGCTTTAGCGCTGATAATGAGATCCAGGATAAAGTGGTGGTAGACTTAGGAGCCAATGGTGGCTTTACTTCCCAACAAATCAACCAATTGCTGAAACGCTTTGAAGGTAAGAAGATTTACCTGGTCAATACCCATGTCAACCGACCTTGGCGCCAACAAGTTAACGAAGCCTTGAAAGCAACCGCTGATAGCAGGAAGGACTGTCAATTAATTGATTGGTCCGCTTACTATGATCAAAATGCCCAAGCCGATTGGCTCAGCCAAGATGGCATTCACTTCTCAAAAGCGGGGGTCAAGGCTTGGACCGACTATGTGGGACGGGCACTAATTGAAGATAATAAGTGATAAATCAGTTGAAATATAGCACTGGTTCCGTTACACTAATAAGAGATTTACAGATATCTTCGGGGCAGGGAGCGTTTCCCGACCGGCGGTAAAAGTCCGCAAGCTATCAAGGGATTGATAGGAATGAACTAGTGTAATTCTAGTACCGACAGTAAAGTCTGATAGGAGAAGAGTGAATACGATAACTATAGCCCCTCCGTTAATTTGAACGGAGGGTTTTATTTTAGAAATGGGGAGACAACTTGGAGTCGATCATCTCTGTCAAAGATGTTAGCTTTCGCTATGATAAGGAAGAAGACAAACAAACCATCAAACAGGTTTCTTTTGATATCTTTGACCAAGAATGGGTAGCCATTATCGGTCATAATGGCTCAGGAAAATCTACCATGGCCAAACTAATTGATGGCTTATTAGAAGCAGAATCCGGCCAGATTCGGGTAGCCGACTTAGAGCTCAATGAAGCTAATGTCTGGACGATCCGGCAAAATATTGGTCTGGTTTTTCAAAATCCTGATAATCAATTCGTTGGGGCTACTGTTGAAGACGATGTGGCCTTTGGCTTGGAGAATGCTGCGGTGCCACACGATGAAATGGTCGAGCGGGTCAATTGGGCCTTAGAAGAAGTCGGTATGTCGGCTTATCGGCAATATGAACCCAGTAACTTATCAGGGGGGCAAAAACAACGGGTAGCCATTGCTGGCATTATTGCCCTCCAGCCCCGGGTCATTATCTTAGATGAAGCTACTTCCATGCTTGACCCAGAAGGGCGTGAAGAAGTGATGGAGGTCATCCGCCGTCTAAAGGAAAAGAGCCAGCTCACCGTCCTATCCATTACCCATGACTTAAGTGAAGCGGCCAGTGCGGACCGGATCTTAGTTTTCCGCCAGGGAGAAATCGTTAATGAAGGCAAACCGGCAGAAATATTTTCCTATGGGGATAAGTTGATCGATATGGGATTGGGCGTGCCCTTTAGTGCGCAATTAAAAAATGCCCTAGCCCAACGTGGTTTTTCATTTAAAAAAGATTACTATACTGAGGAAGGGTTGGTGGATTACTTATGCAAATTGAATTCCAAGGCGTAAGTTATGCTTATGGGGCAGGCACTCCCTTTGAAACCTTGTCTTTGCATGATGTCAATTTAACCATTCCCGACCAAAGTTTTACCGCCTTTATTGGCCATACCGGTAGCGGGAAGTCAACCGCCATCAAACACCTTAACGGCCTCCTGAAGCCTACCCAAGGAACAGTTCAGATTGGGCCAGACCAGGTGACCAAGAATTCTAAAGGGGAAGTTCTACGGCGCATCCGCAGCCAAGTAGGGATTGTTTTTCAGTTCCCCGAGTCGCAACTTTTTGAAGAGACTGTCCTTAAAGATGTCATGTTTGGCCCCTTAAACTACGGAGCCAGTGAGGAAGAAGCCCGTCAAAAAGCCATTGAAGCCCTTGACTTAGTTGGGTTAGCGAGTGAGCTTTATGACCAATCACCCTTTGACTTATCTGGTGGGCAAATGCGTCGAGTAGCTATTGCTGGTATCCTTGCCATGGAACCCCAGGTCTTAGTCTTGGACGAACCCACGGCTGGTTTGGATCCTAAAGGCCACCGGGACATGATGGCCATGTTCTACCGACTCTATAAGGAACGCCAGTTGACGGTGGTTCTGGTGACCCATCAAATGAATGACGCCGCCCAATATGCCAATCATATTGTCGTGATGAATAAAGGAACCGTGGTTCGTCAAGGACCCACAGCAGAAATCTTTTCTGATGCTGACTGGCTCAGAGACCATAGCCTGTCACTACCTGATAGTTTAGAATTTAAGGCGGTTTTAGCTGACCAAGCAGGAATTCAACTCCAAGACAATCCGCTAACCGTTGACCAACTCGCGGATAGTATTCTTAACTATTTTGAACTAGGGGAGGTTCAAGATGAAGAATAAATTTATTATGGGACGTTATTTGAACGGGGATTCTCTGGTCCACCGAATGGATCCAAGGGCCAAATTGATCATTATGTTCATCTTACTGATCTTTATCTTTTTCGCCAATAATGGCCTGACTTATGGGATCTTAGGTCTCTTAGTGGTGGGCTTTGTCTGGTTGACCGGGATTTCTTTGAAAATCTTTCTCAAGGGCTTAAAGCCGATGATCCTATTGATCCTAATTACGGTGACCTTACAATTATTCTTTACCCGGACAGGGGAAGTCTACTGGCAATGGGGCTTTTTAGCCATCACCGATGAAGGTCTATGGAATGCCTTATTTATCTTTTTACGTTTCGTTTATATTATTTTCATTTCTACTATCCTTACCTTAACCACTAAACCCCTGGATATTACTGATGGCTTAGAAAGTTTGATGAAGCCCTTAAAAAATATTCTACCAGTCCATGAAATTGCCCTAATGCTATCCATTGCCCTGCGCTTTGTACCGACCTTATTAGAAGAGACGGATAAGATTATGGATGCCCAATGGGCCCGTGGGGTTGACTTTAGCGAGGGCTCCTTAATGAGCCGGATTAAGGCCATTATCCCCATTCTAGTGCCCCTCTTTGTCTCGGCTTTTGACCGCGCCTATGACTTATCCATTGCTATGGAAGCGCGTGGCTACCAAGGGGGCGAAGGGCGGACCAAGTACCGTTTACTCCACTGGCACCAACGCGATACTATGGCTATCGGGCTAGTGGCTTGTGTTTGCCTAGCAATATTAATCTTTAGGTCCTAATGGTCAAGGCAAGTGAAGAATGAAAAAAGTGACAAAGCTGGCAGTGATGGCCGGCTTTTCCTATTTATTTGTGATTATATAAGGAGAGAGGCGTTTGATAATTATGCAGCAACGCTATAAAGCGACGATTGCCTATGATGGTAGCCCCTATGTGGGCTTTCAAGTCCAACCCAATGGTCCCAGCATCCAAGCTGCCCTGGAAAAGGCCTTGAAATTAATGACGAAGGGCCAAGAGATACCTGTCTATGGGTCTGGCCGTACCGATTCTGGGGTCCATGCCCTAGGGCAAGTGGTTCACTTTGACTACCCTTCAGAGATTGAAACGAAGGGCTTATTACGGGCCTTAAATAGCATCTTAGATGACGCCATTTGTGTGAAGGCGGTTGAACCGGTGGAAAAACACTTCCACGCCCGCTACCATGCCTTGAGAAAGGCTTATTTATATAAGGTGTCCTTGGCCCCTTTTGTTTCGCCTTTTGACCGCCATTACGTTCTCCACCATCCCTATCGTACTGATGTTTCTCGGATCCAAGCCGCCTTGCCGGCCTTGATAGGGGCGCATAACTTTAAGAGTTTCTGCTCCACTAAAACGGATAAAACCGTCTTTGACCGGGAGATCTACCGGGCCGAATGTCAGTCCTCTGAGGACGGCCAGGCCTTGACTTTTTATTTTGAGGGCAATGGCTTTCTTTACAACATGGTGCGGATTATTGTGGGGACCTGCTTGCAGATTGGCGATGGTCTGCGTCCAGTGGACAATCTCAGTGACTTGCTAAGGATTCAAGACCGGAACGCCGCGGGGCCCACCGCCAAGGCACATGGCCTCTACTTGCACCATGTGGACTATCCCAGTCGAGCGGAACGGATTGCTAAGTCAGAGGCGAACGGCTTCTATTAGAGAAAAAACTAGGCCTTTATCGGCATTTTTGCTATGATTATAGTACTTATTATTTGTAAAAATATTGTAAAATAACCCTTATTATAGAAAGAGGATTGGATGCCAAGATACCGCAAGTTATATGATGAAGACGGTAACGAATTTATTGTTGAAGAAAAGTTAAAAGGGGAAGAACTGGAAGAGTTTGGCGATGCCTTACAGGGCTGTGGAGCTAGTCTGCAAGGCTGTGGTTGTTTATTAACTTTATTCATAACCATACCGATTTTACTCATGCTGGCGGGGATATTTTAGTTAGCCTTGGTATAGCTTATTCCAATTGAAAGACACTGTATACTATTGATCGGTAAATAATACAAGGAATTGTGGAGGAAAAGATGGTAAAGATAAGTTTCTTGCTAATAGGCTTGATCATCCTAGGCGGCTTTGCTTATTTACTGGTGCGGGCCATTCGCTTAGATAAGTTAAAGGCCACCAAACAAGTATTGGCAGTCATTACAATGCTTTTATTTGTACTTAACCTGGGCCTGGCGGTCTCAATTATCCGCCAGCAGGCTGCGGGAGAAAAGCAGCAAATCGACAAGATGGCTGACCAATACCTGGCCTGGCTGGATAAGGAAAGCGGGGCCAGACAATCTAAGGCCTTGGAAAGTGCCTTGCAAGGCTTAGTCAGCGACTTGACAGAAGGGCAGGTTGGGATAGCGGTTTTTAACCAAGAGGGGAAAAAGATCGTTGCTATCAATGACCAAGTCGACTTTATTACTGCCTCTACCTATAAACCTCTTCTAGCCGCTGCTGCCCTTTACCTCTTAGAAGAAGGGGAAATTAGTGCCAGTCAGGAAGAGCGGATTAAACAGCTTATTATCCCAACTATCCAGTGGTCTGACAATGACCGCGCTATTACCCTAGGGCGCGATATTGTCAATTATGACCGCTTTAACCAAATTATGCATGATTGGGGTTTTCAGACTTTTCGTGTTGAAACCTCTGGGGACTATTCCTTACATATTACTCCTGAAGACTTGGCCCGTTTTTACCAGGAACTGGAGCAGGGCAAGCTATTGAATAGCGAACATACGGCCTTCTTGCTCGAGCAATTGCAGCAGTCTCAGGAGCCAATCCCCTTTGACGAGGCCCTGGCTGGAGAGGATAATTATTGGAACAAGTATGGCTTGCTCACCGGTATCTACAATGAAAGTGGAATTTATAAAGACGCCAAGGGAAAAAGTTATTACCTGGCCGTGATGACGTCCGATTGGTTAGCCAGTGATAGTGAGAAAACGGACTGGTTTAAGCAATTAGCTGAGGTCTTTAACCAGTACTTGTATAAGGAGTAAAGGTTCAAGGAAAGACCTTGTAGATAGATGAGAAATGAAGGATAAGGAGCAGACCAATGCTGATCTTTTTAGGTTTTCTAGTGGCCCTGGGTTTAATTGGGTCGTCTTACTATTTTTACAAGCGGGAAGGGCGAGGTTTCTACCTTCTTTTCGTTTTGATTGGCTTCCTCCTATTGGCGGCCATGGTGGTCTTGTCGGCCTATTATTTTTTGGGCTAAGTAGGGGCTAAAAAATAAAAAAGACTTGACTTTAGGTGAAATTAAAGCTATGATATTAGACGGTATTGTTTGCCCCACGATCGGCCCCGGAAACCAATTGTGATACGCAACAATCGTAAAGTAAACGGAGGAAATAAACATGCGTCAAACTTATATGGCAAAAGCTAGCGAAGTTGAACGTAACTGGGTTGTTCTTGACGCGACTGATATTGCATTAGGTCGTTTAGCAGCTGTAGCAACAAATATGTTACGTGGTAAAAATAAACCAACTTTTACCCCTAATGTTGATACTGGTGATCACGTGATTATCATCAACGCTGATAAGGTAAAATTAACTGGTAATAAAGCCCAAGATAAGAAATACTATCACCACACTGGTTACCCAGGTGGGATTAAAGAAACCACTGCTGGTAAATTACGTGCAGAAAAACCTGAACGTTTAATTGAAACCGCAGTTCGTGGTATGTTACCTAAGAATCGTTTAGGCCGTAAACAATTCACCCACTTACATGTATACAGTGGTAGCGACCATAAACATCAAGCGCAACAACCAGAAACCATCGATATTACAGAATTAATTTAAGGAGGGAACAGCAGTGGCACAAGCAAGTTATCAAGCAACAGGACGCCGTAAGGATTCTACTGCCCGCGTACGCTTAGTACCTGGTACTGGTAATATCTTCTTTAACGGTAAAGCGATGGAAGAATACTTACCATACGCATCCTTATTCGTAATCGTTAAACAACCATTAGCCGTAACACAAACTGAAGGTCAATATGACATCCATATTAACGTTCAAGGTGGCGGTTTTGCTGGCCAATCTGGTGCAGCTCGTCACGGTATTGCCCGTGCATTATTGGAAGTAGATCCTGACTTCCGTAAACCATTAAAAGAAGCTGGTTTATTATCACGTGACCCACGTATGAAGGAACGTCGTAAACCAGGTCTTAAGAAAGCGCGTAAGGCACCTCAATTCTCCAAACGTTAGAATTGGCGTCATTACAGCATTTACAACACCTCTTGGTTCACGCCATGGGGTGTTTTTTCTTGCCTTTTTTTCAAAGTTCACGCCACTTTTCACGCTAAGTTCACGCCATTAGTTTTGAGCGTAAAGAATTGCTTCATAACAAAAGAAGCCTCTCAACAATTTTAACTGGTTGAGAGGCTTTTTCAGTTTTTATTTGGTCATGTTACTGAATCTGTTCC
Organism: Aerococcus loyolae; assembly: GCF_002871915.2. Classification (NCBI taxonomy): domain Bacteria; kingdom Bacillati; phylum Bacillota; class Bacilli; order Lactobacillales; family Aerococcaceae; genus Aerococcus; species Aerococcus loyolae. The sequence continues at coordinate 1,569,126 of NZ_CP126958.1, read as the reverse complement.
AATAATAGAAGCCTAAAAGCAGCAGGAATGAGATCAGAAAGCTCATGGAAACAATTAAACTGGTTGAAAATCGATTAAGCAGAAGACTCATAACCAATAAGCAGAGCATGGAAAATAGACGTGATACGGTTGACTTTAAGGAAACTAGAGAAGAAATATTATCTTCTGAAACGGCATCATTAAAATAGGAGTTGACTATATATTCAATTAGGAAAAAGAGAAAAACGAATATAATATATGCTGAACTAAATAAAAAGAATTGCTTGGATAGGAGTAAAAAGGGAAGAATGACCATTATCAGTATCAATAGCTTGATAGAGAAATGCCTCTTTTTGAATCGTTCTTTCACATGATCAATGGGTACACTATAAGCAACTATAGTGATTACTTGAAAAATGACATAATAGAAAATAAAATGTTCTTCTTTAACTGATTTTTCTAGTAAAAAAGCCTGCCAAAGTTGGAAATGAGTTTGAAAGAAGATTTGACTGATCAAAGCCACACAGAATATTTTTCGTAGTTTAGCATTATGCATGAGTTCGGAAAAACTTTCTCTAATTTGTTCTTTCATTAAGACCGTATTGATGGAAATAAGATCTTCATTTTTTCTAGGATTTTCTTGGTAAAGAAAGTAAACCAAGAAAATAGAAATGCCGGTTAATAGAATGGCTAGTAAATAAATAAGGATGTTTATTTTAAAATATAAAAAACTACCTAATACACTGCCTAATAGTAAGGCAAAGGTTTGGGTATTATTATCAATCGAAACAAATTGAGGAATCAGGGCACGATCACTTTCTTTTAAGGAAACAATAATTTCTGAATCTAAAGTACCACTATCAAAGGCAGAGGCTATGCCATAGGTAAACCAGGCAAGTGCAAGGGTCCAAAAATTTGAAGTGAATAGAACTAAACAAAACATCACTATTAACAAAACTTTAGACAATAAATATAAGGATTTTCTCGACCACAAGTCTGAAATGACTCCACTGGGAAACTCGGAAAGAATCATTCCACCACTATAGGCCATTTGGATAAGAGCGATTTGTGAGAGTGATACTCCTTTTGCCAGTAAAAGCACCGTTAAAATGGAATGGGGCAGCGCATATGAAATGGTGGTTAAGAAAATCGATAGAAGATAAATTCTAATGTTTTTTTTAAGTAGGTTCATCACTTACACCTTCTTACTAACTGTTATTTAGCTAAAATTATTTTATAAATATTAACTCTTTGAGTATAAAAGTCAAGCTGATAAGTAAATGAAAGATTCTTAGAGAGAAATTGTGTTATATCGATGTTAATTTATTTATAACTTATAGATAGCTAGCGATCGTTTATAAATAATTTACTGTTTTATTTGGTGGAAATTTTCAAAACTTTTTATAACATCCGCCCTCTCCGAGCTAGGAAATATTAGCTCGGAGAGGGCGGTTTTTCTTTGTTTCATCGCAAGAATGACTACTTACTAAAAATTCCCTTATAAAGGTATAAAATAAGATTTAAAGAAAAACAATTTTGTTTATTTACATATATTTTATTATAATTATTAAAAAGAAAAATTATTATAGAATATATGCTAAAAATCCTTTATAATAATAGCGCTAACATGTTAGAAAATATTATTTATTAAAAAGAGGAATGTTTATGTTAAGTAAAAATAATCAACATGAGCAGATACGTAAGCGTAGTCAACGTAACTATCACTATGCTATCAAGAATCTTAAAATAGGTGTATTTTCAGTAGCTGTATCGGTAGGATTGAGTTTTCTAGGGCAAGGGGCTATTGTCCAAGCCGCAGAACTCCAAGCTGCTGACACGCTACCAAGTTCTGCTACTGTTGTCGATGAGAATGCTAAAGAAAATAAGAATAGTCCAGTACTAAATGAAGCTGTCCACGCTGAAACGCCTGCTTCCAATACACAAGCAAGCAGCAAGCCAGCTGAGGTTCAGCCAGAAGCGCCAAAACCAGCCCAAACTGGTCAAGCAGATAAGGTTCAAGCAGAAGCGACAAAACCCGCTAAAGCTGAGCCCACAGCTGAAGTTCAACCAGTATCTGACGAAAAAGAGAATAAAGTAAGTAATGTAGAGAAGGCAGCTTCTCTACAGGCTGAAAAACCTGCAAACGAAGTTGCTCAACCAGAAAAGGGAGAAGAAAAACCTGCTCCCAAACAGGATGCAGCCTCCGAAAATTCTGAAGTTCGGGCCGTGAATTATGAGGGTGAAGGAGAACGAGTTAATACCTCAGCACCTAAGTCGATTGATGAAGTTACCCTGCCTGAATACGCAGGGGCTTTGTCGCATAATTTCTTTGAAGAAGGATTAGAAAATTCGACAGATAAAATAAAAAGCTTTGTATTGGATAATCCAGAAGTGAAAAAGGCCCTCGAAAAGAGCGGTATTGATCCAAGTACCATTGATGTTAAAGTAGATGACTCTGCCTTTAAAGTGACAAGACCATCTGACCAAGGGACACAAACTCATTCCACCACCTATGGACCTAATCGTCGTGAAAAAGCTGCAGATATTATTGTGACTTTAACTAAAAACGGTAAGAGTAAGACGATCAAAGTAAGAGGGGTTTACTACCGTCCGCCTTATTCCTTCCAAGATAAGGGAACCGGAAGTCCAGCAAACCATTCAATGCATAATGTTGGCAAGCTCAATGTTAAAGATCCCAATAACTATACCCTAACTCAAGCAGAAAAAGATTAATTTATTGAAGACTTTAAAAAAGCAAACACCCACATTGATTTAAAAAACGCCAAGTTTGAAATGAACGACAAGGGTGATTTAACCGTTAGTCAAGATGGACTTTCCTACTTGGTTCCTAGCACAGAATTTGTTTCGGCTGTTGGGAAGATTGATGATATCTATTTGTTCTTGAATCCTAATGATAAGAGTCCAAAAGGGTTCCGTTCGACCGAGCTGCCCCCTGTTAATATTCCAATTAGAAAAGGCGATTATAATAAACTTTGGGCGGTTGAAAAACCAGGGACTAGTAAAAAGCACTTGTCCGGATTGGACTTTAAGCAAGATGGCGAAAAAATTACTATTTCAGGTAAGTTTGATTCGGGACAATCCAATGATACAGGCGGTAACCGTGCCTTAGGAATTAATAACCAAGAGGGCGATTTTACCTATAAACAATCCTGGTCAAATTGGTTTATGGTTCGGATACTACCTGTTAAGACCGGTACTCTAATTCGCAATGTTGATGAAGTTGACAAGCATTTCAAAGTCAATGAAATTGAAAATTTAGTGGACATTAATTACGATGCTCTCAAAGGAGTCTGGGTTGACGGTAAGAAAAAATGGGGCCTAAATAATATGTCCAAAGCCCAACTGATTGCAGATATTAAGTCGAAGATTAGCAAACATGTTAATACTGATGGCCTAAAACATGAAATTGGTAGACAAGATTTTGTCGGAACGCTAACCACTGATAAAAATGCTACTTCACCTGAAATTATTGCAACCGCTATCTATTACTCTGAAAAGATCAAGGAAACTCTGGTCAATGATCCTGCTAACTTAAACCCAAATGAACTCGCGTCTATCAAAGCCAAGATAAAAGAACGCAACAAGGCGCTTGGTCTATCTGATGATGACATTACGGTTGACCAATCAGGGAATATTTCCATCCGTATTAAAGATCCAAACTCTAAAGAAAAAGACGGCAAGACGACAGTCAAATTCAAGGAATCAGCGCCTTTGGTAACTGCTAGCTATCCAGAAAAGACCGTTCAAGCGGGGGATACAGTGACCTCAGCGATCACACCAAGTAAGAAGGATGACCCTAACTACAAATTCCCTGAAGGCACAAAATTTGAATTACCAAGTGGAGATGGCGTAAGCAATCCAACTGGTTTAACCGTGGATCCAAAAACCGGTGAAATCACCTATAAGGCTCCAGCAGATGCTGAAGAGAAGGATGTCGAGGGAACGATCAACGTGACCTTACCAGGTGAAGACAAGCCAACACCTATTCCTTATCTCATCCATGTTCAACGTCCAAGTTATGCCAAAGTGAGATATGTCACAAGTGATGGCAAGGATATTGATCCTAAATTTAGAGCAGAAGCTGAAGACAAGTATCCAAGTGAGATTGAAGGTAAACGCGATAGTCGGGTAATCGAATACGCCGGGAAAGAGGACTTCTCTGCGCCTAAATTCGTTGGTTATGTCTTCGAAAAACCACAAGTAAATGGCCAAAACCAAAGCTTCAATCCACAAAAGAATGCCACTCTAGAACTTGTTTATAGAAAAATTGACGAAATCATTCCAGCCGACTCCGGACAAGGCAAGCCTGACGGTTACGTTAAGGTGACCTTTAAGGATGTTGAAGGCGGGAAATTAGACCAAGCGGATGCTGATAAGGTTTACTTCGTCAATCCAAAAGCGGGCGTCAAAATTTCTGAAGACGGCGCGAACTTAGTTGGCAAGGACAAGAATGGTAAAGAGCAAAAAGTTGCTCTGCCAAAAGTTTCTCCTGATGAAAAATATGAGGTTAACTATCACAAACCTTCTGCTAATGAAACCACAACTTGGGCTTACGATAAATATGACCAAGTCGGTAAAGAAATTACCGAAGATAAGGAATTTACCGCCCAAGTCCTTAAACAACAAAAAGAAGAATTCGAACCTAAGTATGAGGACAAGACAGGCATCCCGGGTGAAGAAGTCCCAGTAGAGAAACCAAACTTCACCGACAAGGACGGGAATCCAACTACCGCGCCAAACGGTACCAAGTACGAACTCGGTAAAGACGCCCCACAAGGTGTCACTGTCAACCCAGACGGTAGCCTAACCGTTAAGGTTCCAGAAGGTGCCAAAGACGGCGATGTAATTACTGTTCCTGTTAAGGTAACTTATCCAGATGGAACCAGCGATACAGTCAACGCCAAAGTCACTGTCAGCGATCAAAGTCAAAAGGTTGAACCGAAGTATAAAGACAAGACCGGTATTCCAGGTGAAGAAGTTCCAGTAGAACAACCATCCTTCACCGACAAAGACGGGAATCCAACTACCGCGCCAAACGGTACCAAGTACGAACTCGGTAAAGACGCCCCACAAGGTGTCACTGTCAACCCAGACGGTAGCCTAACCGTTAAGGTTCCAGAAGGTGCCAAAGACGGCGATGTGATTACCGTTCCTGTTAAGGTAACCTACCCAGATGGCACCACAGATACCGTCAACGCTAAGGTGACTGTTAGCGACCAAAGTCAAACCGTGGAGCCTAAGTACAAAGACAAAGTGGGCACCCCAGGCTCATCCGTAAAAGTTGACCAACCAGAATTCACTGGTAAAGATGGCAATCCAACCGAAGCCCCAGAGGGCACTAAGTTTGAATTGGGCAAAGACGCTCCACAAGGCGTAACCGTAAACCCAGACGGTAGCCTAACCGTTAAGGTTCCAGAAGGTGCCAAAGATGGCGACGTGATTACCGTTCCTGTTAAGGTAACCTACCCAGATGGCACCACAGATACCGTCAACGCCAAAGTGACCGTCAGCGACCAAAGCCAAACCGTAGAGCCAAAATACAAAGATAAAGTAGGTACTCCAGGCTCATCCGTAAAAGTTGACCAACCAGAATTCACTGGTAAAGATGGCAATCCAACCGAAGCCCCAGAGGGCACTAAGTATGAATTGGGCAAAGACGCTCCACAAGGCGTAACCGTAAACCCAGACGGTAGCCTAACCGTTAAGGTTCCAGAAGGTGCCAAAGATGGCGACGTGATTACCGTTCCTGTTAAGGTAACCTACCCAGATGGCACCACAGATACCGTCAACGCCAAAGTGACCGTCAGCGACCAAAGCCAAACCGTAGAGCCAAAATACAAAGATAAAGTAGGTACTCCAGGCTCATCCGTAAAAGTTGACCAACCAGAATTCACTGGAAAAGACAGCAATCCAACCGAAGCCCCAGAGGGCACTAAGTATGAATTGGGCAAAGACGCTCCACAAGGCGTAACCGTAAACCCAGACGGTAGCTTAACCGTTAAGGTTCCAGAAGGTGCCAAAGATGGCGATGTCATTACCATTCCTGTTAAGGTAACCTACCCAGATGGCACCACAGATACCGTCAACGCCAAAGTGACCGTCAGCGACCAAAGCCAAACCGTAGAGCCAAAATACAAAGATAAAGTAGGTACTCCAGGCTCATCCGTAAAAGTTGACCAACCAGAATTCACTGGAAAAGACAGCAATCCAACCGAAGCCCCAGAGGGCACTAAGTATGAATTGGGCAAAGACGCTCCACAAGGCGTAACCGTAAACCCAGACGGTAGCCTAACCGTTAAGGTTCCAGCAGGTGCCAAAGACGGTGACGTAATTACCGTCCCAGTGAAGGTAACTTACCCAGACAAAACCACAGATACCGTCAACGCTAAAGTGACTGTCAGCGATCAAAGTCAAAAGGTCGAACCTAAGTACAAAGACAAGACAGGCATCCCAGGTGAAGAAGTACCGGTAGAAAAACCAAACTTCACCAACAAAGAGGGAAACCCAACTACCGCGCCAAATGGTACCAAGTACGAACTCGGTAAAGATGCGCCACAAGGCGTGACCGTAAAACCAGATGGCAGTCTAACCGTTAAGGTCCCAGAAGGCGCTAAAGACGGTGACGTAATTACTGTTCCTGTTAAGGTAACTTATCCAGATGGAACCAGCGATACAGTCAACGCTAAAGTAACTGTCAGCGATCAAAGTCAAAAGGTAGAACCTAAGTATAAAGACAAGACCGGTATTCCAGGTGAAGAAGTCCAAGTAGAACAACCAAACTTCACCGACAAAGACGGGAACCCAACTACCGCGCCAAATGGTACCAAGTACGAACTCGGTAAAGATGCGCCACAAGGCGTGACCGTAAAACCAGATGGCAGTCTAACCGTTAAGGTCCCAGAAGGCGCTAAAGACGGTGACGTAATTACTGTTCCTGTTAAGGTAACTTATCCAGATGGAACCAGCGATACAGTCAACGCTAAAGTAACTGTTAGCGACCAAAGTCAAACTGTTGAACCTAAGTACAAGGACAAGACAGGCATCCCAGGTGAAGAAGTTCCAGTAGAACAACCATCCTTCACCGACAAAGACGGGAATCCAACTACCGCGCCAAACGGTACCAAGTACGAACTCGGTAAAGACGCTCCTCAAGGGGTAACGGTTAAACCAGACGGAAGATTGACTGTTAAAGTTCCAGAAGGTGCCAAAGATGGGGATGTAATCACCGTTCCTGTTAAGGTAACTTACCCAGATGGCACCACAGATACCGTCAACGCCAAAGTGACTGTCAGCGATCAAAGTCAAAAGGTAGAACCTAAGTACAAGGACAAGACAGGCATCCCGGGTGAAGAAGTTCCAGTAGAACAACCATCCTTCAGTGATAAAGATGGCAACCCAACGACAGCACCAGAAGGAACGAAGTACGAACTTGGTAAAGATGCGCCACAAGGGGTGACCGTGGGTCCAGATGGCAGTCTAACCGTTAAGGTTCCAGAAGGCGCCAAAGATGGTGACGTGATCACGGTCCCTGTTAAGGTAACTTATCCAGACGGCACCAGCGACACGGTAAACGCCAAAGTGACTGTCAGCGACCAAAGTCAAACCGTTGAACCAAAATACAAGGATAAAGTGGGCACCCCAGGCTCATCAGTCAAAGTGGACCAACCAGAATTCACTGGGAAAGACGGCAAGACCACTCCAGCTCCAGAAGGGACCAAGTATGAACTCGGTAAAGATGCCCCACAAGGTGTGACCGTGAACCCAGATGGAAGCTTGACTGTAAAAGTGCCAGATGGCGCCAAAGACGGGGATGTAATCACCGTTCCTGTTAAGGTAACTTACCCAGATGGCACCACAGATACCGTCAACGCCAAAGTGACTGTCAGCGATCAAAGTCAAAAGGTAGAACCTAAGTACAAGGACAAGACAGGCATCCCGGGTGAAGAAGTTCCAGTAGAACAACCATCCTTCAGTGATAAAGATGGCAACCCAACGACAGCACCAGAAGGAACGAAGTACGAACTTGGTAAAGATGCGCCACAAGGGGTGACCGTGGGTCCAGATGGCAGTCTAACCGTTAAGGTTCCAGAAGGCGCCAAAGATGGTGACGTGATCACGGTCCCTGTTAAGGTAACTTATCCAGACGGCACCAGCGACACGGTAAACGCCAAAGTGACTGTCAGCGACCAAAGTCAAACCGTGGAGCCTAAGTACAAAGACAAAGTGGGTACCCCAGGCTCATCAGTGAAAGTGGACCAACCAGAATTCACTGGAAAAGATGGCAAGACCACTCCAGCACCAGAAGGCACTAAGTACGAACTTGGTAAGGACGCTCCACAAGGCGTAACCGTGAACCCAGACGGTAGTTTAACTGTTAAAGTTCCAGAAGGCGCTAAAGACGGTGACGTGATCACTGTTCCTGTGAAAGTGACCTATCCAGATGGCACTAAAGATATTGTTGAAGCTAAAGTAACTGTCAGCGACCAAAGTCAAACCGTTGAACCGAAATACAAGGACAAAGTGGGCACCCCAGGCTCATCAGTGAAAGTGGACCAACCAGAATTCACTGGAAAAGACGGCAAGACCACTCCAGCCCCAGCAGGCACCAAGTATGAACTCGGTAAAGATGCCCCACAAGGTGTGACCGTGAACCCAGACGGAAGCTTGACTGTAAAAGTACCGGAAGGCGCCAAAGATGGGGATGTAATCACCGTTCCTGTTAAGGTGACTTACCCAGATGGCACCACAGATACCGTCAACGCCAAAGTGACTGTCAGCGATCAAAGTCAAACCGTTGAACCAAAATACAAGGATAAAGTGGGCACCCCAGGCTCATCAGTCAAAGTGGACCAACCAGAATTCACTGGGAAAGACGGCAAGACCACTCCAGCTCCAGAAGGGACCAAGTACGAACTTGGTAAAGATGCCCCACAAGGTGTGACCGTGAACCCAGATGGAAGCTTGACTGTAAAAGTGCCAGATGGCGCCAAAGATGGTGACGTGATTACCGTCCCAGTGAAGGTAACCTATCCAGATGGCACCAGTGATACGGTAAACGCCAAAGTGACTGTCAGCGATCAAAGTCAAAAGGTAGAACCAAAATACAAGGACAAAGTGGGCACCCCAGGCTCATCAGTGAAAGTGGACCAACCAGAATTCACTGGAAAAGACGGCAAGACCACTCCAGCCCCAGAAGGTACCAAGTATGAATTGGGTAAGGACGCCCCACAAGGTGTGACTGTCAACCCAGACGGTAGTTTAACTGTTAAAGTTCCAGAAGGCGCTAAAGACGGTGACGTCATTACGGTTCCAGTGAAAGTAACCTACCCAGACGGGACCACAGACACTGTGGAAGCCAAAGTCACTGTCAGCGATCACAGTCAAAAATACACACCTAAACCAGTGATTACCTTGGTGGATGACCTGAATAAGATCACTAAGGAAGAACAAGACCAAGCAGTCAAATCGTTGAAAGACTTTAATAAAGACCTACCTAAGGACACGGTCATCACCATCGATAAGGACGGCAATGCGATCTTCACCTACCCAGATGGCACCACAGATCTCATCGAAAAAGATAAAGTCTTTGCTGAACGGGAAACTACCTTGCCACCAGTCTTCAATAAAGTGAAGGAAGGCGACAAGCAAATCAGTGGTAAGACAGAAGCCTTCGCTAAGGTTATTGTGTCGATTCCAGGGCTAGATAAGCCAGTTGAAGTAACTGCTGATAAAGACGGTAATTTCCTTGTTCCAGTTCCTGATGGAATTACACTGAAAGCCAAGGACAAGATTACAGCTACTGCTCAAGGCAAGGATAAGAAGGTTTCAAAAGTAGGAGAAGTGCTTGTGGAAGAAATCCCAACTTCACCGCTACCTTGCCCTTCAAGTCCAGAACCAGCTAGTCCAAGCCCTGAACCTAGTCATCCTTCAGCTCCTCAGGTAGAAGACAATGATCACCCAAGTCAAGAAAGTGGTCATAGTCAACAACCAAGTCAAACAACAGTAGTTGATCACAGTCAACAAGCAAAGACTGATCAGTCTACTGAAACGCTTGCTAAGGAAACTCCTCAAGCACCTGCTACCGCAAGTCCAAAGCTCAGCCAAGTGGAAGAGAAAGAATCTCACACTGAAAAAGCTCCTCAAGCTGAAAGCACATACACTAGCCTACCTAAGACCGGTGTGGTTGCAGCACCAGTAGCCTTGGAACTCTTGTTAGTTGCTGCAGGAGCAATCCTAGCCCTTCCAAGCAAACGGAAAAATAAATAAAAGCTTTTAATCATCACTAGATAATTCTTACCAACCAGTCACTTGATGTAAAAAAAGCTTAAAAGAAAACCGATTTCTCCTAGCTAGATTTTTTACTAGTTAGGGGAGATCGGTTTTTACTTTAGCCAAGAAAAAAGGTGTTGAGGAGCAGAAGGCTTCACCCAACACCATAAGGAATAGTTATTTATAGGAATGAATTGCTAGCATTAAGTAAAATATTTATGGTTAAAGAAAACCAAAAAGAAGACAGCTAAGGCAAAGCCAATGGAAATCCAAAGCGTTCCGCTGAGCCCGAGCGAAGCGATGGTTAAGCTACCCAGTAAACTAGACAGCATGATGGCTAAGTCGTAGGAAGTCGCGCTGACGGAATTAGCTAAGGCTTTGCCATGGTCAACCTGTTTAGTGGTTGCGGTTTGCAGGAGGGTCGTCATCGGCGCAAAGCCTAATCCCCAGAGGGCGAAGGCCAGGTAATTAATCAAGGGACTAGGGACGTTAACCACTAAGATAAAAATGGCGATGGCGGTTAAAGCCGAGATCGCTAGGGTTAATTTAAAGAGATAGCGGTCAATAAAGCGGGCGACAATGCCGATCGATAGGAGGGCGCCAACCCCAAAGGCTGCTTGGGCAGAGGCCACGGCAATGCCTGCTGTTTGGGCAATGAGTTGGATAAAAATGTAAGAAATATATTGGGCCATCACGATCAGAATCGTTGCCAAACTGGCAATCAAAATTCCCTTATTTTTTAAGAGCTTGCCGTAGTTGTTATCAGCGTTGTATTCTTCACCATCTACTGGAGGGAAGAGCTTCAAACCAAGGAGGGCGGAGGCAATAAATAAAAGCGTAATTAAAACAAATCCCATCCGCCAACCAAAGGCCTTAGCAAAAAGCGTTGCTAGAGGTAGGCCGACACTCAATCCAAAAGTCACTCCCGCTAGGACAATGGCAGTTCCACGTCCTGCTAGATGCAAAGGTAAAAAGCCAATAGGGTAAGATCCTAACATGGCCCAGAGTGCTCCCGCAGCTGCTCCGGCGATAATCCGTGCCAAAAAGGCAATGAGAAAGTTGGGGGCAAAAGCAATGCATAAATTGCTGAATGCGAAGAAGCCGCAGACCCATAGCAAGTAGGTTTTCCGGTTGACCTGTGAAAAGGCCCGGGTAATGGGAATACCAACTGCGGCCGACATAATGGCATAGGTTCCAATAAAGAGACTCATTCGTCCTAAAGGCACGTTAAAAGCACTGGCCATTTCTTGCAAGAATCCTGAAGGCAGTAATTCTGAAATCATCGCAATACAAGCAATAAAAGCTAGTATCAATAAATTTTTCCAAGGAAGTTGCTTAGTACTCATAAAACAGTCCTTTCTTTTATTAATAAAATTTTATATAACCATTGCTATCATATCACGAAAGTAGGGGGATAAAAGAAATTTTAAGTCAAAAGAATTGCGAATTTCTCCCAAAAAATAGGATTAGGAATAGTGAATTTTTAAACCTAGTCAATCAATGTTCACGATTGAACAGAAGTAAAATTCATCATTTTCTGGAAATTTTAGCGAATTTTGCTAAAATAATGTCCAAAGGAAAAAACAAAACAGGCCGTTTCTTTTTGGTTCAATAAGAATTATTAAAAAATGGCTTGCTAGCGAAAGGATACTTACTATGACTAAAAAATTAACTGATACCGTTACTTTGCGGCACGGGGCTCAATTAAAGGGCCGGATTGTCCAACCGCCAATGTTAACTAATAGTGGATTGAGTGAAGGTTTTGTCAGTCAAGACACACTCGATTATTACGCAGCGCGTTCAGAATCAGCTGGATTGGTGATTGTCGAATATTGCTATGTGATTAAGGATGGAGGTCCCTCCCATACCTGGGCAGCTAACAAGGAGCAGTTAGGGATCCAAAGTGATGAACACATCGAAGGCTTAAGCAAAATTGCCAAAAGCCTAAAAGCAAAGGGGAACAAGGCCGTTATTCAATTGAACCACTCCGGACGGGAATCTAATTTTCCAGCCCGCCACGGGGGTCGCGCCTTAGCACCGAGTGCCATTGACTTTTCTTTCTTAGACTATCCAGTCCAAGAAATCACTGAAGAAGAAATTGAAGCGACCATTAAGGCCTTTGGAGAAGCTACCCGCCGCGCCATTAAAGCCGGTTTTGATGGGGTAGAAATCCATGGGGCTAACCACTACCTCCACCAACAATTCTTCTCCAAATGGTCCAACCAACGGACCGATAAGTGGGGCGGTTCCTATGAAAACCGGACGCGCTTTATCCGCGAAGTCAATGATGCGGTCTTTGAAGTGGTTAGAAAAGAAGCCCCTGCTGACTTCATTATTGGTTACCGGATCAGTCCGGAAGAAATTCACGGGGACAATGTGGGCTACACCTATGAAGATTCTACCCGCCTAGTGGAAGATTTAGGTAAGGATTATGATTTTGACTATATCCATGTTTCTAACTTAAACTATAAGGGTAAACCCGCTGGTCAAGACAAGACTTACTCCCAATTTTACCGTCAAGTCTTGCCTGACGAGGTGAAGTTAATTGTCGTGGGGGGCATCACTGATGAAGAAAAAGCCCAAGATGCCCTAAACTATGCTGATCTAGCAGCAGTCGGCCGGGGAACTTTGATTGATCCTCAATTTGGGAAGAAAATTTTAGAGGGTCGCGGCGATGAAATAGTCACTGCCATTTCGCCAGAACAAGTGAAAATTTCCAAACTACCACCCGCTTTGATCACCCTCTTCTCAGACCCACAAATGCCATTGAAAATGCCAGGTCGTGAATCGATTTACCATCTGCATGATCTCTATAAGGGAGACGACTATTACCGCGAAGGCTATTAATCGTCAGCTTTTATAAGCTGGTCAAAAGCGAAGAGAGAAGGGCGGCAAGGAGCAAGCCAAGGACTCATTAGACAAAAAGGGGACATGACTGTGATTGAAATTATTTGCCATGAAGAGGCTGGACTAGGCCGGGGAAGGAAAGTATTGGACCAGGTTCAAGCTTATCTTGATGACCACCAGCAGGGCTATCACGTGCATACTAGCGCTTATCCGGGTCATATCTTTGACTTAGTGCCAGAGCTCTTGGATAACTTTCAAAAGGAGAGCCGTCTCTTGGTGATTGGCGGCGATGGGACTCTTCATGAACTAGTTGCCGTCCTCCAAGCTAAGCAAGTCGACATTCCCCTGACCTATTTACCAGCGGGGTCGGGCAATGATTTCTCACGTTATTTCCAGCAGGATAAAAGCAGCTTGTCTGACTATTTAGCCCCTTTAGTGAAAGGACGGTCTCCTAAAACGCTGCCCATCTACCACTACCAATTGGGCCAAGAGGGACGTAGACGGTCTTTGGTCAATAGTTTAGGGCTGGGTTTTGATGGTGTCGTCATTGAGCAAGCCATCAAGCTTAAAGAAAGTCAGGGAATCTTCCGCAAGCCCTGGGGCAATAAATTGCGTTACCTCGTAGGGCTCTTTCAATGCTTACCCCGGCTGTCACTTTTTAATTGCCAGTTGAAGATTGATGGCCAGCCCTATCATTTTGACCGCTGTGCCTTAGTAGTCTTTATGAATAACCCCTACTTTGGTGGAGGCATTCATCTCTACCCCTTGGAAGAAATCAAGGACCGCAAAGTGTCTGCCATTGTTATTCATGATATTAACCCCCAGGCGATTTTAGACCTCCTCTACCGTATTTTTATCAGTCACCAGCAAGAGACCTCTCCTTATATGACTCATTTAAGCGGGGAAGTGGTTGAGGTGGAGATTGATAGTCCAATGATTAGCCAAGTCGACGGGGAAAGCTTAATGATTGACCAATATCCTGTCCGTGTCTGGCAAGGTCAGCAGCGCTTCTACTTGTAAGCTTAGTTGATAAGTATATAGAGTCCTACTGAGCGTTTTGACTCCCATGGCTGACCTTTATATTCTGAGAGATATTAAAATTAGCGCTGACCTCGTGTCAGGCAGAAAGAAAGCGAGCAGTCCGAATAAGGGACCTGCTCGCTTTTAAATTGATCTTATTTTTCGCCTGCTTTAGGGAGCAGATCTTCTTCACTGGGATCAGGAAGGTGAAATAATTGCTCATAGGCATAGCATTGCGGATTTCTAGCAGTACAAATGTAACGGCCAAAGCGAACTAAGGCTTGGTGGGCTTGCCGCCATTGCGATTCATCAAGTAAGTCAGTGACCCGTTTCTCGACCTCTTTCACGCTGGCGTCTTGGTCAACGATGCGATGGTGCTTGCAGACTCTTTGAACATGGGTATCGACCGCAAAGGCGGGGACATCATAGGCGATGCTCAGGACCACATTAGCCGTTTTACGCCCGACACCAGAAATGCTTTCGATGGCCTTACGGTCTTTAGGGACCTGACCATTGAAGTCCTCAATAATTTGTTGGGCAGCTTTTTGGATGTATTTGGCCTTATTCTTGTAGAGGCCAATGGGTTGGATATAGGGTTCCAGGTCTTTAGGACTGGCTTGGGCCATCTTTTCGGCGGTGGGGTAGTCCCTGAATAATTTGGCAGTGACCTTATTGACTCCTTGGTCAGTCGATTGGGCGCTGAGAATCACAGCAATCAGCAATTGAAAGTTGGTTTCATAGTTTAATTCAGTGGTCACATGCGGGTAAAACTTAATCATCTCTTGGAGGAGATAATAGGCATTTTGGTCAGATAACATAAGGGTCACCTTTCTTAGTGGAATTCAGCAAGAAATTCTTTTCTTTGAAAGAAAATATTGCTAGTGATAACTATACTTTACCATGACTAGCGGGAATTCGCTGGGTTAACCCTTGCAATCAAAAAAGCTGAGCACTTTTGTACTCAGCTCTTTTAGTCGTTATAGCTTATAAGGCTTTTATTTAAGCTTCTTGGCTGGCGTTCTTACCGGCAATCCGTCCATAGGTAAAGATATCAGCTAAGGCATTACCACCTAAACGGTTACCAGCATGGACACCTCCGGCTACTTCACCAGCAGCGTATAGGCCCTTGATGATTTCGCCGTCTTGGTTGATGACATGGGCATCAGTATCGATCTTCAAGCCACCCATAGTGTGGTGGACAGCTGGTTTACGTGGGGTCGCATAGAATGGTGCGACTTCTACCTTCAAATCGAAGGCATTCTTATGGAAATCAGGGTCTTCCCCTTGGTCCACATAAGAATTATAGGTAGCTACGGTTTCTTCTAGCACACTTGGGTCGATGCCAATTTGTTCGGCTAATTCGCCAATGGTATCAGCCCGGTAGAGGGTACCGTCTTTTACTTGTTGGTCGATTTTTTCTTGGCTGGTATTGTAGGCTGTCTTCTTAATTTCATCGTCAGCAATTAAGTAGAAGAGACTGCCGTTAGCGATGGCTGCCTTGGAAATTTCATCCCGGGTACCAAATTCATTAACGAAACGTTTGCCTTCTTGGTTGACCATGAGGAAGTTTGCTGGTGGAACTTGGAGACCGGTGAAGAGTGCTCCGGTTTCTGGGTCACAGGTTGGGAGCATTTGGATCATGCCCATGTCGACTAAGTCAGCGTGGACTTGTTCTCCTAATTGAATCCCGTCACCAGTGATGGCAGGGGAGTTAGAGGTTTTAATATCATCGTCAATCCGTTCCCAGTAGGTGTTGTATTCTTGGAGCATCTTGGTGTTGGCCCCAAAACCACCAGAACCTAGAACAACGGCTTTGGCATTAACGGTTAAGCTAGCGCCTTGGTGGTCTGCTTTCACCCCAACCACACGGTCGTTTTCTACTAATAATTCTTTAACGCGGGCATCAGTGATGATTTGGCCGCCATTGTCTAAGATGAATTTTTCGAGGTTCTTGACATAGGCATAGCCGTTGTCACTGGTTGGTTGGTGACCACGCCGCCACATTGCCCCAACTGGCATTTCCACACTCTTGTAGTTGAAGTCCACCCCAATGTCTGATAACCAGTGAACGGAGTCCAAAACGTTATCGGTTAAGGTCTTGACCAGGTCGTAGTTCCCATAGACTTGATTACCCTTGAGGTCAGTCCGCTTACCACCGAGGTAGGTTTGAATCCGGTGTAAGAGGGTGGAGTCGAAGAGGTATTCATCCTTACCTTCAACTTCGTCTAAGTAAGCCTTAATTTGCTTTCTTAGTTCACGGAAGTCTTCCAGGTATTCTTGGTCGATTTCACTTTCATCAAGATTGTAGATTTCTTCTAGGGTGTGGTCTTCACCAGGGAGGGCCTTGAATTCATTTTGCCATTCAGGGTCAGCAGCGTTCATTGGGCCACCGGTACGGACGGTATTTCCCCCGATCACAGGGAATTTTTCCAGTAAGATAACCTTCTTACCGTTTTGTAAACTAGCAGCAGCTGCGGATAAACCAGCACCACCACCACCAACGACTACCACATCCGTTTCCAAGTTTTCGTCTTGGGCTGTTTCTTTTTCAGGTTTAGGACGTTGGCGTAAGACTTCTGGATCAGCGCCGGCTTCTTTAACAGCGTCAGCCACTCCATCGATAATGCCGTGGCTAGACACGGTAGCACCAGAAACGGTATCTACATTTAAGGTTTGCCCAGCGATAATGTCTTGGGGCACTTCAGTAAAGACCGGGCTAGCGATTCCCTTGGTTTCCCCGCTAGAATCGACTTCGATTTTTTCGATTCGGTGTTCAGATAACTCAACTGTCATGGGGAGGGAGCCGTTATGTCCATTAGCACGCACATGATAGGTGCCAGGTTTAAAAGTTAATTCTTTAAATTCACTCATGTTTGCATTCCTTCTTTCTCTTTGGTATTTTCTTGACTCCTTAAGAATAGCACAAGTGACTTGATTTTGTCAGCGCTTACACTCGCTTTGGTAGCCTTTAGCTATGCCTTTTTAAGAAGTCTTTAATGACTGAACGGTTATATAACTAGAGTTAAAAGCCATGCTTTAAAATTGCTATTTACTGTCCTTTAATTTAAGCTAATGAGAGCTTAATTGTCGCGTAGACCTGAGCGATTTCAGTCAACAATGAAAAGCAAGCATAGTAAGAGGATGGACAAATGATTGCAGAATTAGGAAGTATTTTTCAAGAACGTGGCAGTGACTTACTAGCGGCCAGCTGGGAACACCTGACCCTGTCTTTAACCGCCTTATTAATTGCCCTTATCATCGGGATTCCTTTAGCGATTGGACTTCGCTCTCAGCCCCGGATTGCTGAGGGGGCTCTGCAGGTCACCAGTGTTTTACAAACCATTCCTTCATTAGCACTTTTAGGGCTTTTAATTCCTTTAGTTGGGATTGGGACGGTGCCAGCCTTAATCGCCTTAGTTGTTTATGCTCTCCTGCCTATTTTTCAAAATACCTATGTGGGCCTCACAGAGATTGATGCTTCTATCGAAGAGGCGGCGCTGGCCTTTGGGATGTCACCCCTGCGACGCTTATTAAAGGTGGAGATACCGATTGCCTTACCCGTCATTGTATCTGGCATCCGCCAAGCCCTGGTTTTAATTATTGGAACGGCTACCCTTGCTGCTTTGATCGGTGGCGGGGGCTTGGGAACTTTTATCCTCTTGGGAATTGACCGTAACCAACCGCTTTTGACACTAGTGGGGGCAATCGCTTCGGCCCTCTTAGCTTTGACCTTTTCCGCCTTGATTAAGTTCTTGCAGAATAAGCGACCCCTGGTGGTAGTGACTAGTCTCTTGGGACTTTTCCTGGTGATTGGCGGGGTGAATCTTTACCAAAATGTTCAAGCCCCTGATCAAAAAGTGGTGATCGCCGGGAAATTAGGCAGTGAGCCAGATATTTTGATCAATATGTATCAGGAACTCATCCAAGCTGAAAATGACCAGATTCAAGTGGAATTGAAGCCCAACTTTGGAAAGACCAGCTTTCTCTTTGAGGCCCTTGACCACCAAGAAGTGGATGTCTATCCTGAATTTTCCGGCACCATCCTTGGCAGCCTTTTGGGAAATACGCCGACTAGCAGTTCTGGAAAGCTTTCTAAGGAAGAAACCTATGACCTAGCTAAGCAGGGCTTGGAGGAAGAATACCAACTCACCTTATTAGAACCCATGGCCTATGAAAATACCTATGCTATTCTGATGCGCCGCGACCGAGCTCAAGCCATGGGAATTGAAAAAATTTCTGATTTAAAGCCCTATGCGGATAAGTTAAGGGCGGGCTTTACTTTAGAATTTATTGACCGCGAAGACGGCTACCAAGGCATCCAATCTCTTTACCAGATGCAATTTGGCCAAGTCTCCAGTATGGAACCGGCTTTACGCTACCAAGCTATTGCCCAGGGGGAGGTCGACCTGGTGGATGGTTATTCGACCGATAGTGAAATCAAGGCCTACGATCTAGTGGCTTTAGAGGATGACTTGGGCCTCTTCCCCCACTACCAAGGAGCGCCCATGCTAAGATTCGACTATGCCAAAGACCACCCCCAAGTAGTAGCGGCCCTGAACCGCTTAGGGGGCATGATTACTGAGGAAGAAATGATTCAAATGAACTACCAGGTCAGTCAAGAAGGACAGTCAGCCCAAGACGTCGCCCATCAGTTCTTGCTTGACAAAGGCTTGATTGGAGGTGACCAATAATGAAAGATTTTATCCGTTTTGAATCTGTGAGCAAGGTCTACCAAGATAAAATAGTGGTTGATCACTTAGACCTAGCCATTTCAAGCGGGGAATTCTTTGTCCTAGTAGGTCCATCAGGGAGTGGTAAAACTACCACCCTAAAAATGATTAATGGTCTAGTCCAACCAGAATCAGGCAGGGTCTACTTTAAGGGGCAAGATATCCGTTCCTATAACTTAAATAAAATGCGCTGGCAGATGGGCTATGTTCTGCAAGATATTGCCCTCTTTCCCACCATGACTGTGGAAGAGAATATCGAAACCATTCCAGAAATGATCGGTATGGCTAAGGAGGAACGGCAGGCCAGGACCAGAGAGCTCCTCGACCAGGTCGGCTTAGATCCAAAAAAATATAGCCAACGTTATCCTCACGAACTCTCTGGGGGTGAACAGCAGCGGATAGGGATCTGTCGGGCCATTGCTGCTAAACCGCCTTTGATTCTTATGGATGAGCCTTTTTCCGCCTTAGATCCACTTTCTAGAGAATCGCTCCAGGATCTTTTACTGGACCTCCACCACAAAATCCAAACCACCATTGTCTTTGTTACCCATGATATGGATGAAGCCTTGCGCTTGGGGGACCGGATTGCCATCATGCAAGGCGGGCGCTTAGTCCAGGTTGATAGCCCTAAAAATATCAAAGCCAAGCCAGCCAATGAATTTGTCCGCCACTTTTTTAAACAGGGGAGTTTAGTGAATGAAGAACCGACCTCGGTCGCTTCACTCTTACAGGCATTGCCAGCGATAAAAGGAGAAGCGGTTGGTAAATTAGCTAACGACCTGCCCCAGCTTGATAGCCAGGCCTCCATGACTGAGCTCTACCAGGTCCTGGCTCAAGAGGAAGCGGTAATTATTAGCCATGAGGGGAAAATATTTGGCCACTTAAGTCGCTCGGAAGTCTTTACTTATCTGGCTGAAGAGAAAAAATAATCGATCAATTTTAACTCAAAAATTGTACTAACCCTTAGCCACTGAAATTGGCCAAGGGCTTTTTTATAACTTTTTTCTGAATTATTGTTACTATATAAGTGGATATTGTTATAGAAAGGAAGTTGTTATATGACAGAAACACGATTATTAGACCAAGAAACCATTAAGAAAATGTTGACCATGGACAAGGTGAATGAAATTGTTGAAAAAACCTTCCAAGAGGTAGGGGAACGTCGGGTCAAGAACCCAACCAAGGTCACCTTAGACCTAGGAAACAACAGTGATTGGCCTGAATATGAAGGTTATATGAATGCGATGCCTGCTTATATTGGTGGCTTAGATGTTGCTGGTTTAAAATGGGTCGGTGGTTTCGATGGCAAACGGAAAGAGGCCGGCTATCCTTACATTAATGGGCTTATTCTCTTGATTGACCCTCAATTAGGAACCTTTAAAGCAGTGATGGATGGGACCTTAATTACTAACCTCAGAACTGGTGCTCAAACGGCTGTTGCCATTAAGTACCTAGGTTTTGAAAAGGGGGCTGACCTTAACTTAGCCCTCTTCGGTACCGGGATGCAAGCTTCTATGCAACTCCATGCCATTGCTGACTGGTTTAATATTAAACACGTTAACCTCTGGCACTACCATGACAAAGGGGTTAAGGAATTTATCGCTGAACATGAAGACTTAGTGGATGGCGATATTGACTATGTGACTGACGTGAAAGAAGCCTGTGACGCCGATATCGTGATCACAGCAACCAAGTCACAAGAAGCCTTACTTGACTACCAAGATGTTTCTGGTGACACGGTCATTATTCCAATTGGTTCCGGTCATGAAATCGGTAACCACCTGATTAACTATTCTGACCACATTGTGGTCGACCACATTGGCCAAGCCCTACACCGTGGCGCTTTAGCGGATGCGGCCACCAAGTCAATTATTGATGAAGACGATATTGACGCAACCATTGGTCAATTAGCTTCAGGTCGTTTAACCTTACCAGGCCTACGTAAGGGGACCACTATCTGCGTACCAATCGGTATCGGTGCTTTAGACATTGCTATTGCTGGTCAATTAGCCAAAGAAGCAGAAGCCGAAAACATTGGTTCCACTTTCTCCTTCAATCCTTATTAATAAAAAGCACTAGAAAAGGCTGCGACAGTTTCCTTTCAAGTCAGAAAATTTTGACCAAAGGGAGGGCTGGGCAGCCTTTCTTTTTATTATTTTTAGTCTTTCAGGTTGAGGGTCATATTGCGGAAGTTCTTATTATCAGTCTCCTTTTCCATGAAGAGTTGGGCATTGGAGTTCTGATAGTGGCGGGCAAAGTCATAGTCATTGAGCCAAGATCGGATATCTTTGGCTTGGACGAAATAGGGCATGCGGTGGTGGACTTCCTGAGCTAGCGGATTAGCTGATTGGGTCATGAGCACAGCCCGGGGATGGTTTGACCTAGATTTAGGCATTTGATAACAGCCACCCACATAGAGAATGTCATTACTGGAAAAACGGTAGCGTTCTTTGTTCTTGGTCCACTCATAGTAGCTGGACATAGGGAAGAGACAGCGACGGTAGTGAAAATCGGCTTGAAAAGTTGCCTTATCCGTGATACTTTCCGAGCGGGCATTGATCAATAATTGCCCCTTATTAAAGCCCGCATAGCCCCACTCCATGCCGCGCGCATGGACAGACTGGTCCGGGTTAGCGCTCAGAGTGAGCACGACCTGGCCAGGGTAGAGGGTCCCAGTTTGGATGTCGGGATCATTGGCCCGTTGGTAGAAGTGCTTGAGCAGGGCTTCTTCCTGATTAAATTCATAACGACCACACATGCTGCTTCCTCCTCAATGATTATTTTAGAAGTTTCCAAAATTTATTGCGATTTTCAGATAACTGTAGGTTTTTACTAGTGAATGAATAAACTTCTTCAGTAGACAAGGCCTAAGTCGATTGCTAAACTTTACCATATAGTATATTAGGAGGTTTTTGGATGAACAAGCAAAACTCATTGATTGAACAACAATTGAACCACCGAACCATTCGTGAATTTACAGAAGACCAGATTAGTGATCAAGTGATTTCAAAATTAGAAGAGGTAGCGATCCATACCGCAACTTCAACCGGTATGCAGTATGCCAGCGTTATCCGGGTCAAAGATCCTGATAAGAAAGCCCAAATTTCCGAAGTATGTAACCAGGACTATGTTGCCCGGGCGCCCGAGCTATGGATTTTTATCGTTGACCTGTATCGCAATACTCAAATTGCTAAGGAACATGAAGCAGATACGGCTTCTTCTCATCAATTAGAACGTTTCTTCCAAGGCTATAGTGATGCTGTCTTGATGGCACAAAACGTGAATAACGCCGTGGAATCCTTAGATATGGGGGCTGTCTTTTTAGGCAGCATTCAAAATAACATGGGAGCCATGATTGATATTCTAGAGCTTCCCGAATTAACGGCTCCGGTCTTAGGTCTGGCATTTGGTCATCCTAACCAAGAACCCCAATTGAAGCCTAGGATTCCTAAAGAAATGCGAATCTTTGAAGATACTTACCATTACCCAGACAATGCTAAGGAAATTATGGATACCTATGACCAAGAAATGACCACTTACTATGACTTACGTGACACTAACCGGCGGGTCGACTCCTTCTATGAACAAGTCGTGAAAAAATCCAACCTCCGGCAAAGTCGACGGGAAGAACTAATCGAAGACTTACGCAAACAAGGCTTCAACGTCCAACCCATTGAATAGAGAGTGCGACAAGTGCGTCAAAGAGCAAGACCGCTGGAAGAAAAAGACGTAAGAATTCTCTAAGAGAATTTGTCGCCATTTTCTGAAGCGGACGCTTGCTCTGCACTTGGAGCAGGTTTGAAAAGGATGTGAGGAAGGATCAGGGAGGGCGATTCCTTGGAGGAAAAGATGATAAGAGCAGCTATAAGGATGCGAGAACGCCGTCAGAGACTTGAATTGCTGGAGGAAAATATCATAAGCACAGCAGGCCTGTGCGTTGGTATTTTCTGAAGTAACTTCAAGTCTGGCGTTCGAACTCAACTTGCTGGTCGTTCAACTTTTCTGAAAGGACATCCCCTCACCCTTCCAAACTCAACTAGAAAGTGCGACGGGTGCGCAAAAGATCGATAGAGCTACGCATACTATATCTGTAACTCGCTAAAGCTTCGAACAGCTATAGCAACTGGAGCTAAAGAGCAAAAATTCTTGAAGAGAATTTCTTGCACTTTAGTGAAGTGGAGATCGATCTGCACCCGGAGCACGTTTAAAGAAAGTGCGACAGTCACAACAAATGAGAGCACCTCATCACTGGGGTGCTCTTTTTTACGTCATGAAATATCAATCTTCACCAGTTGTGAACTGATCTTTGAATAGATTCCAGGGCTGCTTATTGAGGGGGGGAGTACTGGTAAAAGTCATTGTTTCTTTTTTGGTGGGATGGATGAGGCTTAAGTGTTGGGCCCAGAGCGCAATTTGTTGGCCCTTGTGACTATATTTTTGACCGTATTTTTGGTCGCCCCAGAGTGGGTGTTGGCGGCTTTGAAATTGCACGCGAATTTGGTGAGATCGTCCGGTATGAAGGCGAACTCTAACCAGGGCGACTTGATTACTGTGCTCCAGTAATTGATAGTCAAGGACAGCCTTTTTACCGCGCTTATCCTTCTTATTCACCACGCTGACCTTGTTTTTTTTACGGTTCTTGTAGAGGTAATCGGTCCAGGTTTCTTGATCTTTTAGAGTCAAATTTTGGTCTTGAACCACAGCCAGGTAGTCGCGCTTGACCCTATGTCTTCTAAAATCATCCGACAAGCGACTAGCGGCCTTGGAGGTCTTTCCAAAGACCATCACCCCACCCACTGGACGGTCCAGGCGGTGGAGCAGGGCCAAGTAGACATTACCTGGTTTATGGTCCCTTTCCTTAATAAATGCTTTGAGTGCTGACAGTAGGTCTAGGTCACCACTAGCATCTTCTTGGACCGGCATATTGATTGGTTTTTCCACAATGAGCAGGTGGTTGTCTTCGTATATAATGGGGATAGGCATGATCTCTTCCTTTCCGGTATGGTCAATTACCAGTATATACTAGATTGGCTTTTAATTCATAGAATAGAAAAGGCCAAAAAGAAAGAATTTTCTGAAAATTTACCGCTTCAAAGTCAAAAAGTGTGGTATAGTATGTAACAATAAATGAAAGGAGTGATTGGATGTCACGTCATGTAGCAGTTTTTGGAATGGGAAATGTTGGGTCTACTGTTGCCCATCAATTAATCCTTAATGGCCATGTTGATGAGTTGACTTTATTTGATACCAATGAAGCAAAGGTGAAGGCAGATGCCTTAGACTTTGAAGATGCTATGAGTAACTTAAACCACAGCGTCAAAATCAATGTCAATGATCAAGCAGCCCTCAAATCAGCAGAAGTTATTGTTTCTGCTTTAGGGAACATTGGCTTAATTGGTGGCGATAACCCTGACCGCTTTGGTGAGTTAAAACACAACCGTGAACAAGTGAAAAAAGTTGGCCAAACGATTAAAGAATCAGGCTTTTCTGGGGTTTTAGTTGTCATTACTAACCCTAATGACGCGATTTGTAACTTATACCAAGAAGTTACCGGTCTAGCCAAGGAAAAGGTTATTGGAACCGGGACCTTGTTGGATTCTGCACGTTTACAACGGGCTGTGGGTAAATTATTTGATGTTCATCCTAAATCAGTCCAAGGTTACAGTTTAGGGGAACACGGGGACTCCCAATTTGTGGCTTGGTCAACCGTTAAAGTCATGGGCCAAAGCATTTACAAGCTATTAGAAAAAGTCGACTTCAGCTTAGAAGATGTCGACCAAGAAACCCGTGATGGGGGTTATGTGGTCTTCTCTGGTAAGAAATATACTAACTACGGGATTACAGCAGCAGCTGACCGATTAGTTGATGCAGTTCTCTCCGATAGTCATGAAGAATTACCTGTTTCTAACTACCGTGAAGAATATGGCACCTATCTCTCCTATCCAGCTATCGTTGGTAAAGCAGGGATTGTTAAACAAAGTCAATTAGACTTGACCGAAGAAGAACTCGCCAAATTACAAAACTCTGCCGACACCATCAAAGAAAAATCTAAATTCGAAGATTAATAATAGAGTGCGACAGGCACGACAAAGGACGGAACCATTGGAGAAAACTGTCATAAACTCAGCTATTAGGATGTGAGTATGCCGTTAAAGACTTGAATTGCTGGAGGAAAATACCAAAAGCACAGGAATCTGTGCGTTGGAATTTTCTGAAGCAACTTCTAGGCTGGCGTCCGAACTCAACTGGCTGAGTGTTGGCAGTTTTTGAAATGGACGTTCGTCCTGTGACTGGAGCAGGTTTTAATAGAGTGCGACAAGCGCATTAGAGAGTAAGACCCCTGCAAGAAAAAGACGAAAAAATTCTCACAGAGAATTTTTTGCCCTTTAGTGAAGTGGATAGTTTTCTTGCACCAGGAACACGTTTTGACAACACACTAGTATAAAACTGGTGTGTTTTTTTATTATTTTCAAAATATAGATATTATTTATTAATTAAAGTTAAGGAAAAAAGTTTACCAATAACAAAATAGCAAGGAATGTATTTACTTAAAGTTAGCAAACAATTTACATGAATATTACATAACCCTGATATACTGACGTAGTTGATAATATGTTAGTGTATGAGGAAAGGAATGTATGTGTAGTGAAGAAATTGAAGCGTTTAACCTTATTGCTTGCGAGTTTCTTTTTCTTAGGTGCTTGTGGAAATCAGGAGGCCTCTGACCAATCCGGCAATGAACGTCCTGAAATTAATGTCCAATTTGTACCTACTAATAATGATGGATCAATGGAAGCAAAGGCTAAACCATTTGAAGAATATCTTTCTGAAAAATTAGATGCTGACGTCACTGTAACTTTAGCAACTGATTATTCAACGATCGTAGAAGCAATGGCTTCAGGGCAAGTGGATTTGGGTATCATGCCACCAGCTGCCTACGTACAAGCCCGTCAACAAGGCGCTGCTGAAGCTATTTTGACATCTGAGTTAGGTGCTTATAACCGTGAGACTGGTTTGCCGGAGGAAGGTGAAACTCGGAGTAGCTTTAAAGGTGAAGTATTAGTACCAGCTGATAGCGATATACAAGAATTTACGGATTTAAAAGGTAAACGTATTGCTACACTTAGTCCAAACTCAGCAAGTGGTTATATTTACCCAGTTGCAGAATTAAAACAAGAAGGTATCGATCCAACTGTTGAATCGACACTAACAACTGTTAATGATATTCCTAGTCAAATGACCGCTTTGTTAAACGGTCAACAAGATGCAGCCTTTGTCTTTGAAGGAGCAAGAAACGTTTTCCAAGACAGTTTTCCAGATAATGACTTATTAAAAGACTTACGTGTTCTATATCTAACAGAAGGTGATATTCCAAATGATGCTATTGCTGTTCAAACAGATATGGATCAAGAGTTAAAAGATAAAATTAAACAAGCCTTCTTAGATATGCCAAAAGACGAAAAAACTAAAGAAGTGATGTCATTATGGGGACATAAGGGCTATGCTGAAGCAAATGAAGCTGCTTACGATACCATTCAAAAATATATTCAAGCAGCAGCAGAATAATTCAGAATCACACCATGTCCAAATGGATTTGGTGTGTTTTTTAATAGGGGGATAGGATACTATGCTGGAATTCAAAGATGTTAGTAAAGAATATTCTAATGGTGTAAAAGGTTTAGATAATATAAATATTCAAATAGAAGACGGAGAATTTGTATCTAT
Source organism: Aerococcus loyolae (assembly GCF_002871915.2). NCBI lineage: Bacteria > Bacillati > Bacillota > Bacilli > Lactobacillales > Aerococcaceae > Aerococcus > Aerococcus loyolae. Next base: position 1,542,535 of record NZ_CP126958.1, on the reverse strand, counting down.
TATTGGCCTAAGCGGCGCAGGAAAAAGTACGTTTTTGCGCTCGATTAATCGTTTAATTAACATCACTAAAGGTGAAATTGTAATTGGTGATAAATCAATAACTAACGCTTCTAAGAAAGAGCTTCGTATGCTTCGACGCGATATTGGTATGATTGCACAAAGTTTTAATTTGGTGAAGAGAAGTACTGTTCAAAAAAATGTTTTGTCAGGTCGTTTAGGCTATTATTCAACCTGGAAGAGTATTCTGGGCTTATTTTCTCAAGAAGATTATGAGTTATGTTTGGAGGCCTTGGAACGGGTTGAATTAAGTGATAAATTACATTCTCGTTGTGACGAACTAAGTGGTGGACAACAGCAGCGGGTTTCAATTGCAAGGACCTTAGTTCAACAGGCCAAGATTATTTTAGCGGATGAACCTGTTGCTTATTTAGATCCAATAACTTCTCAACGGGTTATGAGTGACTTAAAAAATATTAATACCACTTTAGGAAAAACAGTATTGGTTAATATTCATTCGGTTGAACTGGCAAAACAATTTTCCACTAGAATACTGGGTTTTAAAAAAGGGAAAATTATTTTTGATGGGAGTCCAAATGAATTAACGGATGATCAATTATCAAAGATATATGGGCAAGATATTGCAAAAGTGATGGAAGGAAGTGTTTAGGGTGAAGCTTAAAGATACGGTCCACTATAATCTTTACCATAACCTTTTCATCCTCTTTATTGTAATTATATGTTTATTAGCCAGTGTTTCCATTACAGACGCTGATTTTTCAAGTCTGTTTACAAATACTAAACAAATGACGAGCTTTTTAAGTCGTTTTTTAAAACCAGATTTTTCCTATATTCCAGAGTTAATTGGACCAATGTTTCAAACTTTGGCTATGTCTGTTGTGGGTACAGTTCTTGGTGTTCTTGTGGCGATTCCTTTTTCTTTGCTAGCAACGACTGTAGTTACTGATAATAAAATTATTACATCTATTTTTCGATTTTTACTAGGTATTATTCGAACAATCCCTAACCTTCTTTTAGCTGCCTTACTAGTAGCGATAATTGGTATAGGTGAATTTACTGGTGTAATGACAATTGCTATTTTTACTTTTGGAATGGTGTCACAGTTGATTTATGAAAGTATCGAAACAATTGATTACTTACCAATTGAAGCAACCTATGCCGTAGGTGCAAATCGGATTCAAATGATATTTTGGGCAATTTTTCCTCAAATTATAGCTTCAATTATTTCTTATTCATTCTATGCATTTGAAGTTAATGTTAGAGCTTCCACAGTTTTAGGCTATGTTGGTGCAGGTGGAATTGGTGTAATTTTAAATTCATCACTAGCTCTATTGCAATATGAAAGAGTATCCATGATTATTCTAATGATTTTACTCGTTGTTTGGCTCACTGATACCGTCAGCGAAGCAATTAGAAAGCGGGTGCGCTAATAAATGATCAAAAAACAAAATAAAAACTGGATTTATATGTTGATTTTAGTCCTTGTATTTGTTGTATCTGCAATAACCATAGACTACTCAGCATTAGAGAATATTAAACTTGCTAATATCGGTAATGTTATGAGTGGACTGATGACACCAGACTGGTCCTTTATTTATGATGGTAGTGGTGAAGATTTAGTATCGCTCTTATTAATTACTATCGGTATAGCTTTTCTAGGAACTTTTATTGGTACAATTTTATCCTTACCTTTTGTTCTATTTAGTGTCTCAGATTTTTGGAAAAATGCTCCCTGGGTAGCTAAATTAGGCAAGTTAATATTGAATGTTTTACGAGCTTTTCCTGAATTAGTTTATGCTATGATTTTTGTTAAAATGGTAGGCCCAGGCCCCTTTGCCGGCGTAATGGCAATTGGCATTCATCAGATTGGGATGATAGGAAAGTTATTTACTGAAGAGATAGAAAATGCAGATGACACGCCAGTGGAAGCGATGGAAGCTGTTGGAGCCAATTTCTGGCAAATTTTATTTTATGCACGAATTCCCCAAGTATTACCTATGTGTGGCTCTCTAGTATTGAATCATTTTGAAATTGCAGTTAGAAGTGCTTCAACTCTAGGGTTAGTAGGAGCTGGAGGGATCGGAGCCCCTCTAATTTTCGCTATTCAAGCGCGTAATTGGCCAACTGTAAGCATTATATTAATTGGTGTAATTATTACAGTTTATCTAATTGATCAATTAGCAGGAATGATAAGGAATAGATTACGGTAAGGTTGTGTAAATTTATGAAAATTTTGCATTTGTCTGACATTCATTTTAAAGTGAAATATTCTGATTCATCAACCGAATATTTACAAATGCTTCAATTGATGCAGCATCCACAATTGAAATTGACTCATTTAATTAATTTGTTGAAGAATAAAGGTGTTGAATATGATTATGTAGTAATCACTGGAGATCTTTGTGATGATGGTACAGTGGAGGATTATCAGCAGTTAAAAATCTTGTTAGATAGCCTATTATCAGTGCCTTACTTTGTTGCTTTAGGTAATCATGATATCAAGGAAAATTTTTATAAAGGATTTTTGAATCAAGAAGACAATAGACCTTATTGTAAAGTTTTTAACTTAGAAAATTTTTCAATCGTTAGCTTTGATAATTCTCAATATGGATTATCAAATGGTTTTATAGACAACGAGCGCTTAAATTGGTTAAAGGAAACATATCGAAAGCTAAATAATGGACCAGTTCTTCTTATGATGCATCATCATTTGATTGAAAGACAAGCAGATATTCCGGCTTTAGAAACTCCCAAGGTTTTTCGTCAAATCCTATGCGACAATCCAACGATGGGGATATTGACAGGACATACTCATCACCAATTTGCGGATTATTATCAAGGGATTCCTTATTTTACAGCTGATGCTATTGCTTTTGCTGGTCAAGATATGAGTGATGGAAAAGTTCGATTTGATGAAAATTATGGAGCTAATATTTATACTATTAAAGATCGAAAAATAATAAATAACACTGTTTATTCATTGTATACAGGAAAAATTATTAAAGAAGTTCAGTTTTAAATAATCGGTACAATGATACATAATATATAAGCCAATATAATAAAGTTATTTGTATATAGAAACGCATATTTTAAAACAAAATGTCTAGGAGTCTACGACTAGTTCGTAGGCTCTTTTCTGGTCTTAAAAGAAAGCGCTTCCCTTGATTTTTAACCCCCTTCTTGACATACTGCAAGTAGAAAATTGTAGTACTCGATAAGAATATGGAGGGATTAAGATGAAGGAGACTTTTAAAGCTGTTGTTGTGCGTAGCCATGACGATGAAACCTCTTATGCTTTAGAAGATTATCAATTGGGAGATAAGGCGGTGGATGAGGGCGATACGATCGTCAAGCTGGCCTATTCATCGATGAATTATAAGGATATGCTAGCCACCCAGCACCAGGGAGGCGTGATTCGTTCCTATCCACTCATTCCTGGGATCGATGCTAGTGGGGAAATCGTTGAGACCAGTCATCCTGAGGCCAAGATAGGAGAAAAAGTGATTAATACTTGTTCAGCAGCGGGAGTGACCCATAACGGCGGTTATAGCCAATACCTCAAAGTGCCCTATGAGTGGTTAGTGACTCTGCCAGAGGGGATTAGTGAAAAAGAAGCCATGATTTATGGGACAGCTGGACTGACCGCTGCTTATTCGGTGGATAGCCTATTGAAGCACGGTATGGACCTTGACCAGCAGCCTGAAATTCTGGTCACTGGTGCTAGTGGTGGGGTAGGGAGTATCGCCTTAGCCATCCTGAATAAGTTAGGTTTCAAAAATATTAGTGCCTTGATAAGGAAGGATTACCAAGAGTCATTAGTTAAACGATTAGGGGCTAGTCAGGTGATCTGGCCAGCGGATTTAGAAGGGGACAAGCCCTTGAATAAACGCCGCTTTGACTTTGTCTTAGATACGGTTGGGGGCCAGGTTGCTGCTCAGGCCATGACCTTTATTAGCGAGTGGGGATCGATGACCCTGTGTGGGAATGCAGGAGGCAGTAAGTTGGAGACGACCGTCCTTCCTTTAATCCTTAGGGGGGTGAACTTGCTAGGCATTAACAGCACAGAACTTGATATCAATTACCGGCAGGAATTATGGAATAAACTCGCCACTGACTGGAAGGTGGTTGACCGTTTATCTTATGACAGTGTGGGCTTAGACCAAATTGAAGAAACAGTTGAAGCCTTAAAGGCCGGTAAGCATATGGGGCGAACCATCATCGACCTACAAAACTTTTAGGAAATGGCTGAGCCAGTCTTGACCAGCTTTGGATAATAAACTTTCAAAAAACGTGAAAATAGAGTAGGATGGAAGTGTAACGATTAAATTAATGGAGGTTATGCTATGAAGAAAAAATTTACTAATGCAGTAATTTATAAGCAAGCAGATGCCAATGAATTTATGATTGAAGACGGTAAATTTACTGCTTTTGGTAAGGATTTAGGTGAAGCAGATGAAGTCATTGACTTAGGGGGTAAGTTAGTTATCCCACCTTATGTGGATTCTCACCTGCACTTAGACTACTATTTCACCGGCAAAGCTGATAACTCTGAAAATGCGACCGGGACCCTCTATGAAGGGATTGCTCGCTGGTCTCACATTAAATTAGGACAAAGTAAAAAAGAAGCTAAGGAACGCATGTACCAAGCAGTCCGCGACGTGATGGCATACGGTACCCAATATATTCGGGCGCAAACGGACTGTACCGATCCTGAATTAAAAAATATCGAAGCCATGTTGGAAGTTCGTGATGAATTAAAAGATAAGGTCACTATCCAAGTGGTTGCCTTCCCTCAAGAAGGGGTCTTTGCCTATAAAGACGGTAATGGTCAAGGCCTAGAATTGATGGAAGAAGCCTTAAAAATGGGGGCCGATGTTTTAGGTGGGATTCCTCACTTTGAATGGTCGAGAGAACTCGGGGAAAAATCCATCCATAAAATTGTGGAATTAGCCATGAAATATGACAAGTTGATTGACGTCCACTGTGACGAAACCGACGACCCTGAGTCCCGCTTCGTTCAGTTACTCAATGCCTTGGTCTTAACAGAAGGTTATGGCCCCAGAACAACAGCTAGTCATACCTGTTCACTAGGTTCAGCAGATGACGCTTATTTCTTCCGTCTCATGCAACTCTTCCAACAATCCAAGATGAACTTCACCTCCCAACCCACAGAAAATATGTACCTACAAGGGCGGTCAGACTCCTATCCAAAACGTCGTGGCTTGACGCGGGTAGCGGAATTTTTCCACAATGATATTAATGTTTCCTTTGGTCAAGACTCGATTGTCGATCCTTGGTACCCAGCTGGTAATGGAAATATGATGAATATCTTAGATAATGGGATCCATGCTGCGCAAATCATGTCTGACGAAGACTTTGAACGGGTCTTGGATTTAATTACCTATAATGGGGCTAAAACCCTCTACATCGAAGACCAATATGGCCTAGCAGCTGATAAACCAGCCAACTTCATCGTTTTAGATGCGCCAAGCCCATTTGAAGCGGTCCGTAACCGAGTAGAATGCCTGGCTTCGGTTCGCAACGGCGAATACCTCTTCAAGAAGAAACCGCGTGAATTTGAAATTGGCTTAGATATTTAAGAATCATCAGACTAAAAAAGCAGACGCTTTTAAAACTGGGCGTCTGCTTTTTTTGCCTTTTATTGATAATCCTTAAAGTAAGAAGTGGTATCTTGTTGGTTTAATTGGCGGAGGTCCTGGCGGGTTGCTTGGGGTAAGGAACCCCCATAGTCCATAAATTCAACTAAGTCCTTAAAGGCTCCTTGGGGGATGGCGAGGTCAGCTAAGTCTTTTGGGTGGAGACTGATATCGATAGCATCTTCTTGCCCTTGGGCCAATTTGGTCACGAAGTCAGGTTCAGTGACAAATACAGAAGACAGTCCCACCATATCCGCATGTTCTAGGGCAGCTAAGGCCTTATCAGGAGAATTAATTCCTCCGGTAGCGATGACTGGTACCCGGCCATCGATATGGTCCTTAACCACTTGGTTGACATACTCGCCTTTATGCTTTTCGCTACGAACTTTTTCGAGGTAGATGTCATGGCCCCAGCTAGCAATGGCATAGTATTGGATATCGGCAACATTTAGGAGACGGTCGAAATAATTATTAAATTCATCAACGCTATAGCCAACTTTATTGCCCCGGGTTTCTTCTGGGGTGCCGCGGAAGCCCAAGATAAAGTTCTTCACTCCGGATTCATCAATCGCCTCTTGGATGGCTTGAGTAGCCTCAACCCCAAAGCGGGCCCGGTTTTCTAGACTTTGGGGGCCATAATGGTCCTCTCTTTGATTAGAGAAGGGAGAGAAGAATTGTTGGGGCAATAACCGTTGGGCGTTAGAAATTTCTACCCCGTCAAAACCGGCTTCAATGGCCCGTCTGGTGGCTTCTTTATATTGTTGGATGACGTGGTCAATTTTACGCTGACTCATGGCTAGGACGTCATGTTCGACTGGACTCTTGAGATGCATGTAGCTAGGTCCGTAAACGACATGGTAGTCTTTTAAAGTTGCCTTAGCAAAACGCCCAGCATGGGTCAATTGGAGGATGGCCTTGGCGCCGTCCTTTTTCATGGCCTTGGCCAGCTGACTTAGGCCCTCAATAAAACGGTCATCGCGGACACTAGGTCCAAATTCAAACAATTGGGCATAGTCTTCAATATAGGCTGCAGTAGTGACTTGTAAGGGAGCAGACTGGCTACGTCTTTTGGCGTAATTGATGTCTTCATCGGTTACAAAACCTTCCCGAGTCGACGAGTTGGTCGTCAGGGGGTTTAAAGAAAAGCGATTAGCCAATTCAATCCCATTGGGCAAGGTCAGTGGCTGGAATAAGGCTTGGTACTTAGGGTTCAATGCTTGCTTCATAATAACCTCCTAATGATTTTATTAATTATATTCTATGGCTTTTAACCTAAAATGCCAAGTCAAGCTAAGTATGAATCTTCTCTAGGGTCCAATGAATGTTCTTAGTCATGCCGTGTTATACTATAAGTGAATAAAATAAAGGAGGTCTATCGGGTGAAATTAAGTGTTTTAGATTATGCAGTGATTGATGAAGGCAAAACCGCTAGCCAAGCCTTAGCCCATACGATTCAGTTAGCCCAAAAGGCGGAAGACTTGGGTTACCAGCGCTTTTGGATGGCCGAACACCATAATGTTCCCGCCTTTGCTTCTTCGAGTCCAGAAGTCATTATGATGCAATTACTCAATAATACCCAACGTATTCGGATTGGTTCGGGAGGTATCATGTTGCCCCATTACAGTCCTTATAAGGTGGTAGAAAACTTTAAGGTGATGGAAGCTTATTTTCCAGGACGGATTGATCTGGGCGTGGGCAATAATATGGGGACACCCCTAGTTAGAAAGGCACTGGAACGGGCTAGTGACAAGATCCCTTCTTATGAAGAGGACTTGAGACAAGTCTATAACTATCTCACCCAAATTGATGATGGGCAAACTAGAATTTTAGCCAATCCCCAAGTCGAAGACTTACCGGCAATGTGGCTCTTATCCACTAGTGTTCGCCGGGCTAAGTGGGCCGCTGAAGCGGGCTGTGCCTATGTTTATGGGATCTTCCCCTATGCCAGAGAAGATGCTCTTGAAGTGGGACGCCAAGCTATTGCCACTTACCGCAAGCACTTTAAAGCCTCACAATTATTACAGGAGCCTAAGGTCATGTTTTCAGCCTTTGTAGCTACCGCTGACCAAGAAGAAGTGGCGGAAGACTTGACCCGGTCCTTAGATTTATGGCTTTTAGGTCAAGATCAGTTCTCTTACTACCAACGGATGCCATCCATCAAAACGGCTAAAGCAACCGAAATCACTAGTCAGATGGCTGAAAAAATTAAGAGTAACCGCACTCGGATGCTCCATGGCAAGGCCAGCCAAGTAGCCAGCCAGCTGAAGGATTGGATCAATTACTTAGATGCTGACGAAGCTCTGATTATGCCCCTAGTTCCAGGAATTGACAAGCGAATGCAGACACTTGAACTTCTGGCTCACTATTTGGAGACCAAGTAGGACTAGGAACAAAAATACTTTCTTATAATCGTAAAACTTCTTTATTAAGTACAAAATATTTGTCGCTTTGTGTAAATTTTAAAGGAAAAGTTCATATTATTTTAAAATATTATTAAAGGTTGATATAATTAAGGTAATAAAAATAGTAATATTTTGTATTAGGAGGAGATTATAATGGATTTCTTACATACTTTATTAGATCCAATTATCGCAGCAGTTCCTAATATCCTAGGGACTATTCTCTTAATCCTCATTGCCTGGATTATTGCGGTAATTGTACGTAAATTGATTGTCAAAGGCCTGCGTGCCATTCACGCTGACCGCACTTTCCAAAAATGGGGAGTGGCCAAGAATGAATCAGATGCCAAGGGTGTTATTAAAACAGTAGCCAGTGTTGGTTATTACTTGGTCTTTGTATTCTTCTTACCAGCGATTTTAAATGGTTTAAATATCGGTGGCGTTCTCGAACCAATTACCAATATGTTCGATAAGTTCTTTGCTTTCATTCCAAATATTATTGGTTCTGGACTTATCTTGGTATTAGCTTTCTACCTCTGTGGATTTGTCCGCGACTTGGTACAAGGCCTGCTCGAAAAGGTTGACATCGATGGCTGGATGAATAAACTGGTTAACAAATCTGAAGGGGCCGTTGGTGAAACGGTTAAAGACCAAGTGGATGCTGCACCAAGTGGTAATAAATTAGCCAAAGTTGGCGCAACCATTGTTTATGTTTTACTCTTCATCCCACTATTAACCGCTGCTCTAGAAGTTTTAGGTATTGAATCGATTAGCCGCCCAATTATTAATGTCTTAAATATGATGTTAGCGGCCATTCCAAATATCTTGGTAGCAGCCATCTTAATTGCTGTGGGTGGCCTAGTTTCTAAGTTAGTTGGTGACTTGATCGAAAACTTACTGGAAGCAGCTAATATCAATAAGTATACCAAGTACCTCAATGCTAGTGGCGATGTCAACGTGAAATTATCAGCGATCGTTGCCAACATCGTAAAAGCAGTCATTGTTATCTTCTTCTTTGTTGAAGCTCTCAATGTCCTTCAATTAGAAGTCTTAAATACTATTGGTGCTGCAATTATTGCCTACCTACCATTAGTACTATCCGCTGTGATCATTCTTATCTTAGGAGTTGTTGGTGGAAATCTCTTATCCCAATTCCTCAAAGAATCAACCGGATCAAATATTTTAGCTAATATTGTTCAATATGGTTTAATTGCTCTGGCTATCTTCATGGCTCTTGACCAATTACAATTTGCTCAAACTATTGTCAATACTGGTTTCATGTTCATTGTTGGTGGAGCAGCAGTTGCCTTTGCCTTAGCCTTTGGTTTAGGTGGACGTGACTTTGCTAAGAAGCAATTAGAACACCTTGATCGTAAATTACATGAGGGTGAAGCAGACAAGAAGGACCAAGATGGTGACCACTCTCAATTCTAAAAGTAAGCGATAAATAAAGTGAGACTGTGGCTTTTGTCACAGTCTTTTTTCTGCCTTTAAAAGGGGGATTTGACTTTTTTCTTAATAAAAAGCGAAGTTATCTATAAAGAAAATTAGTATTTATCTAATCACTTAAAAGAGATTTAAATTTTTGGGTCTCCCTCACTTATGTGCTAGAATAGTTAAGGATAAGTTGGGCAAGTGATTTGCTCTAACGATAAATTTAAATAAAAAGGAGAATGAAGAATGACTAAACGTGGAAATTACTTATTTGTAGAACAAAATGGCGATCTTTATACGGTATCCATGACTCCTGAACTACAAGATGATATCGGTACGGTAGGCTATGCTGAATTTGCCCAAGAAGACCAAGTTGAAAAAGATGCTGCCTTGTTAAATATTGAAGCATCAAAAACCGTGATGGAAATTCAATCCCCTCTCAAGGGAACCGTGGTTGAACGCCATACTGAAGTGGTTGACCAACCTTCCTTATTGAATTCTGCTAAAAGCGAAGAAAACTGGATTGTTCGCTTAAAAGATGTCGACCCAGCTGAATTTGACGCTTTAGAAGAAGCTTAGGGTGATATTGAATGATTCTGTGCTAGAGATTAGACCTTTAGCATAGGATTTTTTTATTGGGGGGAGTAGCTTGACAGCAGAAGAATTGCTAAGGCAAATGATTGATTACTTAGAAGCCGAGCGAAGTGATAAGTACTATCTCAGAAGGAAGGTTGAAGGCAGGACTGACTATGGTGATTATTCCTTGCATGACAAGTGGCGGGCTCTGATAAATACCCGTCCCGCTTGGCCAATTAGTGAGGATTACCTGGACTTAGAAGATGACTATTTAAAGCGTTGGCGTGACCAAGAAGGGACCGTTAGTCTGGATCAATTAGAGCCAGCTCTAGACCAGATTTATCTATGGCAAGGGGATATCTGTCGCTTAGCAGTTGATGGGATTGTCAATGCAGCGAATTCCTTTCTATTAGGTTGTTTTATCCCTAATCACAAGTGCATTGATAATACCATCCAAACCCGCGCCGGTGTCCGTTTGCGGCTAGCATTGAACGATATCATGGAAGACCAGGGCCATAATGAGCCGGTTGGCAAGGTCAAGACAACATCGGCTTACCACTTGCCGGCTAAGTATATTCTCCATACCGTGGGCCCAAGAATTGAATCTGACCGGGTCAGTCCCATCCGTCAAAACCTGCTCAAGCAATCCTATCTTTCCTGCTTAAAAGAGGCCGATCGACTGGGATTGACGAGCTTGGCTTTCCCGTGTATTTCTACGGGTGAGTTCCACTTTCCAAATGACCTCGCTGCTCAGATTGCCTTCAATACAGTGAGAGACTATTTAAAGGGTAGCGGATCATCTTTGCAAGTTATTTTCAACGTTTATCTGGATCAAGACCTTCATTTATATCAGGACTTAATTGACAGAGTAGAAGGGGAAGAGTAGATGAGTGATAAAGAAACAGTTTGGCAAGCTTTAAGCCAAAATTATAATAATGAATCAGACCTTTTGCGGTCCCTAATGGAAGAAGCCCAGGCTATCCTGGTGGGGATCGGTGCTGGTATGTCAGCTGCTGACGGCTTTAGCTATGTGGGTGAGCGCTTTGAACAGGCCTTTCCTGACTTTATTGAAAAGTTTAATTTGTTTGATATGTTGCAAGCTTCGCTCTACGATTACCCCAGTCTGGAAGAATATTGGGCTTTTGCTAGTCGTTTTGCCATTATGAATGGGATTGAACAAAAACCTGGTAAGGCCTACCAACATTTTAACCACTACCTTCAAGGCAAAAATTACTTTATTATTACCACCAATGCAGATAACGCCTTTCCTAAGGCTGGCTATGACATGGATAAGGTGCACTACTACCAAGGCAAGTATGTCCTCATGCAGTGTAAAAAGCATTGCCAGCCTGTGACCTATCGCGATGACGCCTTGCTCTACCGTATGGCTAAGGAACAAGAAAATATGCGAATTCCTAGTGAACTCGTTCCTTATTGTCCAAATTGTGGCGCCCCCTTGGAGTTAAATAAACGGACAGCAGAAAATGGCATGGTAGAGGATAAGGACTGGCAGCTTCATCAAGCAGCCTATGAAGAATTTGTTAATCAAAATCAATACGACAAGATACTTTATTTAGAAATTGGTGTGGGAAATACCACCCCACAATTTATTCGCCAACCCTTCCAAGCCTGGACTAAGGAAAATCCCAAAGCCCTTTATGTGATGATGAATCAAAAACCTTACCATATTCCACCATCCATTAAAGACCAAAGCTTGCGCTTGACTGACGATATTCAACAAACACTATGTGGACTTTAAAAGGATAAGTGATAACAATGTATTTAATTGATTTAAAACGTGATGGTCAACGGATTTATGACGGAGCTCTGGCCTTGGCGGCTCAAGTCTACGCCCAAAGTCATATTTTCTTGGATGAGGATATTCTCTTCCCTTACATGTGTGATCCTAAAGTAGAAATTGGTAAGTACCAAAATGCCCGGGCTGAAGTCAACCAAGACTATATTGACCAAGAACATATTCAAGTGGTCCGTCGCGATACTGGTGGTGGTGCGGTTTACTGCGATCGCGGTGCTATCAATGTCTGCTTCCTAGCTGACCATAAATCCAATGATTTATTTGGTAATTTCGAAAAAATGTATCAACCGGGTATCAAGGCCTTAGAGGATATGGGAGTTCAAGGCTTACACACTAAGGGCCGCAATGACATGTACCTAGGCGATAAGAAGGTGTCAGGTGCTGCCATGACCTTAGTCGGTGACCGGGTCTATGGAGGTTTCTCCCTTCTCTTTGATATCGATGCTGAAGCCATGGTGAAGGCCCTAAATCCTAATCAAAAGAAAATTATTTCTAAGGGGATTAAATCGGTCAAAAGTCGGGTAGCACCAATTCGCCCAGCCTTAGCGCCAGAATTCCGCCATATGTCTATGGATGAACTCTTTGAAGCCCTAGTCTGCCGACTCTTTGGTGTAGAGGAGTTCGGGCAAATTAAGCAATATGAATTAACCGAGGAAGATTGGCAAGGGATTGACCAACTAGCTAAGGAAAAATATAAGAATTGGGATTGGAACTATGGCAAGGCCCCGCAATACACTTACAACCGTGATGACCACTTCGACCAAGTAGGAACAGTTGAAATTTCCATTGAGGTTGAAGATGGCAAAATTAGTCAATGCAAGATCTGGGGCGATTTCTTTGGCCAAGCCGATATTGCTGAATTAGAAAAGCAATTAATTGGTGTGAAGATGCGCCGAGACGACCTATTAAAGGCACTGGATGAGGTCCAACTCGAGGACTATATCAGTCACATGACGCCTGAACTACTCGTCGACCTTATTCTCTCTTAATCAAGTTAAAAGCGATTTTCTCAAAGCCTTATCAAATGATTGATAAGCAAAATTGAGAAAATCGCTTTTTTAGTGGTTGAGAATCGTTTCGATTTCAGCTAGGGAAGAGACAAAGTGGATTTGGTCTAATTCTTCTTGGGGCATAAAAGCTTCGGAGACCATGGTCTTGAGGAGGGAGTGGAGGACGTCATAGAAGTGGTCCACATTATAAATGATGATGGGGGTCTGCTTGTTTTCCAGGCGTTTCCAGACCAAACTGTCGAAGAGTTCTTCCATGGTTCCCAAGCCCCCGGGGAAGATAATCATGGCGTCGGCTAATTCCATCAGTTTTTCTTTACGTTGATTCATGGTATCAACGACCTCTAAGTGATGGATATCGTAATTGGCGACTTCGGCCTCTACTAGGACCAAGGGGATAATTCCAATCACTTGACTACCACTTTGGCTGGCAGCAGTGGCAATGGTCCCCATTAAACCAGTCCGACCACCGCCATAGACCAACTGGTGATTGTTCTGGCCAATCCATTCACCTAATTGCCAGATCAGGTGTTCATAACGTTCATTGATCCCTAAATTGGACCCACAGTAAACCGTAATTTTCATGATTAATCTCCTTTTTATCGATGAGAATAAGTGCTTTAACCAGTATAACTAAAGCCAGAGTGAAAGTAAAAAAGTGCGAATTGTCTAATTAATTCACAATTGTATATTTTATTTAAAGCATTTAAAAAGAACCGCTAAAAATCGCTTGACAAAGGCTTTTGCCTCTTTTAAAATTATCCATGTGAATAAGTAATCTATGCGAAATAGATTAATAATGTGAAGGTTCACACTTATGAAAGGATGAAAGTGATGACTAAGATTTATATGTATGGTGTCAGCGAACAAGAAGAAGATCTCGCTAAAAAATGGGGCGAAGACAACAATGTTGAATTAACCCTTGATGCAGATATTCTTTCTGAAGCAACTGTTGACCGTTGTGAAGGCTACGATGGGGTATCTACCTACCAATATACTCCTCTAGAAGACAGCGTTTACCCAGTTTTAAAGAGCTTTGGTATTAAGAACATTGCTCAACGTATGGCTGGTTTCGACCCTTACAACCTTGAATTAGCTGCTGAAAATGACGTGATCATTTCTAATGTGCCAGCTTATTCACCAGAATCCATTGCTGAATACACTCTAGCACAAGCCTTAAACGCTATCCGTAAATTATATACTGTTAGAGACCATTCTAACCACCATGATTTCAGAGAATCTCTCTATATCCGTGGTCAACGTTTAGGGACTAAGACCGTTGCTATCTTAGGTACTGGCCGTATTGGTCAAGCAACTGCTCGTCTTTTCAAAGGCTTCGGCTGCAAGATCCTTGGTTACGACCTCTATCCAAATGATAAATTAGGGGACTTATTGGAATACCGTGACACACCTGAAGAATGTGTGAAAGAAGCCGACATTATTTCCCTTCACTTACCTTCAACTGATGATACCTATCATTTATTTAACGCTGACTTACTCAAACAATGTAAGGAAGGCGCTGTGATTATCAATGCTGGTCGTGGGGCTTTAATTGACACTGACGCTTTACTTGACGCTCTTGATGCAGGTCATTTACAAGCTGCTATGTTAGACACCTACGAAAACGAATTCGACTATGTCAAACATGACTGGTCACATAAGGGGATTGTTGACCAAACCTTCTTACGTTTATTACACCATCCAGCAGTTTCATACACCCCACATATTGCTTACTATACTGATGAATCCGTTCAAAACATGGTCTTCCATGCCTTGAATGCTACAAAATCAGTGATTGAAACTGGCGATACTGAATTACGTGTTAACTAATCGTTAATCGATAGAATATAGAGAAAATAAAAAGACTAGCCCTAGCTGTTAAAGCGATGTGGCTAGTCTTTTTTGCTTTATCAAATAGTGGTGGGGGAAGAAGCCTTCTGTCTTATTTGACTTTAATCCTTTGACCAGGCATAAGCGCAGGCCTGGTCATGCCGTTTAAGGCCATTAACTCGTCGACCGTCATACCATGAGCTTGGGCGATGCGGTAGAAGCTATCACCAGCTTGGACTTGGTAGCTGTCTCCAGTTTGGACCTGGCTTTCTTCTGACATAGAAGACTGGGAGGGATAGTCACTGCTAGGATTTGAGCTATCAGGATCAATAGACTCTCGTGGCAGCTTGGAGTCCGTCGTTTTTTCTTCCTCTGATCGCTTTATTCTTACAGCCCTTCTTGGGTAACGAGCTCGTTTAGATTCATACTGGGCGATTTTTTCGTCGAGAATAGCTGGGTCTTGTTCCTGGTCTTTAGTCCTCAAGGCCTGGTCGGCTGGCTTCTTTTCCTCTGGCCCATGATAAACAGAGACATCCTCTTGGTCAATCTCCCAGTTATCAGCTTGGTAGTGGTCTTGGCCAGCAAGTTGTGAGGATTGTGCCTTGAGACCTAGGAGGTTATCATTTGCCGCCCCCTGATAACTGGGGCTTGCTAGGAAGAAGACCAGCCCTAAGAGTCCAAGGACCACTCCCCATTGGAGGGGTTTAGCCAGTTTTTGCCAGAAGTTTTTAATGGGAGTTAAGCCAGGCTGGAGTTGGCTATTGACCTTTTCTTGGACTTGGCGTTTGAATGGACTGCCTTGATCCTTGTTTTGGCTGTTTCTGTGAGGTGGGACTCGATCAATTCTCTTAAAAAGTGGTAGCAGGATGCGGGTTAGCTGGTCAATAAGATAATAAACGAGGCGGGCCAGCATCTTAATGAGGGATTTGAGGGTGGCTCGGATTTCCTGGACCAACTTGCGCCAGGAAAAATTGGGTCCTTGTGAATCTGACATAGGCTTTCCTTTCTTTATTTAAGCAGGTTTTCTTTAGTTTAAACATTTTAGGGTGAACATGCAAGCTGGCTAAGAAGCTTTAGGTAGAACTAGCGGGACTTTCTTATTAAAATCAGCCAACAAAAAAAAGAGTCTGCCAAAAGTGACAAACTCTCTCTTCTTGATTCTTAATCTTCGTAACCGTTAGGGCAGGTTTCTTGCCAGTGCCAGGAGTCCCGGCACATATCAGCTAAATCTTCTTCCGCTTCCCAGCCTAGCAGTTCTTTAGCGTAGGATGGGTCAGCATAACATTCAGCCACATCACCAGCACGGCGTTCGTCAATAACATATGGAAGCTCAACCTGGTTGACTTCTTGGAAGGTATTGACTAAGTCCAGAACGGAGTAACCTTGGCCGGTGCCTAAGTTGACAATTTCCAGCCCTTGGTGCTTATTGGCGTAATCGATGGCTGCAACATGGCCCTTAGCCAAGTCAACCACGTGGAGGTAATCACGGACGCCAGTACCATCATGGGTATCGTAGTCATTACCAAAAACATGTAATTTTTCTAACTTACCAATGGCTACTTGGGTGATATAAGGCATGATATTATTAGGGACGCCTTGGGGGTCTTCACCGATCAGGCCACTTTCGTGGGCCCCGATAGGGTTAAAGTAACGTAAGATCATAATTGACCAGTCAGGGTAAGCCTTATAGGTATCTTTTAAGATTTGTTCGCCCATGACCTTACTATAGCCGTATGGATTGGTAGCACTGGTAGGTAAGTCTTCGGTTAGGGGGGAGACATTGTTCATCCCATAGACTGTGGCACTTGAAGAATAGACAAATTCCTTCACATCAAATTCCTTCATTACTTTTAATACTTGAAGGAGTCCACCCATATTATTGTGATAGTAGTCAATTGGTTTTTCAACGGATTCACCGACCGCTTTAAAGGCTGCATAATGAATGACAGCGTCGATGGATTCTTTTTCAAAGATTTGGCGTAAGGCATCTCCATCTAAGATATTTGCTTCATAGAAAGTTGGACGCTTACCAGCAATTTTTTCGATGCGGTCAAGAACGGTTGGCTTACTATTAGAGAAGTCATCGACAATAACAACTTCGTAGCCAGAGTTGATTAATTCAATAACGGTATGCGAACCAATATAGCCCGCTCCGCCTGTAACTAAAATGGACATAAGTCTCTCCTTTATTCATTTAATTACTTGGTAAAATTCACTGATTATCCTTATTATACCATTGAAATGAAGGGCTTCTTTCAAAGATTTTTTAAATATTACTGGAAAAGATGGCCATATGATTATAAAAAAGAGACTAAGAATTTGTCCTAGTCTCATCTATAAATATGAACTTTCTAATCAAAAGCTGCATTTGTCGCACTCTATAGTTGAGTTCGAACGCCAGCCTTGAAGTTGCTTCAGAAAATTCAAGGCTCTGACGGCGTCCTCACATCCTGTTATTTCGTCTTCAAAGTTTTGATTTCAGGTAGGAGTAGGTTAAGAATAATCCCTACCATAGCGGCTAGGGCGGTTCCAGAAAGGGTAAAGGCCCCTAATTTAAGGACTGCGCCTCCTAGACCGAGAACTAACATGGCACTAGCGATGACTAGGTTACGGACCTGGTTGAAGTTTACCCGGGCTTCAATGAGGACTTTGAGGCCGTTACTTGCGATAACCCCATAAAGGAGGATAGACATGCCACCGAGCACAGCAGCTGGGATGGTTGAAATAAGGGCGGTAAATTTACCCAAGCAGCTAAGCATAATCGCTAAGAGGGCGGCATTACGGATAACGGAAACCGAAGCCACGCGGGTGAGGCCAATGACCCCAGTGTTTTCTCCGTAAGTGGTATTGGCAGGTCCACCTAGGAAGGCAGAAACCGAAGTGGCAATCCCATCACCCATCAAGGTCCGGTGGAGACCAGGATTCTTGAGAAATTGACGGCCACAAATTTCACTTAAGACGGTATGGTCACCAATATGTTCAGAGATGGTGACTACCGCCACTGGCAAAATAGCAATGGCTTCTGGGCCAAAGTTAAGTTGGTAGCTGTTAAAGAATGGCGTCTTAAAAGGTAGATAGAAATCAGGGATCTCAAACCAAGCAGCATCAGCCACTGGGCTAATATCGACTAGGCCGAGGCAGGCAGCGACAATGTAGCCACCAACTAAACCAATCAAGAAAGGAATCACCCGAATAAAGCCCCGACCATAAACATTAACAAAGGCACAGATCAGGAAGGTGATTAGGGCGGTCAACATTTGTTGCCAGGTTCCGTCTGGAGTGAATCCCGCGTTGGTGACAGCAGATGAGGATAGACTCAAACCGATGACAATGATCATCGGACCAATAACAATTGGAGGTAGGAGGCGGTCAATCCAGCTGCTCCCTAGCATTTTAACTAAAAGAGCTACTAAGACATAGATTCCGCCGGCTAGCATGACCCCAGTTTGAGCCGCGGAAATATCGCCACCTAACTGTTCGATAGCGTGGGCCATTGCGCCAATGAAGGCAAAGGATGATCCCAGATAAACAGGCACCTTATTTTTGGTAGCAAAGTGGTAAATTAAGGTACCGATCCCGCTACAGAAGAGAGCAACCGATACCGGTAGGCCCAAGATTAAAGGAACCAGAATGGTTGCACCGAACATTGCAAAGACGTGTTGGAAACTTAGAAGCAGTCCCTCACCACGTGGGGGCCGATCCTCGATGTCATAATTCATTTTCATTAAATTTTCTGCTGATGTCATAGTATCTCCTTCCAAAAATCTCAAGGGAAATTCCCTTAACTAAAATAAAGCGGCTAATTTAGCCCAAATCTTCGAAATTATACACCAATTCTTCACCCTTGACAAGGGTTTAGCTAAGAAAATCAAGCGTTAGTGAATAAGAATAAGCATTTGTCCTCCTACCAATAATCTTGTATACTAGTAAAGAATGAGAATTATTGTCTATTATTGAGGAGTGGCAAGATGAAAATTGGTCAAATAATTAAAGAACAACGTGAGTTAAATAATATTTCCCAAGGACAATTGGCGAGTTATCTAAAAACCACCCAACAAACAGTGTCTAATTGGGAAAATAATAAAAGCTATCCTAACGTGGAAAACTTAATATTACTATCATCAATTTTTGATCAACCGATGGAAGAATTGTTAAATGAGGATATCCAGGACATTTCTGAAGCAACCGGACGGGTGATTCCAACGCGTTTGGATGATGAAGAGGTGAAGCGCTTTAACTGGAGTCATCTCTTGCTTGGTTTTGGAGCAGGCTGCTTAGTGACCTATTTGCTCAGTCACTTAGGCCAAGAAGACTAGTGCTTTTGTAGCCTTACAAGTGCTTTGATTAATTAGCCTTCTAGGCCATGTTAGGAGCTTATATCTATTGGTTGGCTTTCCTGTTCTCCCTATTTTCTTGATGCGTTCACTTTGCTGGGAATTTATAAATATTTGAGATAGCTCGTCCAAAGTTTATATCTATGCATTATCTTATGATTTATGTATAATATAAATATAGGATATATGTTTATTAAAAATATTATGATGAGTTGTGTGAAATATTTAGGAGGGGATGAATATGGATACGCATAGAGAAGACCTATCCCTTGATGAAAAAAATATTGCAAGACAACAAGCAAGTATTAAGGCTTCTGATGTGTTGCTAAAAATCCGTCAAGAAAAGGGGCTATCCCAGGCTCAATTAGCGGATATTTCTGGGCGTAAGCAAAGTTATATCTCACGGGTTGAATCACGTCAACAAAATATTAGTTTAGGTACCCTACAAGAAATTGTTAATGCTGTAGGTGGCCATCTCGTTGTCGATGTGCACTTCTAAAACTGATATCAAAGACGGAATAGCTAGGTGCGTAAGACCTTGAAACAACAAATAACTAGAATCTTATCTAGGGATTTGTTGTTTTTTAATACTTTAAAATGATATGCTTGCTAGTCAGCTATCCAACGACTACTATGTAAAGGCAGAAGAAATGCCCAAAGCGAACGAGGTAAACAGGAGATTTTTTTGTAAAAGCAGGGTAAATTTTAGGTAAAAAAGTGGATGTAAGCGTTTAAAAGGAAGTTTTGTAAATTCCTGGTAAAAAATGGATTAGCTTTAAGTAAAGATAGTCTTTACTGGAAGAATATATGCTATCTTAAAAATGGTTTCTCAATAACTGAGAACTAATACAATGAAGGAGTACCAGAAATGTTGGAAAACATGTCGCTAACGTCTTGCCATATGTCCCCGTCTCAAGTGGGAGAAGATCCTGCTGCTGTAAATACCAGTGAGGCCCAATCCCTAGAGTCACCAGCTAAGTCGACTCTAGCTAATGAGGCTCCAGAAGCAACTCGGTCATCTGACAATTCTTCCCTTATTTCAAATAAGGATAGTGACCATTGCCAGCACTATGCTTTGAATTTACCGCATAAGTACCTTTCTTTAGTGGAGGCTGACGACCTGATTAGAGCCTATCGGATAGCTCAGGAAGTTCCGCGGAGTATCGGGCATTTTCGTGAGGATACCCTAATGGTCTTAGAAGTCAAAGGCCGTTTGCTGAAAAATCACCCAGATAAATCCTATTTAAAGGGGTCTTTGATCTTAACCAGTGAAGGTTTCTTGTACCGGAGTCAGTGTACTTTGGACCAATTATTAAAATCAACCCTAAAAACGCAAATGACTGATCGACTGGTTCAAGAACCAGTAAACCTAGGAAATACTTGGCTTAGGCCCTTCTTCCTGGGGAAGCACTTATTGATGCCTCTGCGCTATCGTAACCAAAATTTTCACGGCTACTTAAACCTCAACTTGGTGAAATACTTTCACTTCTTCCCGGTAGGGGGTCGACCGGTGACCATCGAAACGGTTGCATCGACTTCCTTAGTTTTACCGGTTAAAAATGTACAAATCAAAGCCCAACTTGAATTTGCCTACCACTTGTGGCAGAGTTATTACCTAGACCTCTTATCGAATCCTTTAATCGAAGATCCGATAGAGAAAATGCAGTCTTATTTATTTTTCAAAGAATATTATCAAGAACAGCAAAGTGAAAAAGTCTGATTTAGAACAATTATTGAAATCTAACTCAGACTAAGCGTATGGAATGGTGAAAACATGCTAGAAGATAATCAGCCAGTAAAATTAAGTGAGATCAATCCGGAGAAAAAGTCCCGCCCAAAAAGAGTCAGAGCCTTAACCGATGAAAGTGACCAGCTGACCAGGCCAAAAAGGAAGAGTAAAAAAAGCGGTTATCGTCCTAGAAAAGCAGTCACCTCTTCTGACCCAGAAGGCTTAGACCAAGACCAGGAGAGAGTTTTAGCAGGCAAGATTACCATGATCGAAGCCCAAAAACGTCATAAGAAACGTTATAATGTCTACCTTGACGGCGACTTTGCTTTTGGGATTAGTGAAGACACCCTAGTCCGTTATGCTCTGTCTAAGGGGCAGTACTTAAGCCAAGAGGAAAGTAAAAATATCCTGGCCAGCGAAAGCGATAACCGGGCCTATCAGATTGCCCTAAACTATTTAAGCCATAGTTTACGGTCTAAAAAGCAAGTTAGCCAACGTTTAGCTAAGGAAGACTATTCCCAAGCGACTATTGATAAGGTCATGGGGAAATTGGAAGATTTATCCCTAGTTAACGACCTCTATTACGGCCAGTCCTATACCCGAACGGCAAAGACCATCAACCGAAAAGGCCCCAAGGTGATTGCTATGGAACTGAAGGAAAAGGGCCTTAGTGAAGACACCATTGACCAGTCCTTGTTGGAGTATAGTGAGGCTGATCAAATGGAAAACGCCCACCACTTGGCTAAAAAGAAGTTGCCTAGCTTGCTTAGAAAAAACTCTAACCTCAAAGCCAGGGAGAAATTGCAACAATTCCTCTATAAGAAGGGCTACAATAATGACTTAATTAGCCAAGTTTTATCCCAACTAAAAGAGTCTGACCAGCTTGACCGCGATGAAGGTGCGGCTTTGAATAAGTATTTTAAACGCTATTGGAAGAAGTACCGGAATTTGGATGAGAAAGAACGACGTTTCAAAGTAAAAACCATGCTTTTTGGCCGGGGCTTTAAGAGTGAAGCCATTGATGCAGCTATAAGGCAGGCAGAGGAAGAAGGAGAACTGTGAGCGGAAGTAATCAAGATTTTTCCCCTAAGGATTGGATCGGACAATCAGCCATTGTTGATTTAGGACCGACCATCGAGGGAGTCGAAGTCTGGGGAGAAGAAACTAATCAAGCTTTTCGTAAGACCTTGTTTGATTGGTATGACAAGGAGGGCCGCCACTTACCTTGGCGGGAGAGTAAGGACCCTTACCGGATTTGGATATCAGAAATTATGTTGCAGCAAACCCAGGTCAATACCGTCATTCCTTACTATCAACGCTTTTTACAAGCCTTTCCCACCGTCGAGGACCTGGCAGCGGCAGAAGAAGATGACTTACTGAAACTTTGGGCCGGCCTAGGCTATTACTCAAGAGCTAAAAACCTCCACCGAGCAGCCCAGGAGATTGTGAATGACTATAGTGGTCAATTTCCCCAAACCGCTAAAGAGTTAAAGCAGCTATCGGGAATCGGACCTTATACAGCTGGCGCTATTGCCTCTATTGCATTTGGTCAGGCCGTCCCCGCCATTGATGGGAATGCCATGCGAGTTTTCAGCCGACTCTTTACCATTAATGCTGATATCAGCCGGCAAAAGAACCACGCTATCTTTCGTGAAGTAGTGGCTTATGTCATGGGCGATGAACGGCCAGGGGACTTTAATCAGGCGCTAATGGATTTGGGGAGTAGTTACGAAACCGCTAAGAAGCCCTTGAGTGATATTAGTCCTATCAAAGACTTTAACCTAGCTACCTTGACCGGGACTGAATTGGATTATCCGGTGAAATTATCCAAAACCAAATCCAAAACCATTCACTACCAAGCACTATTGCTGGAGAATAGTCAAGGCCAGTACCTGATTGAAAAACGACCCAGCCAGGGTCTCTTGGCTAATTTGTGGACGGTTCCGCTTTTTGAAGTGGCTAACCAAGAAGAAGGTGACCAGCAAGGGGGAGAAGAGCGCCAGCCTTACCAAAACCTGGTTGCTGAAGCAGAGGCAGTTTACGATCTTAGACCAGTCGTGATGAAAAAATCCATCGGCCATGTCCGGCATGTCTTTTCTCACCGACTTTGGGAGATTGATCTCTACTATGCTAAATTATCTCCCGCAGCCGAAAAACGCTGGCAAGACCAAGAAGATAGTGATTGGGTTTTCTTGCATGACCTTAACCGTCATGCCTATCCTACCGTTCAAATGAAGATTTGGCGGGCCTTAAAAGATTATCTTGATCAATAAGAGTGCGACAAGCGCGCCAAAAGGCAAGACCGCTACGCATACTATATCTGTACGTCGCTAACGCTTCCTACAGCTACAGAAACTGGAAGAAAAAGACGTAAAAATTCTTTGCGAGAATTTGTCGTCATTTTCTGAAGTGGACGCTTGCCTTGCGCTTGGAGCAGGTTTGGTAAGAGTGCGACAAGCGCGCCAAAAGGCAAGCATTCGCTAATAAACTAGTAATGCCCAGCTGAGTTAAGTTGCATAATAAAAAACGTCGACCACTCTATGGTGTCGACGTTTTTTATCAAGACTTTAATCACTTGAAAAGGTATAGCGCATCACGCTATCTGCTTAATCATCACAGTCTGATGATCTTATTACGACTGAATCCGCTTTTTCTTCTTATATTTGTAGCTTTTCTTCCGTCGCTTACGACGTTGGGTCAGCTGACAGTAGCGTTCGTACCAAAGATCGACATAAGGTTTTGAAAAGGGACCTCTTTCTTCCTCGATCCAACGTACTAACTCTTTGAGATGGCTTTTAATGATTATATCTAATTCTTTAGAATAATGCATTTCATGACCATGCTCTAAATACTCGTCAATATCTAACAGGCGTTTTTCCCCATCAGGGAAAATTTTAATATCTAAATCATAGTCGATATACTTTAAGGCTTCTTCATCAATGACATAAGGAGAAGCTAGGTTACTATAATATGAGACACCGTTCTGCCTTAACATGGTGACAATATTGAACCAATATTTTTTATGAAAATAGAGTAAAGCGGGTTCACGTGTCACCCAACGGCGACCATCAGATTCGGTAACGAGCGTGTGGTCGTTACAAGCAATAATGCTTTGCTCGCTTGTTTTTAAGACCAAACAGTCGCGCCATGTTCGATGGAGTGAGCCGTCATGTTTATAACTTTTGACTGTGATGAATTCTCCTTCTTTTGGATGATACATCACATGACCTACTTTCTTCACTTGGAAAAACCAAAGTCAAAAATAGTATAACATAGCTTAAGGAATAGTGTATAGGTAAAATATTTTTTTCTCGTTTTTGAAGCTGTCTCATGTTACAATCTTTTAAGAAGAAGGAGAGGAGCAAGTTAGATGAACACATCTAGAGATCAACAGCGTAAGATAGCTATTATTGCGACAATAATTACTGTCCTCTTAGTGGCTGCTTTTTACCTGATTGGTAAGCAAAGACAAGCAGGGCAAGGCAATGTCGCCTATGAGTCAAAAAGCCAAGCAAGTAGCCAGGTAGAAAGTCAAGCGCCTAAAACTAGTGATCACAGTCAGGCAGCTAAGCGTTTTGAAGACAAGCGTCAAGAAGCGACTCTTAACGATTATTTAGCCTATATTAATCAAGCAGGGACCCAAGCCAAAGTGGCTACGGTTAAGGTTCAAGGGGAAAGTGATCAATGGCTAAGTGAGCACATCAAGTCCAAAGCCCAAGCAGCAGACTTGGATTTAAACGTTCAAGCTTATGACTATTCGGGCCACAGTAGCCAGTCCTTGTTAACGAGTGATTTGGTTGACCAGGTAGCTAAGGAAAAACCACATTTACTAATCCTTCCCTTGACCAGTGAAGTTGACTATGCCCAAGGGAGAAGCCTGGAAGATACCTTGGTTAATTTGAAACAAGTTTACGGCCATCTTCGGATTGCTTCCCCAGAAACTAATATCGTTTTCCTGGCTTTACCATCTTATAGTGAAGCAGCTAATGGCCAGGGCACATACGGCAGCTTCTTAGTCCGCTTGATCCAAGCCTTAGAAGAGTCTCATATAAATATCATGGACCTCAATAAGGCTTTCGAAGCGAAGAACTTTGCCCCTGAGAAGATCTATGACCAAGAGTCAGGTCTATTCAATGACCAAGGCTTTAAAGCCTTAGCAGATCTCTTTGGACAAGCCATGCAGGAAGAACACTTTGATCTAAGTCATGGCTTCCAAGGCAAAAATGATGACAAGGCTGCCTTAGAAGAATCCATGGCTAAGGAAAGTCAAAGTATTAGAGATAAGAAGAAAGCGGAAGCTCAAGAAGCCCAAGCGGCCCAAGCTGAGGCTGAAGCGGCGGCTGCTCGTCAAAGTCAAGCCGCTGAGTCACAAAGACAAGAAGAAGCTAAGCAAAGAGAAGCGGCTCAAGCGGAAGCGGACCGTCAAGCTCAAGCAGCCCAAAGACAACAACAGCAACAGCAGTCCCAAGTGGCTCCTAACCAACAACCAGCCAATGGCCAAGGTCAAGCGCCAGCTCCAGCTCCTCAAGCGCCAGCTGCTGGGAATAATAATCAAGCTCCGGCCAACCCCTATGGTGGACAAGGACAATAGATTCATAGTTTAATCCTTGCCTCAGTCATTTTGAACGAGATTTAAGATATTAGCAGTCAGGTCTAGCTAGCAATTAGTTGAGAGCTGACTGCTTTTTTTTATGGCTTGTTTCAATAGCTAAGATAGCTAAACGCGCCCATCCTGGGTATAATGAAGGGGAAGATGAGTGAGTAAGAAGAGTACAGAGAGGTTATTAAGTGAAAAATCAACTAGAAGAACGTTTAGATAAAATCCTCCAGGGAATCTCTCCCCAAGGTTCCAGCTTAGACCAAGCCATGGATGACCTGGTCAGAGAGCCAGAATTTGATGACTATTTTGCTAGTCAAGCCCGGCTAGGGGCTAACTACCGGGCAGAGACGACTAATTTTCGGCTCTGGGCTCCCCTGGCCAGTGAAGTTAGCCTGCTCATTTACCAGGACTTATATAGTAATCGACAAGTCCAATATCCCATGCAACGTCAAGACCGGGGAGTTTTTAGCTTAGATCTTCCTGGTGATTGGCATAATACCGCTTACCTTTATAAGGTATCCTTTCCCAATGGAAAGACTAATTTTACGAGAGACCCTTATGCCATTGGATCGACCCAGAATAGTCAGCGCAGTGTGGTGGTTGATTTGTCTCGCACTAACCCCACTGATTGGGACCAAGACCGTGCGCCCGCACTAAAGAGTCTTTCTCAAGCTGTGATTTATGAAGCGAGTGTGAGAGATTTGACTAGTGCGGATAATTCAGGCGTCAATCCCAAGTGGCGGGGTAAATTTCTAGGCCTCAGTCAAAAAGGGACTAAAACGCCCCAAGGACAGACTACTGGCCTTGACTACCTAAAAGACTTAGGAATCAGCCACCTCCAGCTTCTGCCCATGGCTGACTTTAAGACGGTGATTGAAGGGATCGAGGATAGCGATAATTATAATTGGGGTTACGATCCTGGCGATTACAATGTCCCTGAAGGTTCTTATGCCACGGATTCTGCTGATCCTATCTGTCGGATAAAAGAAATGAAAACCATGGTCCAATCCCTCCACCAAGCGGGCCTTCGTGTGATTATGGATGTGGTCTACAACCATGTCTATGATTACATAAACCACCCCCTGCAACTAACTGTCCCTAACTATTATTTCCGTCGCGACCCCGATGGCACCATTAGTAATGGGACGGGCGTGGGGAATGATACCGCCTCAGAAAGAAAGATGATGAGAGAGTATATTGTCCGTTCGGTATGCTATTGGGCCAAAGAATATCATATTGATGGTTTTCGCTTTGACTTGATGGGGATCCATGACGTCACGACTATGAATAAAGTCCGTCAAGCTTTAGATGAAATTGATCCAAGTATCCTTATCTTAGGTGAAGGTTGGAACTTAGGGACTTACCTGCCCGAAGAAGATAAGGCTTGCCTAGTCAATGCTTATAAGACTCCCCGAATTGCCTATTTTGACGACCATTTTCGTGACAGTGTCAAGGGCTCTGACCAAGGGGAGGGCAGGGATACCGGCTATGCCAGCGGTAAGTTTTCTGTGGAGCGGACCCTCCTAGCCAGTTTTTTAGGTGGGGAGCGGTTGAATAAGTTGGCGATTAACGTCAAGTCGCCCCTGCAATTGGTTAAATATGTGGCCGCCCATGATAACTGGTCCTTGTGGGATAAACTAGCCATTACTCATAGCTTTGAAAGTCAAGCCAAGCGGCAAAGGCGGCAACTACTTGCCAATAGCCTTGTCCTCTTAAGTCAAGGCATCCCCTACTTGCATGCTGGCCAGGAATTCTTCCGTACTAAGCAAGGTGTCCGTAATTCCTACCGTCATGGGGACCATATCAACCAGATTGACTGGTCCTTACGCGATAAACACCAGGGTGCTGTGGATTACCTGAGTGATTTGATTGCTTTTCGCCAGGCTCACCCAGTTTTTCACCTATCTGATTTTGGAAGCATTGACCAGGCAGTGGAGGTTTTGAAGGCAGATTTTCAAATTATTGCTCTTCTTTACCATGAAGGAGACGCTGACTACCTGCTGGTATTTAATGGGCAGACCAATACCATTCGTTTTACCCTGCCTGAGGGGGACTGGCAAGTCCTGGCTGAAAATTATCATTTCCTCTCTGCTGATGAAGAGAAGTCTATATTAAGTAGTGAACAACCTCTTGTTGTTGAGGAACTTTCGCTAAGTATTTTGAAACAGCAAGGATCAGAAAAAGCTTAGCCAATTTCTTGGATAAAAGAAAAACTCGAGCCTATCATTGTCAGGTAATCTACCGACTGATTAGCTCGAGTCTTTTTAACTATCTAATTTATCTTTTAAGGCGTAATGGTCATGGTCTTCTTCGTGATGGGTATGGTAGGAGCGGACCAAGGTATTGAGATGGATGAGAGAACTCTCGACCTTGATCATGGCCCCTGTGATTAAGATTAAGGAGTTGCTCTTCTCAATCCGGTAGTTCAAGGATTCTGTTTCTGAACCTCGGTTGAGGTCGGTTTCCTTAATGATATGATTCATCAACTCCTGACGGCGTATCTTAGTCGGCTGGAAGAAGTTCACCTCAGCCGGTGAAATGCGGCCGTCAAATTTAAGGAAGATCTGCTCATGGGCGGCACAGAGGGTTTCAATTCGCTCACGTATTTGAATCCGCAGGTCATCATCTATCACAAAGAGAATATTAGTATGGGTGTGGATAGTATGGAGCAAATTAGTCATATCCAATAAAGATTGGATGAAGCTCCGATAAACCACTAGCTGCCGTTTCCTGGATACCCTGCGACTGGCAAACCAAATGGGTTCTTCTTTGGAAAGTTGAAAGAGATCGCGAATATAGTTGATTCGCTTGTAGGCCCAGTCCAAGTCTGAAGTCAGGGAAGAATACTCGCCATTTTTTCTCAAGATGGCCCGCAAACGAATCAATACTTCTGAAGAGGTGTCCGAAATTTCCTTGTAGAGGACATTGTCATACTTAGGTGGCATGATAAAGACATTCACCAAGAAGGAGATCACCACACCAAGGATGTTTTCAATCACCCGGGAAGTCGCAATGCCGATTAAGTCATTGACGTTATCGACAGGCTGTAGCATGATGATAACTACGGTAATTGTGGCCAGGGAGATCACGTCTTGGAGTTGAATGGCATTCATAATAGCGATAAAAATAATGACGGTCAGGCCAACCACAATGGGGCTATTTCCAAAGAAGTAAGACATGACCACGGCGGTTAAGCCACCTAAGAAAGCAGCAGCTCCCCGCCTAAATAGGGTATACCAGGTTTTTTTAACGGATTGTTGCAACCCGAGAACCGCAACAAATGTTGGTTGCATAATCTCAATATGGGGTAGGAGGCTAGAGATAACCATGGCTAGCATGACGCCAATGCCGGTTTTTATCGTGCGAGCACCTAATTTCATTGGTTTTTAATCGTCCTTTTCTATTTTAATCGATACCATTAAGACCTTGAATTACTATATAGCATAGCATGATTTTCTTCAATAAGCATAAGTGAGAATTTTAACAACTTAAGGGAAAAATATGATATTTTACAGGCTTTCAATTATAATTAGCTAAAGGGCTGATGGAAAGGAAGACAACACATGGATTATGAGCAATTATATGTCGATGCGGTCGCTTATTTGCGTGAACGCCGTATTCGCCTAACCTCCCCACGGAAAAAAATACTAAAACATCTGATTGTGGCTGACCATCATCCTACTGCCGAACAAGTCTATCAAGAGCTCTCCCAAGAAGATCAATCGGTGAGTTTAGCAACGGTATATAATACCTTGAACATCTTTACCGATATTAACCTGGTCAAGGAAGTGCGTGCGAATGATGGGGCCACCCATTTCGATTTCTTCTTGAAAAAGCACTATCACATCATTTGTCAAAACTGTGGAAAAATCGTCGATGTCTATTATCCCGATGCGGCTAAAGTAGAGCAAGCCCTGACTGAAGTGGAAGACTATGCGGTAGAGGCTACTCAATTTGAAATTACCGGCCACCACCTGGAGTTTTATGGGATCTGTCCTGACTGCCAAGGCATCGACTAGATGTGCTTTAGGATATCTCGGCTTAAGATGGGAAAACAGAAAAAAGGCTATCTTGGGATAGCCTCCAGCATACTTAAGTATTGAATACTTTACTATTAACTTGAAATTTATGGACTTTGCTCGCCGGCTTAGTTGCCTTTGGCTTTTTGGCAAGCAGCGATGACAGCTTCTATGGCAGCGGATCGTAAGCCTTTTTCCTCTGCCTTACGGACGCATTCAATGGAGGTACCAGCAGGTGAGCAGACCGCATCCTTGAGTTGACCGGGATGTTGTCCAGTTTCTACGACCATAGCTGCAGCACCTAGGACGGTTTGGGCGGCTAAGCTTTGGGCTTGGGAACGTTGAAGACCTTGTTGACATCCGGCGTCTGCCATGGCCTCGATTAGCATGTAGACAATGGTGGGACTAGAGCCAGATAGCCCAGTGATGGTTGCGAATTGGTCTTCACTGACTTCAGCAACTAAGCCCAACCCTTGGAATAAATCTTTAACTGCTTGGTAGTCTTTAGTTGAGACCTGGTCATTGGCGGTCATAGCAATCACCCCTTGGCCGATTTTCACGGCAGTGTTTGGCATGATCCGGACGATAGCAGTTTGGTCGCCGAGAATTGTCCCTGCTTGCTTTAGACTATAACCAGCCGCTACGGTGACGATAATGGCATCCGCTTTGAGACTGTTCTTGATTTTGTCCAACACCTGGTCCATTAGATAAGGTTTTACCGCCACAATGACGAGGTCAGCTCCTTGGGCACAAGTTTGGTTATCAGTTGAGCAGGCAATGTCAAAATGTTGAGCAACTTTATCTGCGCTGGCTTGGCTAGCGGTCGCAGCCTTAATTTCTAACTGTGCTTGATGATCACTAGATTGTAAGCCGGCGATGAGGGCTTGGCCCATATTTCCAGCTCCAATAACGGCAATGGTTTTCATAGTTACGCACTCCTATCGCTTACAAGTATTTTCTGAAAATATCATAGCAGAAAGGAACCCCTTCATGCGCTCTTCTTTAAAAAATATTTTAACTTCTGCCTATGTTTATCGACAAAGGCGCTCACTCAACACTTTTGGGATGGTAATAGTTATTCTTGCCCTAAGTCTAATTTTAACCTTACCCTTTGCTTTACGTTTTCAGGGGGTAAATAATGAAGTTTTTGACCAATCTTACCAAGAATTATTAGCAGATTTTCCCAGTCAGGGTGTTGACCAGAAGCTAAAGGATTATACCGTTCAAGAAGGGCAATTAGTTCCCCGAGATGGGGCTAAGGAAAAGGAGGAAAAAATGGATGCGCCAGCAATAAGTATCGGGATTTTACCCAAACCGGAAGAATTAGATACTCTTTTTCTGAATAACCCCTCGGCCTTTATTTTTCTAGAAGATATGATGGTCTATCAACCTCGAGAAGGCGATGACTTTTCCGCACCTTATAATAGAAACACACAGGACAAGCTAAGTAGTCAGGAATTACTGGAGCAGTTCTATCAAAACTATCAGAAAAACTATCGTAAGAGCCAGAAATACTTATTCGTCGGCATGCGTCATATTCTCTTTTTACTTTTTCTTATCCTATATAGTCTATTAGCTGCTGTGATCCTCAACCGCTTGCGACTAGCCCGGCGCTTAGATTTCTATAATCTGAAGGAGTGCTATGGGACAAGTCTACTTTCCTTGATTTTACCCAGCTTCCTTGCAAGTTTATGGGGTTACTTTAATCTAAATAACCGCTTGATGGCGTTTCTAGTCATCCTATTAAGCCTCGGGCAGCTCATTATGGCTTATTATTTCACTGGCTTTAAGGAAAAAAACTTACCTAAATAGTGATATATCTAGTTATTATATGGAATATGAACAGCTAAGGGGAAACAATTATGAAAAAAGTTGGAGAAAGTTATTGACAAACAATGGGGAACTTGGTATTCTATAAAAGTTGTTTCTCACGAGGAAAGATTTATCTCGTAAGAAAATAAATCAAAAAAACTTGTTGACAAACAACTTAGCGATAAGCTATAATAATTCTTGCTGATCAAACAAAACTGATCGGAAAACTTAATTCTTTAACCAGCTTTAAACACTTCAAAAAACTTTTTTAAAAAAGTTGTTGACAAGAATCTAAAAGCTATGGTATACTAATTAAGTCGCTGTCACAGAAGACGGCAAGATTAGACCTTTGAAAACTGAACAAAGAAGACGAACCAAATGTGTAGGGCATCAACATTTTGTTGATGAACCAACAATTCAAACAATAAGTCTAGACCAGACTATAACTAGTCAGCAAACAAATGAGCTATCAACGCTCATGATTCTTTCATGAGAGTTTGATCCTGGCTCAGGACGAACGCTGGCGGCGTGCCTAATACATGCAAGTCGAGCGAACCGACGAAGTGCTTGCACTTCTGACGTTAGCGGCGGACGGGTGAGTAACACGTAAGGAACCTACCGATAAGCGGGGGACAACATCCGGAAACGGGTGCTAATACCGCATAGGAAAGGTCACCACATGGTGGCTTTTGGAAAGACGGCTTTGCTGTCACTTATCGATGGCCTTGCGGTGCATTAGCTCGTTGGTGGGGTAACGGCCTACCAAGGCAATGATGCATAGCCGACCTGAGAGGGTAATCGGCCACATTGGGACTGAGACACGGCCCAAACTCCTACGGGAGGCAGCAGTAGGGAATCTTCCGCAATGGGCGCAAGCCTGACGGAGCAACGCCGCGTGAGTGAAGAAGGTTTTCGGATCGTAAAGCTCTGTTGTAAGAGAAGAACAAATTGGAGAGTAACTGCTCCAGTCTTGACGGTATCTTACCAGAAAGCCACGGCTAACTACGTGCCAGCAGCCGCGGTAATACGTAGGTGGCAAGCGTTGTCCGGATTTATTGGGCGTAAAGGGGGCGCAGGCGGTTTCTTAAGTCTGATGTGAAAGCCCACGGCTTAACCGTGGAAGTGCATTGGAAACTGGGGAACTTGAGTACAGAAGAGGAAAGTGGAACTCCATGTGTAGCGGTGGAATGCGTAGATATATGGAAGAACACCAGTGGCGAAGGCGACTTTCTGGTCTGTTACTGACGCTGAGGCCCGAAAGCGTGGGTAGCAAACAGGATTAGATACCCTGGTAGTCCACGCCGTAAACGATGAGTGCTAGGTGTTGGAGGGTTTCCACCCTTCAGTGCCGAAGTTAACGCATTAAGCACTCCGCCTGGGGAGTACGGCCGCAAGGCTGAAACTCAAAGGAATTGACGGGGACCCGCACAAGCGGTGGAGCATGTGGTTTAATTCGAAGCAACGCGAAGAACCTTACCAAGTCTTGACATCCTTTGACCACTCTAGAGATAGAGCTTTCCCTTCGGGGACAAAGTGACAGGTGGTGCATGGTTGTCGTCAGCTCGTGTCGTGAGATGTTGGGTTAAGTCCCGCAACGAGCGCAACCCTTATTGTTAGTTGCCAGCATTCAGTTGGGCACTCTAGCGAGACTGCCGGTGACAAACCGGAGGAAGGCGGGGATGACGTCAAATCATCATGCCCCTTATGACTTGGGCTACACACGTGCTACAATGGATGGTACAACGAGCAGCGACCTTGTGAAAGCAAGCGAATCTCTTAAAGCCATTCTCAGTTCGGATTGTAGTCTGCAACTCGACTACATGAAGCCGGAATCGCTAGTAATCGCGGATCAGCACGCCGCGGTGAATACGTTCCCGGGTCTTGTACACACCGCCCGTCACACCACGAGAGTTTGTAACACCTGAAGTCGGTGAGGTAACCTTTGGAGCCAGCCGCCGAAGGTGGGACAGATGATTGGGGTGAAGTCGTAACAAGGTAGCCGTAGGTGAACCTGCGGCTGGATCACCTCCTTTCTAAGGATATATTCGGAATACATATTTGAGTCTTCTTTGTTTAGTTTTGAGAGGTCTAACTCTCTATTGTTCTTTGAAAACTGAATACTATCATAACATTCCGCATTTCTATTTTTTTGCGAGATAGAAATGTTAATAAACCAATTTTACCAAGCGTAAAAACCGAAAAAGAAAGAGTTTTAAAACTTTTCGCATCATACAACTTAACCGGTGGTTAAGTGAATAAGGGCGTACGGTGAATGCCTTGGCACTAGGAGCCGATGAAGGACGGGACGAACACCGATATGCTTCGGGGAGCTGTAAGTAAGCTTTGATCCGGAGATTTCCGAATGGGGGAACCTCATTGTTTTTATCGACAATGGTCCACTCAGTGAACACATAGCTGAGCGGAAGGTAGACGTGGTGAACTGAAACATCTCAGTAGCCACAGGAAGAGAAAGAAAAATCGATTTCCCGAGTAGCGGCGAGCGAAACGGAAAGAGGCCAAACCAGCGTGCTTGCATGCTGGGGTTGTAGGACTGATGGACGGGAGTGAATGAGTTAGTCGAACGCCATGGAAAGGGCGATCAGAGAGGGTGACAATCCCGTAGGCGAAAGCTCAGCCACCTCATTCAGTATCCTGAGTACGGCGGTACACGTGAAATTCCGTCGGAATCCGCCAGGACCATCTGGCAAGCCTAAATACTCCCTAGTGACCGATAGTGAACCAGTACCGTGAGGGAAAGGTGAAAAGCACCCCGGAAGGGGAGTGAAAGAGTACCTGAAACCGTATGCCTACAAGCAGTCAGAGCCCGTTAAGGGGTGATGGCGTACTTTTTGTAGAACGGACCGGCGAGTGACGATAGCAAGCAAGGTTAAGCTGAAGAAGCGGAGCCACAGCGAAAGCGAGTCTGAAGAGGGCGTTGAGTTTGTTGTCGTCGACCCGAAACCAAGTGATCTACTCATGTCCAGGCTGAAGGTGTGGTAAAACACACTGGAGGGCCGAACCCACGTCTGTTGAAAAAGGCGGGGATGAGGTGTGGGTAGCGGTGAAATTCCAATCGAACTTGGAGATAGCTGGTTCTCTCCGAAATAGCTTTAGGGCTAGCCTCGGATGATGACTATTGGAGGTAGAGCACTGTTTGATCGAGGGGTCCATCCTGGATTACCGACATCTGATAAACTCCGAATGCCAAATAGTTTAGTCCGGGAGTCAGACTGCGAGTGATAAGATCCGTAGTCGAAAGGGAAAGAGCCCAGACCACCAGCTAAGGTCCCAAAGTTTCAGTTAAGTGGAAAAGGATGTGGGGTTGCTTAGACAACTAGGATGTTGGCTTAGAAGCAGCCATCATTGAAAGAGTGCGTAATAGCTCACTAGTCGAGTGACCCTGCGCCGAAAATGTACCGGGGCTAAACTGAACACCGAAGCTGTGGATCCGTAGGATGGTAGGAGAGCGTTCTATAGGCAGAGAAGCATGATCGTGAGGACATGTGGAGCGTATAGAAGTGAGAATGCCGGTATGAGTAGCGAAAGACGGGTGAGAATCCCGTCCACCGAATGACTAAGGTTTCCTGGGGAAGGCTCGTCCTCCCAGGGTTAGTCGGGACCTAAGCCGAGACCGAAAGGGATAGGCGATGGACAACAGGTTGAGATTCCTGTACTTGTTTGATTTGTTTGAGCGATGGAAGGACACAGAAGGCTAAGCGGAGCGCGGAGATGGAAAAACGCGTCCAAGCAATGAGTGAGAAGGTGAGTGAAAGGCTTGCCTCAGGCTTCATGAGTTGTGACGGGGAGGGAAGTTTAGTACCGAAGCCGCCGACGTCACGCTGTCAAGAAAAGTTTCTAGTGAGAATCAAACAACCCGTACCGCAAACCGACACAGGTAGTCGAGTGGAGAACACTAAGGTGAGCGAGCGAACTCTCGTTAAGGAACTCGGCAAAATGACCCCGTAACTTCGGGAGAAGGGGTGCTGACCGCAAGGTCAGCCGCAGTGAATAGGCCCAAGCGACTGTTTATCAAAAACATAGGTCTCTGCCAAATCGAAAGATGATGTATAGAGGCTGACGCCTGCCCGGTGCTGGAAGGTTAAGAGGAAGGGTTAGCGTAAGCGAAGCTCTGAATTGAAGCCCCAGTAAACGGCGGCCGTAACTATAACGGTCCTAAGGTAGCGAAATTCCTTGTCAGGTAAGTTCTGACCCGCACGAAAGGCGTAACGATTTGGGCACTGTCTCAACGAGAGGCTCGGTGAAATTGTAGTACCAGTGAAGATGCTGGTTACCCGCGACAGGACGGAAAGACCCCATGGAGCTTTACTGTAGGTTGATATTGAATGTTTGTGCCACATGTACAGGATAGGTAGGAGCCATCGAAGTCGGGACGCTAGTCTCGATGGAGGCACTGGTGGGATACTACCCTTGTGGGATGACCATTCTAACCCGCGACCATTAGCTGGTCGGGAGACAGTGTCAGTCAGGCAGTTTGACTGGGGCGGTCGCCTCCTAAAGTGTAACGGAGGCGCCCAAAGGTTCCCTCAGAATGGTTGGAAATCATTCGCAGAGTGTAAAGGCAGAAGGGAGCTTGACTGCGAGACCTACAAGTCGAGCAGGGACGAAAGTCGGGCTTAGTGATCCGGTGGTTCCGCATGGAAGGGCCATCGCTCAACGGATAAAAGCTACCCTGGGGATAACAGGCTTATCTCCCCCAAGAGTTCACATCGACGGGGAGGTTTGGCACCTCGATGTCGGCTCATCGCATCCTGGGGCTGAAGTCGGTCCCAAGGGTTGGGCTGTTCGCCCATTAAAGCGGTACGCGAGCTGGGTTCAGAACGTCGTGAGACAGTTCGGTCCCTATCCGTCGCGGGCGTTGGAAATTTGAGAGGAGCTGTCCTTAGTACGAGAGGACCGGGATGGACACACCGCTGGTGTACCAGTTGTTCCACCAGGAGCATGGCTGGGTAGCTATGTGTGGACGGGATAAGCGCTGAAAGCATCTAAGCGTGAAGCCCCCCTCAAGATGAGATTTCCCATACTTTAAAAGTAGTAAGCCCCCTGAAAGACGATCAGGTTGATAGGTTTGGAGTGGAAGCTTAGCAATAAGTGGAGCGGACAAATACTAATCGGTCGAGGACTTATCCAAAGGATAAGGTTGTATGAGGTTTACGGAAGACATGATAGATTCAGTTTTGAGCGAACAAGCTCAAAAAATAAATTGTACGGTGACGATGGCAAGAAGGACCCACCTGTATCCATCCCGAACACAGCAGTTAAGCTTCTTAGCGCCGAATGTAGTTGGGGGTTGCCCCCTGTGAGACTAGGACGTTGCCGTGCAATCTTATTTTATTCCGCAATAGCTCAGTTGGTAGTAGCGCTTGACTGTTAATCAAGATGTCGTAGGTTCGAGTCCTACTTGCGGAGTTATGGCGAGTGAGTCCTCAGGCTTTAAGCTATTGGAGAGTTGTCCGAGAGGCCGAAGGAGCACGATTGGAAATCGTGTAAACGGGAGACCGTTTCAAGGGTTCGAATCCCTTACTCTCCGTTTATATTTTGTTGGCCCGTTGGTCAAGCGGTTAAGACACCGCCCTTTCACGGCGGTAACACGGGTTCGATTCCCGTACGGGTCATTACTTCTTTAAGAGTAATCAGGAGAATTAGCTCAGCTGGGAGAGCGTCTGCCTTACAAGCAGAATGTCGGGGGTTCGAGCCCCTCATTCTCCATTATTCATATATTGGTCCGGTGGTGTAGGGGTTAACATGCCTCCCTGTCACGGAGGAGATCGCGGGTTCAAATCCCGTCCGGACCGTTCTTATAATGGGGTCCGATAGCTCAGTTGGTAGAGCACTTGATTGAAGCTCAAGGTGTCGGCAGTTCGATTCTGTCTCGGACCATCCATTAGGAGGGATAGCGAAGCGGCCAAACGCAGCGGACTGTAAATCCGTTCCTTCGGGTTCAGAGGTTCGAATCCTCTTCCCTCCATAAAATGATAACTATTCTCATTTGAGAATAGGGACATAGTTTAACGGTAAAACTACGGTCTCCAAAACCGTCGATCTGGGTTCGATTCCTAGTGTCCCTGTTAAACCTGTTATATATCATATATATATGGCGAACGTGGCGAAGTGGTTAACGCATCGGATTGTGGCTCCGACACTCGGGGGTTCGATTCCCCTCGTTCGCCCTTACATTGGGGTATCGCCAAGCGGTAAGGCAACAGACTTTGACTCTGTCATGCGTTGGTTCGAATCCAGCTACCCCAGTTTGATGATTATCATGCTAGTGGTAATTGTTTAGACCTCTTCTTAAAAGAAGAGGTTAGTTTTTAATTAAATATGGCGGTATAGCCAAGGGGTAAGGCACGGGTCTGCAAAACCTTTATCGCCGGTTCAAATCCGGCTACCGCCTTTTATATATAAGCCGGCGTGGCGGAATTGGCAGACGCGCGGGACTCAAAATCCCGTGTCCTCACGGACGTGTGGGTTCGACCCCCACCGCCGGCACTAAAGAAAACGTTGTTATATCAAGCTTTTTAATAAAGTGATATAACAACGTTTTTTTGTTTGATAAGAAGTGTAACGAAAAAGGTAACGTTGAATTTAAATTTCATTATGTAGACTTTTAGTTACATTGTAATCAGTTTTCTAGCTAGCTCAATAGTGTCTTTTTATTATATAGTGGCTAATAATTTCCTTTACACCACCATAAAAACTGCTTGGTATATTACATTAATGACTCCTGCTATGACGATAACTAAGATGGGATTGACTTTATATCTGATGAGTATGGCCAAGGCGAGGCCAAAGATGACTACGGCTACCCAATTGATATTGACTAGGGCAATTGGAGCTTCACCCCAAAATGCGGAGATTAAGATTAATAAACCGGCTGCGGCAATCATAGCTACTACAGCCGGGCGTAAGGCCACCAGCACGTTCTGTAAGAGGTTAAGATTACGATATTTGAAGTAGAGACGGGCGATAATGCTCACGATAATAATGGAAGGTAAGATTGAACCCAGAGTGGCAACAATAGCGCCCAGGGGCCCAGCCAGCTTAGTTCCTACAAAGGTTGCGGAATTGATAGCGATCGGACCGGGCGTCATTTGCGAAATGGTGATCAGGTCGGTAAATTCCTGCATGGATAGCCAAGAGTGGTTTTCAACGATTTCTTCTTGAATCAAGGGCAGGGCAGCATAACCACCGCCGAAGCTAAAGGCTCCAACTTTTAAAAAGGAGATAAGTAATTGCAAATAAATCATGATTAGCGTCCTTTCCTACTTTGTAACCAGCTGTATATTACTCCTAGTCCAATGCAGCTTAAAATAATATAGATAATATTAACGGCAAAGAAGTAATTAGCAATAAAGGCAGCTAGCATAATAATAACCAGAATGGGTTGCTTACGCCGCCAAACGTCAGCAACCATATCTAAGACAACGCCGGCGATAACGGCTGCCACGCCAGCCTGCATGCCTTCCAAGAGGGTCTTAACCCAGAAATTTTGGATAAATTGTTGGTAAAAGAGGGCAATTACCGAAATAATCAGCATGGGTGGTAAGATGGTGCCTAAGACAGAGACTAGGATACCGATAAAGCCAGCTAATTTGTAACCGATCACGATCGCGCCGTTCACTGCGATTGCTCCGGGAGAAGATTGGGCAATCGCCACTAGGTCTAGCATCTCGTCTTCTTCAATCCAACCATAATCATCCACAAAGGTCTTTTTCATGAGGGTTATGATGACATAGCCCCCACCAAAGGTAAAGGCAGAGAGGTAGAAAGTCGACCAAAAGAGTTTGACCAGCATCTGGCGCTTACTTTTTGAGTCTTTAAGCATTTTTTCGTACATTGAACAGACTCCTTCTTTAATAGTTATCTCTAGTTTACTTTTATATGGTTGATTAAGCAAAGAAATAAGCAAAGGGTTCTAGATATCATTGGTCTTTAGCTAGCGATTATTATACAATGTAATATATACAATAAAGATTTAGAAAGGCTGGAAAAAATGGCAAAATTTAAACCAGGCTCTTACCATGAAGAAGCTCAGGGCTTTCTGGATATGGTAGAAGTTGATGTAAAAGTTAGTGAAGATAAGATTGAAGATATTCAAGTTTCTGAAGCTGATTCAGAAAATGTTGGTAGCCTAGCCATTAAGCACTTGGTTAATCAAATCCTAGATAAGCAAAGTGTTGATGTGGATGTTCTGTCAGGCGCTACGCATTCTTCTGAAGGACTCATTCAGGCAGTCAAAGAAGCCTTAAGGATCGCGGCCGGGGAACCTGAACCTAATGAATTTACTCCAGGAACCTATTATGGTGAAGGGGACGGCTACAAGGGGAAAGTGTCCTTAGCAGTGACTGTTGACGAGAACGAAATTACCGATATCAAGTATCGGGGCATTGAAACGCCAGAACTCGGTGGTCAAGCCTCAGAAAAATTAATCCAACAAATCAAGGAAGATGGCAGCAAGCGTGAATTTGATGTGGTTTCTGGGGCAACCTATACCACGATGGGGATGCAATACGCCTTAGACCGGGCCTTAGTCTATGCTAGAGGGGATGAAGATCCTGACGCTGAACCTTACTCCTTCCAAACCGATACCCGGGTAGATTTTGGGACAGGTTGGTTAACCTTGGATGAAGTCCAAGCCATCCTTGATAACTTAGAAGTGGAAATTTCTTTTGTCGATAAGCAAAACCGTTTCCTCTACTATAACAAACGCCGCCATCAAGAAGATGCGGGGACGCCACGGTCTCCAGTAACTTTAGGAGGCAATGTTTCTGATTGTCACCCACCACAAATCCGTACCAAGGTGGAAGGGATTATGGAAGACCTCCATCATGGTCGTCGTCGCAGTGAGAGTATGTGGTACACCAAGGGCAACGGGAATAAGGTCTACTTACACTACCGTCCGATCTATGACCAAAAAGGTCGCTATCTCGGGGTCTTAGAAACCGTTCAAAATGGTAAACCCTTCATTGATACGGCGGAATCCTCTTGGGACCGGACCTTGCATGACCCACATGTATCCAACCCCTTCCTGGGTGAAACCGCTGAAGACGTTAACCAATGGTATCAAGAACGCTACGAAGCGGGTCTTGATGATGAACTCCAACATGCCATTGAGAAACCTTATATTGAAGCTAGCGAGGGTGGCCCAAGACCAGATACGGTATCCAAGGCAACTTCAAAAGCTAAGGATAAAGAAGAAAATGAAAGTAAGGATGCGGTGTCAGGTGCCTCACAACATGAGCACAAGATGCCGAATCCAATGCCTAAAGAAGAAATTGAAAGAGGCCGGGATAGCGTTTCTGGGCCGACCGCGCCTCATTAAAGAGCGGCCAATTTAAAATCATTCACTAAAAAACCTCAAGCCAGGCTAGCATTTGCCTAGGCTTGAGGTCTTTTGTTTAAAGAATATTTTCATAGAAGAAGTCTTGCAGGTCTAACTTAACCAAGCGGTAGGTCCAACGGGGGACAAAGAATTGAAATTGCCGGATAAG
Source organism: Aerococcus loyolae (assembly GCF_002871915.2). Classification (NCBI taxonomy): domain Bacteria; kingdom Bacillati; phylum Bacillota; class Bacilli; order Lactobacillales; family Aerococcaceae; genus Aerococcus; species Aerococcus loyolae. The sequence goes on along the minus strand of NZ_CP126958.1, from coordinate 1,501,795 downwards.
ATCTCCTTGGGGATTATATTCTCCGAGGATATTAGTCATCCCGCTAGTGGTAATATAATTACCTTTATAGACTTGGGCTGAGGAAACGATGGAGGAATAGGGCACTGGAAAGGCTTGGACCAGGTCATAAGTTCCGCTCGCTTCATCCACCTGTAAATTATAAAAGTAAGAGTAAGCATCAAGCACTTCTGGATCAAATTCTTCGCTCATTTCCTGAGGCAGGTCGATAACCAGGTCATCTCGGGTACCCAGACGCCAGTAGTTATTATCGAAGAGGGTTAAATTGTAAAAGCCATCATTAATCGCATTGGATTGGAAACGAACACTATGTTGGCCGCCAGTCGGCTTAAAGTCGCTGTCAGGAGTGAGCAGGTAATACTCATAACCCGTCCCCGCCCAAACTGCTTCCGGCCCGATGATATAGTCAACGGTCACTTGGTCAAAGACATTGGATAATTTAATCAGTGATGAGGTTTCCCTGGAAGAAAGAATTAATTCATCACCATTGATGACATCAATGGCATTAATATGGATCCAGTCTAAATTAGTCAAATTACCCTCTTCATCCAGGACGTTAAAGCCATCATCAGTGTAATCGATATCTGAATAGTCTTGGTCAGGGTGTGCGGCTAAATAACTAGCGATCTCATTTTGAGCCCGGTTCTGGTGGGTGGCCATCACGGGTTGAAAATAATTAGGAAAAATCGCTTTTAAGTCGATCAGTTTCTGACTTTCACCTGTCCGTAAATCGAGATAGGTGATGGTGTCTTCAATGGTATCCGTCTGATCGTTAGTGGTTAATAGGAAGGCCGCATCCTTTTTCTCGTTAACAATGAAGTCATGGTGGACAGAATAATTAGGCAATTCATAGATGCGAACGGGTTGGCCTAAGCCATTCAGAACAGCTAATTTGCCGTTGCTTACCCTAACCAGCAGGTGGTGCTTATCCAGAAATTGATAGTTTTCTAAGCGGGCGCCGTCAGAGACCAATTCAGAGCGAATGATCCCATTATTATCATATAAATAGGAAAACTTGGCATTATCCTGGTCGCTCCCCATGCTGGCATAGAAACCATCAGTCAGTTCTTCCCTTCCAGAGTCGTAGAGGACTTCCATTTTGGTCTCGTAGTCAGTGGCCTGGATATCGGGGGCACTAATCTGAAATTGATAGTCGGTTAACTTGTTATTATCAATATCGTAGAGATTAACTGTCAGCTGGTTAGCTTCATTAGGCACCAGACCGATCATAGTAAATTCATAAGCACTGGGATCCTGACTGTAATTGACCGGTTGGAAAGTGAGGGAATCGCTGGATTCAGACTCGATGGTATAGGTTACTTTGCCAATGTCTTGATCAGGGTCAGGCAAGTAAGTATAAATGGATTGAGTGAAGGTTCCAAAGGGGTTCATAATGAAAAGCCCATCCTCATAGGACTTATGCTTGTTTTGTAGACTCTTGATCTGGTCAGAGATACTTGCTTGGACCTCTTCATCATAGTAGGAGAGGTCGAGAGCCTGAACTTGGTCAGTCAAACTTAAAAGCTTCTCGCCTGATTCAATCCTGTCGCTGACCGGTTGATAGATTTCCTTATAATCACTGAGGGACTGGCTTGTGTGATTAGGCAGCTGACAGCCAGCTAATAAGCATAAGGCCAGTATAATAAGATATTTAATGATAAAACTCTCCTTTAAATACAAAATTTAAGTGCGAAGGGTTATTTTATCATAAAATGTTTACTTTTTATAGAGATAAAACCATTGTTTAGGCAGGGAAATTGCTATAATAAGGTAAGTCATTTTGTAAGAATAATAGCTTTAAAGAGCAAAGCTTACTTGTGAAAGGAGGTCAAATGATGAAAAGAAGATGGCTAACCGGTCTCTCTCTAGGAGCGCTTCTTGGCTTAGGATTGAGGTCCCTCTACAAGCACTTGGACCAAGGGCAGCCCCCGCAAGTTTCTGACTTAATTATCGTGGCCGAGGGTCCGGCAGTCGAACGGGGTGAAAAGGCGGTTCACTTACTGCAGGCAGGCTACAGTCGGGCTGATAAAATGATTGTTTCTCCCCGCTATACTGATGTGGGGGAAGACCTATTTGTCGGTTACCAGCGTTTGGGGGCCAAGCGGGAGAACTTAATCGAGGAAAAGCAGGCCACATCCACCTGGACTAATGCGACGACTTCCTTAGCCCTCATGGATAAATTGGGCTATCATTCTGCCATTGTCGTGACCAGTGACTATCACATGAGACGGACGCGGCTGGCTTTTGAGCGAGTTAACCGCGACTACGGCTTCCAACTCAATTTTGTGAGCGCCTATTTTCAAGGGGAAAGCTATCCAAACCACCCCTATACCCAAAACATGGCCTTGCAAGAGTTGTATAAGTATATTGGTTATTGCTTGCACTTGAATCATTGGATTGATTTGTAAAGATAAGCGAAGTCAAGAACAGTTAAATTGGCTTCAAGTGGCTAAGTGAATACAGGACAGAATAGCAAAAGTCCATTAAATAAAAGAGGTTAGGTGAATGGTCCTAACCTCTTTTATTACATTATAGCTTATTTAGCGTGAGCTAATACTTGGGCTTTTTCTTTGGCTTGACGTTTGCTTTCTTCACGTTGCACTTGTTCTAAGCTCTTGTAAGGGCGGCGTTGTTCGAAAAATCTTAACATAATGGTTTTCATCCTTTCTCGTTTTTGATTTTTACCTTTTGACTTGGCCAATGATTGGCCTTATGTAAATTTTACGTAAACTATTCTAGCGTATTGTAAATTTAATGTAAAGCTAATTTCGGATCTTTTTACATTTAATTAACATTTCCTAGGAATTTCTTAATCATTCCTTATAAATTTACTTATTAGTTAATATTTGTAAAAAGACCTATTTTTATTTACCGAAAAAATACCTATTATTTACAAACTTTACTCAAAAGCGGCGCTAGAATTTACATTGCTTGGCTAAAATGGACAATGTACTTTAATGGAAAGGAGAATTCACATGAAGTTTTTGCATCTTTCGGATACCCATTACTTGGATAATTACCAAGGCGAGTTTGAAGTGTTTGGGATCGACTATGAACCCCATGAAAAACTTTTTCACGCTTTAGAGACTTTCGATTTTAATAGCGTGGATTTTGTGGTGAATACGGGTGATTTGATTCATGATGGTGGCGTAGAAGACTACCAGGCGCTTGACCGAATATTGCGGTCCTACATGCCTAAAGATATGCCCCTTTATTATGTATTGGGCAACCACGACAATAAGGCAGCTTTTTACCAAGCCTTATACGGCAAGGAAGCTGATGAAGGATTAAATTATGTGGTTGATTTTCAAGGCTATCGCTTAATTATCTTAGATACTGCCGAACAGAGTCGTCACCACGGGATTATTTCTAAGGAAATGGAAGCTTGGTTAGCTGATCAATTAGCCAAGCCTAGTGAAAAGGGAACCTTACTTTTCCACCACCATCCTCTACTTATTGGCTGGGAACCAGGAGTTATCGAAACTGAGATTAGTGACAGCTATCTGGATCTATTAGAAGAGTCCGATGTACGGGGGATTTTTACTGGTCACCTTCATGAAAACCGCCATGCCATGGTTAGAAATATCCCGCAACACACGGCGGCTTCCTTGGCTTTCGGTCTGGAGCAAGTGGGGGATGTCGCTTTCTTTACCGATCAACTGGGTTATTCCGTGGTTGAAGTGAATGATGAGACCATTGATGTCTTTACGAAGACAACCAATCCCGTCACGGAACGCTACAAGCAACAAAGATTATAAGTTATTGGTCACTAGATATCGCTTAAAGGAGTAGGCAAATGAAACTAAAGAAATGGTTGTTAGGTGGTTTAACCTTACTTACAGGTTTATCACTGGCCGCTTGCGGCAATAGCTCAAGTGGCAATGAAAGTGCTGCTTCGGACGGGCCAATTGAAATTGAATATTGGCATCCTAATGGTGATACCAAGGGAGGGCCAACCGTCACTGAATTAATTAATGAGTTTAATGAGTCTCAAGACGAAGTCCATGTGACGGGTGTCTTTCAATCAGGGACCTTCCAAGGCTTAATGCAAAACTTACAAACCAATGCTGCGGCGGGGAAGACGCCGGCTCTGGTTCAAGTTGGTTGGTCTTATCGTGAATACTTTGCTAATAACTTTGAATATAGTCAGCCACAAGATATTATTGACAATTTATCAAAAGAGGATAGTGGCTTTATCTCTGATAAGTTTGAAGAAAACATCTATAACTTAGCCACTGCTAATGATGGTTCCCAAGTCGGACTACCTTATTCCTTATCGGTAGCTGTTATTTATTTAAATATGGATATCTTGAATGAAGCCGGGGTTAATAAAGACGACCTGAAGACATGGGAAGATATCCGCCAAGCTGCTCAAACCATAAGCCAAAACACTGATCACATCGGTCTCTATATCCAAGAAGCCCAAGATAATTGGAATATCCAGGCCATGGTAGAGTCTAACGGTTCACAGGTGCTAAAAGATGGCAAAGCCGCTTTTGCTGACGAAAAGGGTAAGGAAACTTACCAGTTTTATCAAGATATGGTTGAAGAAGGGAGCGCCCTCCATGCTACTGGTGAGGAGGGACAACAAGCTTTTATTTCAGGAAATATCGGGATGTGGCACCAATCGGTTGCTCACCGGACTAACGTGATGAAGAATGCCAATTTTGAAGCGGTAGCGATTCCTTCACCAGCTTTTGAAGGGGAAGAAAATAACAAACCGGCGGGCGGATCCATGCTAGTGGTTACCGGTCAAGATGAAGAACAACAATTAGCTGCTTGGAAATTTATGAAGTTCTTATATGAACCAGATAACATTGCCGCATGGACTGCTGGAACTGGATATGTGCCACCAACGAAAGATGCCTCTGAAAATGAAGATTTACAAGCCTTAATTAAGGACGACAAAATCTTCCCAGCTGCTTATGCCAACTTAGAAAACATGGTCCCCTGGGCACCGTTCCCTGGAGACTCCGGGATGCAAGCAGAAAAAATGCTTATTGACCTCAAAGACCGTGTCCTAAGTGGCGCTGACGTAGAGACTGAAGTCACTAAGACCCAGGATGAAATTAACCAATTGATTAAATAAGAATGTATGATATTTGGAAGCTAAGCATGTCTATTAATTTAAGATTCTCAGTTTAATTTAAGAAAAGGAGTAGAGAAATGAAGCTTAAAAAATGGTTATTAAGTGGCTTAACCTTATTAACAGGTTTATCACTAGCCGCATGTGGCAATAGCTCAGGAGAGGGCGATAGCGCTGCTTCTGACGGCCCCGTAGAAATTGAATATTGGTACCCTAATGCCGACACCCAAGGGGGACAAACGGTTACTGAACTGATTAATGAGTTTAACGAGTCCCAAGATGAAATCCATGTGACCGGTGTTTTCCAATCGGGGATGTACCAAGGCCTAATGCAAAACCTTCAAACCAATGCTGCAGCTGGTCAAGTGCCGGCCTTAGTACAAATTGGCTGGTCCTACCGCGAATACTTTGCCAATAACTTTGAATATAGCCAACCCCAAGAGATTATTGACAACTTATCCACTGAAGACAGTAGTTTTATCACCGATAAGTTCGAAGAAAATATCTATAGCCTAGCGACAGCCAATGACGATTCCCAAGTTGGTTTACCTTATTCCTTATCGGTACCGGTAATTTACTTGAATATGGATATCTTAAATGAAGCCGGGGTTAATAAAGATGACCTCAAGACCTGGGAAGACATCCGGGAAGCGGCTCAAACCATCAGTGAAAACACTGACCACACCGGCCTATATATCCAAGAAGCGGAAGATAACTGGAACATTCAATCCATGGTGGAATCTAACGGTTCTCAAATGCTAAAAGACGGTAAAGCTGCTTTTGCTGACGATAAAGGGAAAGAAACCTACCAATTCTACCAAGACATGGTTGAAGAAGGCAGTGCTATCCATGCTTCTGGCGAAGACGGCCAACAAGCCTTCATCTCAGGAAACATCGGCATGTGGCACCAAACCATCGCCCAACGGACCAATGTCATGAATAATGCCAATTTTGAAGCCATAGCGATTCTTTCTCCTGCTTTCGAAGGCGAAGAAATTAACAAACCAGCTGGGGGTTCTATGTTAGTGGTGACTGCCCAAGATGATGACCAACAATTAGCTGCTTGGAAATTTATGAAGTTCTTATATGAACCAGACAACATTGCTGCCTGGACTAAGGGAACTGGCTATGTGCCACCAACGAAAGATGCTTCTGATAACGAAGAATTACAAACTTTAATTAAAGACGATAAAATTTTCCCAGCAGCCTATGCCAACTTAGAAAATCTAGTTCCTTGGGCACCATTCCCGGGTAACTCTGGTATGCAAGCAGAACAAATGCTCATTGACCTCAAAGACCGTGTCTTAGGTGGGGCTGACGTGGATACTGAAGTACAAAAGACCCAGGATGAAATTAACCAATTGATTAAATAACAATGCTTGATATTTAGAAGGTGAGGAAATATGAAAGAGCGTTATAAACCGCTATGGTATCTACTACCAGCCATTCTCATTTTTGGTATATTTGTAGCTTGGCCTACACTCTATACTTTATATTTGAGTTTCTTTGAATGGAATATGGTCAGTCCTAAGAAGACATTTGTAGGCTTTGACAATTACATCACTTTGTTTACTGACCCCCTAACTTATAAGATCCTATGGAATACCGTCGTCTATATTCTTATCTTGTTAGTGGTTAACTTTGCTGTTCCTTATGTGATTGCCTTTGTGCTTCATTTCTTAATTCCAAAATTCAAAGACTTCTTTAAATCCGCATTTTTCCTGCCTTCATTTATTTCAATGGTGGTTGGATCAATCGTCTACAACTGGATTCTGAATCCAACTTCAGGACCAGTGGCTAAATTATTAGGCTTTGTCGGGATTAACCTCCCTAACTGGTCAACCTCCCAAAGTCTGGTGATTGTGGTCATTTGTTACATTACGGCTTGGAAAGTTTTTGGTTATAACTTTATTACGCTTTATGCGGCCATTTCAGGGATTGATAATGAAGTCATTGAAAGCGCGCGTTTGGATAAAATTCCTTCCTGGCGCGTCTTCAAGGATATTGTTGTTCCTATGTCCTCCTCAACTGGTCTATACGTATTCATTATGACCATTGTAACTGGTCTCCAATACGTCTATACCCCGATTTCGGTCATTACCTCAGGGGGACCGGACAATGCCTCATCCAACTTGATTTATGAGTCTTATAAGAATGCCTTTGTTCTTTTCCAAACCGGCTATTCGGCAGCCATGTCCATAGTGACCTTATTACTCTTTTCTATCTTACTGTTCTTGAACTTCAAGTTCAGCGAAAGGGGTGTCTACTATGCAAACTAGGGGCAAATGGAGCGCAAGTAATGTTATTTGGACCATTGTCTTCATTCTTATCGTGATCATTTGGTTAATGCCAATCTTATTTGCATTGGGAACCTCACTGAGACGACTCCCGGATGTTTATGACAATGTCCTAGCCTTTATCCCTCTGCAACCGGTCTTTGATAACTACATCAAGTTGATGGACCGCTTGCCACTACTTAGGATCGTGATGAATACCTTTACTATCGCTACCACTGTAACGGTGGCTAAGTTAGTGATTTCCTTCTTAGCTGCCTATGCCTTTGTCTACTTTGACTTTAGAGCGAAGAAATCATCCTATTTTCTCTTTATTTCTTCCATCTTTATTCCCTTTACGGTAACCATGATTCCTAACTACCTCATGATTAACCGGATGGGACTGGGAGACAATATTTTTGGTGTAGTCTTCCCCTTAGTTGCTGATGCCACCGGGATCTTATTGATGAACCAAGCCATGCGGAATATTCCGTATTCACTGATTGAAGTAGCCAAGTTGGACAATATCTCTGACTGGCGGATTATGAAGGATATCATTGTGCCCTTGATTCGTCCACAATTGACCTCGACGGGGATTTGGTTCTTTATCAATTCCTGGAACGAATTTGTATGGCCATCCCTCTTCTTAAAAACCGAAGAAAACTTTACCCTACCACTGGCCTTACAACTCTTTATGTCGGCAGAAGGTGGTACTGACTTTACCGTTGCCATGGCAATATCCGTGATTACCATGAGTATTCCGCTATTACTCTACCTGGTATTCCAAAAATACATTATCGGTACCTTCACCTCAGCCGGTATTAAATAGATTAGCGACAAAGTAAGGAGTGCAAAAAAGTAATGACTAGAATCTTATTAGATAACATCAAAAAAGCTTACGGCGATACCGTCATCATGGAAGATATGAGCTTCTCGGTTGAAGAGGGTGAACGTTTAGTTTTACTCGGCCCATCTGGTTGTGGGAAGTCTACCATCTTGCGGATGATTGCCGGCTTTGAAGAAATTACGGATGGTAATTTGATGTTTGATGAACAAAAGGTGAATGAAGTGGCTCCGGGAGACCGTAATGTAGCCATGGTTTTCCAAAACTATGCCCTTTATCCCCATATGAATGTTTATGATAACATCACTTATGGCCTTAAGGTTAACAAAGTCCCCAAAGACCGGATCGATAACCGGGTCAATGAAGTGGTGGAAGCTTTAGACTTAGAAAAATATTTACAACGTAAACCTGCCGAATTATCTGGTGGGCAACGGCAACGGGTCGCTTTAGCTCGCGCCACAGTGAAAGATAGTGATGTCTTCCTTTTAGATGAACCCCTATCTAACTTGGATGCTAAGTTACGGGTCTCAGCCCGTGAATCCTTGGTGGATATTCATAGACGTTATCAACAAACCATGATTTACGTGACTCACGACCAAATCGAGGCCATGACCTTCGCAGACCGGATTGCCCTATTGAACTTTGGGGAATTACAGCAAATCGATTCACCGGAAAATATTTACCACACTCCGGCCAATATCTTTACCGCCCGCTTTATTGGAAACCCACCGATGAATATCTTTGATAACAGTTCCTACAAGGATGGCCGGCTCTTTATCCATGAGCAATCGGCACCCCTAGCCCCTGAATGGGTAGAATATATTGAAGCAGGTAACTACCGCAACCTCAAAGTGGGTATTCGTCCAGAAGCAATCAAGGTGACTGTGAATCCTACAGAGACCACTTTCACTGGGGTAGTCAGCCATGTTGAAAACCAAGGAGCTAACTACGCTAATTATGTAGATATCGCTGGCGAAACCATGGTGGTCTTAACCCAAATCCGCCTGGCTGATCCAGGGGATCCTATTTATATGGAATTTGAAAAATATGACTTACATTTCTTTGATGTCGATACCACAAATTCCATTGGCTATCCAGAAAATATTCTTAATGCCAAGCGCTTATCTGCTGGTCAAAAACCACTACCTATCGGAGCAGAAGAGCCCAAAGTTCCAACAGCTAATAAAAAATAATAATATAGAAAGAGGGTTAAAGAAGGATGTCATTAAAAAATAGAATCTTCAAGGGAGCCATGGCTCTCTTGGCTGGACTCTCCCTTGCAGCCTGTGGCAACGGGGGTTCAGAATCCGCAAGTAACAGTGGTGAGGGCGACGGCCCGATTGAAATTGAATATTGGCATGGTAATGCTGATACCCAAGGGGGCCAACAAGTTAAAGAACTGGTGGACAAATTCAATGAATCCCAAGATGAAGTTCATGTGACCCCTGTGTATAATGAGGGGTTATACGTTGGTTTGATGAAGAACCTCCAAACCCAAGCAGCAGCTAAGAAATACCCCGCTGTGGTTCAAATTGGTTGGGCTTACCGGGAATACTTCGATGAGAACTTTGAATCCATGAAACCTGCTGAGTTGATTGACAAGTATGCGGCTGAAGAAGATAAAGACTATATGAACACCAAGTTCCATGATGAATTCACCAACCTCGCTAAGAACTTAGAAGGGGAAGTTCTCGGTTTCCCTTACTCTGCATCCACTGCGGTTATCTTCGTCAATGAGGACCTCCTTGCAGAAGCTGGCGTCAACCCTGATGAAATCAAGACCTATGATGACTTATTTGAAGCGGCTAAAACGGTTAAAGACAAAACTGGAAAATATGGTCTAAATATCGACCAATCTAATGACAACTGGACTTCCCAACAATTAATTGAATCTAATGGGGGGAAAGTGGTTACTGACGATGGTAAGACAGCCATCGGTTCTGATGAATCCGTTGAAGCCATGGGTGCATGGGCTAAGGGGATTGAAGAAGGTTACATCTTCAACGGCCAAACCGCTGACGGTCAACAATCCTTCATTACTGGTGACGTCGCTATGACTAACTCCACCATTGCCCAACGTGGTAACATTACCCGTAACGCTAGCTTCAATGCTAAAGCTATCCCTCTACCAAGCTTTGGGGATAAAGAACGCGCAATTCCTGCTGGGGGTTCATTCTTAGCGGTAACTGCTCAAGATGAAGCTGAACAAGAAGCTTCTTGGAAATTTATTAAATTCCTCTTTGAACCAGACAACATTGCTATTTGGGACGAAGGGACTGGTTACCTCCCACCAACGACCGATGCGACTGAAAATGATACCTTGAAGAAATTGATTGAAGAAGATCAAATGTATCAAACCTCATATGGTCAAATGGAAGACTTAGTACCATTCTCATCCTTCCCAGGGACTAACGGCTTACAAGCTTCTGAGAAATTCAGAGACGCACGTGACCGTATCTTTACTGGCGTGTCTGCTTCTGAAGAACTGCCTAAAGCAGAAGATGAAATTAATGAATTATTAAACTAGTCTGATTAAGTGAAAGCTGGGGCAAGTGGATGCTCCAGCTTTTTTCGCCAATTAAGAAAGGGGGATAATATGGTTAAGGTCATTAAGGAATTTATCCAGGGCAAGCACCCCGACCAAGCACTTTGTGAAGACACTTATTTTATTAACGAAGATTATGTGGCCGTGATTGATGGAGTTAGTTCCAAATCAGATTTTCACTATCAAGGGAAAACGACCGGGCAATTGGCCAGTCAAATCATTAAAGATACGCTTGGCAAACTGCCAAAAGAAGCCCAGCTGGAAGAAATCTTAGCGACTATCAATGCCGTCATTAACAAGTTTTACCAAGACGTCACTTTCGATTTAGACCGGGGAGAATATGGTCTCCAAGCCGTTATGACCCTATACAGCCGTTATCTGGGTAAAATTTTTCTGGTGGGGGACTGCCAAGCCCGGGTTAATGGTAAGAACTATTACCAGCCCAAGCTATCCGATGAGGTCTTAAGCCAGATGCGCTCGCTGGTATTAGCTATTGAAGCAGACCAGGGGGCTGACCAGACTAAAGATTCGGGTCGGGAAGTGATTCTCCCTTGGATTATCCAAGCCACTCGCTTTGCTAACCAGGATGACACGCCATATGGCTATGCAGTTATTAATGGGGAAGACATCCCTGCTTCTTTAATTCAGGTCATTCCCGTTCAAGCGGGTGACCAGGTCACCCTAACTAGTGATGGTTATCCAGAGATAAAGGAAGATTTTACTGCCACTGAGTCCTACTTAGAAGCGATACTGACTAAAGATCCACAATTGTCTCGAGACTTTCTCTCTACTAAGGGGCTCAGCCCCCGCTATAATAGTTTTGATGACCGATGTTATGTCGAATTCATTGTGACTTAGGAAGGAAATACTTATGGAAATTAACAACCCGCAAGATAAATTTACCAAGACTGGCCAAGTCGTCGCTAATCCGGGCTATACGGTGATTTCCTTTGCTAATGAGGCGATGGACGACCTCGTCGCTTATGGAAAGCAGGTACAAGCAGGCTTTTCTACTTTACCACGGGAAGACCAAGACCAACTGGCCCTCTTACCTCCGTCCAGTTTTCATATCACTGTCCTTGGTCTCTTTAAGGAGCATGACCAGGGAACAGATAAATGGCCAGCTTTCTTACCGAAAACCTACTCCCGACAAAAGATCAAACAGGCTCTCTTGCAACGGTTTAACCAGGTAGTTAAACCGCAAAATATAAAAATGCAGGTAAGGGGATTGATTCCTCAAGCTATTCTCCTAGAGCCTAGTGATGTGGATAGCTACCACCGCTTAGACAATTACCGCCGCCAACTGGCGGACGCCTTCCAACTGCCCTTGGAAGAGGATTATCAGTTTCATATGAGCTTGTCCTATCTTTTAGGAGAGGAGAGTTCGGCTATCACTAATATCTGCCAGCAACTAGAAGGTGAGCTCTTAACACTAGAACCCTTTCTCTTGCCCCAGCCAGACCTGGCCTTCTATGAAGATATGCTAGCCTTTCACCCTTTGCTCAATAGTGAGACTTACTCAGGAGGCAAGTATGCGACAAGTGATTATTGATACCGATCCCGGTACGGATGACAGCCTGGCTATCTTACTCGCTCTCAGCCAGCCTGATATCAAAGTCCTTGGCCTCACAACGGTTCAGGGAAACCAGCCCTTAGATCAGATTAATGATAATGCCACTAGCTTGGTCAATTATCTAGGGTTAAACACTCCGGTATACCCCGGTTCAGCCTATAGCAGTCAGAACCCGGTCATTAAAGCGAGCCAGCGCCAAGCCTATCACGGAGGGAGGGGAATGGGTAGTTTAGACCTCCCGGATAATAAAGCTTTACTCGCTGAGGAAAGTGCGGTTGACTTTATTATTAATACGGTTAAGCAGTCGCTTCAAAAGGTGGATATCTTGACCCTAGGCCCACTAACCAATTTAGGGCGCTGTCTAGAAAAAGCACCCGACTTAGTGAATGACTTGGGTCAGGTCTATTCTATGGGCGGTGGCATCTATAAAGGCAAGCTGACGCCGGTGACGGAATTTAACTATGGCTATGACGCTCAGTCAGCTCAGAAGGTCTATCAACAAATTGGTCCTCAAAATCCGATTACCATGTGTGGTTTGGATGCCAGTTACCAGGCGGTCTTTAGCCCTGAAATCATTGGAAAAATTGAGCAAAACTTTCCTAAATTAGCCCGTCTCTTTCACGCCTTATTTGATGGTCAGATTAAAACCTACCAAGAGCGGGAGAACTTACCCGGTTGTGTTATCCATGATGTCATGGCCTTTATGGTCTACTATGACCCTGACTTTGTGGAGGAGGCGCCCTTGACTGCTATGACCATTGTGACAGACAGTGACCTGGTCCAGGGACTCTGTGTGGCTGACTTGGAGGGGCGTTTCAACCAGGTGACTACTGCGCGAGTAGTGATGAAAATTAATCGCAAGCGTTATTTTAATCAGCTTATGGAGGCATTTAGCAATTTGGAAGCAAAACTCCCTTCATAAAAACTATATAAGTAATCCATCGAGCCCTCTAGACTCTCTTTTTTATAAGAAAGTCCAGAGGGCTTTTTCTATTTTGCATTTTATAAACATTATTTTTGTACCTGTTGATTGTATTTTGATAAGTACAAATATGTATATCAGCGTCTCAATATGTAGGCGATTTATATGTTTTTTATAATAAATGGTACAAATTATTACATGTTTTCTATATTAAAGGACATTCAATCCGGTTGAAAAAATGCAATAAATTGTACATCAGATATTTACGATTATTAAATAAAATTTATATAACTATCGATAAACGCTGTTATTTGGCGATTTATCGATTTTTTTATAAAATAATAATTTGAGTACAAAAATGTTTTTTTATTAAAAATACCTAATTGACCTAGTAAACCTTAAATTTTTTTGCTTAACTGGCAGGGTGAAAGTTTTACTGTCACCCGAGCCAATAGAAAATGTTACGTTAATTAGCTAGCTATAGAGAAAGTAGTTGAAAAAATGGTTGGAAAAAATAATTTTAAGTTGTTACGGGAGAAAAATAGCAATCGCTATTACCGCTACAGCATTAAACGTTTGAATATAGGAGTGGCCTCAGTCGCTGTTGCGGTGGGTTTACTCTTTATAGGAGACGCTTCGGTAGTTCGCGCTGCCGCTAATGAAGTCCATACAGAGGAAGCCTCACTTCCAGCAGATTCTGCCCACACGCTTACGGCTGATACTAGTGCCATACTGGAAAATGCCGCAAAGAATGAAAATGTAGAAAAATTTGAAGCGAATGCTCCGGCAGATTCTGTTAGTGATAAGGCTGAAACAGAACCAGCCCCAGCGGCTGAAGTCGTTCCAGCAGCAGAAGTAACACCTGTTGAGGAAACTCCAGCTAAGACTGAAGAAGTAACAGAAGATTCAGCAGCTGAAGACAAGGCTCAAGCCCCAGCTGAAGCTGACCAGGCTAAAGAAAACAAAGAAGAAAAAGCAGCTGACACTGCCTCCCCAGAAGTGGGTGAATTGTCAGACAAATCTAAAAAAGAAACGCCTCAAAGCCAAGCAGGAAACTATGCGGCAGCTGAAGGTGCTGAAATCCCAGGTGCTTCTGCAGAAGCTGCCCGTGATGCAGGCCTCGACCGTTTAGCTAAGAGAATCTTAGGGGCAGCCAATCCTCAAGAAGCTCTTAGAACAGAACTCAAGGACATCTACACCGACGAAGAAATCGACGGTATCGTTAAGAATGTTGACTTATCTAAAGTCAGCAACGGTCGCCAGTTGATGGAAGAAGTCTCCAAGGCCGGCGTCCAATACGCAGGTGATAAACGCCGCACAGGCTTTGCCTTCTATGCAGCACCTGAAACTCCAAGTGAAGTGCGAGTTGGTGGAGCCCCTGTTGCCTTAGGAAATGCGAATACGCCGATTACTCATAAGGGTGATGGGATTGTATGGGGGACAGGTGGAGCACCTGCTAGTTACACTTTGAAAGCTATCCCCAATCGAGCAGCCAATAAAGTTGATTTTGAATTAACTTACAATGTCGGACCTAACGGGCTAGAAGGTTTAGGGTCACAAGAACACAACGCTCGTTTTGGTATTGATCTAGGTGAAGGATTTGCTGTTCCTGCGGGAGGCATAACGGGGACAACTACTGTTGTTCCAGGAAATAAATTTTTAAAACCTAGGAATTTTCAATTGAAGAAAGGTGCGGCAACTGGATATACTGGGCTATCAATCCAGGCTGGATATGCATTAGCCAATCAACATGCTAGACAAAATAATTCACTCGTATTTAATTTTTCTGTTCCTGTTAAGGATTGGAATAGTAAGTTAGATTATAAAGCAACTATCGGAATGTTTAATCAGTCTGATCAAAAGGGAGACGTTGACCCTGAAACACGGCGTAACTATTTCTATAACACTCGTATCCAACAAGGTGACTTAAATCCAGATGCTAACTTCGGTACTCGTAAAAAAGTTGAAAAAGTTCCAGTTAGATTCCAAACCATTTATAAAACAACTACTGAATTACCTGTAGGATCAAGTAAAGAAGTACGTCGTGGTGAAGATGGTATTAGTAAAACGACTAAAACAATTCGCACCTACAAGGGAATTGATATAGGTGAGATTGATTCACGAACTGAGGTAGAAAAACCAGTCGTGGACGCTGAAATTTTGATTGGTGTTGGCCTACCTGAAGGTCAAAAACAACCAATTGAGCCACCAGTAGTTAACCCTCGTTTATCAGGTGACACTACAATCAGTGGTACAGCTGAACCAAACAAGACTATTACCGTATCAGTTGGTAATAAAACTTACCAAACACGTACCAATCCTGATGGTGAATTTCAAATTTCTGATGTTCCTCCATTGAAAGAAGGAGAAACAATCTCCGCTGTTGTACGTGACGGCGATCGCACTAGTCGCCCAGGCAAGACCATCGTTCCCCGTGATGGACGTACTCCTAAGATTACAACCGAACGTGGAACTAAAGATGGCCGTCCAGGAACAAGGGTTACTGTAATCGATCCAGTAAGTGGAAGAACTCTTAACGAAACCTTTGTTTATGATGGCCAACAAGGGCCTAAAGGTGAGACCGGTGCTAAGGGTGACAAAGGTGAACCTGGTGTCGCTGGACCAAAAGGCGATAAGGGTGAACCTGGTGCAGTAGGTCCACGTGGTGAAAAGGGCGAACAAGGCGTAGCCGGTCCTCAAGGTCCAAAAGGTGACAAAGGTGATCCAGGCGTAGCCGGACCACAAGGCGCCAAGGGTGAAAAGGGCGAAGACGGCAAAACCTTCGTTCCAGTCGTTGACCGCGATGAAGCTAAGAAAGAAACTACTATTAAGTTCTACCCAGCTAAAACTGACGGTACGGCTGACACGACTAAAAACCCTGTCGCAACTGGTGTCGTTAAAGACGGTAAAGACGGTGCTAAGGGTGAAACTGGTGCTACCGGCGCAACAGGTGCTCAAGGTGCCAAGGGCGAAGATGGTAAATCTTTCGTTCCGGTTGTAAGCCGCGACGAAGCTAAGAAAGAAACCACCATCAAGTTCTACCCAGCCAAGGCTGACGGTTCTGCTGATACAAGTAAGGATCCAGTAGCCCAAGGAGTTGTCAAAGATGGTGAACGTGGTCCTCAAGGCGAAGCAGGTCCACAAGGTCCACAGGGTCCTAAGGGTGAAACCGGCGCTCAAGGTCCTAAGGGTGACCAAGGTGAAAAAGGTGAACAAGGTACTCCAGGTAAGGATGGCCGTGACGGCTTAAGCCCACTGGTTGATGTTCGTCGTAATGACGCTAACGATGGGGTTATCATCACCGTAACGCCACGCCACTACAATGCCCAAGGTCAACCTGAAAACGGGACGCCAACCACTAGCGAAGTCAAAGATGGCGCTCCTGGGACTGACGGCAAGACCTATGTTCCTGTTGTTGAAAAGGGCGACAACGGCGTAACTACCATCAAGTTCTACCCTGCTGACAAGAATGGCAATGCAGATACCAAACAAAAACCAGTCGCAACCGGCCAAGTCCAAGATGGGGCTAAAGGTGAAAAAGGTGACCCAGGTATCCAAGGTCCTCAAGGCGAAAAGGGTGAAACAGGTGCAACCGGCGCCCAAGGTGAGAAGGGTAAAGATGGTGCAGACGGCAAGTCCTACGTTCCAGTGGTTGAACGCGACGAGGCCGGCAAACAAACAACCATCAAATTCTACCCCGCTAATACCGATGGTACAGCTGACAAGACCCAAAACCCTGTCGCTGAAGGTATCGTAAAAGACGGCGAAAAGGGTGAAACAGGTGCAACCGGCGCCCAAGGTGAAAAGGGTGCGGATGGCAAGCCTTACGTTCCAGTTGTTGAGCGTGATGAGCCTAAGAAACAAACTACCATTAAATTCTACCCAGCCAAGGAAGATGGCACAGCAGATAAGGCTCAAAAGCCAATCGCTGAAGGTGTCGTAAAAGATGGCGAAAAGGGTGAGAAAGGTGAAACTGGCGCGACCGGCGCAACTGGTGCTCAAGGTGCCCAAGGCGAAAAAGGCCAAGACGGTGCTGACGGCAAGACTTTTGTCCCAGTTGTAGAGAAGGGCGAAAATGGTGTCACTACCATCAAGTTCTACCCAGCTACCCCAACAGGAGAAGCCGATAAGAGTCAAAACCCTGTCGCAACTGGTGAAGTTAACGACGGTAAGGACGGCAAGGCGCCACTCATCGAAACAACCCGTGTGGACGACGCTGATCCTAAGGAAAACGGCAACCAACCAGGCACCAAAATCACCATTAAAGATCCAGTCACCAAAGAAGTCCTCAGCGAAAGCTTTGTTAAAGATGGCGTGAAGGGTGACAAGGGTGAGAAAGGTGACCCAGGTCAAAATGGCCGCGATGGTTTAAGCCCATTAGTGGATGTTAAACGGAACCCAGCTAACGATGGCGTGATCATTACCCTGACCCCACGTTCATACAATGAACAGGGTGAAGTGGTTACTGGTGACCCTGTGACCAGCGAAGTCAAAGATGGCGCCAAGGGTGATCCTGGTAAAGACGGCAAGAGCCCTCTTGTTGAAACCACTCGTGTGGACGACGCTGATCCAAACACAGACGGGAACCAACCAGGTGCTAAGGTGACCTTCAAGGACCCAACCACCGGCGCAACTTTAAGCGAAACTTTCGTTAAAGACGGTGAAAAAGGCGACAAGGGCAATGACGGACTGACTTACGCGCCAGTCGTTGAAAAAGGCAAAGACGGCGTCACCACCATCAAATTCTACCCAGTGGATCCTCAAACGGGCCAACCTGATAAGTCTAAGCAACCATTCGCTGAAGGCCAAGTCAAAGACGGCGCTAAAGGTGACAAGGGTGACCCAGGTCAAGACGGGAAGACTTATGCACCTGTTATCACTAAGGGGGAAGACGGCACAACTTCAATCAAGTTCTATCCTGTCAACCCAGAAACTAAGAAACCAGACACGACCCAAGAACCTGTCGCAACTGGCGAAGTTAAGGATGGGAAAAACGGTAAGGACGGCTTAACGCCTAAGGTTGAAACCCGCCGTAACGATACCAACGATGGTGTCATTATCAAGGTGACCCCACAAGTTCGTGACGCTCAAGGCAATGTCGTAGACGGTACGCCAACTGAAACGGAAGTTAAAGACGGCAAGAACGGCGAAAACGGCAAGACTTACGTTCCAGTCGTTGAAAAAGGCGACAATGGCGTAACTACTATTAAGTTCTACCCAGCCAATGCAGAGGGTAAAGCTGATACGACCAAGGAACCAGTAGCCACCGGCCAAGTCCAGGACGGGGCTAAAGGCGACAAGGGTGAAAAAGGTGACCAAGGTGAGAAAGGCTTAGACGGCAAGAACGGTACAGACGGTAAGACCTTTGTTCCAGTTGTTGAGAAGGGCAAAGACGGTGTCACCACCATCAAGTTCTACCCAGCTAATGCAGAGGGTCAAGCCGACAAGAGCAAAGATCCAGTCGCTACGGGTGAAGTTAAAGATGGGAAGACTCCAATCGTTGAAACCAGCCGTGTAGAAGATGCTGATCCAAGTATTGAAGGCAAGCAACCAGGGACCAAGATTGTTGTCAAGGACCCAGAAACCAAGGATGTGATCAGCGAAAGCTTCGTTAAAGACGGGATCGACGGTCAGACCTTTGCACCTGTTGTGACTAAGGGCGCAGATGGTAAGACCACCATCAAGTTCTACCCTGTTAACCCAGAGACTAAACAACCAGATACAACGAAAGACCCAGTCGCAACTGGCGAGGTTAAGGACGGTAAAGACGGCCTAACGCCTAAGGTTGAAACCCGCCGCAACGATACCAATGACGGTGTGATCATCAAGGTGACCCCACAAGTTCGTGACGAAAAAGGTAATGTTGTTGACGGTACCCCAACTGAAACAGAAGTCAAGGACGGTAAGACCTACGCTCCAGTGATCACTAAGGGTCAAGAGGGCGTGTCAACCATCAAGTTCTACTCAGTCGATCCTAAGACTGGCGAGCCAGATACCAAACAAGCCCCAGTTGCCACTGGCGAAGTCAAAGACGGCGCTAAAGGCGACAAGGGTGAAAAAGGTGACCCAGGTGAGAGAGGTCAAGACGGTAAGAACGGCGAAAACGGTAAGACCTTTGCTCCGGTTGTCACTAAGGGCGCAGACGGCACTACCTCCATCAAGTTCTACCCAGTGAACCCAGAAACTGGCAAGGCTGATGAAAGTCAACCAGCTGTCGCTGAAGGCACCGTGAAGGACGGCCAAGACGGCAAGACCTTTACCCCAGTTGTTGAAAAAGGTCAAGATGGTACGACAACGATCAAGTTCTACCCAACTGGTAAAGATGGCCAAGCTGACAAGAGCAAAGATCCAGTTGCTTCTGGCGAAGTTAAAGACGGCGCAGACGGCAAGACCTTCGTCCCAGTTGTTGAAAAGGGCGACAATGGTGTCACTACCATTAAGTTCTACCCAGCTGCTAAAGATGGCCAAGCCGACAAGACCAAAGACCCAGTGGCTACTGGCGAAGTCAAAGACGGCAAGAGCCCAGTTGTGGAAACGACCCGCGTAGAAGACGCCGATCCAACAACTGAAGGCAATCAACCAGGCACCAAGGTTACGGTTAAAGACCCAGAAACCGGCAATGTTATTAGCGAAAGCTTCGTTAAAGACGGCGAAAAGGGTGAAAAAGGTGACAAGGGGACCGATGGTAAGAGCCCAGTTGTGGAAACGACCCGCGTAGAAGACGCTGATCCAACAACTGAAGGCAATCAACCAGGCACCAAGGTTACGGTTAAAGACCCAGAAACCGGTAATGTTATTAGCGAAAGCTTTGTCAAAGACGGTAACGACGGTCAGAGCTATGCCCCAGTCGTTAAGAAGGGTGAAGATGGCACAACCTCCATCAAGTTCTACCCAGTCGATCCTAAGACCGGCAAGGCTGATGAAAGTAAGCCCGCTGTTGCAGAAGGAACCGTCAAAGATGGTGTCAACGGTAAGTCCGCTTACACCACGGTTGTTGAAGGACCAAACGCAGCCGGTGAACCAGGTCAATGGATTATCAACTACTTCGATAAGAACGGCGACGGTCAGTTCACCGACGACGAAATTGTTTCAACCCAATTTGTCCGCAACGGTAAAGATGGGAAAGACGGTAAGGACGGTAAGACCTATGCACCAGTTGTTGAGAAGGGCGCAGACGGTACAACCTCTATTAAGTTCTACCCAGTCAACCCTGAAACAGGTAAGGCTGATACTACGCAACCAGCCGTAGCAGAAGGAACCGTCAAGGATGGCCAAGATGGTAAGACCTTCGCCCCAGTCCTCGAAAAAGGTAAAGACGGCGAAACCACCATCAAGTTCTACCCGGTTAACCCAGAAACTAAACAGCCAGACACGACCCAAGCCCCTGTTGCAGAAGGCAAGGTGAAGGATGGCAAGGACGGTAAAGACGGCCTCAGTCCTAAGATTGAAACGCGTCGTAACGATGCTAACGATGGTGTGATCATCAAGGTGACCCCACAAGTTCGTGATGAACAAGGCAATGTCGTTGACGGAACTCCAAGTGAAACAGAAGTTAAGGACGGCCAAAACGGCAAGACTTACGCTCCTGTTGTAACGAAGGGCCAAGACGGCACCACTTCGATCAAGTTCTACCCAGTGAATCCAGAAACTGGTAAGGCTGATACTGATCAACCAGCTGTTGCTGAAGGAACAGTTAAAGACGGTGCTGACGGCAAGACCTTCGCCCCAGTTGTTGAGAAGGGTGCAGACGGTACAACCACGATTAAGTTCTACCCAGTAGATCCTAAGACCGGTCAGCCAGACACCAGCCAAGCAGCTGTTGCAGAAGGTGCAGTAAAAGACGGCAAGTCTGCCTACACTACTGTTGTTGAAGGACCAAATGCAGCCAATGAACCAGGCCGCTGGATCATCAACTACTTCGATAAGAATGGCGACGGCAAGTTCACCGATGATGAAGTCGTATCTGCCCAATTCGTTCGCGATGGTAAGGACGGCAAAGATGGCGCTGACGGCAAGACCTACGCTCCAGTCCTCACTAAGGGTGCAGATGGCACAACCACCATTAAGTTCTACCCCGTAGATCCTAAGACTGGTGAGCCAGATACCAAGCAAGCCCCAGTTGCCACTGGCGAAGTCAAAGATGGCGCTAAGGGTGACGACGGTAAGAGCTTTGCCCCAGTGGTTGAGAAGGGCGCAGACGGCACCACCACCATCAAGTTCTACCCAGTAGATCCTAAGACCGGTAAAGCTGACACGACCCAAGCTCCTGTGGCAGAAGGCTCTGTCAAAGATGGTAAGTCCGCCTACACCACCGTTGTTGAAGGACCAAATGCAGCCGGCGAGCCTGG
Organism: Aerococcus loyolae; assembly: GCF_002871915.2. Taxonomy (NCBI): domain Bacteria; kingdom Bacillati; phylum Bacillota; class Bacilli; order Lactobacillales; family Aerococcaceae; genus Aerococcus; species Aerococcus loyolae. Next base: position 1,480,186 of record NZ_CP126958.1, on the reverse strand, counting down.
CCGTTGGATCATCAACTACTATGACAAGAACGCGGATGGCAAGTTTACCGACGATGAAGTCGTGTCTGCTCAATTCGTTCGCGATGGTAAAGACGGCAAGACTTACGCTCCAGTTGTGACTAAGGGTGAAGACGGCGAAACCACCATCAAGTTCTACCCAGTAGATCCTAAGACCGGCAAGGCTGATGAAAGTCAACCAGCTGTTGCAGAAGGTACTGTGAAAGATGGTAAAGACGGGAAGGCCCCAGTCGTTGAAACTGAACGGGTGGAAGACCTTGATCCAAACACCCCTGGCAAGCAAGCTGGGACTAAGATCACCGTTAAAGATCCAGAAACTGGTAAAGTTATTAGTGAAACCTTCGTTAAGGACGGCCAAGACGGCAAGTCTCCAGAAGTGACCACTAAGGACAATGGCAACGGGAGCCATACCATCACCATTAAGAACCCAGACGGCACGACCACAAGCACAACCGTTAAAGACGGGGCTAAAGGTGACAAGGGTGAGAAAGGTCAAGACGGCACGAATGGTGTCGACGGCAAGACCTATGCGCCTGTTGTTGAGAAAGGCCAAGACGGCACAACGACCATCAAGTTCTACCCAGTCGATCCTAAGACAGGTAAGGTTGATAAGAGTCAAGAACCTGTGGCCACTGGCGAAGTTAAAGACGGCGCTAAGGGTGCAGCTGGTCAAGACGGTAAATCTGCCTACACGACGGTAGTCACTGGACCAAACGAAGCTGGTGAACAAGGTCAATGGATCATCAACTACTACGACAAGAACGGTGACGGTAAGTTTACCGATGATGAAGTCGTTTCCGCTAAATTTGTCCGTGACGGTAAGGACGGCAAGTCTCCAGAAGTCACTGCTAAGGACAATGGCAACGGGACCCACACCATCACCATCAAGAACCCAGATGGCACAAGCACTACCACAACGGTCAAAGATGGTAAGGATGGGAAAGCACCAGTCGTTGAAACGAGCCGCGTAGAAGACGCTGATCCAAATACCCCAGATAACCAACCAGGTACTAAGATCACTGTTAAAGACCCAGATACTGGTAAGGTCATCAATGAGACCTTCGTTAAAGATGGTAAAGACGGTAAGGACGGCCTCGATGGCAAGACCTTTGCTCCAGTTGTTGAGAAGGGTGCAGATGGCACAACCACCATTAAGTTCTACCCAGTCAACAAAGAGACTGGCAAGCCAGATACCAGCCAACCAGCCGTTGCAGAAGGCACTGTCAAAGACGGTAAGGATGGCCAAAGCTACGCACCAGTTGTAGAAAAAGGTCAAGATGGCACAACGACTATCAAGTTCTACCCAGTTGATCCTAAGACCGGTAAAGCGGACACGACCCAACCAGCTGTTGCAGAAGGTGCAGTCAAAGACGGAGCAAACGGCAAATCTGCCTACACCACCGTCGTTGAAGGACCAAATGCAGCCGGCGAACCAGGACGTTGGATCATCAACTACTTCGATAAGAACAACGACGGCAAGTTCACCGACGATGAAGTCGTATCTGCCCAGTTCGTTCGCGACGGTAAGGACGGTCAGTCCCCAACAGTCGAAGTGAAGGACAACGGCGATGGCACTCATACCATCACAACCAAGAACCCAGACGGCAGCGTGAACTCTACCACTACTGTTAAGAACGGTAAGGATGGTAAGTCACCAGTTGTTGAAAGCACTCGGGTTGAAGATGCCGATCCAAATACTCCAGACAATCAACCAGGTACCAAGATTACGGTTAAAGATCCAGAAACCGGTAAGGTCATCAGCGAAACCTTCGTCAAAGATGGCGTCAACGGTAAGGATGGTAAAGACGGTAAGAACGGTATCGACGGCAAGAGCTTTGCGCCAGTGGTTGAGAAGGGTGCAGATGGCACAACCACCATTAAGTTCTACCCAGTAGATCCTAAGACTGGCAAGCCAGATACCACTCAACCAGCTGTTGCAGAAGGCACTGTGAAGGATGGTAAGGATGGCAAGTCGCCAGTCGTTGAAGCCAGCCGCGTCGACGACCTCGATCCAAACACCCCTGGCAACCAAGCCGGCACTAAGATTATTGTCAAAGATCCTGAAACCGGCGCTGTTGTTCATGAAAGCTATGTGAAAGATGGACAAGACGGCAAGTCTCCAGAAATCACCAGCAAGGACAACGGTGACGGGACCCACACCATCACCATCAAGGATCCAAGTGGCACAGTAACCACAACCACTGTCAAAGACGGTAAGAATGGTAAAGATGGCCGCGACGGTATCGATGGCAAGAGCTTTGCCCCAGTGGTTGAGAAGGGCCAAGATGGCACGACTACGATTAAGTTCTACCCAGTAGATCCTAAGACTGGTAAGCCAGACACCACACATGCACCTGTTGCAGAAGGCTCTGTCAAAGATGGCAAGGACGGCAAGTCTCCAGAAGTCACCACTAAGGATAACGGCGACGGCACCCACACCATCACCATCAAGAACCCAGACGGCACGACCACCACGACCACGGTTAAAGACGGTAAGGATGGCAAGACACCAGAAGTCGGCGTGAAAGACAACGGCGACGGTAGCCATACCATCACTATCAAGAATCCAGATGGCACGACCACAACCACGACTGTCAGAGACGGTATCGACGGTAAGACTTTTGCCCCAGTTGTTGAGAAGGGTCAAGACGGCACGACCACGATTAAGTTCTACCCAGTAGATCCTAAGACTGGCAAGCCAGATACCAGTCAACCTGCTGTAGCGGAAGGTTCCGTTAAGGATGGCCGCGATGGTAAAGACGGTAAGGACGGCAAGTCTCCACAAGTTTCTATTCGAAACAATAACGACGGCAGCCACACCATTACCATCAAGAACCCAGACGGCACCACCACCAACACCACTGTCAAAGATGGCAAGGACGGTAAGTCCCCAGAAGTTAGCGTCAAAGACAACGGTGACGGCAGCCATACCATTACCATCAAGAATCCAGATGGCACGACCACAACCACGACTGTCAAAGATGGTAAGGATGGTCGCGATGGTAAGGACGGTAAAGATGGCCGTTCCGAACGCATCCGGACCGAAAAAGGTAAGGATAGCCAAGGCAACGAAGGCGTTTGGGTCATCATTACCGACGACAAGGGCAATGAATTAAGCCGTGAATTTATCCGCGACGGCAAGACCCCATCTGTTAAGGTGGAAGAAGGCAAGAACAGCCGCGGTGAATCTGGCCAATGGATTATTGTCTTCGACGGCGACGGCAATGAAGTTTCCCGTGAGTTCGTCCGTGACGGTAAAGACGGCGCTTCATCAAGCCTCGAAACCGTTCCAGGTAAGAATGAAAAAGGTGAATCCGGCCTTTGGGTAATCGTTAAAGACGGCCAAGGCAAGGAATCCAGTCGTCACTTCGTCCGCGATGGTAAAGACGGCAAGGACGGTAAGGATGGCCGCAGCGTACAGAAGATCTACAACCGCCAAGGTAAACTGATCATCATCTTCTCAGACCACACCACGGAAGAGATTGAAATCCCATGCTGCAAACCATGCCCAGAGTCTCCAAGAACACCAAACCCAGGAGACCCAACACCAAACGTTCCGAACAAACCAGATACACCAAAACCAGGCGAGCCTAAGGTACCTGGCGATCCAAAACCAGGAGTACCAAGTGTACCGGGTGATCCTGAAAAACCAGGTCAACCAGACCAGCCGGAAGTACCTGAACCGGGTGAACCTGAAGAACCAGGTCAACCAGACCAACCAGAAGTACCTGTCCCAGGTGAACCTAAAGAACCAGGTCAACCAGATCAACCGGAAGTACCTGAATCGGGTGACCCTGAAAAACCAGGTCAACCAAATCAACCGGAAGTACCTGTCCCAGGTGATCCAACACCAGAAGTACCGAATGTACCTGCTGAGCCAAGACCAGAAGTTCCAAACCAACCTAGTGATCCAGCCCCACAAGTTCCAGGGCAAGCTGATCCAGACAATTCATTCAAGACCAAGGACAATGAATCGGTTACAAATAAAGAACAAGATGGTCAAAACAAACAAGCGAGCTTACCAGCCACAGGTGCAGAAGTGACATCAGCCATGACAGTGATTATTGCTTCATTACTACTAAGTAGTGGTGCCTTATTAGTCAAAAACAATAAGGAAGATTAATCGCTAACTAGGATGATACTCACTTGACTTAAAGCTCACTAGACAAAAGAAGCAGAACAAGACTGAAGATAATCAGATCTTGTTCTGCTTTTTTGTATACTTATAGATAAAAATTAGAATGAGCTTGGGTCAAAATTCTTACGCTTTTTTCATTGCTTCTGACCTTTGACGCGCTTGGAGCACTTTTTTAATCCAATAAATCGTCAAAGACAACTCGGTAACGGTAGACTTTACTGTTTTTAACTTTCCATTGCCCGTCGATCTTTTCGAAATAATCATCATAGTAGCCATAACCAATAAAGGCCGATACTCCGAGGTTAACTACCCTGTCTTCAAAGGGGAAGTAGGCGTGGGCCGTATTGTCTGAAGTGATTTCAATTTCAGGAATATGTCCCATGTGGGCGCTTTGTACATGCTCACCCATTAAGCGTTTAGCGTTTTTAATAATTTCTTCACACGAGGTTGAAGGAGTGGTTTTTTGGGGGATGAGTGGATGTTGGCCCTTGATGGGGTCATGGGCTACCAATGACGTATCAAAAGTGACATCGTCAGCAAATACTGTTCGAAGTAGGTCGAAATCTTTACTGTCAATTGCCCGCCAATACCGGGCCTTACATTGTTTAATTTCTTCGATAGCAGCTAATTGGTCGATTGTTTCCATAGTGAACCTCCGTATCCATGATTCTTTAGTTATTTAGAAATAAGTCTACACCCGCTTTTTATCTTTAACAATAGCTTAATTTTATTTTGATAAAAGTATAGTGAGTAAGAGAAGAATTGGTTTTCTAGAGTAATTTTTCCACTACGACTTAAGCTTTTCTTAGGCAATCCCTCAAAAATATGCGATAATGACAATGGATATTATAAAGGAGGCGGTTGTCATTATGGGAAAGCCATTGATTTTTCATAAGGAAATTGCAGCGCAAAAACCGGAAAACTATCGCAATGAGGGGGCTTATTGCCCCTTCTGTGATCGCGAGACGCTAACCAATATCTTCCGTGAAGAAGATGATAAGATTTGGCTTATGAATAAATACCGCACTCTGGATGATACAGTGCAAACCCTGGTGATTGAGTCCCAGGAGCATTGGGCCGATACTCCTACCTATAGTAAGGAAGAAAACCGCCAAGTTTTTCGTTTCACCTTTGATTGTTGGCTAGACATGATGAGAGACGACCAATTTGAGAGTGTCCTCTTATTTAAAAATTATGGACCACTTTCCGGCGGTTCTTTGCGCCACCCTCACTCACAGATTGTGGGGCTGAAGGATAAGGATGGCTATGAAGAAATTGATCTAGATGCCTTTAAGGGCTTAGAAGTCGGCAAAAAGGGGGATGTCACCGTTACCTTGTCTACCCAACCAATTATGGGAATGACTGAATTTAATGTCTCGATCGCTGATCTCGACCAGCTGGATGACTTTGCAGACGCGGTCCAAAGCATTGTGACCTATATTTTGACGGATGACTTTAGTTCACGGAGCGGGTCTTACAATCTCTTTTTCTATCCTTTAGGCGGGCGCTATTATTGTAAGGTTTTCCCGCGCTTCATTGCTAGCCCTTATTTTATCGGCTTTAAGATTGGTCAAGTTTCCTACCAGGGGCACTTAGAAAAGGTAGTTGCCGAGCTCCAAGACTACCTCCCTTTTTAGATAAATAAAAAATGAGCTTTTCCGAGTCCGGGGTAAAGCTCATTTTTTTATTTGCTAGCACGTTTTGCCTTGTAGGAAGGACACAGGTAGCTGGTAATTGCGGTTAAGATCGCTATATGGTTGTTTAATTTTCTTAATTAATAGGTCAGCGATCAGGTTGGCGTAATCTTGGATGGGTTGAACAATAGTGGACAGTTCAGGATGGTATTTTTGGATGAAACGACTACCATCGTAGCCAACCACTTTTAAATCTTGGGGGACCTGGAGTCCTAAGTCTTTGGCCGCATCTAAAGTGAGAAGGGCAGTGAGATCATCGGTACAAAAAATTCCATCCAGCTGGTCCTTTTTCAGGATACTCTGAATGTGTTGGGCGGCTATTTTAGGCGACCGCTGTTCTTGGAGCTGGTAAACATAGGGACTCAGCTTTTGGGCTTCGATGACAGAGAGATAACCTTCCAAACGTTGGTTGGTTGGTGAGGCAGATTTTTGACTACCGGTAAAGATTCCGATCCTGTTGGCTCCGCGGAGGGCCAGCATTTCTGTCGCCATTTGTCCCCCTTGGAAGTTATCGCTACCAACAATGGGAATTTCTTCGGAAAGATAGCGGTCAAAGGAGACGACTTGCTTTTGATAGTGATGATATTCTTCTATTCCCATATTATGAGCCCCAGCGACAATACCGTCCACCTGGTTAGCAGCCAGCATGCGCAAATAGTGGCGTTCTTTTTCCTTATTATTGGCTGAGTTACAGAGGATGGTGTAATAGCCCTCTTCAAAAAAACAGCTTTCCAAGGCTTCCACTAATTCCCCATAGAAGGGGTGGGCCACACTAGGAAAGATCAGACCAATTAATTGCGTTCCTTTACCTTGTAATGACCGCGCTAAGGCATTGGGCTGATAATTTAATTCCTCCATGGCTTGGCGGACTTTTTTGATGGTCTTCTCACTGAGATAGCCATAATTATTAATCACCCGGGAAACAGTCGTTGCTGACACCCCGGCTTTTTTAGCCACATCGGCTAGGGTAATCGCCATGACCAGCACTCCTTTACTTGTTAATAGTTTCTAGGGGGTAGATCTCTCCCCATAAACGACCACTTCCCTTTATTATAAGCTGACTTTGTCCCTTTTTGGGGAAAATTCTGCCGCTAAGGACTTTATAGCCGTCTTGGACAAAAATTTCGAAGGAAGAGGCATCGATAAAGATTTGCAACTGGAGCTCTTCTCCGCCTGTAAAGTGACTTTCCCGGACTTGGCCGTATTCAGGGTTGACGAGTTCGCCCTGGTCGGTCCGTGTTGCCTTGACTTTGCCTGCTGGGACATCCACCTCAATGTGAAGGGCGGCAGCTTCTTGATCATCACTCATGACCAGAAAGTTAAGTTTGGAGTCAGCGGCCAATGAACAGTTTATTTCGTAGGCATTGTCTTCGGGATCATAGGTCCAGGATTGACCTGATTCTAGCGTCTCCTTGATGGCGATAGGGGTTTGGCGCAGACTCTCCATTTCTTCGACCGGTCGTTGGTAGAGATGACCCTGGTCAAAGTGGAGTTCCTTGACAAGGCTTAAGACCGAGGTCCAGCCATAGTCAGCATCAGGATAAGCCAGGTCTGGTAAACCTAGCCAAGACACGGCTAAAGCCCGGCCGTCAGGCGCGTTAAAGGCCTGGGTGGCATAGACATCGAAGCCATCGTCAAGATGCTGCAAAGAACTAGGCTCATCTAGTGTCAAATTCTCCCAATCAATGGCCTCGGACGACAAATAAGTATTGGGGTAAATGTTTTGATACTTGAGTTCATCTTGGTCTAAACCTTGTGGGCAAAAGATTAGCAGGTCTTTCCCATCGACTTTCACATAATTGGGGCATTCCATCATATAGGCACTCTCTCCGCTAGTTAATTTTAAGGGACCGAGAAATTCCCAGTCCTTAAGATTGTCACTTTGGTAGACTAGAATCTGGCCTTTAAGGTCTTCCGACTGGGCACCCAGTATCATCAGATAGCCGTCTTGGTAGGGGAAGAGCTGGGGATCACGGAAATGATCGGTATAGCCTTCTTCCACCGCCTCAATGAGAGGTGGGTCGATTTTAGTGAATTGATAGTCCTTATCCATCCAGGCACCGACCTGGTAGGGATGACGTTGCCAGTCACTATCGCGGGCATTCCCGGTGTAGAAGAGGAAGAGCTGGTCATCCACGGGGAGGGCAGATCCTGAATAGACTCCGTGACTATCATAGAAAGAATCGGGTGCTAGGGCAAGACCATGGGGCTCCCAGTGGACCAGGTCTTTGGAGGAGAGGTGGTACCAGGACTTGAGCCCGTGAACCGGTCCCATAGGATAATATTGGTAAAAAAGCTGCCAGCGACCATTGTAATAGGAGAAACCATTGGGATCATTGAGTAAACCCGTTTCTGGTTGGATGTGGTAGTGTTGGCGCCAAGGGCTGTGGGCAACTTTTTCTTTTAGCTGATCCAGATAGTCATTCGACCAGTCTTCATAGGCTTGGTAGCGCAATTGCCGCGTCCATTTGGAATCTTGTGTCATGGATAAGCTTCCTTTCTTTATCATTGATCTAAAATCAAGTGCTTATTTTACAGTAAGTATAAGAAAAAGCCAGAATTATGTCAAACGCTTTCATAATTATAAGTACTTTGGACACTAGCAGAAAAACATTTTTAAAATTTATTCTGTTAAACGATTGACATAAATAGAAATACTGCTAAGATATTAAGTGTAAAAGCGTTTTCACCTGAAAGGAGACCGATCATGAATCACAAACAAGTTGCTCAAGATATTGCAGACGCACTTGGTAAGGATAACCTCCTTGCTGCTGCTCACTGTGCAACCCGCTTACGCTTAGTTTTAAAAGATAGTCAAGCTGTTGACCAAGAAGCGATTGATAATAACGAAGGGGTCAAAGGGACCTTTGAAGTGAACGGTCAGTACCAAATCATCATTGGAACTGGCGATGTAGATAAGGTTTATAAGGAACTCACTGCAATCACTGGCGTCCAAGAAGCCTCAACCGAAGACATTAAAGCTGTGGCTCAATCCCAAGAAAAAAGTAATCCCTTCATGCAGTTGACCAAACTTTTATCGGATATCTTTGTACCAATCTTGCCGGCCTTAGTCGCAGGGGGCTTGCTTCTCGCCTTAAATAACCTTTTAACTTCACCTTTTGGAGGTGTGGCACTTGTCGAACGATCAGCTGTTATTGCTGACCTTTCTGGTATGCTAGGGGTTATTGCGGGAGCACCCTTTACTTTCTTACCAGTTCTTCTGGGGTTCTCAGCGACCAAGCGTTTTGGTGGCAATCCTTTTCTAGGAGCAGCCATTGGGATGGCCATGGTGATGCCGTCCTTAGTGAGTGGTTATGAGGTTGCCACAGTAACCGCGGCTGGAGAAATGCCTTATTGGGACATTTTTGGCTTTAAAATTGCTCAGGCAGGTTACCAAGGCCAAGTCCTGCCTGTCTTAGCAGTCGCTTGGATTTTGGCCCGTTTAGAGAACTTCTTCCACGACCATATCCATCCGGCTTTTGACTTTACCTTTACTCCCATGTTGGCCATCATTATCACTGGTTTTCTAACCTTTGCCATTGTGGGACCAGTGATGCGGAATGTATCAGACGCCTTAACCTATGGCTTGACCTGGCTGTATGAAGCGACTGGGGCCTTAGGGATGGGGATATTAGGGCTCTTCTATTCACCAATCGTGATTACAGGCCTCCATCAAAGTTTCCCTGCCGTTGAAACCACCTTAATTGCTAACCAAGCCACAACAGGAGGCTCCTTTATCTTCCCAGTGGCATCTATGGCGAATATCGCTCAAGGGGCTGCCTGTTTAGCGGTGATGGTGATTACCCATAATGAAAAACAAAAAGGAGTTGCTTCCTCAGCTTCAGTGTCAGCCTTACTCGGGATTACTGAACCAGCGATTTTTGGGATTAACCTTAAATTACGTTATCCTTTCTACTGTGCCATGATTGCTTCTGGGATCGCCTCAGCTTGTTTAGGCTTCTTCCATGTACTGGCAGTCTCCTTAGGCTCAGCCGGTTTCCTTGGCATTATTTCTATTGATTCGAATTCTTGGATCCCTTTTTTAGTCGGAGTTGCTATTAGTTTTATCTCAGCTTTCTTGCTAACCTTCTTCTATGGAAAATACTCCAATAAAGAAGCCGAAAAATCAGAAGCAGCAGCCCTCCAAGCTGAAGAAGCTGCGGCAAGTAAGTCTAGTCAGGCTGATCGCTCAGGTATTGAAGCTGACCTAGTTTTACCTGCAGTCGCTAGTGGCCAAGTCAAAGCCTTAAAAGCAGTGGATGACCCTGTCTTTTCTCAAGAAATGATGGGCAAGGGGATTGCCATTCTTCCAAGCGATGGTAAGGTCTATTCACCCCTAGATGGAACCTTGACAGTGGCCTATGACACCAAGCATGCTTACGGTTTAACGGGGGATAATGGAGTGGAAGTCCTGATTCATATTGGTATTGATACCGTGAACTTACAGGGTCAGTATTTTACTTCCCAAGTCAGCCAAGGTCAAGCGGTCAAACGCGGCGACCTCCTAGGAACTTTTGATATTGAAGGTATTAAGTCTGCTGGCTATGACCCCACAGTGATGGAAATCATTACCAATACTGGAGATTACCAAGCCATCACCGCTGTAAGAGAAAGTGGAACGACTTTAGCCAATGAAGACCTCCTAGCGATCTCTAAATCCTCTTAATTATATTTTGTCTCCCCATGAGGTTGGCTAACATTAGCCGCCTCTTTTTTTGTAGAGAGTGCGACAGTCATACAAAAGGGGGAAAACGCTGTAACATATTTTGATGAACGCATGAGTCTATTTGCAATGAAGTTAGAATCATCTGACAACTGAATGAACAAGGAAATTATTTTGACGAAAGCTTGAGTAATCGTTAAAATATGGCTGTAAAAGAAAAAGATGAAATGAGAGGTAGCCATGAAAGAACAAGGCAAAAAGAAAGTTATCAAAAAAGTCAGTTCCGCTTTAAGAAAAGATATTATTATGGTGCCAGAAGTGATTGAAGAGGCGCCCGGTATTCAAATCTTTGGTCGTACCATTAAATCCTTACTATTTTCTACCGATGTCGCGACTATTACTTACTCGAATGCTGACGCCATCCTAGCGGTCTATCCTTTTACGCCTCATCCCAGCATTATTTCTGCGATCTTACAAGTCGCTTCCCAACCAGTTTTTGCTGGCGTGGGTGGGGGCAAGACTCAGGGGATGCGGAGTGTTGAAATTGCCTTGCTTTCAGAAGCAGAAGGAGCTCTAGGCGTGGTATGTAATGCCCCTATGCCAATCGAAACTATCCAAGCCATAGAGGACCGGATCGATTCCCCAATTATTTCTACCGTGATTTCAGAATATGACTTGCTTTCCAAGTTAAATAGTGGGGTAGATATTCTCAATGTTGCCAATGGCCGGCACACCGTGGAATTAGTTAAACGGGTCCGTGATCAATTTCCTGATATCCCTATTATTGCTACCGGTGGAAAATCCGAAGAAAATATTAAAAAGGTCATTGAGGCCGGGGCCGATGCGATTTCTTGGACCCCACCAACTAATGCTGAACTTTTCCAGGAAGTGATGGATAATTACCGGGATAGGTCGGAAGAGCGTTTCATGTCCAACCATGATGGCCTCACCCTAGACGCTTATGAGGATAAGTATAATTTATAAGAAAGTATTTGCTGAATGAAGAGAGGAGTCTTTTGATGAAAATCGTTAGTGTCCAACCTTTAAATGTAGCAAAAGAATTAATTGATGAATTGGCCCAGCCCTTAATTGAGGCAGGACATGACTTTGTATATTATGAGGAGAAGACTACTGATCCCGAAGAGATGGCTAAGCGGACAGAAGGGGCGGAAATCCTGATTATTGATTCTACCCCTTTCCCTGAGGAAGTAGCCTCCAAATTAGAGGATACTCAATTAGTGGATGTCGCATTTACCGGAGTTGACCATGTGGCCATGGATGTTCTCAAAGAAAAAGGCATTATGGTTAACAATGCCTCCGGTTACGCCAACCAAGCCGTGGCTGAATTATCGCTTGGTCTAACTTTAGCGCTCTACCGTCATCTCCAAGCCAATGACCAAGAAACCCGAAAAGGCAGCCAATTAAGTCAAGTATTCCAAGGTAGGGAAATTGCTGGCAAAACGGTTGGGATTATCGGAACCGGCTCGATCGGTTTAGCGACAGCTGCTCTCTTTAAGGCTTTTGGGGCTAATTTGATCGCCTATAGCCGTAGCGAAAAAGAAGAAGCTAAAGCTTTAGGAATTGAATACCATAGTCTAGAAGAAGTGATGGCTGAAAGTGATATTATTTCCATTCATCTGCCTAATAACCCCCAAACCAAAGGCATGATTTCTAAAGAAATGATTGGGAAAATGAAATCATCGGCAGTCTTAATTAACGTGGCCCGGGGCCCAATTGTGGATAATGAAGCTCTAGCCCAAGCCCTTAATGATGAGAAGATTGCTGGGGCAGGGATCGATGTCTTTGATAGTGAACCGCCATTGGCAGATGATTACCCACTTCTCCATGCCAAGAATATTCAACTAACACCCCATGTGGGCTATTTAACCGATGAAGCCATGGTAAAATTAGCTAGAATCGCTTTTGATAATATTTATCATTACCTCAAGGATGATCCGCAAAATATCGTGTCCGAATAGCAGGCGCAATTACTAGCTTTGAAAAAGTGAATACAAAAAAAGAGAGACAGGAATTTTTTCTCCTGTCTCTTTTCTTTAATAAAAGTTGAGATAAGCGCCTTTTGATGTGGCTACTTCACCCTCTAAACGTGTTCCGGGTGCAGATCGACCTCCACTTCACTAAAGTGCAAGAAATTCTCTTCGAGAATTTTTGCTCTTTAGTTCCAGTTGCTATAGCTGTTCGAAGCGTCAGCGAGTTACAGATATAGTATGCATAGCTCTATCGATCTTTGGCGCACCCGTCACACTTTTTTCTTAGTGCCCTTCGGCGAATTCGACTTTACCGTTGGATAGAGAGGCGATCCGCACTTCTGAATAGAGGTCAACGCCGGCATCGAGGATGCGTTGACGACCATCTTGGAAGGATTTTTCAATACAGATCCCTACACCCACTACTTCAGCTTGGGCTTGGTTAACAATATCAATGAGTCCCATAGCAGCTTCACCATTGGCTAAGAAATCATCGATAATCAGAACCTTATCGTCTGGACCTAAGTATTGCTTACTGATAATCACAAAACTATCGGTATCCTTGGTGTAGCTATGTACGTTACTCCCATACACGGCTTGGTCTTTGAGGGTAGATGGTTGTTGTTTCTTAGCGAAAACCATAGGAACCCCTAATTTTTCGGCGATGATAATCGATGGTGCGATTCCAGAAGCTTCGACGGTAACAATTTTAGTAATTTCGCGACCTTGATAGTGAGCAATGATTTTATCAGCAATATCACTGATGACACTAGGATCAATTTGGTGGTTGAGGAATGAATCAACCTTCAATACGTTGTTCGGAAACACTTTACCATCTTCAAGAATCCGTTGCTTTAAGTTTGCCACTCTTTTTCCTCCTTTGGTATTTTGAGCAATAATTAGAATAAGTTATCCCTATTCTACCCTTTATCGGGATAAAATGCGAACATTTTTTGAACATTAAGCGATTTTTTCCTGTTTCTAAGTCTTAGTTTCGTAATCATCCAGCTAGGGGTATAATAGATAGGATGAGAATATTGTGAAGAGGAGATTTTAATGACAAACCATATTGTATTATTTGAACCAGAAATTCCAGCCAATACCGGAAATATTGCTCGTACCTGTGCGGCAACTGATACCCACCTGCACTTAATCGAACCCTTGGGTTTTCAAACGGATGATAAGCACTTAAAGCGGGCGGGTCTCGACTATTGGGATGCCCTAGACATTACCTACCATGACGATTTGAAGGCCTTTATGGACTATCTGGATGGACGACCTCTATATTTGATCAGTAAATTTGCTACCAAGAATTATACCGATATTGACTACATGGCCCATAAAGAGCGGGGCGAAGATATCTTCCTCATGTTTGGTAAGGAAACTACGGGTCTACCGGAAGCCTTTATGCATGAGCATGAAGACCAATGCCTGCGTCTGCCTATGGATGATACCCATGTCCGCTGCCTTAATTTATCCAATTGTGCAGCGATTTGTATTTATGAAGTACTTCGTCAACAGGCCTTTAATGACTTAGAACTCACCCATAGCTATGAACATGATAAGTTAGCAAATTTAAAAAAAGATTAAATGATAAATAAGAAAATTTAAATATCGCTTCAAGGATAAATATTAATGAAGAAACTGTAGTAAGATGAATTGAATACTTGAAAGGGGGCAACGATATGAATGAGGGAGAACAGCAAGAAAGTTCGTGGTTTGACAAGGTCAAAGCCTTTCTGAGTCACTACTGGAAGAAATTTCGTCTAACTAAGTGGCTAATCTTTCTTGTCCTCTTGATCATCTTTATTTTCGAATCTTATTTAGTGGTTGGGGCAAAGATGACGAATGTCGATGACTTACAAGCCCGTCTCCAAATGACTACTGAGATTTATGACCAATCTGACCAAGCCGTTGGGGAAATGGCTGACGGACGCGGAACTTATGTGTCCTTAAATCAGATTTCACCTAATATTCAAAATGCTGTCATATCCACTGAAGATAAGCGCTTTTACCAACATCCTGGCTTTGATATTATCGGGATCGGTCGGGCTATGGTGGGCTATGTGGTTCACCGCGGAAATGTGGTTGGTGGGGGCTCCACTCTGACCCAACAATTAGTGAAGAATTCCTTCTTAACTAATGAGCAGAGCCTGCTGAGAAAGTTTAAAGAACTCTTTATTGCCTTAGAAGTAGAGAAGAAATACTCAAAGGATCAAATCCTAGAAATGTACCTCAACCATACCTATTTTGGTAATGGGGTCTATGGGGTAGAAGATGCATCCTTAAAATACTTTGGTACCCATGCCGCTGACCTTAATTTACCTAATGCAGCAGTTCTGGCCGGAGCTTTGAAGGGGCCCAGCCTCTATAATCCGATTGATAATTATGAAGAAGCTCAAGGACGCCGTAATTTGGTGCTTTCTCTGATGAGTAATAATGACTTTATCAGTGAAACTGAGGCCCAAAATGCCCAAGCTACAGTTATGCCTCAAATGAACAATCCGGTGGCTAGTGACCAATCCAAGTACCCTTATTATTTCGACAGCGTCTTAGAAGAAGCGATCAATAAGTTTGGCTTGACCGAGGAAGAGGTTATGAACGGTGGTTATAAGATTTATACCAATCTTAACCCCACCTACCAAAGTCAGTTAGAGGCAGCTTATGAGAATAAGCAACTCTTCCCAACTAATAATAATGGTCAGGCTTCGCAAAGTGCGACCGTTGCTCTAGACCCCTATAATGGCGGTGTCTTAGCCAGTGTTGGTGGCGTGGGCGATTATCACTTCCGGGGCTTTAACCGGTCTACCCAAATGAAGCGGCAACCGGGTTCGACACTCAAACCTTTAAATGTTTATGTTCCAGCCTTAGAACACGGTTTTTCTAAGAATGACCAAGTCCCTGATGAAGTCCGCTCTTACGGGAGTGACAACTACAGGCCTGAAAACTGGAACCACCAATCGAATGGTGACTTGCCGCTCTGGGAAGCCTTGGCCCTAAGTAAAAACACCTCAGCAGTTTGGTTGATGGACCAAGTGGGGGTCAATACAGCCATGAAGAAACTCGATGCTTTCGGAATTCCCTATACGGATAAGGACCTCTCCTTAGCTAGTGCCTTAGGGGGCTTGACGGAAGGGGTTTCACCTATCCAGCTAGCCAGTGCCTATACAGCCTTTCCTAATAATGGGAAACGTTCTGAGTCCTACTTTATTCGAAAAATTGTCGGACCTAATGGTGAAGAAGTGGTTAAGGAACAAAGTCCTAAGCAAAATACGGTCATGTCTCAAGGTGTTGCTAAGGAAATGACCAGTATGATGCTAGCGGTTTATGATGGAAACTATACCGGCTCTCAAGCTGAACCAGCGGGTTACCAAGTAGCTGGGAAGACGGGGACAGTTGAATTGACTTTGGATGATCCCAATGCAGCGGGCTATAACGATGAATGGTTTGTCGCCTATACCCCTGATGTGGTAGTGACTTCCTGGTTTGGTTTTGATCAGACCTCTTCGGAAAATTATATTTCTGCCTACTCTGGAGTCAATTCCCACTCTAGTTTCAATACCATCCTCCAAGGAATCCTTGCTAATAGTCCTGGAACTGCTTTTTCCGTCGAATCAGCGGCTAAGCAATATGGTAATCGCTTTGAATATAATAACGGAGAAGAGGCTAGTCAATCACCTCACTCCAATTCAGACAATGAAGACGTAATCAACCGAATTATTGATGGTGGGCGAAACCTCTTCGATTATTTCAGAGGTTTACTTTAGGCTTACCATTCAGGCACTGAATTGGCTTGGATAGTAAAATACTTTAAAAACAATCCTATCCATGGTATATTGAAAAAAACATATAAGGGAGAGATTAATTTGGCAAATATTTACGATACCATTAACCAATTAGAACGTGATATTCGCGAATTAGACGCTTATGACGCCTTAAGTGAGGCGATGGATAAGCTTCTTAATGATGACGAAGCACGTGAACTCTATATTAATTTTAGAAACTACCAAACCAGCGTCCAAACTAAGATGCAATTAGGCCAAGAGTTAAGTGAAGAAGATGTTAAGAAAGCTGAAGACATGCAAAAAACCTTGGCTAACAATGCAGTCTTAAGTGAGTTAATGCAAAAAGAACAACAACTCAACCAATACGTTGAAGATGTTAACCAAGCGGTTGGTCGTCCTATTCGTGAGATCTATGACCGTGCTAACCAAGCAACCAAACTCAGTTCAGAAGATAAGGATGGCGAATAATTAAGCCTCTAGTCACCTCAAATCTTTGAGGTGGCTATTTTTTTATTTTGAAAATATTTTCTGGTGAGCAATTGCTGAGGTCCTATCGCCTTGAATTCACCGATAAATCTTGCGACAAAGCCCGTTAAATTATGATAAACTAGGGAAGTATCAATAAGGAAAGGGTGCGATGACTTGTTACGCTTTGTTCATGCGGCTGACCTGCATCTAGGTCAAACAATGAAAAAAATAAAAAAACAAAACCATAAAGTGTACCAAGCCTTAAGGCAAGCGACCATTGACTCCTACAATCGTTTGATCGACATTGCCATCAATGAGGAGGTTGACTGTGTCTTATTAGCAGGAGACCTCTATGATAGTCCTGAGGGGACCTTGGCAGAACAGTTTGCCCTCGTTAAGGGCTTGGAGCGCTTGGACCAGGCAGGCATCGCCTCTTTTATCTTGTTTGGCAATCATGACTATAAGAGCCAAAAAGAAAAACACCTGGCTTTGCCAGCCTCTACCCGAGTCTTCCCTCGGCAGGTAACTACCCTAGAGTTTACTAGCGCTAGGGGTGACCAGGTGGCTATTACCGGCTTTTCTTACCCCAAACGCTGGTTAAGGGAAGATTATAGCCAATATTTTCCTAAGCGTTATAATCATGTTGACTACCATATTGGCATGTTTCATGGCCAGGAAAGACAGGGAAATAGCCAACAAGACCACTATGCGCCTTTTCAAAAAAGTCATTTACAACAATTAGCTTATGACTACTGGGCCTTGGGGCATATTCATGCAGCCCAACAATTATCCGGGCATACACCTATCGTCTATCCCGGAAATATCCAAGGAACCCATTTCAAAGAAACTGGCCCTAAAGGTGGGGTCCTCGTCTCGCTTGAACAGGGAAGGGATCCAATCATTGAAAGCATCGAAACGACTGATTGGCAATTTAAAGTCCACCAAGCGATTGCGCCCCCAATTCAAGGGGTCAGTGATTTGCAAGCACTTTTCCAAAAAGCATACCAAGCTGAGGTGGACCAGGCAAGAGCAGAGGGCTTACATTATGTCTTGCGCCTCCACTATCGCCTGGACGGCTCCGATGGCGATAGCTTGGCTTTCTGGGAGGACTATGCCAAGGACTTATTCGATCAATTACAGTGGCAGACCCAAGACCAGGATGATGTTTTTTTGGCTGACTTGCGCTTTGAAGTCAAAGGAGCCAAAAGTTTGGACCAGGCCAGTTTATATGAGCAGGCCTTGATGGAGACACTCGACCATTATCAGGATCCAACAGCCTTTGACCAGGCATTAAATGAACTATTAGATCATCCGCTTTGGCAGCGCCACTTGCAACCGGCCATCTCACTAAGCCAGTTTCAAGAAGACGTCTTAGCCGCAACTAGAAATAAAATTTTACTCTCTCTCTATCAAAAATAAGTAAGCACGGAGGAATCATAACAAATGAAACTACAAGCAATCGACATCTTTGGCTATGGGAAATTTGTCCACCGCCAATTTCAATTGACGGATGATTTTAATGTTTTCCTAGGTCCAAACGGGTCGGGAAAATCCACTTTGATGAGCTTCGTTTTAAGTATCATGTTTGGCTTTCCCAACCAACGCCGTAAGGGAAGCCGTGATTTCGATACCAATGACCAAGTTCGTTTCGGGGGGCGTCTATATTTTAAGGATACCCAATGGGGCGATTGTGCCATTGAACGTACCCGAGCTAATGGTAAGCAAGTCTTAAAAATGTCTGTTGCCGGTCAAGAGGCCCAAGAAGTCGATAATTTTAAACAATTATTTGGTGACCTGACCAGGGACACTTATTTAGCCTATTTTGGCTTTACTGAACCTGATTTAATGCAATTTATCTGGGAATCGGAAGAAGATTTTGCCCGTAGTTTAGTCAACTTAGGTGTGACCGGTAAGCTCTCTCTCAGCCAGGAAGTCGACCAATTACAAGCTGATGCTGATAGCCTCTACCGGCCCCAAGGACAAAATCCTAAGCTTAACCAAGAAATGGTTGCATTAGAAAGACAAGACCAAGACTTGGCGGCTGCTCGTCAAGAGGAAGACGCCTATTTTGACTTGGACCAAGAATTGTCAGAAAAAAAGGCGGCCTTGGCAGAAGTTCAAAGTGCTGAACAAAGTGCCCGGCAAAGCTTAATGGACTTGGAAAAGGCTGACCAACAGAGTGCCTCTGATGAAGAACGGGTGGCACTGGGCTTTGAACTCGCCCAATATGATGGACCACGTTTTTCAGACCAGGATGTTGACCAATGGCAAAACATTGTGAGCACCAAAGACCGCTTAGTTGAAGAATATCAAGAGCTCAACCCTGAAGGCTTTGTGATCATGGATTCTGTAGAAGCAAAGGCAGAGCCCGAAGAAGAACTGAATGCCGGAGGACAATGGATCAGTGACCATCTCGGCATTTCTGAGCAAATGTTGGCTGAGGCCCGGGCCTACCGGGAACAAATCCGGCAAAATGAGAATCTCCATGATCAAATTGTCGAGAAACGTTACCAAGAAAGCCGTTTACTTTCAGCCTTAGGAGCTGAAAACATTGATGAATTGCCACGTGATTTCACCGACGAAGAGCGCGAAGAATGGCAAAAACGCCAAAAAGCTATTGATAGCCGCCGGGTCTTCTACAAAAATACCAAAGCCGGCCTAGAAAACCTGATGGAAGACCGGGAAAGTCTTGGTCAAGAACGTCAAGAGATTTCCAGCAACTATGATGACTTCAAAGCCACTGTTTATAAATATACCCAGTCCTGGATTCGTCCGATTGGGATGACCTTATTAGCTGTTGGTTTAATATGTTATGCGATTTCACTCTTCCACACTAGTCCTTTCTGGCGGGGAGCAGGGATGCCTGCTTTAATACTTGGTTTAATCTTTGTCTTAATTGCTTGGTTCCAAGAACGCAAAGGTAAACACTATGTTAATGAAGAAGAGAAGGCCTACCAATTAGACTTACGTGATATTGACAGTGAAACGGCTGAAATCCAACGCCAAATCGATAATCAAAACCAACAAATTGCAGAACTAGAGGAAGAATCCAAGCAATTTACCAAGGATTTAGAGGCCTTCTTACAAGCTAAGGGCGGTTCCGCTTACATCATGCCCTTGGTTTGGCTACAAACCGACTATGTGAAACAAATTGAAGACTTGGAAGGGGAAATTAACCAACTGATCCATCAAAGTGGGGCAGGCGCTTTTGGTCAAGCCCACCAAGCGGAATGGTCAGATTACCGCCAAGCAAGCAATAATCAGGCCTTGTCACTGGATTCCTTATTCCAACAGTTTGAGGATGACTACCACAATTACCGACTTTATGCGGCTAATCTTGATTATGAAGACCAAGAACAAAAAGCCAAGCAAGCCCGTCTCAGCCAGTTAGCTGACCATATTGACCAACTTGAAAAAACTGAGGAGAACTTCTTAAAACAATACAACTTAACCGACCGTGCAGACCTAGAAAAAGCCTTGACTGCCTATGGTCAATTTAAGGATAAAGAAGCTCGTTACCAACTCTTAAACCAATATCTGGATAAAAAGGCTTCAGCTTTAAATGAAGATGAAGCCGAAGTTAGCGAACAAATTAAGGCCACAAAAGATCAAATCAATAGCTATGAAGGGCAAAGACAAGTCCTCCTTGCTGATATCGCGCGGATTGAAAATCAATTGAAGCAAATGAAAAACAGCCAAGCCTTACAAGCTATGGAACAAGACAAGCAAGAACAAGTTGATCAATCTTATGACACCGCAGTCGCTTGGGCTAGCGATACATTGGCAGCTAAGACGATGGAGGAAGCGACTCTGGGACAAGGCCAAGATACTGTCCAACGAGTTCTTGCCCAAGCTAATCGCTATCTCTTCGATTTAACTAATACTAAATTTGAAAAGATGCGCTACACTGATGAAAGTGTCGAAGTCTATCAACCGATGCGAGACCAATGGACCAGTGTTAACCAATTATCCCGCGGGGAGAAGGCTCTCTTGTTTGTGGCTATGCGCTTCGCCTTCTTAGACGCCCAACTCGGCCACCAAGACTTGCCGATTCTGATTGACGAAGGTTTTGCTCATTTAGACCAAGAATACCGGCAAAATATTTATCGATTCTTGAAAGAAAAGAGTCTATCCCGTCAAATTATTGTCTTTACCTTTGACCAAGAAATTACCCAAGGCTTACATTCCGACCAAGTTCATCACTTAGAAGCATAGAAAGGAAGCCAACTTAATTTATGGATAAGCGCTTAATTTATGAAATTCCTCAAAATGAAAAATTTGATCTCTACATTTTGATAAAAAATGCTAATGTACGTACTGACCGCAATGGGCGCGACTTCATTGCATTTACCTTCCAAGATAAGTCAGGGACTATTGATGGCATGTATTGGAGTGCTATGGAAGATGAAGTGGAGGCCTTTCAAAGTGGTCGGGTGGTCCGCTTAAAGGGGCACCGGGAATTATATAATGGCCAACCCCAAGTGAAGATTTCGGGCTTGCGTCTAGCCCATGATGGCGAACCCAATGACCCGAGTTTGTTTATTGCTGACGGTCCCATGAAGGTAGAAGATATGAAGGCTGAAATTGAAGCGGGGATCAAAAGCATTATGCATCCGGTACTCAAGAAAATTGTGGGCAGCATCATGACTGAATACGATGATATTTTCTACCAATATCCAGCTGCTAAACGCCACCACCATGCCTTTGTTGGTGGATTAGCCTTCCACACCGTTTCCATGTTACGCCTGGCTCAAGCAATTGCTAAACTATACCCTAATGTGGATAAAAGCTTGCTTTATGCCGGGGTTATCCTCCATGATGCCGCTAAGGTGATTGAATTTGTGGATCCTTTAAGTGGAGATTATTCTATTGAGGGGAATCTTATTGGTCATATCTCTCTAATGGGGCAAAAAATTTCCCTCACCGCAGAACAGTTAGGCTACCGTCAAGATGAAGAAGCAGTGGTCTTACTTAAACATATGATTCTTGCCCACCACGGGAAGAATGAATTTGGTAGTCCGGTAACCCCACGTCTATTGGAGGCTGAAATCCTTCACCGGGTGGATGATTTAGATGCCAAGATTAACATGATGACCAGTCACTTACAGGATGTTGAGCCTGGTGAATATACACCAAAAATTATGGGCTTAGAAGGACGTTCTTTCTACCATCCGAGTGATGACTATTATCAAAATATTTAATGAGAATTAAAAAAGGGGATCGGGACCATTGTTCCGACCTCCTTTTTTAACATATGGACTTTCTAATCAAAACGTGCTCTGGGTGCAGCCCGATCTTTACGTCTCTAAAGTGTTATTGATCTTTGGTGCGCCCGTAGCACTCTCTTTTTTTGTTGAGAATTTATTAAGCTTTAACTTCCTGGACTTTATTTCATCTGGACATGGTAAAGTAAGTCTAATGTTACTTTTTTAGTCAAGGAGCTATGGAATGAACTTATTATTTGCCGTTGATGACCACTATGTGGAGCCCATGCTAACCACGCTTTACTCCATCTATAAAAATACAGCCAAGCGTGACTACCAAGTCTATATCTTGCAAAAACAGTCCCTGGCAGCCCACGACAAAATTGATCGTTTTTTACAAGCCATGGGGATGACCTACCACCCGGTTCTTATTGATCCAGATATTTTTCAAGAGGCACCGGTTTCTAAGCGCTATCCAGAGACTATCTACTACCGCTTGCTAGCCCACTATTTCTTGCCCGATCAGTTAGAGAAGATCCTATACTTGGATGCGGATATCCTTTGTATCAATGACCTCGTGCCCCTATATGAAACTGACTTAGGAGATGATTTATATGGAGCGGCTAGTCACGCCAAGTTGACTAAGATTACTGACCAGATCAATAAATTGCGCTTAGGAAATAGCCAGGCTGACCACTATTATAATTCTGGAGTTTTATTGATGAACCTTAAGGCGATCCGGCAAAAGGTGAAGGCGGATGATATTTTTAGCTTTATCCGGGAAAACCGCCTTCAATTAATTCTCCCTGACCAGGATGTTCTCAATGCCTTGTACAGCCAGTTTATCTTTGACTTGCCTGACCAAGTTTACAACTATGATGTCCGTTATAGTAAACTTTATGAGTTGATTAGTGAAGGGAAGTGGACCCCCAAGTGGGTAGTTGAACACGGCGCTCTCTTGCACTTTTGTGGCAAGAAAAAGCCTTGGCAAAGTAAGCACTTGGATAACTTTGGTCTGCTTTATGCTCACTATGACCATAAGCGGAAATTATTTGGCAATTTCAAATAAAGTGAAAAGAGCATGTTCCGAGGAGATTCCTTGGAACATGCTCTTTTACTTATAGACTACTTTTTATCAGACTCTGACTGACTTTGGCTGTTTTCTTGTCCTTTTTGGTCATCTTTATTTTCTTCTTTTTTGTCTTGATCTTTTGATTTTTCTTTGGAATCTTTATCTGCTTTTTTGTCCTCTTCTTTTGGTTTGAATTGGTCGAGAGCAGATTTTAGGTCGGAGTCCTTAATGTCAATGTTGTATTTCTTCAAGAGATCACTGGTGACTTGGAGAAGGGTAGAAGGATCTTGCATTTTCTTATTCTTCACTTGTTCAGCCAGCTTATCTTTTTCATCTTCAAAGCTACCTTTTTGACCCTTTTTATCTAATTTAATGATGTGGTAGCCATACTGTGATTTGACCGGTTCCTTGGTGTATTCCCCTTCGTTTAGTTTGAAAGCGGCGTCTTCAAATTCTTTGACCATTTGTCCTTTTTCAACTTGGCCTAAAGATCCTCCTTTTTCTTTGCTGCCTGGGTCTTTACTGTGTTCTTTAGCTAATGCACTAAAGTCGCCACCTTGGTCTAATTGTTTGATGATATCTTTGGCTTCGTTTTCATCTTCTACTAAGATATGAGAAATTTCTGCAGCAGGTTCATAGTCTTCGTAGGCTTTTTTTAATTCTTCGTCAGAAACTGGGATATTTTTCTTGAGGGCCTCTTGGGTGAGGGTGTATTGGATTAGTGATTCTTTGTAGGCTTCTTCAGAAGGCACACCGGAACTTTTGAGGACATTTTGGAATTTGTCATTATCGCCAACTTGAGCCTTAGTTGCCGCAATTTGTTGGTCAGTTTCTTGTTCGATTTCTTTATAGCGGTCTTTACCCACTTCTTGTTTAGAGATTTCAGAAAGGATGAGTTGGCGAAGGGTTTGATCGCCAGCAACTTTCTTCATTTGGTCATTCAGTTGACCTTGGGTAATTTTAATATCATCACCGGTCGCCACAGCGCTATCATTGCTTTGACTTTGGCAAGCCGCTAGGGTGAAGGCACATAGACTGGATACTAGGCCTAGGGTGAATTTTTTCTTAAATTTCATAAATCAAACTCCTAATCATTTCATTCAATATACTCTAAAAATATAGCACAGCTCTTATTCTAACTCAATCCTAATGAAAAGAAGTCTAAGAACCTTCAAAGATTCTTAAACTTCTTTTCTCTTACTATCCTAGTACTATTCGTCTTCCTTATTAGCCGTTTCATCGCTATCTGCGGACCCATTTAAAAGGGCGGAATTATCCACATCGGCTTGTAATTGGGCGACTTGTTCTTGGATACGATTCATTTGAGGCACGGCTGTGCGTTGGAAGTCGCGGATAGCTAGTTGGATGTCATCCCGGGCTGAGCCTAGGGTTTGCATGCCTTGGTTGGCTAAATCGCTAATGGCCACTTGGGTTTCAGCTAAGGAGCCCGTGAGGTCGGTGGCTGCGCCTGATAAACGTTTACTATAATCTTTTAGAATGCGGCGGTTGGTTTCGCCAGAATGGGGCGTTTTCAAGAGGGCATAAGAACCTGCAAGGAGGGCGCCCAAGCCCAAACCTTTTAAAAATGCTTTTAACATCGACTACACCTCAATATTTTCGTTAATGGTTTTAGCAATTTCGGCTAAGTCTTCATCACTATAATTGTCACCATTATTGGTGAATTTGACAGCAAAACCTTCCTCTTTTTGGTAGCGAGGAATGATGTGAATGTGAGAATGGAAGACCGATTGATAGGCAATTTCACCGTTGTTATTTAAGATGTTAATTCCTTGCACGTCTGGGTAGGCCTTCTTAATGGCTTCGACAATAATAGGAATCCGTCTAAAAATCGCTCCCGCATCCTTGACATCGTAGTCAAAGATATCTTTTAGGTGTTTTTTAGGAACGAGTAAGGTGTGCCCCTTAGTAACTTGAGAATTATCTAAGAAAGCAGTGACTACTTCGTCTTCATAGACTAGATTAGTGGGAATTTCCCGGTTTGCAATTTTACAGAAAATGCAATCTTCCATGATATATCGTCCTCTCTAATTGACTTATTCATTTAGCTTAAGTTTATCACAAGCCTAGGTAAGTCACAATTTTTCTACGGGGATTTTTTCGGCCGCCCCTGATCGAAAAAAATCTGGATATTTGCTAAACTAGGTGTAAAATGAGGTCTTAAGATTAGATTAACAATAGCAAAGGAATTGAAAGATGACACTATCTGTAGAACATTTAAGTGGGGGTTATAGTAATTATACGGTCCTCCACGATTTAAATTTTTCTGTTCAAGCTGGTGAAATTGTCGGCTTGATTGGCTTGAATGGGGCTGGCAAATCAACCACTATTAAGCATATTTTAGGTCTGCTCAAGCCGAGTGCGGGGGAGATATTGGTGAATGGCCATTCACTGGCTGAAGATAACCAGGCCTACCGCCAAGCCCTCAGTTATATTCCCGAACAACCGATCCTCTATCCAGAGCTCACTTTGCGCGAGCATATCCAACTGATTGCCTTGGCCTACCATATTGACCCTGACCAAGCCATGGCTAATGCCGAGCCGCTCTTAGAACGCTTCCGTTTGACCGAACGCTTGGACTGGTTACCCATCCATTTTTCTAAGGGCATGAAGCAAAAGGTCATGATTGTTTGTGCCATGCTGGTTGATACCATGTTATACATTATTGATGAACCCTTTGTCGGCTTAGACCCACTGGGGATCGATGACTTTACCCAATTATTACTGAAGAAACGCCAAGCCGGGGCAGCGATTTTAATGTCAACCCATATCCTGTCCAGCGCTGAACACTACTGTGATCGCTTTATCTTTCTCCATGAGGGACAAATTAAAGCCCAAGGGACCTTACAGGAGATCCGTCAGCGCTTCAATAAGGCAGATGCCAGCTTGGACGAACTCTATGTTGACTTAATAAGAGGGCAGAGCCATGACCTTTAAAGAGCTCTATCCCAAACGCCGTCAAAGTCAGCAAAAACGCATTTTCCGTTATTTTAAATATATTTTCAACGACCACTTTATCCTAGCTTTGGCTTTTATTTTAGCGGCCTTGGCCTTTCAATACAGCCAGTGGTTAAAGACCCTAACGACTTTTAACCCGCTTTACCAATGGATCTGGCTAATCATCGCCACGGCCTTAGTGATGGGGATAGGAAAGATAGCTAGCTTCATTGAAAAGGCGGACACAGTCTTTTTACTGGCTAGAGAAGCGGACTTTAAGGCTTACTTTAGCCAGGCCTTAGCCTATAGCTTACTCCTGCCAACGGGGATCTATGCCTTATTTGTGGGGGTATCTTATCCTTTCTTACTGATTCACCAAGGCTTGTCAGCGGGCCAGGTCCTTGCTATCTTTGTGATAATGGTCGGCTTGAAGGCTCTCCAGTTACGGTCAGTTTTAGAGAATTTTCATTTTTACAGTCCCAGCAAAAGCAGGCTCTTGATGGTTTTGACTGCAGCTTATAGCTTTTGCCAGTTGTATTTTGCTGTGCGGGGAAAGATCTTTTTGGCCCTGGCTTTTGTTTTTGTGATGATCGTCATCTATTATCTGACCAGTAAAAACTGGCAGGGTGAAAAGCAATGGGATTGGTTAAAGATTGCAAGTGATGAAAGCCAACGCCAAGAAAGAGTTAACCAGGTCTTGAGCCTGTTTGTGGATGTACCAACGGGTCAAAGGGCAGTTAAGCGGCGGATATATTTAGATTTACTGCTTATGACCAGCAAGAACAATCCCTATTATTTCCTCTACCAAAGGGCCTTTTGTCGGAGCCAGGATTATTTCAATTTATGGCTCAGGCTTACTGTCCTAGCGACTCTCTTGGTTTATTTCTTACCTAGTCACCCGCTGACCTATTGTTTAGGCCTTTTAATGCTTTATGCCAGTCATTTTCAAATTTTACCCCTCTATCGTCGCTATTATAAGCACCCCTTAATGAAAATTTACCCCCTAGAGCAGGGGCAAGCTTTGCCGGCTTTTCGCCGCTTTTTATACCTGCCGCTAGGCTTGCAGACGACTTTGCTTACCATGAGTTTCCTAATTAGCAAATCCTGGCAGGACAGTGTGATTTTCTTAATTTTAGCGGGATTAATGACTATCCTTTTCACCCGGGTCTATTTACCCCGTCGCTTACGAGGAAAAAATCGTCTCTTGGAAAAATTACATAGATAATTATTGACGATCCTCTAATTTCTGACTAAAATAAGAGATACTGTTTAAATATAATCGGGAGAAAGGGAGGAGAAGTTATGGAGTTCCAATTCGATAAAGAATGGACCTTGCACCCAATAGGTGGCGATACTGGCCAAGCTTTTATGGGAACACATAATCAAGAGCGGATATTTCTGAAGCGAAATTCTTCTCCTTTTTTAGCTGCCTTGTCCATGGAGGGGATTACCCCTCGCTTGATCTGGACCAAAAGAACTGCTAGCGGTGATGTCTACTCAGCTCAAGAATGGCTATATGGACACACCCTGTCAGCCCAAGAAATCCAGCAAGGCATCGTGACTAAGTTAATGTCACGCTACCATCACTCCGACAATCTCTATAATATGCTGGTGAAGATTGGTGGGAAGACCTATAAACCAGAAGATTTCTTACACGAATTTGAAAACAATCTTAGTGAGGATCTGGACTCCCTAACCTATATTAATAGCGTCAAGGATTACCTCTATGACACCCTGTCTTTTGTGCAAAATGCCCGGCGAACTGTCTGCCATAGCGACCTCAATCGCCGTAATTTTATTTTGTCAGAAGACCATCGCTTATACTTGGTAGACTGGGAGAAGGTCTGCATTGCTGACCCTATTTTTGACATTACCCAGCTCTTAGTCCAATATATTCCCTTGGAAGATTGGGATCACTGGTTTGATCTGTATAACTTACATGTTAGTGAAGAAACCTATTTACGGATTGAATGGTATTCATTAATGAATTTGCTCTTTTTAATTAAGGCAGACTATCAGAAAAAACGTATCTATCACATTAATGAAAGTATTTTATTGCTCAGACACATCTATGAAAACCGCTATTTTAAAAGCAGTAACCAAGAAAACCCCATCACTTCCTGGTCTATTGACTAGGAAAATGATCAGCATTAGTTTAAAAACATTTGTCAATTAAAAAAGGTTGTGGCAAGGGTCACAACCTTTTTCTAAGTTAGCAAACACCACTAAGGAGGAAGACTATGCGTGTACGTCACAAACCCTGGGCCAAAGACTTGATCGCCCAACACCCTGAATGGGTGATTACTGACCCTTACGACAAAAAAGGCCACTGGCATGAAATATTTGCCAATGACCATCCTATCCATGTAGAAGTTGGTACCGGGAAGGGCCAATTTCTAATTGAAATGGCTAAGACCTATCCTGAAATTAATTTTATCGGCATCGAAATGATCTCTGATGTCTTAGTTATGGCCCTACAGAAGGCCATGGAAACCGAATTAAGCAACCTGCGTTTCATCCGCGGAGATGGTAACCATGTCAGTGATATGTTTGCCCAAGATGAAGTTAGTGAAATTTACTTAAATTTTTCCGATCCTTGGCCCAAAAAACGCCATGCCAAGCGCCGCTTGACCCATGAAAACTTCCTCAAGCAATACCAAAACATCTTAAAAGCAGACGGTCGCTTAATTTTCAAGACGGATAACCAAGGGCTCTTTGAGTATTCCTTAATTTCGCTCTCCCATTATGGAATGGTCTTAGATGATGTATCCTTAGACCTCCACAATAGTGGGGTAACAGATAATATTATGACCGAGTATGAGGCTAAGTTCTCCCAAAGAGGTCAAAGAATCTACCGCCTAATTGCTCACTTTAAAAGTTGAGCGATAAAAGCAAAATCCTGTTGATAAAAAACCAAGCGGGCAGTCTCTTCATTTTGAGCACTTCCGGCTTGGTTTTTCTTAAGCATGATCTATTAGTCAATGGCAAAAATATCAACAATATTGCCTGTGATTGCGTCGGCATAGAATTCATATTGAACGACTTTATTATTTTCTAAACGGGAGATACCACCGTAATAGAGCTTTTGCTCTTGGCCAAACCGGTTAACATGGACCGGTTGGAGTTCAATCCAAGAGCCTTCGATGTCGCCGTCTTTTTTAAAGTGGTCTTTGACGGCCTCTAAAACTTCCATGCCGTCTTTAGCCTTATGGGCTTGGACTTGGTCATAAATTAAAGCCGCAGCAACGCCACCAATGACTAATCCACAGGCAAAGAGGCTGCCGGCCAGGGCGTAGTTTTGCTTTTGATCGTTGGGAAAAACGCTATCTTTCAACTGATTAATTAGGGCTTTTTTTACCATAGTGAATGTCAATCTCCTTTGTTTAATGGATTAAGCGCAATATTTCTTTTAATTATAACACGCTTAAGCTTTTCTTGCAGGAGGCTAGAGAAAGGGGTATATTTTGGAATTAGGCTTGAATTGCCTTTTTAACGGTTTCAGTTTATAATTTACACGATACTTTGTAAAGATTTAATGACTTGCTCGCTGATATAAATCGGGCAAGCAATATAAAGGAGAAGTTAATTATGTGGCTTAGTTTCTACAATCCTCGAGGAGTAGGCGATGTGTTGATGCTGACGTCAGCAGATCTTCCTCGTGAACTAATAGAAACTGAAACGTTGTCCGATGTGACACGTATTTATAACAAGGAAAATAAAGAAACCATTGGTTATAATATCAATAATATTTCGACTTATATGGAGATAAAGGGGACAGGACATGTTCTCTTAGAAGATG
The DNA here is from genome assembly GCF_002871915.2 of Aerococcus loyolae. NCBI lineage: Bacteria > Bacillati > Bacillota > Bacilli > Lactobacillales > Aerococcaceae > Aerococcus > Aerococcus loyolae. Next base: position 1,450,402 of record NZ_CP126958.1, on the reverse strand, counting down.
CTCAAATTGAGCAAATTAACCAATTATTCTATGAACAAGGTTTTGAAACCATCAAAATCTCAAACGAACCCCGGATTGTGGTAGGAAAGGTAGTGGAATGTGTCGACCATGAAAATTCTGACCACTTGCATGTTACCCAAACCCAAGTGGGCCCGGCAGGCATCCAACAAATTGTTTGTGGGGCAAGCAATATTGACCAAGGGCAGACCGTAGTCGTGGCCCTGAGTGGGGCAGTTATGCCTAATGGACAGATTATCTGGCCAGGAGAATTGCGCGGAGTGAAAAGTAATGGGATGATTTGTTCCGCCTATGAATTAGGCTTGGACCCTGACCATGAACGTCAAGGCATCTTAGTGCTTGACGATGAATTGACCCCAGGAACTCCTTTTGAGTCAATCAAAGATCAATTAGATTAAAGGAGTCATTGACAGGTTCACTGAAATATTTTATCAAGAAAGGAATGAGAGGATATGGCCTTTGTCCCTTTTTATCGTAAAGAGAATACGCAGCGGATTAAGCCTAAGCACTCTGTCCTTGATTTCCCTAACTATTTAAGCCGTGACTATAGCAATTACCAGGAAAATAATGACCAGCGCTTAGGCAAAGAAGCCCCGGTCAGCTTCCATATTGACGATGATCAGATGGTAATTAATAGTTCACCTTATCAAGCTAACCGAGCCTCTGTTCGTCCTGATCGTTCAGAGGCTATGCGGCGTCGCAAAGAAATTAATGACCAGCGACAAAATAGTCCCTACCATTACAAGCAAAACTCCATTCGTGAGGATAAAAGAGAAAAGCAGGCCCGCTTACGGCGTGAAATTAAAGAATTTCAAATGTACCAGAGTAAAAAGCCCTTTAAACCGACTGAGCTGCCCTCAACCTGGTTGAATAGCCAGACCAGCAATCCTGCTCAAGACAAAGGGACAAAAGCAGAACTGCCTTCTCAAAGCCCAAGTAAGAAAACGGCGTCGCCAAGGACTAGCCAAAAACGCGATTCGGCTTCTACAAATCAGCCTAACTCGAACAAAAGTAAAGCAAGACCCAAGAAGCATTTAAACCGGGGTTTACAGTCAATTATGGCTGAGGAAAGACCCCTCAAGGGGAACTCTTTCCTAGGTCAGGATGATGGCCTAGCTAAAGACCAACCCCCTTTCAAAAAGCATCAAGATGGAAACGGAGACAAATAAGACATGGATAAAGAATTGACCTATCATTTTACCGGAATCAAAGGCACAGGCATGAGTGCTCTCGCACGCGTTCTTAAAGGAGCTGGCTATCAGGTCCAGGGTTCTGATGTCACTGATCATTTCTTTACTGAGGAAGGTTTGAAGGAAGCGGGCATCACCGTATTACCTTTTGATCCTGACAATATCCATGAAGGGATGACGGTGATTTGTGGGAACGCCTTTAAAGATGACCACCCTGAAGTTGTCCGGGCCAAGGAGTTAGGCTTGACCGTTACCCGCTACCATTACTTCTTAGGTGAACTCATTAAGAAATATACCAGTGTTGCTATCACCGGTTCTCACGGGAAAACCTCAACCACCGGTCTTATGGCCCATGTTCTAGGTAGCTTAAAAACGACTTCCTACCTGATTGGAGACGGGACTGGTAAGGGCGTAGAAGACGGGGAATATTTTGTCTTAGAAGCCGACGAATACCGGGAACATTTCTTAGCTTATGAACCTGATTATGCCATCTTTACCAATATCGACTTCGACCATCCCGATTTTTACCACAATATTGAAGAAGTCTTTGCTGCTAACCGAAAATTTGCCCACCAAGTGAAGAATAAAGTGATTGCCTATGGAGATGATCCTTACCTACAAAAACTGAAGGATGAGGTCGACGTATGGTATTACGGCATTGACAATGATGATTTTGATATTGTTGCCAAGGATATCGTTCGTAACACCAAGGGCTCTCACTTTGACGTCTGGGTCCAAGGTAAGCATTATGGCAACTTTTCCATCCATACCTTTGGCCAACATAGCATCTTGAATAGCCTGGCAGTGATTGGTTTCTGTTATTTAGAAGGCTTTGACCCAGAGGATGTTCAAGAAGCCTTGACCAGCTTTAAGGGTGTGAAACGTCGCTTTAACGAACGTTTTGTTGAGGATATGGTGATTGTCGATGACTATGCCCACCATCCTTCAGAAATCAAAGCGACCATTGATGCCGCCCGCCAACAATATCCAGATAAGCAAGTGATTAGTGTCTTCCAACCTCATACCTATTCGCGGACCCTGGCACTATTGGACCAATTTGCCGAGGCTTTAGACAAGTCCGATGCGGCTTATGTCTGTGATATCTTTGCTTCAGCACGGGAAACCGACCACCACCAAGTATCCAGCCAAGATGTCCTGGATCGTTTAACGGTTCCGCATGCGGCGCTTGATTTAGACGATATGACTTCATTACTCGCTTATAAGGATGCGGTGATTCTCTTTATGGGAGCTGGTGATGTTCCTAAATATGCCAAGGCCTATGAAGCCGCCTTGTTAGAAAATGGGCACACAGATAAGGAGTTGTCAGATGATGACCATTAAGAAGGCAGTAATCCCGGCAGCAGGTTTGGGGACGCGTTTTCTCCCTATTACTAAAGCCACTGCCAAAGAAATGCTCCCTTTGATGGATAAGCCAGTCATTCAATTTATTGTTGAAGAAGTGCTGTCCAGTGGAATTGAAGAAATTCTCATTGTTACTGGGCGCAACAAGCGCTCTATCGAAGACCATTTCGACTCTAATTATGAGTTAGAGCAAAACCTTACTGAAAAGGGTAAGGCAGACTTATTGGAAATGGTTCAATCTAGCACCTTACATAATATTCAGTTCAAACGCCAACACTATCCTAAGGGGCTTGGCGACGCCATCCTACAAGCCAAGTCCTTTGTAGGGAACGAACCTTTTCTCTTAACCCTGGGCGATAATATTATGGTTTCCGATAAGCCCGCTTCTAAGCAGGTCATGGAAATTGCTGAACGCTACCAAGCAACAGCTATCCTGACCCAAGCAGTCTCCAACCAAGAGGCTAAGCATTATGGAATTGTTGATGAAGCTAGCTCACGGTCGGGAGATGTCTATGATATCAGTGGCCTCGTGGAGAAACCCACAGAACCCAATTATGACCCCGCCATGGCCATTTGTGGACGTTATGTCTTAACCCCTGAGATTTTTTCAGCGATTGAAGCGGTTGGTGTTAACCCTCAATCTGGAGAAATTGAACTTACCGACGCTTTAAATTTACTGGCTAAGGACCATCCGGTTTTATCCACCCACTTCCATGGCCAATGGTATGAAGTGGGAGAACCCTTGGGACTTATCGAGGCCAGCATCCAATATGCCTTACACCACGAAGAAACCAGCCAAGGCCTCAATGATTATTTAAAGCAAGAAATCATCCCCCGCTTAAAAGCGGAAAAATAAAGTCATCTAGTCTCCTTCAACTAGCTGAGGGAGACTTTTTCATTGGAGGAGAGCAGATTTTTGATTATTAAAGAAGCAATCTTACATATCTATGATCAAAACATTAACCAGGGGGTCATGTCTGAACTCCCCTTAGCAGTTGATAGTAATCATTTATTTAAATATATGCATGCCTTAATTGATAAGGTCTGGGTTACCGATAAGAAGAAGCGGGGGATCTTTCCAGCTGATAATGAAAAATACCAGCAATTTCAAGCGGCTGCAGCAGACTTTATTCCCAATAGCCAAGCATTGGCTAGTCAATGGTTTCAATTTATCCAATTAAACCCTGATATTCCTGCGGCTGACTTACTCTGGCTGCGTTTTTCTGATGACCAAGGAGAGGATTACCTGGCGGCCTTTAAGCTCAACCACAATGAGTCCTATACCCATCACTTGGTCTATAATGATGACAATGTTCAAAATGATCTCATTATTCACAAAAACATCCTGCCTTCTGCTAAACAGGCTATTGATGAAGGCATCGTGGTTAATTTAGCCAGTGGCCAGTATGACTTAGTAGAAAAGAAGCATGAAATTGAAAGTCTAGGGGAAAAGGTCAATTATTTTAGCGAATTGTACCTGAAAGTGCCGACTAAACCCAGTGCCAAGGAAAGTATCCAGGCCATCAAGAAAGCCGTTGAAAAAACGGCTCACACTTATGATGAACCGGTCTACCAATCCCTAGCCAAGGCTAAGGATATCCTCTACCATGAAATGAGTGGGGAGGAAGGCTTTTCCAATGAGCGGATTGCTGATTATCTCTACGAAGATAACCTGGCCAAGAAACAATCCTATTTGGAAGAAACCCAGACTTTCCCTTTTGACAATGAAATGATGCAAGAAGTTGAAAGCATTCCTACAAAACTCCAAAGGCAAAAATTGAAACTGGACAATGGCATTGAAATCACCATCCCCCTCGACTTGTTCTACGATCCCGACGTCATTGAATTAAGCAATAACCCCGATGGAACAATCAGTGTAACCATCAAAAACATCGAATCCATAAAAAATATGTTTTAAGGAATAGAGTGTGACGGTCACATAAAAGGGCGAAACCGCTACGCATACTATATCTGTAACTCGCTAATGCTTCGAACAGCTATAGCAACTGGAGGAAACTGGTATAAGCTCAGTTATAAGGATGTGAGGGTGCCGTTAGAGACTTGGATCACTGGAGGAAAATACCATAAGCACAGGGAGGCTGTGTGTTGGTATTTTCTGAAGTGACTTCAAGTTTGGCAACCGAACTCAATTAAGCCTGAGCGTTGACAGTTTTTGAAGTGGATGTTCGTCCTGTGACTGGAACAGGTTTGAAATAGAGTGTGAGCTGACATCAAAAAGTGAAACGCTGGAAGAAATATGCGGAAATCCTTGAAAAGGATTGCCAAATATTTCTGAAGCGGAGTTCACTTTTGTCAGCGAGCAGGTTTGGAACAGGTTTGGAAAGAGAGTGCAAGCTGACAAAATAAAGCTAAGGCTATCCCAGCGCGAAAAAACTTAGTATACTATAAGAGAAAGCAGACTTTTGACTGCTCCTATAACTTAAATAGAGCGGGCAGTTTAATCATTGACCTGGATATGTGAAAGGATGACCCAAATTAGATGGATTATGAAGAATTTGAAAAAGATTTACCGGTCTTAGAGCGGGGCAAATGGACCCTGGGCCTAGACCATATTCGCGACTTAATGGCGGTCTTTGATAATCCCCAAGACAAATTGCCTACTGTCCATATCGCCGGCACCAATGGCAAGGGCTCAACCGCCTCAATGATTGCTAGGACCCTCCAATTAGCTGGCTATAAGGTAGGTTTGTATACCTCACCATCTTTAGTGAGTTTTAATGAGCGTATCCGGATTAACGGGGAGAATATCGCTGATGAAAAGCTGCGAGCCATGAAAGACTACATGAAGGAAAAACTTGCCGGCACTAAGATTCAATGTAGCGAGTTTGAATTATTTACTGCCATGGCTTGGTTGATCTTTTACCATGAAGGCTGCGATATTATTGTTCTAGAAGTGGGATTAGGTGGTCGCTTGGATGCCACTAACCTGGTGAAGAGTCCTTTAGTCAGTGTGATTACTAAGATTGCCTTAGACCATGAAAATATCCTGGGCCATACCATTTCAGAAATTGCTAAAGAAAAAGCGGGGATTATTAAGTACTACACTCCGGTGGTGGTTTACCCCTATCCGAAAGAGGCGATTGAAGTATTAAGTGCGACTGCTGAACGTCAAGGAGCGCCTTTGAAGACGATTGATACAGAAAGTATTGAGAATATTCACCCGGAAAACCGTCAGCAAGTTTTTACTTATAAGGGAGAGAATTATCACCTTAACTTATTGGGAAAACACCAAGTGCTTAATGCTTGCTTAGCGATTGAGGCTTTAGCTGAAATCAAACGAGCTGGTTTTAATGTAGAGCTCAAGCAGATAAAAGAAGGTTTACAGACAGTTTCTTGGCCAGGACGTTTTGAATGGGTTCACCAAGATCCAGAAATTATTATTGATGGTAGCCATAATTTAGATGGGGTCCGGGCCATGCGTCACGCCGTTGAGGATTACTTCCCTAATATACCTCGCTTAGGCATTACCGGCATGCTCAGGGATAAGGATGTCTACCGCATGTTAGGAGAGGTCGTTCACTTATTTGATGAGATTGTCACCATTACCCCTGATTCAGACCGGGCCATGACAGCCAGTGAACTCACCAAGGCCACCCATATGGTTACAGGCCTCCAAAAGGTAAACACCTACACCGCTCAGAATAATGAAGACGCTATGGCCTATGCCAGACGATGGGCTGACCAGCAGGAGGGGGATTGCCTTATCTGTGTCTTTGGCAGCCTTTACCTTGTTGGTGAATTAAGAGAGCTGGTCTTTGAATCCTTTGAAGCCGACAAATAAAGAAACCGAATGGATCAGTGATTCTTTACACTGATTCATCCGGTTTTTATTTTTATACAAGATCTTTTACTTCTTTAACTCATATTCCACTCGATTAGTTCATAGAAACCATCATGGTAGGAAACATGGGCATAGTGACCGTAGTCTAGCACCTCGGCTAAGTCAAAATCAGCCAAGACCTCGTGCAGAAAGGCAGAGATCGGGGTATGGTGGGAGACGATGGCGACATTGATTTCGGGTTTCATATGGTCTAGGCGGTATTCTAAAGCCTCATCATGGACCTGCATCATCCCACTTTCTAGGCGGTTCCAAAAGGTCATAAAATCTTCAGCTAAGCCTTTAGGATCACGGTGGCTAATGCCATCAATAACATTAGGCACAAATTGTGATTGAGGGATGCCTTCTTCTCGCATGTGGTGGACCATTTCCTGCAAGCTTTCGGGCCAGGCTACTTCGATGGGCTGCCCTTCCATACCGCCGTAATAAATCTCACGAAATTCTTTTAAGGGAGTTGCTATTAGGCCTTGGGGCTGACTCGATAAGAGAATTTGGGCACTCGTTTGACTCCTTGGCATGTCACTTGAGTAGGCTAAATCCAAGGGAATATTTTTAAAGTGGTCAGCTAAATCGGCCATTTGTGCTTGACCTACCCGGGTTAGGGGGGTATCGGTCCAGCCTTGTACTTTTTCTTGACCAGCCAGCTTGTTTTGGTTGGCTTCGGTCTCTCCATGGCGGATAAAGTAATAGTGTATGGCTTGCATCAGATCACCTCCTCTTTTTTATCTTTTATTTATTTTAGCATATATTTTTACTAAAGGTGAGCCATTGCCTGAAAGAAATTCCCAAAGATAAATAAAGTTGCTCCTGGGTCTAAAGCGTGATACAATGGCATAAGTATGAAGACGACTCAGAAGTAGTAACTTGGGCGGAATACTTAGCGAGGATGTGCTTGGTGAAAACATCTTATTCCTAACAGTGAACTCGTCTGATGATTCACACGCAACTTGTTTGCCGTCTCACCTGCGTTAAGGGTAAGAAGAGAGCCAACGTAGGTGGTACCACGATCATTCGTCCTATTTATGCAAGATAACTTGTATAAGGGGGCTTTTTTTTTAGGTAAATATTTCATGTTGAAATGGAAGGGGATTACATAATGGCTTATAACCACAAGACAATAGAGAAAAAATGGCAAAAATATTGGAAAGACAATAAGAGCTTTAAAATCTTAGAGGACAAGTCCTTGCCTAAGTTTTATGCATTGGACATGTTCCCTTATCCTTCCGGTCAAGGACTCCATGTGGGGCACCCAGAAGGTTATACTGCAACTGATATTGTTTCGAGAATGAAGCGGGCTCAAGGTTATAATGTCCTCCATCCTATGGGTTGGGACGCTTTTGGTTTACCAGCGGAACAATATGCCCTCGATACCGGTAATGACCCTGCCGAATTTACCCAAGCCAATATCGGTGTCTTCAAGAAACAAATTGAATCCCTCGGTTTTTCCTATGACTGGGACCGTGAAATTGACACCACTGACCCAGAATATTATAAGTGGACCCAATGGATCTTCACCAAACTCTTTGAAAAGGGCCTAGCCTACGAAGATGAAATCATGGTTAACTGGTGTGAAGCCTTGGGCACGGTTCTGGCTAATGAAGAAGTGATCGATGGCTTGTCTGAACGGGGCAACCATCCTGTAGTCCGTCGTCCGATGAAGCAATGGGTATTAAAGATTACTGCCTATGCTGACCGTCTCTTGGATGGTTTAGACGACTTGGATTGGCCAGAAAGCATTAAGGAAATGCAACGGAACTGGATTGGTCGTTCAGAGGGGGCCGATGTGACCTTTAAGGTGGCTGATACTGACAAAGAATTTGAAGTCTTTACCACCCGTCCTGATACGCTTTACGGAGCGACCTACTGTGCTTTAGCCCCAGAACATCCACTGATCAAACAAATTGTGAGCGAAGGCCAAAAACAAGCCGTGGCTGATTATGTTGAAGCAGCCAGCCATAAGTCTGACTTAGAACGTACCGATCTCGCTAAGGAGAAGACTGGGGTATTTACTGGGGCCTATGCAGTTAACCCACTCAACGGGGACAAGCTCCCAATTTGGGTGGCTGACTATGTCTTGGTTTCTTATGGAAGCGGTGCGGTTATGGCTGTTCCTGCCCATGACCAAAGGGACTACGAATTTGCTAAGCAATTTGACCTTCCAATCAAAGCCGTCATCGAAGGTGGCGACCTGGAAAAAGAAGCTTATACCGGTGATGGGAACCACATTCATTCAGAAGAATTGGATGGTTTAGGCAAGGATGAAGCCATTCAAAAGTCCATTGAAATCCTGGAAGCTAAGGGCGCTGGCCAAGCTAAGACCTCCTACCGTCTCCGTGACTGGGTCTTCTCACGCCAACGCTACTGGGGTGAACCAATTCCTGTTATCCATTGGGAAGATGGGACCACCACAGCGGTTCCTGAAGCAGACTTACCGGTCTTGTTGCCAGAAGGTAAAGATATTAAACCATCAGGTACTGGAGAATCCCCACTAGCCAACTTTGACGACTGGCTTAACGTTTATGATGAAGAAACTGGCCTCCACGGGAAGCGCGAAACCAACACCATGCCACAATGGGCGGGATCAAGCTGGTACTTTATTCGCTTCTGTGATCCTAAGAATAAGGAAGCTCTCGTTAGTCAAGAAGCCGCTGATTATTGGATGAATGTTGACCTTTATATCGGTGGGGCAGAACATGCTGTTCTTCACCTCCTCTATGCGCGTTTCTGGAACATGTTCCTCTATGACTTAGGGGTAGTGCCTACCGAAGAACCCTTCCAAAAACTCTTCAACCAAGGGATGATCCTCGGTGAAGGTCATGAAAAAATGTCTAAATCAAAAGGCAATGTGGTTAACCCCGATGACATTGTTGAACGTTATGGGGCCGATACCTTACGCTTGTATGAAATGTTTATGGGACCTTTGGATGCCTCAATTGCTTGGAGTGAAGATGGCTTAGCGGGGGCTAGACGCTTCCTGGAAAGAGTCTGGCGCCTATTTATCGATAGTGACGACCAATTACGAGACCGCATTACTACCATTGATACGGGTGAATTAGACAAGGTTTACAATCAAACCGTCAAGAAAGTCACTGAAGACCTGGAAAAATTACACTTTAATACAGCAATTTCGCAAATGATGGTCTTTGTCAATGAAGCTAATAAGGCAGAAAGTATTCCTTACGACTATGCCAAGGGCTTTGTCCAATTACTGGCTCCAATTGCTCCTCACTTGGGAGAAGAATTGTGGCAACGTTTAACCGGTGAAGCTGGGATTTCTTATGTGCCATGGCCAAGTTACGATGAAAGCCAATTGGTTGAAGAAAGCATCGAAATTGTGGTCCAAGTGAACGGTAAAATCAAGGAACGTCTCCAAGTAGCTAGCGGCCTTAGCCAAGAGGAATTAAGTCAAGCAGCCAAAGATTCAGACAAGGTCCAAGCAGCTATTGCTGGTAAGGACGTGGTGAAGGTGATTGCTGTTCCTGATAAATTAGTTAATATTGTGGTTAAATAGGAAGGAAATTGCATGAAGAATATTTTAATCGTCCATGATATTTCCTGCTACGGTAAGTGTTCTTCAACAGTAGCCTTACCTATCTTAGCCATGATGGAATTAGCGGGGACCTTATTACCCACCTCACTCTTGTCTACCCATACGGGACCAGGTTTTGAAGGCTATACCTATCTGGACCTCAGTGATGAAATGGCTAAGATTGTTGGTCACTGGCAATCCTTTGGGCTAAAGTTTGACGCTGTTTATGTCGGTTATTTGGGAAGTATTGAGCAAATTGACTTCTTAATTGAAAAATTACCTCAATTAATTAAGGCCGGTGGGAAGATTTACCTAGACCCAGTTATGGCTGACCAAGGCAAGTTTTATCCCGGTTTTGATGAGGCCTATGCCAAGGCCATGCGCAAGTTATGTGATATTGCTGATGTGATCATGCCCAATCAAACCGAGGCGGCCTTTATCTATGACTTACCCTATCAAGAAGGCCTGGCAGGCTATCAAAGCGCTAAAGACTTAGCCGCTTTAATCAACCAGGACAGTGACCAGCCGACTTCACTGGTTCTCACTGGGGTAGGATATGATGGTGATCAACAGACAGGGGCCTATTACTATGACGCTGACAATGAGACTGAGGGTCTGATTCAGGCGGATTTTGTTGGCGGACTTTTCCATGGAACCGGTGATATCTTTGCTTCTATATTCGTTGGCGCCCGTGAAAATGGGGCCTCGCTCAAAGCAAGTACCGCCTTAGCCGTGGAAACCCTGCCCAAAATTCTCCAAGCCTCAATCGACAATCCCAATATTCACCAAGATGGCCTGAACTTCGAAAAAGCCTGTCCCGACCTTAACCGTTTTGTTCATGAATTAAAAAATTGATTTTTAAGTCTTGGCAACTAATTATTAAATAAAATTTTTATTTACTTAATAATCATGAGCAGTAGTGACGCTTTGAAATGGGGAGTTAGTCATGAACAAGCAAGTGAAGCGAATTATGGATCGTAGGCGATAGCCGTACGAGGCATTTGAGTCTCGCTAGGTGAGGGACCTAGGCCCGAACCGGTGCCATGGCTTTTTAACGACCCAATTTCAAATGCAGAACGAATGCTCATTATAATTATTTGCTAAATAAGCTGAATAAATAGTAAAACAATTAAGCGATTAATATCTAGCCATTAAAGGCAGGTGTTAATCGCTTTTTTTCAATGCAGATAAAAAAACTTTCAGCTCACTGAGCAATATGCTTTTTATGAGAGAAAAATATGTTAAAATTATTACTAACAAAAAATAAGTAAATGGAGGGAAGACTTTGCTGCGCCTAGAGAACATTCACAAAACTTTCGCTGATAAGGAAGTTTTAAAGGGGATTGACTTAACCGTCAATGACGGGGAAGTGGTTGCTATCATTGGTCCCAGTGGTACCGGAAAAACCACCTTATTAAGAACCATTAATTTCCTCGATCCCGCTGACCATGGAAATATCCAGCTCAATGACTTGACCGTGGCAGCTGACCAAGCGACCAAACAAGAAATTACTGAAATCCGCCGGCGAACGGCTATGGTTTTTCAAAATTATAGTCTCTTTAAAAATAAAACCGTTTTAGAGAACGTGACAGAGGGTCTAATTACGGTCCAGGGCAAGAGTGCTGAAAGTGCTGAAAAAATTGCCAAGGCAGAATTAGACCAGGTGGGCATGTTGGACCATTTAGATAAGTATCCTAGCCAGTTATCTGGAGGCCAGGCCCAACGCGTAGGAATTGCCCGGGCAGTGGCTCTAAAACCTGAAATTTTACTTTTAGATGAACCGACTTCGTCACTGGACCCAGAACGCTCGGCAGAATTGCTAAAGATTCTACAAGAGATTGCTCGGACCGGGGTGACTATGTTAATTACTACCCATGAAATGGATTTTGCTAAATACGTTTCTTCCCAGGTTGTTTTCATGGAAAATGGTGAAATCGTTGAATCGGGAAGTCCCCAACAGATTTTTTCAGCAGCTAAGGAAGTCCGTACGCGAGACTTTGTCAATAAGATCCAACATCCCTTTTTAGCCGAAAGTGAGGAGAATAATTAATGAAAACATTAAAGACTTTTATCATTGTACTAGCAGGACTCTTTTTAGCAGCCTGCGGGAATAGCCAAGGCGGATCCGAATCCGGAGCCAAAACCGTGACTGTTGCGGTTGAAAATGCTTCAAAGCCCTTATCCTTTACCGATGAAAAGGGGAATTTAACCGGATACGAAGTGGAGCTGATCCAAGCCTTAGATGAAGTGATGCCTGAGTATAATATTAATATTGAAAGTGTTGACTCTGAAGCTGCCCAAGTAGGTTTGGAAACAGGACAATATGACTTTATCGGTGGGGGACTCTACAAGAATCCTGAACGTGAATCCATGTACCTCTTCCCAGAAAAACATACTGGAGCCAGCGTTATCGAAATCTACAAGCGCGCTGATGATGATTCCATTCAAAGTTTAGATGATTTAACCAATAAGAAGGTCCACCCGGTAACACCGAATGGGGGAATCTTTAACTTATTAACCGCTTATAATGAAGCCCATCCTGACAATCAAATTGATATCCAATTGGGTGAATCAGGTTCTTTTGCGGAACGTTTCCAAGCAGTTGACAAGGGCGAATCCGATGCTGTTGTGATGCCGTCCAACCTGGGTGCCGACCAAATTATTGAAGAATTAGGCTTAAATGTGAATACAGCTGACCAACCTGTTCAAGTCAAAGCCACTTACTTTATGATTGCTCCTGACCGGGAAGATTTAAAAGAAGCTTTAGATAAGGCGATCCAACAACTAGCGGATGAAGGTAAATTACAAGAACTTTCAGAAAAATGGTATGGAAAGAACATTTTCGACTATGAAATCAGTGAAGAAAATTAATAGTTGTCAGGCGACTAATCAGTTATTAACCATTAGTCGCTTTTCTCTGTAATAAAGGAGTTGCTTTATGGATTTTGGATTTATTATTAATATACTCCCCGCCCTCCTAAAGACCTTGCCGCTAACTTTATTTGTCTTTGTAGTTGCCTTAGTTGGCTCCCTATTGCTGGCTGTTATTGTGGCCTCTTTACAGGTGAAAAAGATTCCGATAGTCGACCCGCTATTAAGGATATACACATCCTTTATGCGGTCGACCCCAGGAATTATCCACCTTTTCGTGGCCTATTATGGGATTCCTTTTATTTTACGTCCCTTTCATATCTCACTGGGAACCAATAGTCAGGTAACGGCAGCGATTTTAGCCTTGGTGGCTTATAATGGGGCCTTTATGGCTGAAATTATCCGTCCTGCCTATCTAGCTGTCGGCCAAGACCAAAAAGAAGCGGCCCTGAGTTTGGGGATGACATCCTGGCAAAGAAATTGGCGGATTATTTTTCCACAAATTATCCCCATTGCCTTACCGTCTTTAACGACTGCTGTGATCGATTTGTTAAAGGACACTTCCTTACTTTTCCTTATTGGTTTAGTCGACCTGATGGGGCAGGCAGAAATTATTATTGCCAATAACTATGGTCTTTACCAGGTGGAAGTCTACTTTGCGATTGCCCTCATTTATTGGGCCATGTCATCACTATTAATCTTAATCAGTAAGTTGCTGGAAAACCGTTACGCTATGATTTGGAGAAGGGAGGACTAGGCTATGCGTTTTGATTTTAAAGTTCTATGGGATACCATTTTAGTGGTCTTACAGGCAGTCCCCCGGGTCCTCTTATTAGCCCTGCTTGTCTTAGTCTTGGGGATCGGGTTAGGGTCCTTAATTGCCTTAATTCGACGTCGGCGGATTCCGATTGTTGACCAAGTATTAGAAATTTTTATTTCTTATATGCGGGGGGTTCCGCTAATTGTTCATCTATTTATTATCCGTTATAGCTTACCGGACCTGGCGGCTAGTTTTATGAACCTGCTCGGCTTTGGTATGGAGCCCAATGATTTTCCCAATATCCTGCTGATTATCACCGCTTTTACCTTATTAGAGGCAGCCATTGAGTCGGAAAATATTCGTGGTGCCCTCAATGCAGTCAGTAAAGACCAAGTGGAAGCAGCCTTATCTATCGGAATGACTAAAAAGCAAAGCTTACAACGGATTATCTTTCCTCAAGCCTTAACAGTCGCCATTCCACTCTTCTTAAACGCTTATCTGAAGGCCATTAAGATCCAGTCCCTGGCCTTTACTGTGGGTGTGGTTGACATTCTTACTCAAGCTCGCTTTGCAGCCGCCTTGTCCTACCATTATCTAGAATCTTACCTGGCAGCGGCCCTCGTTTATTGGTTAATTTGTGGCCTCTTGCAGGTCGTCTTTGACCACTTGAGTCAGAAGATTTCATTTGAGAAAGGAGTCTAGCATGACAGACAAGAAAAAACTTTTAAAAGCCTTCATGGCTAAGCAGTTGAGGGGGTATACGCCATTCTCTGCTTGGACCCATTATCCGGAAATTGACCGAGAACCCCAGGCCATCAGCCAAGCCACTTATGACTTTGCCCGCCAATTTGACATAGATTTTATCAAAACCATGAGTAATGGCATGTATACGGTGGAAGACTATGGCGTCGACCTCGATTTTTCGGCTATAGCCAAGGGTGGGGTAGCCCAGGTCAAAGCAACTCCGATCCATTCCTATCAGGATTGGCGGGAGGTCCCTGAGCTAAGCGTCGACCAGGCCCCGGCCTTTCAAAGAGAGTTAGAACATTTGGAGCGCTTAGTGGAACTGACCAAGGGAGAGATTCCCCTTGTGGTTACCGTTCATAGTCCCCTAACCACTGCTAATAAGCTATGCCAGGGTCAGATTGACCAATATATTGAAGCAGATGGGGAGGGCATCCTCTTACAAGCCCTAGAACGCTTGACGAGACCAACTATTGAATTTGTCCAATTGGCGCTAGCTAAGGGGGCAGACGGGATCTATCTAGCCAGTCAAATGGCTTCCCATGATAAGTTGAGCCCTGAGGCCTACCAAAAATATGGAATTCCCTTTGACTTGAAAATTATTGAAGCAGCCGACACTGCTTGGTTAAATACCCTTCATATTCACGGAGCGAATATTATGTTTGACCTTCTTAAGGATTACCCGCTTCCGGTTATTAATTGGCATATCGGTGAGTCGAAACCCGAATTAGAAGAAGGTATTCAAGAAACCGATAAATTTATTATGGGGGGCTTACGTCGAGAAGCTATTACCCAAGCGGATTGGCCAACACTAGAAGACCAGCTTTCCCAAGCCAAGGCTATTAATCAAACTGATAATCGTATCCTCTTAACGCCAGGCTGTGTGATCAGACAGCCTTTTTCCAAAGATACTTTAGCCCGGCTAAGAGATTTAATCAGAAGCTAGGAGATAAGGGTTTCTTAGATTCTTAAAGTCCTTAAGTTTACTTAACGAATCCAGGCCTCAATTGAATTGGGTAAAATTATTGATTAGAATGGATTAATATGAACAAAATTTTACGTTAGATTTGGGGTAAAAATATGAATGATAATGAGAGGAGCCGCTCTATTCTTCAGGACCAGCAATCCAAGGAGAAGCTCAATGAAGGTTCGGCTTGGATGTCCATTGCTAGTGTGGTTTCTAGAATTCTTGGTGTCTTATATATTATTCCCTGGATGCATTGGATTGGAGACCCACAAGTCGGTACCGAAGCCAATGCCCTCTATGGGATTGGCTATAATTATTACTCGATATTCCTAGCTGTGGCCATCGCTGGAGTGCCAGCTGCGATCTCTAAGCAAATGACCAACTACATGGCTAGAGGCCAGTACCAAACCAGCCAGCGCCTCTTTAAAAGTGGCACCGTCATGATGCTTGCTACTGGGATTTTAAGTGCCCTGGCTCTTTATTTCCTGGCTCCCTTTCTAGCCCAGGGAAAGCCGGCGCGTAATGTGGAAGATGTTATCCTAGTCATCCGCTCCTTAGTCCCTGCCCTGGCTTTGATTCCCTTGCTATCGATCTTGCGGGGCTATTTTCAGGCCTATTTAGAAATGAAGCCCAGTGCGATTTCTCAGGTCACCGAGCAGTTTGCTCGTGTCATTTATATGTTGGCGACGGTTTATCTTATTCGTGTGGTCATGGATGGCAGTGTTGCTAAGGCGGTCAGTCACTCCACCTTTGCTGCCTTTATTGGGGCAGTCATGGCGATTGTGACCTTAGCTTTCTATTATTTCAAAAATCGCGACAAATATGCAGTCCCTGCTGGTCATGTGGACAGTGATTATGTATCCACCCGGACGCTCTTATTTGAGATTGTCCGCATAGCGATTCCCTTTGTGATTACGGGCTCGATCATTGAAATGGTCAACCTCATCGATATGAATACCTTCATGCCGATCATGCAAAGGGTGAGTGACCTAGGAGAAGGGCAGTTAATTTATGAATATGGGGTATTTAACGCCAATGCTCGCCGGGTGATTCAAATTATTATTTCATTTGCCACGGCGATTTCCTCAACTACCGTTCCCGTGGTGACCGATGCCTATACCCGCGAACTGGCTAAGTTCCAGGCGCGCTCAGCTTACGATGACTACTTAAAACCGGTTTTTGACCATACCTGTGATGTGGTCTTACATAGTATCCACCTCTTTACCCTAGTGATGGTGCCAGCAGCCATTGGCCTAGCCGTTCTCGCTGCCCCAGTCTACCAGTTGCTTTACGGGATAAATGACCCCTTGGGTGAATTTTACTTGCAAATTTCTTGTTTAATGGCTATTCCTATGGGACTATTCTATGTTTTAGTGATGACCTTGCAGTCCATGGACCAACAGAAAAAAGCCATCTTTGGGATTGTTCTAGGCCTAGGGATTAAATTATTAATTCAGTTTCCGCTCCTGGCTGTTTTTGGCAGCCAAGGGGCTATGTATGCCTCAATACTGGCCTTTATTTTTATGTGTGCCTTCTACCTGGCATGTATTTATAAGCAAATCCAATTTAGCTTTTCTGATTTAGCTGGACGGATCTGGCCAGCCCTAAAGGTGATCTTAATCATGGGGCTAATGAGTGAAATAACCTATCAGATCCTCCACTGGATCATTCCTGAACCTAATAAACTAGGGGCTTTCGTTATGGTTATCCTTGTCGCTTTACTAGGAATTTGGGTCTATTTGATTGGGCTTATCAAGTCTCAACAGCTAGAAATTATCCTAGGACAAGAAAAAACGCAAAAATTACGTCAGTTTTTACATTTATAAAAATAGACAGCAAAAAGGCTCTGACATTGGTCAGGGCCTTTTAGCATTATATGAAACTTTTACTTGCAGGCAAGCGGTGGTAGAGTTTTGTTAATCCATAGAGGTCCCTAAGCAAGCTGTAGCTTAAGGCTGTAGCTGACATCCGCCATTGCCAATTACCTCCCAGGGTAGAAGGGGTATTCATGCGGGCATGGTCATCAAGATTTAAGAGGTCTTGCATGGTATAGATGACCGTCTGACTGCAAGAGGCGGCTAGGCTTCGGTTTAACATTTCCGCGACGCTCTCCGCTTTTTGACGCCCACAATAGGCATCTATATAATAACGACTGGCAGCGTCTTGGCCTAAATACCAGCCCAGGGCCGTTTGGTTGTCATGGGTTCCGACATAGGCAACGGAATTTTTATTGAAATTGTGGGGGAGGTCAGACGAATCTTCACCAGAAAAGCCAAATTGCATCACATGCATGCCGGGAAAACCGGTGACTTCCAGTAAGTCAGCAACCTCTTGAGTCAGAAAGCCCAAGTTTTCTGCGATAATGTTGACAGAGCCTAGGGCTTCTTTGATGGCTTGGAACAAGTCAAGGCCTGGTCCCTTGACCCATTTGCCACTGGCAGCCGTTGGGGCGCTAGCTGGTATCTCCCAATAGGCTTCAAAGCCCCTAAAATGGTCAATTCTTACCATGTTATAGAGCTTGAGGCTGGCTTGGATCCGTTTGATCCACCATTGGTAATTGTCCTTAGCCACGGCCTCCCAATCATAGATCGGATTTCCCCATAATTGCCCATCAGCAGAAAAAGCGTCTGGAGGACAACCCGCGACTACCTGGGGCTGTCCGCTTTGGTTAAGCTTGAAATAGTGGGGCGTTTGCCAGACTTCGGCACTATCACTAGCCACATAAATGGGGATATCACCAATTAGGTAAATGCCTTGTTGATTGGCATAGTCCTTAAGGGCAAACCATTGTTTAAAGAAAAAATATTGACTGACATAGTGGTAATTGAGGCTGCCTTTTTCCTGGGCTAGGATTGTCTCTACAGCCTCTCCATCCCTTAAACGGATGGTTTCGGGCCAGTCGCTAATTGGGCTTAGATCATAATGTTCTTTTACCGCCATAAATTCAGCGAAGGGCTGCAACCAGTCCTGATTATCTTGGACAAAGGTCTGGTAATCGGGATCACTGTCGGCTTGTTTAAGAAAGTTAGCGACGGCTTTTTCCAGGATGGGGCGTTTATGGTAGAAAACTTTGGCATAATCAATCTGTTCGGGATTATTTCCCCAGTCGACGTCTTGGTAGTCCTTAGCTTCAATCAAGCCCCAATCGACCAATGTTTTTAAGTCAATGAAATTGGTGTTACCCGCAAAGGCAGAAAAGGATTGGTAGGGGGAGTCCCCATAACTGGTTGGCCCTAGCGGTAGGATTTGCCAATAGCTTTGCCCAGCTGCGGCTAAGAAGTCAACAAATTGATAGGCGGACTTTCCCAAGCTGCCAATGCCTTCAGCATTAGCCAAGGAAGATATAGGTAAGAGCACACCACTTGCACGTGTCATAGGCTTTTTTCTCCTTTAATCAAGATTAAACTTATTATAGCAAAAAGGTGGAAAAGAATGACTTTTCCTTTTTTTAAGGGGGTGTTTGACTTCTTTAGGAGACCAGGATGCTCTAGATTAAGGAATGGTGATCAAGCTTGTTCTTGAATATAATTTAGTTAAAGAGAAAGAAATGTTTACTCCCTTAGCCAAGACAAAGGCTCTTGTGCTATAATGTAGCCAATTGGAGGGATGAAGAAGATGACGATTAATTGGCAAGAAGAAGTTGCAAAAGTAAAAGACGACTATCTTAATGATTTATATACTTTACTGAGAATTCCTAGCTTCCGTGAAGACGATAAAGCTACGGAAGAGGCACCCCTAGGACCTGGTCCTAAAGCAGCCCTCGACGCTTTCTTAGCCATGGTAGACCGTGACGGCTTTACCAGTAAGAATGTT
This sequence comes from Aerococcus loyolae, assembly GCF_002871915.2. NCBI lineage: Bacteria > Bacillati > Bacillota > Bacilli > Lactobacillales > Aerococcaceae > Aerococcus > Aerococcus loyolae. The sequence goes on along the minus strand of NZ_CP126958.1, from coordinate 1,431,289 downwards.
GCCAACATGGCTGGGCGCTTTGAATTTGGTCAAGGCGATGAAATTTTGGGGATTATCGGCCACTTAGATGTGGTTCCTGTCGATGATTCTTGGGAAACTGATCCCTTTGAACCAACTCTAATTGATGGTAAACTCTATGCCCGCGGAGTAAGCGATGACAAGGGGCCAATGCTAGCGGCCTACTACGCCTTAAAAATTATCCGTGACTTAGATTTACCCGTATCGAAAAAAGTTCACTTTATTGTCGGAACGGATGAAGAAAGTGAATGGAAGGGCTTGACCCGTTACCTGGAAACCGAACCCCTACCTGACTTTGGTTTCTCACCAGATGCTGAGTTTCCAATTATCAATGGAGAAAAAGGGATGTATTCCACGACCTTGAAATTTCCTGCCTTAGAAGGGGCGATTGAGTCCTTTGAATCTGGTATTCGGGAAAATATGGTACCAGGGGATGCTGATGCGGTTATCAAGGGCTTTGACCTTGAAGAAGTCCAAGCAGCTGCTGAAGAATTCCAAGCTAAACAACCAGTAAGCTTGACGGTTGAGGCCAGTGCAGACAATAAGATTCACCTCCACCTACATGGTCGGGTATCACATGGGGCCTTCCCTGAAGCTGGAGAGAATGCGGCGACTTACCTGGCTCTATTCTTGAAGAACCTATCCAGTGATTTAGAAGGCAATTCCTATATTAGCTTTATTGCTAACCTCTTGCACCAAGACTTTAAGGGGCAAAAGACCGGGATTGACCACCATGATGAAGTAATGGGGGACTTATCCTTAAACCCAGGTGTCTTTGGTGCCAAGGATGGCCAACAATTTGTGACCTTGAATATTCGTTTCCCTCAAGGGCAAAGTTTTGAACAATTGGATAAATCCTTTAGTCAATTAGGGGACCAATTTGGTTTTGCCCAAGAAACTGGGACTTCTAATAAAGTGCCCCACTATGTTCCTGGGGATGATCCGCTGGTGCAAACCCTCTTAGAGGTTTATGAAGAACATACTGGTATGGAAGGCCATGAAGTTGTTATTGGTGGGGGAACTTACGGCCGTTTGATGGAACGGGGCGTTGCTTTTGGGGCTGAATTCCCAGATGAAGTATCTACCATGCATGAACCGAATGAAGTTCAACGCGTTGACCGCCTCCTCTTAACCATGGCCATTTATGCGGATGCGATTTACCGCTTGATCAAGTAATATGCTGACTTCCAAAAACAACCCTAAAATTAAGTCTGCTAAAAAATTATTAAGTCGACGGGGGCGAGAAAAGGCTGGCCAGTATCTTATTGAAGGCCCCCATCTCTTAGAAGCTGCCTTGGAGGCAGGGGCTGACCTGGCTGAAGTTTTTCTTACCCCCGACCATGCAGCCGACTTTAATCTGGCTAATCAAACTCTGATTAGTCCTGAAATAGCTTCAGAACTATCTGACACCCAAAGGGACCAGGGGGTTTTTGCCGTGGTCAACCAAGACCGAAAAGCCTCCTTAAAACCGGCTTCTCCTGCAGTTCTGCTATTGGATGGAGTTCAAGATCCGGGAAACCTGGGCACTTTGATCCGGTCGGCAGATGCCTTTCATTATCAGGATATTTACTTGGGTAAGGGTACTGTTGACCCCTACAGTCCCAAGGTGGTCCGTTCCATGCAGGGCAGCCAATTCCATGTTCGCCTCCACCAAGTGGTTTTAGAGGAGGCCATGGCCAGTTTAAGAGCAGCAGGCTATTGTTTGGCGGTAACCGAATTAAATGATCAGGCGCAAGCTTTAGAAACTTATAACTTGAAAAAACACCAAAAATGGGGCATTATTTTAGGTAACGAAGGAAATGGTGTTCGACCGGAAATCATTGCAGCGAGTGATATTAGTCTCTATATTACCATGCTGGGTCAGGCGGAATCATTGAACGTTGCCATTGCTGGCTCGATCGCTATGCACCACTTCCTTCCCAATTGATCAGTAGGCTCAACAAAAGAAAGGACATGAACTTATTGACAGAAACTAATTACCCTTGGGAAAATGACCGTGACTATTTGGCCTTAATCGATGATATTAAAGACCATGAATTTATTACCGATTTAGGTCTGTTTCGCCAACATATTTATGGGAATCGTTTAGTTCATTCTTATTCTGTCAGTTATTATAGTTATAAAATTGCTAAGCGTTTAAACTTAGATTACCGTTCAGTCGCTCGTGCGGGTTTAATGCATGACCTTTTCTACTATGATACGAAAGAAATGACATTCTCAAAAGGCAATCATTTCACTAATCACCCTTATATTGCACTAAAAAATGCAGAAGTCTTAACCGACTTAAACGAAGTTGAACATGATATTATCATTAAGCACATGTGGTTGGCCACTTGGCAACTCCCTGCCTATCCAGAGTCATTTGTGGTGACTTTTGTGGATAAGTACTTAGCATCGACAGAATATTTAAAACCTGCCTCTAAGATATGGCGGGATAATTGCCAAACTTTCTGTAGCCAACGCATTCTTAATCCTCTAAACCAAGCCATTGATGAGCGCTTGCTAACGCCATTTAATCGCTTGAGGAGAAAATATTTTCCGAATTTAGCAGAAAATAATAACAAGAAAAATTAACTTTATTAAGAAAGGAAGTGACCGCTTGAGTGAACAGCACATTCCTTCTCTGTGTCGCAAGTTTGAGCAAGGTTTCCAATTATTAGGAAAGAAATGGAATGGTTTAATCATTCAAAGCTTACTCAAAGGCCCACTTCGTTTTTCTGAATTACGTGACCATATTGATGGGATTTCTGATCGGGTACTGACCGAACGGTTAAGAGAACTGACCTGTCTAGGAATCCTTGAACGGGTGACCCAATGTAATGATTGTCATAAATATACTTACTATGCCCTCACTCAAAAAGGTCAAGACCTTGAAACCGTCTTAACCTCACTACATTCCTGGTCTGACCAATGGATTGAGTTAGATAAGTAGAGAGTGTGACGGGTGCGCAAAAAGGCAAGACCACTGGAACTAAAGGACTAATGAATTCTTAAAGAGAATTCCTTGTCCTTTAGTGAAGTGGACGCTTGCCTTGCACCCGGAACACGTTTAAAAAGGAGAGAGTGTGACAAAAGTCAAAAGAGCCCTGAACCACTGGAACAAACTATGGAAGATAGGTGAAAGCCTATCGCACATAGTTTGTGAAGTGGACGTCAGGGCTGACTTTTGGAACACGTTTTGATTAGATAGTTCGTATTTTAAAAGAGTCTGGGACAAAAATCCCAGACTCTTTTTTTAACCCCTGCCAGATTATTTGTTGACGAAAGCCAATTTAACGGCTACAATTATCCTTAATGAATACGTTGATAGAAGACGGTTCCTTATCATAGCCTGTGACAGGAAGAGAAATCACCGATTGAGAGTTTCTTACAGGTAAGCGGGGAATTTTTCACTTCTGGAGTAGGTACCGGGCGACAGCAGTCAAAAGGTACCACGACTGGGCACGTTATCGCCTGAAATGAAGGGTTTATTCGTTTGCTTTAAGCAAACTGAGTAAAAACTAGGGTGGTACCGCGGTCTCTCGTCCCTATTGGGAATGAGAGACTTTTTTTGTGGAAAAATTCTCACATAATCGTTATAAAAAGGAGTTTAAGCATGGATATAATTAGCAATTTACAAGCAATTGAAGGGCAAATCGCTGAAGAAATTCAAAGCATTTCTAGCCTTGACGATGTGCAAGCCATTCGCGTGAAGTACCTAGGGAAAAAGGGGCCGATCACCGAAGCTTTGCGGCATATGAAGGATATTGACCCCAGTGACCGCCCTAAAGTTGGGGCTTATGCCAATGAATTGAAAAATAAAGTGGCTAAAGAGCTTGACCAAAAACAAGTTGTTTTAGAAGAAGAAGCCCTTAACCAAAAATTAATGGCGGAAACCATTGATGTGACCCTGCCTGGTAAGCAGCAAAAATTAGGCAGCCAACATGTGATTAGCCAAGTTATGGAAGAAATTGAAGACCTCTTCTTAGACCTGGGTTATATCATTGTCGAAGGACCAGAGATTGAATCTGATTATTACAATTTCAAGCGGATGAACCTACCAGAAGATCACCCGGCCCGCGATATGCAAGATACCTTCTATATTGAAAAGAATCAGGTACTCTTACGGACCCATACTTCACCAGTCCAAGCCCATGCTATGGACCAACATGATTTTTCAAAGGGGCCTTTACAAATGATTAGTCCAGGTAAGGTTTACCGCCGGGACTCTGATGACGCTACCCACTCCCACCAATTCCACCAAATTGAAGGTTTAGTGGTTGATAAAAATATCGGTCTCTCAGACTTAAAGGGAACCCTGGAATTGTTTGCCCGCCATCTCTTTGGGGCTGACCGCCAAGTGCGTCTACGTCCCTCTTACTTCCCGTTTACCGAACCTTCTGTTGAAATAGACATCTCTTGCTTTAAATGTGGTGGTCAAGGCTGCAATATCTGTAAGAAAACCGGTTGGATTGAAATTCTCGGTGGGGGTATGGTCCATCCTAATGTCCTAGAAATGTCAGGGATTGATAGTGAAGAATACAGTGGCTTTGCCTTTGGACTGGGACCAGACCGGGTAGCCATGTTGAAATACGGGATTGAAGATATCCGTCATTTCTACCAAAACGATCTCCGCTTTATTCATCAATTTCAAGAAAGAGGGTAATGACTGACATGTTAGCATCACGTAATTGGTTAAATGAATTTGTAGATATTAAAGATATTCAAGATGAAGCTTTAGCAGAAGACTTATCACGGACCGGTCTGGAAGTCGATGGCTTGAACCAAGATTTTTCCGGCTTGAAGAAAATTGTTGTTGGAAAGACCTTGACGGTGGAAAAACACCCCAATGCAGACAGCTTGCACGTTTGCCAAGTGGATGTCGGCCAGAAAGAGCCCTTACAAATTGTTTGTGGCGCCCCTAATGTGGCAGCCGGCCAGAAGGTTATCGTTGCTTTACATGGGGCCCGTGTGACTGGTAACCAAAAGATCAAGAAGGGGAAATTGCGGGGCCAAGAGTCTAACGGAATGTTATGTTCTTTACAGGAACTCGGCTTCAGCGAAAATGTGATTCCCAAAGAATTTGCTAATGGGATTATGATTTTACCGGAAGACGCTCCCCTAGGCCAAGATATTAAAGAATACTTAGGCTTAGAAGATACAGTCTTAGACCTTGATATCACCCCTAACCGGGCCGATGCCCTATCCATGCGGGGGGTTGCCTATGAATTAAGTGCTATCTATGACCGTTCCATCGATGTCAATACCTATGATGACCAAGCCTTTGAAGCGGGGAGCGATTTAAGTGGCGAGGTCACTGTTGAAATTTCTGATAGTGATCTTTTCCCTCACTACACTGCTCATTTGGTTAAGGATGTCAAAATTCAAGCCAGCCCGATTGAGGTACAAATCCGCCTCATGAAGGAAGGTATCCGTCCGATTAATAATGTGGTTGATGCTACCAACTATGTCTTATTGGAATACGGCCAACCCCTCCATGCCTTTGACTATGATAAGTTGCAATCCAAAACCATTGCCCCTCGTCTAGCTAAAACTGGGGAAAAATTAGTGACCTTAGACGGTGTGGAAAGAGACTTAACGGATGACGACTTAGTCATTACTGACGGCCAAGAGCCCATTGCCCTAGCTGGAGTGATGGGGGGCTTGTCTACTGAGATTGATGACAATACCACCACCGTTTTGATTGAATCCGCCATGTTTAACTCCTCCCATATCCGTCGCACGGCCAGACGCTTAGCCCTTAGAAGTGAGTCCAGTTTAAGAAATGAACGTGGCTTAAATATTGCCACTATCGATGAAGCTGGCGCCTATGCAGCCCAATTGATGGAAGACTGGGCGGGTGGACAAGCGGTTAAGGGACGCGCCCGGGTATCTCACCTTGACATTAAAGATAAAGAAGTGACGACCAATTTAGATTATATTACCAGTCTCCTAGGTATGGAAATCAGTTTTGAAGAGGTCAAAGAATCCTTTAGACGGTTAGGTTTCCCGGTTGAAGGTGACGCTGATGAATTTACCGTGTCCGTTCCTACTAGACGTTGGGATATTTCTATTCCAGCTGATTTAGTGGAAGAAGTCGCCCGTATCTATGGTTACGATAAGATTCCTTCCCGAATTTCACCCGTCCAACCGGTGAAAATTGGCTTAAACGACTGGCAAAAATTTGAACGTCAAAGCCATCGGACCATGGAAGCGCTAGGCTTTGACCAAGTGATTTCTTATAGTTTAACCAGTGAGAAGAAACTTGATGTCCTTCAAGCCCAAGCCCATGAAGCGGTAGCCCTGGACTTTCCGATGAGTGACGAACGCCGTTATATGCGGACTAACTTACTGACCAGTTTATTAGATATTGCCCAATACAACCTGGCTCGTAAGGTGAAGGACGTCCAAATCTATGAAATTGGCCGGGTCTTCTATAATGATGAGTTAGAAGATGACCTGCCTCGGGAAGAAAGCCATCTGGCAGCCTTGTGGACCGGTGATGTTGAAGGTGATAGCTGGCAAGGTAAAGCCCAAGCGGTTGACTTCTATGATATGAAGGGCGCGGTTGAGGCGTTACTAGCTTCTTACATTTTAGCTGGACAAATCCGCTACCAACAAAGAACCGACCTACCGGATACGCATCCGGGTCGTACAGCTCTGGTGCAAGTGGAAAACCAAGGAAAATGGCTAACCATTGGTTACCTCGCCCAACTCCACCCTCAAATTACCAAGGACTATGACCTCAATAGCCAAAGTTTTGTGGCTGAGTTTAACTTACAAGCCATCTATGACTTGCCAGAGCACCAAGTGATCCAAGAACCTCTGGCAAAATATCCAAGCATCAGCCGCGATATTGCTATGGTAGTGGCTGAAGAAGTGAGTCATGCTGAAATTGTGGCAACCATTCAAAAAGCAGCCAATAGCTATCTGGTTAATGTTAAACTCTTTGATATTTACCGCGGCGACCATATCCAAGATGGTCAAAAATCGGTAGCTTATCAACTCACTTATCTGAACCCAGAAGCGACTTTGGTAGATGAAGAAGTCAATGAAGACTTTGCTAAGGTCAAAGCAGCCCTTGCTAATGAATTACAAGCAAAAATTCGCGATTAAGATTCAATCAGCTAGCTGCTAAGCAAGTGCCAAGGGTGTGGCAGTAAAGCTAACATTGCTAATAAAGGCTATCTTTAAAGAACCTTGATAAGTCAAGGTTCTTTTTTTAGCGGGAGATTTAAATTTAAAACGATGTTAAAATTCATTACAAAAAACCATTGCTATTTATCGCCCTTTTCGCTAATCTAGTAAGGTAAAAACTTTTAATTGATAAAAAGGAGCTGACTTCAGTGACTGAACAACTGATTAATTTTCTGACACCAATCAGCAATGTCCTTTATTACCCGATTTTAATTGTCTTGCTTTTAGGAATTGGTCTTTATTTTACCTTCCGCACTAAGGGGGTCCAAATTAGAGATTTTAAGGAAGCAATTGGGGTAATTATGGAAAAACCCGAAAAAGAAGATTCGGTATCTTCATTCCAGGCCTTAATGGTTTCAACGGCTTCACGGGTAGGAACCGGAAATATTGTCGGTGTCTCAACAGCGATTTGTTTAGGCGGCTATGGGGCGGTCTTTTGGATGTGGCTAGTGGCTATTATTGGCGGATCTTCGGCCTTTATTGAATCTACCCTAGCTCAAATTTACAAGAAGAAGACGCCAACTGGGGATTCTTATGGGGGCCCCTCCCATTATATTGAAACGGCCCTCCATAACCGGGGACTAGGTATTATCTTTTCCGTGTTCTTAATTTTGACTTACGCAGTTGGTTTTAATATGCTGGCTGCCTATAATTTGCAAGACTCCTTTCAAGTCTATGACTTTTATCATGCTCAATGGACGCCTTTAATTGTTGGTGGGGTCTTGGCTTTGGTGACCGGCTATTGTATCTTGGGTGGAGGCAAACGGATTATTTCCTTCACTAGCTTTTTAGTTCCTTTTATGGGGACCATTTATGTGGGGGTCGCTTTGATTATGATCCTCTTTAACTTGAATTACCTGCCCACCATCTTTACTTTAATTTTTAAGGATGCCTTTAACTTCAAGGCCATCTTTTCAGGAATTGCTGGGTCTAGTATGATGTATGGAATCAAGCGCGGTCTCTTTTCCAATGAGGCAGGGATCGGTTCAGCTCCTAATGCAGCAGCTTCAGCCCATGTGTCCCATCCGGTTAAGCAAGGGCTGGTACAAATGATTTCGGTCTTTATCGATACCTTGTTAATTTGTTCAGCAACTGCCTTCATGTGTTTAAGTTCAGGAATAACTCCTGCAGAAGAATTATCTGGTGCGGCTTACGTCCAAGCTTCCCTCGCTACCGTCTTTGGAAACTTTGGGAATATCTTTATTACGGTATCGCTCATGCTCTTTGGTTTTACCACTTTAATTGGGAACTTATATTATGTGGATAATAATATTGCCTATATCTTTAAAGGAACACCAAGACCTGGGATTATGCGTCTCTTTAGAATCTTTTTCATCCTGGTGGTCTTCTTAGGAGCCTTACAAGAATCGACCTTAGCGTGGATGACTGCAGATATTCTAATGGCCCTGATGGCTTTAATTAACTTACCGGCCATTTTACTTTTAAGTAAGCAGGCCATTGCGGCTTTAAATGATTACCATAAACAAAGGCGTGCTGGTAAAAATCCAGTCTTTCGAGCCAAGGATATTGGCCTTGATCCCCAAAAATTGGATTTCTGGCAATAGTCTAGGATAAATCATTATATTGATGAAATTGTGAGCGCCCCTTCATATGCCGATCCTATTCGTAATAGGCAAGCTGGAGGGGCGCTCTTTTTCTTTGTACTTTTTGCATATGATTATTAGAAAAGCTAATTTTATGGTAAACTAAAATTAGAATCTAAATAATTTATGGAGGTAGAGAAATGGCTTTATTTGATGAATTAAAAGCAAAAATTAAAGGAAAGCAAACGCGTATCGTTTTTCCAGAAGCTACTGATGAACGGATCCAAGGGGCTGCAGCTCGCTTAAAAGCTGACGACCTCTTAGTTCCTATTTTAGTAGGTAACCCTGATGAAATTCATTCTCAAGCTAAAGACCGCGGCATTGACCTATCTGGGATTGAAATCGTCGATCCTGATAACTATGATGCTTATGAAGAAATGGTCCAAGCCTTTGTTGAACGTCGTAAAGGCAAGGCTACTGAAGAACAAGCACGTGAAATGCTTAAAGACGTCAACTACTTTGGTACCATGCTCGTTTACATGGGTAAAAGTGACGGTTTAGTCTCAGGAGCTGCCCATGCGACTGGTGATACCGTACGTCCTGCTTTACAAATCATCAAGACTAAGGCCGGTGTAAAAAACGTTTCTGGTGCTTTCTTATTGACCCGTCCTAAAGAAGACGGCAGTGAAGAAAAATACATGATGGGTGACTGTGCGATCACCATTAGTCCAGACGCTGAAACCTTAGCGGAAATTGGTTTAGTGACAGGGGAAACCGCTAAATTATTTGACGTGGAACCGGATATTGCCTTCTTGTCATTCTCAACCAAGGGCTCAGCTTCTTCTCCAGAACAAGAAAAGGCTGCCCAAGCAACTAAGATCGCTCAAGAAAATGCGCCTGAAGACTTCAATGTTGACGGCGAATTACAATTTGACGCGGCTCTGGTTCCAGCTGTTGGGGAAAAGAAAGCTCCTGGCTCAAAAGTAGCCGGACATGCCAAAGTGCTTATTTTCCCAGAAATCCAATCAGGAAATATTGGTTACAAGATTGCTCAACGCTTCGGTGGCTTTGAAGCCATTGGACCAATCCTACAAGGAATGGCTAAGCCCGTAAATGACCTATCACGTGGCTGTAACGAAGAAGATGCCTACAAGTTAGCTATCGTCACTGCCCTACAAGCAGGCTTAAACGAAAATTAAGACTGAGAAAAGACTACGATAAATATGAGCCCTTGCCCCAAGGTAAGGGCTTTTTATCGCTATAGGGTTAGCTAAGCTAAAAAGGTGCGATTGGCTGACTTTTTGCTATAATGATTATCAGAAAAGAGGGAATATATGCGACGATTTAAGAAATTTTTAGGGGCCCTAGTGATCATCTTAGGATTACTAGCAGTTGCCTTTATTGGCGGTCATTATCTCGGTAAGCAGGATAGCCAGACAGAAATTACTTCAGAATTAGTGGGTAACCGTTTAGAACAAGCCAAGGAGTTAACCACGACCAAATACTTCTACACCAATACAGCCTCGTTTGAAAACCAAAGAAAATTCTATAACTGGAACTTGCCCTTCACCACGAAAAAATTTATTGTTTCCTATGACGGGGTGATCCATGTCGGAATCGATCTCAGCGCAATTGATGTTCAGGTTCAAGACCAAACTATTGATGTCACCCTGCCTGAGGTGAAGATTCTCTCCCATGATATCGATAGCGATTCGGTTAAAGTTTTTGATGAAGAGGCCTCGATTTTCAATAAGATGACGGTGGATGACTATGCGAATTTCACCAATGAACAAAAGAAAGCCTCAGAAGAAGAAGCTAAGGATAAGGGTTTATTGGAAACTGCCAAGCAAAATACTGAAAAGACCATTAAAGAAATATTAAATATGGACCCCAACATACAGGAAAATTATACGATCAATGTCCATTAAAGACTACTGAAAATCCAAGTGACTGTTTTTACAGGCCTTGGATTTTTATTTTATAGGGGACTTTTGACCGGATCATTCAATCAAAGTAAGGAAATTTGCAGACTCGGCTAGGCTTGTCTATACTAAAGCAAGAGGACACAAATTTAGAAAAGGGGAAAAAATATTTATGGAAATTAGACAGTTAACAGTATCGGATACCCAGGCCAGTTACCAGGTGATTAAGGTCATCTTAGAACACTTAGATGAACCTTTAATTAATGAATATGGTTGGGAAACTAGTGGCAAAATTATCGCTCAAGCCATGAAGAAACCCTATTACCGTTATGGTTATGCGCACGGCTATGGGGTTTTTGAAGCCGACCAATTAGTGGCTGTTGCCTATGCTTATCCAGGTGTCTTGGATCCTATTATTGAGAGTCCCCTGGAGACTACCATGCTAGAAATGGGCTATTCCCTTGACCAAATTCCCAGAAGCTACGCAGAAACTGAAGCCTTGGTGGATGAATTCTATCTCGATTCCCTGGCTACCAAGCAGGGAGAAGAAGGCAAGGGCTATGCCCGCCAATTAATCGCCCATCTCAGCCAAGTCGGCCGTGAAAAAAATTATCACAAACTCTCCTTAAATGTGGACTTCCATAACCAACGCGCCCTGACGCTTTACCAACGCCTCGGCTTTGAAACCATTTCGGAATTGATTATTGGGGGACATCCGCATTATCATATGATTAAGGCCATTTAAGTTTTTCTAAGCAGGTCAAATTGTACTTTAAGAAGTTAAATAATTGAGCCGGGGACTGAGATTCGTTATAATAAAATTGAATTTCAAGGAGAGTCCTTGGCATTTTTATAATAGGAAGGACTATGTCATGTTTCAAGAGCGAAAAGCGATTATTGATATTGGGTCAAACACCATCCGTCTTGTTATCTATGGGATTGATGACTGGTATAATTTTGAAGAACTTCAAAACGTCAAAGTGCCGTCACAATTGAGCCAATACCTCATTGAAAAAGATGATAAAAAATACATGAGCGATACTGGTATCCAGCGCTTAATCACTGCCTTAGATGACTTTGCAACGATTATCAAAAACTTTAAAGTGGATGAAATCAAAGCCCTGGCTACGGCAGCCGTCCGGCAATCGGCTAACCAAGAAGAAATTATCGACCGTGTCAAAGAAAAAACCGGCATCACCATTGAGATTATTTCTGAGGAAGAAGAGGCCCGTTTTGGCCAGTATGCCGTCATGCATGCCATTACTATTCCAGATGCGCTCACTATTGATATTGGTGGGGGATCTTGTGAGGTAACCAAGTATCAAGACAAGGCCATGGATACCTTCCATAGTTTTCCATTTGGTGTGGTCTATATTCGTGAACGCTTTTTTAAGAATAAGGACCATAATGATGAAGATGCTATTGAGGCGGCTAGGGATTATATCCGTAGTCAATTTAAGCAAGAATCCTGGATCAAGAAGGCTAAGTTGCCTTTAATTGGGATTGGGGGCTCAGTCCGTAATGTGGCCGAAATGCATCAGCGCATGCATAATTATCCGATTGCGGGGCTCCACGGTTATCAAATGACTTTAGATGATTTAGAAGAAACCTTGGATATGGTTTTAGATACCAAGCCTAAGGATTTAGATGATATTGAAGGCTTGAGTACTGAACGGACGGATTTGATCGTACCGGCTTTGATTGCCTTTATTGAACTCTTCAAATTGGCAAAGGCGAAAAATTTCACAGTTTCCACCCAAGGCCTGCGGGAAGGGATTATCTTAGAGGATATTAATAAGAATTATAATACTCCGATTGATACCCAGCTCATCCGCCTGCGTTCAACCAGAAAAATTGCTCATGACCTGCCTTTTAACTCAGCGGGGACCCAACAACACGTTGATCTTTGTTTGAGTCTCTACCAACAAATGTGTGATTTGGATCAATTTACTTTTGACGATGAAGAAAGAGAAATGATCGAATTTGCGGCCTACCTCTATCGCTTTGCTAGTTTTGTCAGTCGGGAGGCCGATTCCCAACACACCTTCTACTTGCTCTCTAACACCAATCTCCTCGGCTTTTCTCATTTGGACCGGGTACGTTTAGCGCTCTTGAGTTCTTATAAGAATCGGTCGCTCTTCCAACTTTATATGACTAATTTCAAGGATTGGTTTAGTGAGGAAGAAGAAGACCACTTAATGAAAGTGGGCGGAATGATTCGCTTTGCCCAAGCCTTAAATTACTCCAAAACTGATCCAGTCAAAAAATTACGCTTAGAACGTGATGAAGATGGCAATTACTTGTTGAAAATCTACCATACAGAGCCTATAATTACCGAAAAATACCGGGCCAACCGCCATAAGAAACACCTCAGTCGGGCCTTAGATGGGAGCTTAAGTTTAGAATTTATTCCCCTGGCTAGCCTTGATGAATAAGTATTAAAAGTTAAATTTTAATTGAATCCTGGCTGGCTAACGTTCTTACTGGCGTTTAATCATCGATTTGACACATAATTTCTATCTGTTTTTATCGACATTGTCGTATTACTTGTGCATTAAAATGGAGGAGAGTGCAGTATGTCAACCACTAGCAATAATCAAAAAAATACCCAATCCTTGCAGGCTGAAAACTCAGCTGCTCATTATTATTATAATCGGGAGCTGAGTTGGTTAGATTTTAACTATCGTTGCGTTGAAGAAGCCAGTGATCCCAACAATCCCTTGTTAGAACAATTAAATTTTTTAGGGATTGTCAGTTCTAACTTAGATGAGTTTATTATGGTTCGCTTTGCAGGGGTTTATAATCAATACCTTGATGGCGTGCAAGTTGCTGAAAACAAAACCCAAATGTCACCTAAGCAGTTAATGCAAGGTATCCATGACCGTAATACACGTAATGTGAAAGCCCAATATACTCGCTACCACGACATGGTAGAACTATTGGATGAAAAGGGTTACCACCTTAAATCAGTAGCTGATCTCAGTGAGGCACAAAAAGCACAAGTAAAAGAGCAATTTGAAGAACTGATTTTGCCCACCTTAACGGCCATCGGTATTGATGCCTACCGACCTTTCCCACATTTAAAAAATCATGCCTTGAATATTTTAGTGGAATTAGAGAAGGATCAGAATTCCTATATTGCTGTTGTTCCAATTCCGACCCTACTCAAGCGTTACCTCACTTTAGATGAAGGCGAAGGCAAGGCTTATGTTTTAGTAGAAGATGTCGTCATCCATGGCCTAAATGCACTCTTCAAGGGTTATACCATTAAACGTCGGATTCCATTTCGGATTGCCCGGAATGCTGACTTTGAATTAAATGAAGACGATGTCATGGACCTCTTGGACGTGATGGAAGACCATGTTAAAAACCGCCTACACGGAAAAACTGTCCGGATCGAATGGGATACCCGCTGGGAGACCCCAAATGACCACAATAATGAAGATTTCTTAGCGACCGTCCAACCGTATTTGAAGGTGCCGGAAGAGGGGCTTTACCCCATTAATGGACCGCTTGATTTGACTTTCTTATTTGACCTGGTTGATGATATCAGTGAAGACCACCCTGAATGGATGTATCCCGATTTTGAACCGGTAGAATATCCCAACTACCATGGTGAAAATCTCTACCAACTCATTAAAAAGGGAGACTTATTCTTCCATCATCCTTACGACTCCTTTAAACCGATCTTATCCTTTGTCGACCATGCGGCTTCAGACCCAAAAACAGTAGCCATCAAAATGACCCTCTACCGGGTATCCAAGCATTCGCCGATTGTCAAATCCTTGAAGAAGGCAGCAGAAAACGGTAAGGAAGTCACGGTCTTAGTGGAACTAAAGGCCCGCTTTGACGAAGAGAACAATGTTCACTGGGCTAGAGAACTTGAAGATGCCGGCTGTCACGTCCTTTATGGCCTAAGTGAACTCAAAACCCACAGTAAAATTACTCTGGTGGTGAGACGGGAAGCCGGAAAAATCCAACGTTACATCCACCTAGGAACCGGGAACTACAACGACAAAACCGCTAAACAATACACGGATATGGGAATTCTGTCGACTAATGAAGCCTTGACCAGTGATGGGTCCAAGTTCTTCAACTTCCTGAGTGGCTATAGTGAAGTGCCTGATTATGAGGCTCTCCATGTTTCGCCTTTTGCCATTCGTGACTCCTTGACGGATTACATTGATGAAGAGATTGAAAATCAGAAGAAATACGGCAATGGGCGTATTATTGCTAAGATGAACTCCTTGACCGATAAACCCCTCATCAAAAAACTCTATGAGGCGAGTCAGGCCGGGGTACAAATTGATCTGATTATTCGGGGAATTTGTTGTTTACGTCCCCAAGTTGAAGGCCTATCAGAAAATATTCGGGTGCGCTCGATCGTGGGCCGCTTCTTGGAACACAGTCGGATCTATTACTTCTACCGTAATGGTCAAAAACATGTCTTCCTCTCTTCCGCGGATATGATGACCAGAAATATGATTCGCCGGGTGGAAATTGAGTTTCCGATTATTGACCAAGATATTGAAGCCCAAATTATCCATTTCTTAGAAGTGGAATTAGCCGATAATCAAAAAGCGAGAGAATTAGGTAGTGATGGTGTTTATCGTCATGTCAAATCTGGCGATAAGCCTATCAACTCGCAAGAACAAATGATGCAAGAAGCCGAAAGTCGCCGCAATGAGAGTGTTATGCGGATTACCCCGTCTTCACCTAATTTTTTCAAACGGATGACCCGATTTTTAACTAACCGGCATAAAGACGATTAAAAAAATAAGTAAAAAAACACTTGCCAATACCACAGATAGTCTAGCCAGGCTGGGGCTAGATGTGGCGTATCGGGCAAGTGTTTTTATTATGGAAATAATTATTTTAATTGGCCGGTAAATTGTAAAATGAAGTGCATAGAGAAAAGGACGACAAAAAACCAGTGATGCTCTATACTTAAAAGCGTCTAAACCCAAGTAAAGGAGCACTCACTGGCTATGAAACATTCTAACACGAAACCTAGATCATATACACACCTTTCTGCAGAAAAACGCGGAATTATCCAAGCAATGCACCAAGAAGGACATAAACAGAAAGAGATTGCTGACGCCGTTGGCGTCAATCAATGCACCATATCTCGTGAACTAAAACGTGGAAAAACACGTCAAATGAACTATGATCATACCTACGTTGATGTCTATCTTGCAGAAACTGGCTCGCGTGTTTATAAAGATAATCGGTCAAATTCTAAAGCCAGAGGCGCTTTGTATGGAAAATCTAACTTCATTAAAGCCTTTGAGGAAGCCTTACTGACACCTAAAGAAGACCGTATTTTCAGTGTTGATACGTTTATTCATGATTACCGCAGAAAACACCCTTTAGAAAGAGTTCCTTGCACCAAAACCATGTATAAATATATCAATCTTGGTTTATTAAATGTGAGGAATATTGATCTTCCTATGAAAACAAGGATTCGTCCAAGAAAACAACCTAGTGAACCGCGTGGGACGAATAAAAAGGTATTTGGAAAAAGCATTGATCAGCGATGCCCAGACGTCCTTTCAAGAGAAGAATTTGGTCACTGGGAGCTTGACCTCGTGATAGGAAAGAAGACTAAAGGAGAGCCATGTCTTATTACTCTAGTTGAACGGAAAACGCGAAAATTCCTCACCAAGAAGACTTGGAAGTGGGATGCAGATTCCATTGTAAAATCGGTTAAAAAGGTGATTCTTAAAGAGGGTCAAGCGTGTTTTAAAACCTTAACGACCGATAACGGCAGTGAATTTTCTAAACTATCTCAGCTTGAGTATGCTCTGAAGGATTTGGAAGTCTTTTTCGCCCATGCCTATTCAGCTTGGGAAAAAGGCAGTAATGAGAGACATAATCGCATGTTAAGAGAATTCTTGCCCAAAGGGACAAGCTTTAAAAAGCTGACATACCAGGAACTCGCACACTATACGAATACAATAAATAATCGCTTTAGAAAGGTCTTAGATTATCAAACCCCTAACGACTGTTATAACCTAGAAGTTGCGAAACTTCAGGAAACGCTTAAAGAAGCAGGCTAAAGTGCTTAACAAAGCATAGAGATTCAGTGTGGGCCAGTCAAGGTCCGCTTCGCTCTCCACCTTGACAGCCCCACCCTGAATCTCTAAATGATAATCAAGCACTTTAAGCTAGAGAAAAACGGGCCAAGAATTATTGACTTTATCAGCTTTTTAGTTATTTGGCATGACACTGGGATTTTTTAAAATAAATATGCACTTGATATTGCAATTTACCATTTTAATTGGCCATTGTAGTGGGCGCGTTCGCCTCCAATGAATTTTGGACGGGTGCGGGCAGCGTTGACCCAGGCGGAACCGATCCGGTGGTTTTCTAAGCGCAAGGGAACAGCCACTGGTTTGAGGTGCATACCAATCAAGGTGTTCCCAATATCAATCCCAGCATCGGCTTGAATTTCTTCAATCACGATGGGATCTTGGAAGGCTTGGTAGGCAGCGGTGGAAAATGACCCACCCGCCTTGGGTTGGGGGACCACATTCACTGTGGGAGCAAAAGGACGGGCTTCTCGTTCAGTGACAATGGCCCGGTTAAGGTGCTCACAACATTGGCTGGCTAGGTAAATTCCGGCTTGGTCTAGGCTTTGGTGGATGGCGTCGAAAACCGCTTTTCCAATTTCGGGTTGAGAGTCCGTCCCAATTCTTTCCCCCATAATTTCACTGGTGGAGCAACCAACCACTACGGTCATTCCGGACTTTAGCTGAGCCTTATCGATTAGTTCTTCTATCAAATTCCGCGCTTGTGCTTGCACTTCTTCTTTCATGATAATCCCTTCTTTGTACTTAGTTTACGCCTATTATAGCAAAAACAGGAAGGATTAAGCTTAGAATATGCAGGCTAGCTAACTGCCATGAAGAAGATCGGTCAATAAATGATGAAAAACTAGGCAGCTTTTGCTTCCCATGCTAAAATGGAAGGGAGTCTATAAAAAAGAGACAAGAGAGTATTGAGGTGAAAGCATGTCAGAGATCAAATGGCATAACGAAGAAGATACCGAGAAAACTGCCCAAAAATTAGCCGACTTGGTTCAAGCTGGGGATGTCATCTGCCTAGAAGGAGACCTAGGAGCGGGCAAGACTACCTTTACGGGCTATTTTGCCCATGCTTTAGGGATTGATAAGGCGATTAAGAGTCCGACTTTTACCATTATGCGCGAATACCAAATGGGCCGCTTACCCCTCTACCACATGGATGCCTATCGTTTAGAGGAAACGGGCGCTGAAGGCTTGGGGATTGAAGAATACCTAGATGGCGACGGGGTGACTGTGATTGAATGGCCCCAGTTCATTAGGGAAGACTTAGAAACGCCTTACCTGTGGCTGACTATTCATAAGGAATCGGATATCGAGCGTCGGATTAGCTTAGCACATAATGGTGGACGCGGTAAGGAATTAGCAGCAGAATTATTAGAAAGTTTGGCAGAATAAGCATGAAACGTGAAGAAATACAAATTACCTTAGTAGACGCAGAACAAAAACATGCCAAGGCCCTTTTAGACTTTTACAAAAAAGTGGGTGGCGAGTCTGATTTTCTCAGTTTTACCTCCCAAGGCCTCGGTATCAACCAGGAACAAGAGCAAAGGTATTTAAAAAGTATCCAAGAAAGCTTGAATAACCGGGTTCTGATTGCCTTATTAGACGATGAGATTATCGGGGTAGCTTCAATCGGTGCCCCTGAAGGCTCCAAGGAAGAGCATGTGGGAGAATTAGGTATTTCTATTCTCAGACGCTTTTGGAGTTTAGGCTTGAGCCATGTCTTAATGGAAGATATGCTGGGCTGGGCCAAGGAAAGTCCGATTTTGCGCTATATCCGTCTGGAAGTGAATGTCAACAATGTCCGGGCCATTAAGCTTTATGAGAAATTTCATTTTGAAGAGCTGGGACGTATTCCTGGAGGGCAATATGCCCAAGGAGACTTTCAAGATACCCTAATCATGGGCCTAAGTGTCTTAAATGACCAACAAGTTGCAGACGCTGACTTACCTGCAAGTGATGAATACTAATGATTAAATAAGAAAAAAGAGTTGCCGGTAATGGCAGCTCTTTTTAAGTGCTTGATTAATATTTTTACGACATCCAAAAGACATAGATCATAATGGCTAGCAGGAATAGATTAATAGCAACTAGGGTCCACTTGAGACCGACCTTCTTCTCATTAAGGGCAAAGACAGTGGCAACAATCGGAATCAAGTGACCCAAAAACAGGTGGTAGCCATTCAGTTGATCAGCGGGCTTTTGCAGTTGGTAAGTGGCATAGATTAAGCTCAGGGCAGTCATAAGTAGGGCTTGACGACGTGATTTGTTCATGAAAATTTCCTTTCTGGTAAACCGTTAATGATGGCTAGGATAAGAAAAGCTTAAATGTCCTTTTGGGGCTAAATTAAAAGACTATTTTATGCTATCATAACATTTGTGATAAGAGTAAGGATTTAACCTAAAAAATGACCTACTCTGATTAAGAAGAAGCGAGGAATACAGATGGATTTTCAAGCCTTTATCGATGCTTTTAGCCCAGAACATATTAAAATCAATGAACCGCTGAAGCGCTATGCCTATACGAAAACCGGCGGCCCGGCTGATCTCTTGGTCTTTCCCCAAAGCAGCCAGGAACTCCAAGCCATGATCAAAAAGGCCAATGAACTCCAGCTGCCCTTTATGGTGATGGGAAATTCTAGTAATGTCATCGTCCGCGATGGGGGTATTGAAGGAATCGTCTTTATGCTGACCCAAATGGCAGCCATTGGAGTGAAAGATCATCAGGTCTTCGCTGAGGCGGGAGCGCGCATTATTGACGTGACTCGGGCTGCTCGTGATGCGGCTTTAACGGGACTGGAATTTGCTTGTGGGATCCCTGGTAGTGTTGGGGGAGCAATCTATATGAATGCTGGCGCCTACGATGGCGAGATTAAAGATCTTCCCCTAAGTGTCCAAGTGGTTGATAAGTTTGGTAACTTAAAGACTTATACTAATGAAGACTTAAACTTTTCCTACCGCCACAGTATTATCCAAGATAATGGCGACTGTGTGGTGAGTGTGGTTTTTGACCTCAAACCGGGCGATTATGACCAAATTAAGGGCAGAATGGACCACTTAACCCAACTCCGTGAATCCAAACAACCCCTCGACCTGCCTTCTTGTGGTAGCGTCTTTAAGCGTCCCAAGGGGCACTTTACTGGCCAACTCGTTCAAGCCGCTGACCTTCAAGGTTATACGGTTGGTGGGGCTCAAGTATCAAAAAAACATGCCGGTTTTATTGTAAATATTGACCATGCAACAGCTGCTGATTATCTGGCGGTGATCCACCACGTTCAAGAAGTGATTAAAAAAGAATTTGATGTGACTCTGGAAACGGAAGTTCGGATTATTGGTCGCGATCCTAAGTAATCCTATCTGAAGAACAGAAAGTGGATAAAAGGAATAATATATTAAGGATAAGCTTTAGTGGATATACGCTAGGGCTTTTTTGGTTCTTTGTCAAATAGTGTTGATGAGAATATTTATAATTAATGGTTCTTTGTCAAATCGTGTTGATGAGAATTTATATAATTAATGTCATATCAGAACTGGTATGACATTTTTTAATATTTGCCGATCAAAGAAAAATGGGGACGATTAAAAGACCTCTTATTTCTTGTTTTTTCGCCATAGGCGAAAATAAAGAGTAAGAAAGCAATATCATAAATAATGAATAAGTATCACAAAGACTATGCTGCTTCTGAAAAAGTGAGAGGCCGAGGTTGAAAATCATTACATACCAATCGAGAGGCCATTATTATACGTATTCTTAAATGATCAAAACGACGATACCCATATCCTGTGCGCTTAATCAGTTTCGTTTTATTGTTCATTCCTTCTATTGGACCGTTAGATAAAGTATACGTTAAAGCTGTACAAATACCTTCTTGATATCTTTCTAACGTTTGAAAAATGGTTCGTACTCTACGTGGAAATGTGTATTTCTTGACTTCAATAAGCAAGTCTCTAAAGGACTGAATATCATGGGTATAAATACTATATTTTAGGCGATTAACGTAAGTATAGGTGCGCGATAATTCGGGAGATAAATTGGTGAGGTAATCAACAATCATCTGTTCTGAAACGAGACCGTCAAAAAGTCGATGAGTATATAAGTTTTTAAAGTCAAGTTCCCATTCATTTTTTAAAGGCAACTTCCATAGCTGCTTTAATTTGCGATAATCACGTGGTGATTGATAGCGAATCTGATTCATTAGCTGAATACGTACGGAATTGATGGCCAAATTGAGATGTTGAATGACATGAAAACGGTCAAATAGAATTTTTGCATTGGGAAAACAAGCGCGGATGACTTCGATATACGGGCTATACATATCAATTGTAACGATTTTGACGGCTTGACGACTTTGGTAAGAAAAACGCATAAAGTAGTGGATTAATTCGCTCTTTTGTCGATTTTCAACAATATCAATTAACCGATGGTTCACTGGATCAATAAAAATAAAGCTCATCGCACCACTGACATTTTTCACTGATTTAAATTCATCAAAAGAAAGGTACTGGGGCAAATAATTAAATTTAGGAAGTAATGCTTTTCCTCTTTCTTCTAGAAGTCGAATCACCGTCGATACGGAAACATTGTGTTGTTTACCAATAAGAGTCATCGCTATCGTCTCACTGAGAGCAAAAGTGATTGCATTTTTTAGCGTGTTAGAAATATAACAATTAGCAGTGACTATGGGAGTTTTAGCATTAAAAGTCCTTTGGCAGTGTTTACAAAAGAAACGTTGCTTTTTAAGACGCAAAGTAACGGGTTGCCCATCATTAATGGTTGTTAGTAAGATATCGCTTGAATAAGAACCATTTTTAACGATATCAGCTTGTGATTCGTTGATATGGCCGCAATGGGAACAGTGAGAAGGTTGGTTAGTTAAGTTCCCAAAAATAACCTTATGAACGATATTGCCTTTCTTTTCCTCCACTACTTTATCTTCAATTTCAATATTTTCATCTTTTATATTAAAGAGATTTTGTATACAATGGGATTGAGTCATGGAATCCGCCTTTCTGTGTGTTTGTTTGTATTTTCAGTATAGGCTTTCCATGGCTTTTTGTGTATAAAAAAATGGTGCCAATGAAGAGCCGTTGGCTCCCATCAACACCAAATATTATAGAACCTAATTAATGTCATATCAGAAATGGTATGACATTTTTTTATATTTGCCGATAAAAGAAAAATGGGTATGATTAAAAGACCTCTTATTTCTTATTTTTTCGCCATAGGCGAAGACAAAGAGTGAGGTAGCAATATTATAAATAACGAATAAGTATCACAAAGACTATGCCGCTTCTGAAAAAGTGAGAGGCCGAGGTTGAAAATCATTACATACCAATCGAGAGGCCATTATTATACGTATTCTTAAATGATCAAAACGACGATACCCATACCCTGTGCGCTTGATCAGTTTGGTTTTATTGTTCATTCCTTCTATTGGACCATTAGATAAAGTATACGTTAAAGCAGCACAAATACCTTCTTGATATCTTTCTAAAGTTTGAAAAATGGTTCGTACTCTACGTGGAAAAGTGTATTTCTTGACTTCAATGAGTAAATCTTTAAAGGCCTGGATATCATGGGTATAAATACTATATTTTAGGCGATTAACGTAGGTATAGGTACGTGATAATTCGGGAGATAAATTGGTGAGGTAATCAACAATCATCTGTTCTGAAACGAGACCGTCAAAAAGTCGATGAGTATATAAGTTTTTAAAGTCAAGTTCCCATTCATTTTTTAAAGGCAACTTCCATAACTGCTTTAATTTGCGATAATCACGTGGTGATTGATAGCGGATCTGATTCATTAGTTGAATACGTACGGAATTGATTGCCAAATTGAGATGTTGAATGACGTGAAAACGGTCAAATAGAATCTTTGCATTAGGAAAACAAGCGCGGATGACTTCAATATATGGGCTATACATATCAATTGTAACTATTTTGACAGCTTGACGACTTTGGTAAGAAAAACGCATAAAGTAGTGGATTAATTCGCTCTTTTGTCGATTTTCAACAATATCAATTAACCGATGGTTCACTGGATCAATAAAAATAAAGCTCATCGCACCACTGACATTTTTCACTGATTTAAATTCATCAAAAGAAAGGTACTGGGGCAAATAATTAAATTTAGGAAGTAATGCTTTTCCTCTTTCTTCTAGAAGTCGAATCACCGTCGATACGGAAACATTGTGTTGTTTACCAATAAGAGTCATCGCTATCGTCTCACTGAGAGCAAAAGTGATTGCATTTTTTAGCGTGTTAGAAATATAACAATTAGCAGTGACTATGGGAGTTTTAGCATTAAAAGTCCTTTGGCAGTGTTTACAAAAGAAACGTTGCTTTTTAAGACGCAAAGTAACGGGTTGCCCATCATTAATGGTTGTTAGTAAGATATCGCTTGAATAAGAACCATTTTTAACGATATCAGCTTGTGATTCGTTGATATGGCCGCAATGGGAACAGTGAGAAGGTTGGTTAGTTAAGTTCCCAAAAATAACCTTATGAACGATATTGCCTTTCTTTTCCTCCACTACTTTATCTTCAATTTCAATATTTTCATCTTTTATATTAAAGAGATTTTGTATACAATGGGATTGAGTCATGGAATCCGCCTTTCTGTGTGTTTGTTTGTATTTTCAGTATAGGCTTTCCATGGCTTTTTGTGTATAAAAAAATGGTGCCAATGAAGAGCCGTTGGCTCCCATCAACACCAAATATTATAGAACCTAATTAATGTCATATCAGAAATGGTATGACATTTTTTTATATTTGCCGATAAAAGAAAAATGGGTATGATTAAAAGACCTCTTATTTCTTATTTTTTCGCCATAGGCGAAGACAAAGAGTGAGGTAGCAATATTATAAATAACGAATAAGTATCACAAAGACTATGCCGCTTCTGAAAAAGTGAGAGGCCGAGGTTGAAAATCATTACATACCAATCGAGAGGCCATTATTATACGTATTCTTAAATGATCAAAACGACGATACCCATACCCTGTGCGCTTGATCAGTTTGGTTTTATTGTTCATTCCTTCTATTGGACCATTAGATAAAGTATACGTTAAAGCAGCACAAATACCTTCTTGATATCTTTCTAAAGTTTGAAAAATGGTTCGTACTCTACGTGGAAAAGTGTATTTCTTGACTTCAATGAGTAAATCTTTAAAGGCCTGGATATCATGGGTATAAATACTATATTTTAGGCGATTAACGTAGGTATAGGTACGTGATAATTCGGGAGATAAATTGGTGAGGTAATCAACAATCATCTGTTCTGAAACGAGACCGTCAAAAAGTCGATGAGTATATAAGTTTTTAAAGTCAAGTTCCCATTCATTTTTTAAAGGCAACTTCCATAACTGCTTTAATTTGCGATAATCACGTGGTGATTGATAGCGGATCTGATTCATTAGTTGAATACGTACGGAATTGATTGCCAAATTGAGATGTTGAATGACGTGAAAACGGTCAAATAGAATCTTTGCATTAGGAAAACAAGCGCGGATGACTTCAATATATGGGCTATACATATCAATTGTAACTATTTTGACAGCTTGACGACTTTGGTAAGAAAAACGCATAAAGTAGTGGATTAATTCGCTCTTTTGTCGATTTTCAACAATATCAATTAACCGATGGTTCACTGGATCAATAAAAATAAAGCTCATCGCACCACTGACATTTTTCACTGATTTAAATTCATCAAAAGAAAGGTACTGAGGCAAATAATTAAATTTAGGTAGTAATGCTTTCCCTCTTTCTTCTAGAAGTCGAATCACCGTCGATACGGAAACATTGTGTTGTTTACCAATAAGAGTCATCGCTATCGTCTCACTGAGAGCAAAGGTGATTGCATTTTTTAACGCGTTAGAAATATAACAATTAGCAGTTACTATGGAAGTTTCAGCGTTAAAAGTCCTTTGGCAGTGTTTACAAAAGAAACGTTGCTTTTTAAGACGCAAAGTAACGGGTTGCCCATCATTAATGGTTGTTAGTAAGATATCGCTTGAATAAGAACAATTTTTAACGATATCAGCCTGTGATTCGTTAATATGGCCGCAATGGGAACAGTGAGAAGGTTGAGTAGTTAAAGTTCCAAAAATAACCTTATGGATGATATTACCTTTCTTTTCTTCCACTACTTTATCTTTAATTTCAATATTTTCATCTTTTATATTAAAGAGGTTTTGTATACAATGGGACTGAGTCATGGAATCCGCCTTTCTGTGTGTTTGTTTGTATTTTCAGTATAGGCCTTCCATGGCTTTTTGTGTATCAAAAAATGGTGCCAATGAAGAGCCGTTGGCTCCCATCAACACCAAATATTATAGAACCGCTTTTTTTATATAATAGTTAAAAGCGGGTAGATATTTGTAAGCGTTTGTAATCCTTTTATTGGTGCTTTTTGCTTGGCATAGTTAAAATAGTATTATACAAAATAAATTTTAGGGATTTCTCATAAAATATTAGGCTAAGTCCAGCTTTTGTGCTATATTTATTAGAATGATACTAGTTTATAAGAGGAGGAGTCAGCGTGTCTAGCCCGTGGATTCAGATGCGTCACTTTAGCTACCGATATCCCCGTCAATATCGGATGGCATTAAGAGATATCAACATAACCCTAAACCATGGTGAAAAAATTTTAATCTTAGGTGCCAATGAATCAGGTAAGTCAACCTTTCTTAAAGCCTTGAAGGGAGAGCTACCCGAAGATGGCGAGTTTTCTGGTGAAATTATTCACAGTGGTGAGTCTGCCCAGCCCGTTGACGGAACGGCAATTCGTGATGTGATTGATGAGAAGATCGATGATAGTCCCAATGAATCGGTCAACCACCACAAAAAAGCGATTGAAAAACGTTGGTATGAACTGGTCGATTGTGAACTACAACCAGAAGAATACCAGGCTCTTTCTCGTGGGGAAAAAGAAATCCACCGTATGTCCCACATCTTAAAAGAAAACAATGAAATCTATATTTTTGACGAACCTTTAAAGACCCTGGCTCCTAAACAACAAAAGGTCTTTATCGATATTATTGATGATTACCACGTCCATACTGACGCCACTATTATTATCTCCGAACACCAATTGGAAGCGATGATGTCTCGTCCCATTGACCGCGTCTTAGTCTTTTCAGAAGGGCGGATCGTCTTCGATGGTCAGCTTAAGGCCCTCTTGGAAAGTGGTATTTTAAATCCCTTGGGCATTCGTGAACCTTTCTATATTACCGCTATGCGCTACGCGGCTTATCCTCTAAAAGACGTTTATAATATCCAGGATGTCCACCATATCTTTGGGCCACAGCTACGGCAAAAGATTGAAAACTGGATTATGACCCTACCACGTTTTCGTTATCAAGAAAACAAAGCAGTTCTCCTCGAACTCGATAATGTATCAGCCCTTGTCAATGAGAGCAATCAGCGGGGACTCCACAATATTAACCTTAAAATTAACCAAGAAGAAATGCTGAGTGTCGTCGGCCCTAATGGCAGCGGCAAGACCCTTTTAGCTCAATTGTGTAGCGGCTCCTTAAGGCCTCAGACGGGAACGATTAAGTGGTTGGGCCAAGAACTTTCCCTGGACCAATTTGACCATCTCCGTCGCAATGTCGGCTTGATTACTAATGACGATGTCACCAATATTAGTCAATCGCAAGCAGAAACAGTTGCAGACTACCTGGCCCAGAGCCCCGTTTTAGCGGAAGGTAATTACCAGGATGAAGAGCTAAAGAACAAGTTTAATCAGGTCCTAGCCATGGTTAACTTGGATAATCTCTTAGATTTCCCCTTAGACCACCTTTCGGAGATTTCTAAACTCCGCCTGGCCATGGCCCGGTCTTTATTAAAAGAGCCAAAATTACTGGTGGTTGAAGAGATCACTGAAGGTCGTGACTTTGTGCATTTTCGTGCCATTATGAATACCTTGCAGCGCTTGAATAGCCAATATCAGATTGCCATTATGATGACCACCCATGATATTGAAGTCATGCTGGAGTATAGCCGCCGGACCTTGATTATGTCAGAGGGGCATTTGATTATTGATGCTTTGCCAGTGGATGTGGCGACTATGCCAGCCTATCTCAACAAGGCCGGCTTACGAGAAACCAGTTTAACCACCTTCGCAAGGCAATTGGACTTGGTAGATCCCTATACCTTTATCCGTAAATTTGTGGATTATGACCGGGAAATGCAGCAGAATTTAGATTAAAAGCAATTATTTATCAATCGATTAGCTTCTAAATAAGAATTGGAAATATTTTACTGAATAGTAAAAGGACTGTGAAAATGATACACAGTCCTTTTTTAGTTAAGCGGATTGATACTATTTTTTAAGACCAGGCTTTTTTCTAGCTCTTCAAAATGGAAAATTTGACAATTAGAGAAGGCTGGGAGGGGTTGGTTGAGATAGTCCAGCATAAAGCGGTACATAATTGACCCATGGCTAACTAGGAGGATATTTTTTTGAGGATAGGTTTTCAGGACGTCATCAAGGGCTGCTTGAAAGCGGCCTTTGACTACGGTAACTGACTCGCCTCCAAATTGACAAAAATACTGATCACTAGGCGGATCATTGAGCTTGATCCCCTTAAGGACGCTGAGTTCTTTACCTTCTAGGCTACCATAGCGCCACTCCGCTAGTCGCTGATCAGTCACTAGGGGGCAGGACCTATCTCCTTGGAGAATTTTTGCTGTGGCATAAGCTCGCTTCAATGGGGAGGAGAGGATGAGGTCAATACTGATGTCTTTTTGATCAAAAAAGTTTTTCGCTTGCTTGGCTTCATGGCTGCCTCTGGGACTGAGGGGACTATCGATTTGCCCTTGAATTTTCCCCTCTAGGTTATAAAGAGACTGGCCATGACGGATAATAAAAATTTCTCTTGCCATCTTGACTCCTTTGTTTATATTTTCTTCAGCATAAATGGTTTCACTAAGATGTCTTTATTATATATAAGATTGGAGAGACAATAAATGGCCCATTCATGGTTCACGGTTCTTTTAACATCTGTCTCACTCTCCTTATTTCCCATCAGAATTTTTCATAAAGATAGTCAAGTCTTGTGCCATCTGCTAAAATAATTACTAATCTGTGGGAGGTGTTAGACCGGATGAAGAATAAAAAAGGACTCACTTGGTTAAAAAAGTTGGGCATTTCATTAGCCTTGCTGACGGTGATTTCTCTAGCGGCCACTTATTTTGTCGGAAACTACTTTGTTGATTATGCCTTGGTGCCTAACCAGGGTGGGCAAGACCGCCAAGTTGACCAGGAGACAAAGCCGGGTCAGAGTCAGTCAGCTGTTCAAGAAATTAATGCCAATAAGGCCCAAGCTAAAGCAGACGCTAAGGCTTGGTTAGACCAGGTAGGAGATAAAAAAGAAGCGGTAAGCATTCGCTCCCAGGACGGGCTCACTTTGAGCGGAAATTTGTTCCATAATGACTCCGCCCAACATAAATATGCCTTGATTGTCCATGGTTACCAGGGCCAAGAGGCGGATTCCTATGATATTGCCCCCGCTTTTTATCAAAAAGGTTATCAGGTCCTAACCATCTCCTTAAGGGCCCATGCGCCTAGTCAGGGCCAATATATTGGCATGGGCTATCTAGACAGTCAGGACTTACTGCAATGGGTTCAGTGGCTGATAGATCGTGATCATCAGGCCCAAATTGTCCTCCACGGTACTTCTATGGGGAGTGCTACTGTTCTCATGGCTTCAGACAAGCTGCCTGCAGCCGTCAGAGCGGTCGTTGCTGACTGTGGTTATTCAAGTATTTGGGATATTTTTGCTTCTGAGTTAGATAAACGTTTTAATCTCCCCACCTTTCCAGTCCTTTATATGGCGAATACTATGGCAAGACTGCGGGCGGGCTATGATTTACGCGAAGGAAATACCTTGGAATACGTGGCCCAGTCCTCCCTACCGATTTTATTTATCCACGGGGCAGCGGATGACTTCGTTCCGGTATCCATGGCTCGAGAACTCTATGATGCTAAAGTCAAGGGCCCTAAGGAACTCTACATCGTTCCTGAAGCTGGCCATGCCGAAGCCAAGTACAAAGAGCCCACCACTTATTACCAGAAGATCTTTCAATTTATCCAAGACTATGGGGATGGAAATAAAGAATAAAAAGAGATTTTTTAGGAAAATGAAAATAGGGCTTGTCCTTAGCTCAAATATCTGTTATATTACATATAACATATCAGAGAGGAGTCGCTACAATGTCACTTAAACAAATTACTACTTTTTCATGGCAAATCCGCATGGTGTAGTTGTGTTTATACTGTGATCAGCATAGATACAACTTCAGCGTTTTTTGAAGCTGTATCTGTGCGGTAGCTCGACTTAATAAGAATTCCCGCATAGACCACATGAATAGTCTGTGCGGGATTTTTTTATCCTGCAGCTTCTAGAGTTGGAGGATTTTTTTATTGTAAAGGAGTGCCCTATGAAAAAGATTACAAGTTTTGGAGTTATATTAATTACCGCTTTAGCCGTTTTGTTCTTGGCCATGCCAACTTTAATTCAACACCGGACAGCCAGTGAAAATCAGGCAAAAACCAATGTTAGTCAAGAAGATATCAAAGACACAGACCATAAGATTCGCATCGGACTTTTACAACTAACAGAACACCCAGCCTTAGATGATATTCGTCAAGGAGTCTATGACCAACTGGCTGAGCGAGGTTATGTTAATGGTGAAAACGTTGAAATTGACTTTGCCAATGGTCAAGGAGACCAAAACAATCTGAAAATGTTATCCGATAAAATGGTTTCTGATGGGGCTGAATACTTAGTCGGTATTGCCACACCCGCGGCCCAAGCCCTAAAGAATGTGGCCAATGACCAGGTTCCTGTAGTAATGGCAGCTGTTTCTGACCCAGTTGGGGCTGGTTTGGTTAAAGATTTAGACCAACCTGGCTTCCAAGTGACTGGGGTCCGTGATGTCCCACCGGTCAAGGAACAATTTGACCTGATTAAACGAGTGATGCCAGATATTAAAACGGTGGGGATTATTTACAATTCTTCTGAAACTAATGCCCAAAATAATGTCCGCATGGCTAAAGAACATGCCAAAGAATTAGGCTTGAATGTAGTTGAAAAAACTATCACTTCGACTAACGACCTGGCCCAAGTAGCTGAACAATTGGCCCAAGAAGTGGAAGCTATCTGGGTACCTAATGACAACTCGATTGCTTCTTCAATGAACACCTTAATTTCGGTCACTGACCATTATAGAATTCCAGTCTTCCCAGTGGTTGATACCATGGTTGTTGACGGCGGGATGGCCACAGTTGGACTCAACCAATACCAATTGGGGGTTGATTCAGCCAATGTCCTTGCTGACTTGATTGAGGGTGCTGACCCAAGAAATTATTCTGTTGTTATTCCAGAGAAGAAGGCCTTAACCATTAATTCTAAGAAGGCTAATGAATTAGGAATCGAAATTCCAAATGATGTCGTCAATGAAGCTACTGACGTGGCAAAGGAGGGTAAATAATAATGATTGATTTAATTACGAGTGCCTTATCCGAGGGCAGTATCTGGGCTGTCATGGGACTGGGGATTTATATTTCTTTTCGGATTTTAAATGCTCCTGATATGACGACTGAAGGTTCCTTTACTCTAGGGGCGGCTTTAGGCGTCCAAGCCATTCATTTCGGTATCCATCCCCTCATCGCTATCCTGATCTCCTTTTTAGGGGGGATGGCTGGAGGTGCCATTACCGGTTTATTAACTACTAAGTTAAGTATTAACCCCTTACTCGCTGGGATTATTACCATGACCGGACTTTACTCCGTCAACCTGAAAATTATGGGTTCGGCCAATATTTCTCTAACGGGTCAAAAAACCTTAAAAACCATACTAGAACCTCTTAACCTAGGTAGAAATATCGATACCATCGTCATTGGTCTAGTGGTATCTGCTATTGTGATCTGTTTGATGAGTCTCTTCTTTAAAACGGAAATGGGGCAAGCACTGATTGCTACTGGGGATAATCTCGTGATGGCTAAGTCCTTAGGGATTGATACCCACGAAATGACCATGCTAGGCTACATGCTAGCCAATGGATTGATTGCTGTTGCCGGTGTCTTAGTAGCCAACAGCAATGGTTATGCAGATATCTCCATGGGGATTGGGACTGTGGTGATTGGCTTAGCCGCCATCATTATTGGTGAAGTTCTCTTCCCTAATGTTAGCCTGTCCATGCGCTTAGCTACCATCG
Source organism: Aerococcus loyolae (assembly GCF_002871915.2). Lineage (NCBI taxonomy): Bacteria > Bacillati > Bacillota > Bacilli > Lactobacillales > Aerococcaceae > Aerococcus > Aerococcus loyolae. The sequence continues at coordinate 1,400,317 of NZ_CP126958.1, read as the reverse complement.
TAGCTGGTTCTATTGTCTACCGTTTACTCCTAGGTCTTGTTCTCATGCTGAAATTTGAAGCCAATGACTTTAAACTCTTCTCAGCGATCATCGTGGGTCTTTGCTTGGCTATTCCAACGATTAGAAGCAAAATGGGAAGCGGCCGGACCAAGAATATTCGCAGTAAGGAGGCTTAATCATGAGTCAAGTATTAAAGCTTAATAACATCAATAAAACCTTTAATCCTGGAACCCTGGATGCCTTTCATGCTTTGAAAGGCATTGACCTTTCAGTGAATCAGGGAGACTTCATTACTATCGTTGGGGGAAACGGTGCGGGGAAATCTACCTTACTCAATGCCATTGCGGGAACCTTTGCCTTAGATAGTGGCAAAATCTTCTTGGAGGAAAAGGATATTACCACTAAGAGTGAAGAAGAGCGGGCAGGGTCGATTTCACGGGTCTTTCAAGATCCTAAAATGGGAACTGCTCCGCGAATGACCGTCGCTGAAAACCTGGCCCTAGCCGCTAAGCGGGGACAAAAGCGGGGCTTGAGTATGGCCATTACCAATGACAAAGAGGCCTATTTTAGCCAAACCCTTTCCCAAATTGGCCTGGGCCTTGAAAACCGCTTGAATGCTGAAATGGGTAAATTATCTGGTGGACAACGTCAATCCATTGCCTTATTAATGGCTACCATCGTTAAGCCCAAACTCCTATTATTGGATGAACATACAGCAGCCCTAGACCCTAAGACCTCACGTAGGATCTTGGAACTCACTGACCAACAAGTCCAAGAAGAAAACCTTACTGCCCTAATGATCACTCACAACTTGCAAGATGCCCTAACCTATGGCAACCGGATGATTTTACTCCATCACGGAGAAATAATCCGCGACTTCACCCAAGAAGAAAAAGAAAACCTATCCAGCCAAGAACTCTACACAATCATGGAAGACTTGGTATAAAGATTAGAGTGCGACGGGTGCGTCAAAGATCGATAGAGCTACGCATACTATATCTGTAACTCGCTCTTAGCTTCGAACAGCTATAGCAACTGGAGCTAAAGATCAAAAATTCTTGAAAAGAATTTTTTGCACTTTAGTGAAGTGGGCGTCAGGGCTGACTTTTGGAGCAGGTTTGATGAGGATGTGAGGAAGGATCAGGGAGAGAGATTCCTTGGAGGAAAAGATGATAAGATCAGCAAGGCTGGTCGTTAAACTTTTCTGAAAGGACATCCCCTCCCCCTTCCGAACTCAACTGTAAGGATATGAGGACGCCGTCAGAGACTTGAATTGCTGGAGGAAAATACCATAAGCACAGGGAACTGTGTGTTGGAATTTTCTGAAGCAACTTCAAGGCTGGCGTACGAACTCAACTAGAGAGTGCGACAAGCGCGCCAGCTCAACTAGAAAGTAATAAATACTCAACCAAATAAAAAGCAGTTATGCCTGTTATGAGCATAACTGCTTTTTTTAATAACTAGTCCTCTTTTTGGTGGACTTGTTCATAGAGGTCTAAGATTTCATTGACTTTTTGGTTGACTTGACTGTTATTTTTGATGCGGTAGGGTTCTAGGGCATGGACTTGTTCCTCCAAGCTGGCGCCAATGGCAAAGTCAAATTGAGCTTTGGGGATAGCGGCTTGATTAGGAAAGAGCCCTTCTTCACTAGCCTGACTGATCGGAATCCGGTATTGGGTATTGTAAGGCCCTGTAAAGCTACCAGGAAGTGTTCCGGTTTCTTTGACTACTTTTTGGCGGATTAGTTGCTGGGAAGGGGTGAAAGTCTCACTAGAGCCCATCATTTGCGGATCATAGTTATTCAACTGATTGAGCAGGCTCAGCCAGTGTCTGGCGTGACGTTCTACCGGATTGCCGAAACTGGCATTGCCGTCATCATTTAAGGTATGGCGTTGGTAAGTGTTATCGTAACCAATCCATGACATGAGCGTGATCCTTGGGCTTGAGCCTCCAATCCAATGGTCATTGAAATCTTCTGAGGTCCCTGTTTTCATATAAATATCCGAAAAAGCATTCAAACCGCCACTATATGGTTGGAAAGTCCCGGTCCGATGGGTATCTTTCAAGACATCAATCATGATATCACTGCTTTCTTTATCAAAGACAGGCTCTTGATGATTTTGATGTTGATAAATAAAGTTCCCATTACTATCAGAAATGCTTTCAATGAGGTAAGGGCTGACGCTTTGGCCGTCGTTTGCAAAAGTCGCAAAGGCCGCCGCTAATTCAACCACAGTTGGTCCCGTTTGGGTTCCTCCAATGGATAGGGCGACATTATCCTTGACCTCGTTTTCTGTAACGGCTTGGTCTAGACCTAAACGATCCACATAAGCTTGGATATCGACACCATGTTTTAAAAGGTGTTGGTAGAGATAAATGGTCGGGTTGTTCAAGGAATTAGCCAAGGCATGGCGGAAAGTCACTAGCTGATTGGAGATATTATTTCCATAGTTGGACGGTTCATAGTAAGATCCATCGGCTTGTTGGATACGAATAGGGGTATCAGCGATTAGGGTACTTGGAAAGGCTAGCCCCTCTTGGACAGCTGGCCCATAGGTGAGCAGGGGCTTGAACATGGAACCTGGTGACCGTCGCATGTCAAAGGCATGGTCCACTTGGTTTTGGTCGAAGTCAATTCCTCCAACAAAGCCTAAGATTCGTCCGCTGGCATTTTCGATAAGGACGTTACCGGTTTGGACAGGGAGAGGGATGGCTTCGCTTTCACCGGTTTCTGGATTATTTTGATAGTTCATATAAGTTTGCCCCAGGGAACCGGCTTGATTGGCGACCGTTTGGTTGAGAAGCTGATAGATATTAGGGTCCACTGTGGTTTTAACGGTTAAACCGCCATTACGGTAATAAGAATCGGCCCGTTGTTGGTATTCACTACGCAGGTTGTCATCGGCTTGAATATCTTCTTCACTGACTCCATCCATGGCCATAAAACGCTGCATGAGGAGTTTAAGGCTTTGCTTTTCCACTTGCTGGTAGAGATAAGTATTCTTCTGCCCAGTGCTTGAATCAGACTCAGCAACTTGGTTTTGGGCTTGGATAAAGTCGTTTTGAATAGGGTAGTTTTTAGCTTTTTCATAGTCTGCTTGGCTAATATAATTTTCCAAGCGCATCCGGTCGAGGACTTCCTGCATCCGTTCAACACCGTAGCTAAGGTCTTCTGGGGATTTTAATTGCCCCTCGCTATCATAAGGAGTATAAGTATAAGGGTTTTGAGGCATCCCCACTAAAAAGGCGGCCTGGGGTAAATTGACTTGGTCGGCGCTTTTACCAAAGATACCTTCAGCAGCAGCCTCAATACCAGCAATATTTTCGCCCTTATTGTTACGACCAAAAGGTGAGGTATTAAGATAGGATTCCAGGATTTGTTCCTTAGAAAAATAATTTTCTAAACGGTTGGCTAAGAGCATTTCTTTAGCCTTACGTTCAAAGGAAACTTCATTAGATAAGAAGCGTTGCTTGACCAATTGTTGGGTAATGGTTGACCCACCCGAAGAAGACCCGCCTAGAACTTGGGAGACGATTGCACGCAGGATAGCACTGGGGACTACACCATGGTGTTTAAAAAAGTGTTCATCTTCAGTAGCCACTAGGCCGTGAACAATCTGTGGCGAAATCTCTTCTAATTGAACATTCTTTCTCACTAGGTCACTGCGGACTTCATCGATCAGGGAACCGTCATTGTAGGTGAGGGTCGAGATTTCTTCCAAGTTTTGAATTTGGCTAGCCATTTCCTCAGGGGAGGGATTGGGAAGGTCTTCGGTTAGCCCTAAGAAAAATCCAGTACCCACTCCCATAGCTAAGGCCAAACTGAGTAGGCCCAGAACTAGGACATAGCCTAGTAGGCGTTTGATCACTGAAAAGAAAACATTACTGGAAAAGAAGAATTTATCTTTCCAACTCGATTTATTCTCTTTCTCCTCTTGATTATTATTGTGGATAGGTGAATGTTGATTAATAATAATCCCTCCTTATGAACTCTTAGTTATTATAGCAAAAGTCTGAGTAACTGACTATGTGGATGACTGGATCAGTCTGTGAAAGCGGAAGCTTGAACTTGCGCCATTTAGCTGTTTTTGGTAAAATTAAGAATTGTAGATTATAGACTAAAAACGAAAGAAGGTATGTTTCGTGTCGGGACATAATAAGTGGAGCAAAATTAAAAATACTAAGGGCGCTGAAGACGCAAAACGCGCTAAGATCTTCCAAAAATTATCGCGTGAAATTTATACGGCGGTAAAACAAGGTGGACCAGATGCGGATGCTAACCCATCACTTCGTATGGTTATGGACAAAGCCAAAGCAGCAAACATGCCTAAGACCAACATTGAACGGGCCATTGATAAAGGGAGTAATACCGCTGGTGGCGAAGACTACGATGAAGTCACCTATGAAGGCTACGGTCCTAATGGGATTGCTGTTTTTGTGGAAACCTTAACCGACAATACCAACCGTACCTTAACCAACGTGCGGACCATCTTTAACCGTAACGGCGGTAGCCTAGGTGAAAGTGGTTCAGTGGCGTATATGTTTGACCGCAAAGGCTACCTAGCTATTGAACGTGAAGACTTAGACGTTGATGAAGAAACCATGTTTATGGATGCCATCGACGCAGGGGCTGAAGACTTACAAACCTCTGACGAAGTCTTTGAAATTTATACCGAAGCCAATGACTTTGGAGCCGTTCGTGACGCCTTAGAAGAAAAAGGCTATAAACTCGCCACTTCTGAATTAACCATGGTACCAAAAACCATGATTGACCTCCCAGAGGACAAGAAAGCCACCTTTGAAACCCTTATTGAAAAATTAGAAGACGACGATGACGTCCAAAATGTCTACTACAACACTGAACTAGACGCGTAAATAAAAGGTTAGTTTTTAATCATACTGAAAAATTATTTAGTGAATATTCTTTGTCAAATAGTTTTGGCAGTAGTGGTGCTTTGAAAATTAGGCATTAGCCATGAACAAGCAAGCGATGTGAATTACGGTTTGTAGGCGTCAGCCGTACTAGCCGTTTGAAGCTTGCTAGGCGAAAGACCTAGGCTTGAGCCGGTGCCATGGCTTTTCAATGACCAATTTTCAAAAGTATAAAGAATGCCATAAACTTTGTTTGATCATTTACTTAAAGCTAGAGTTTCGACTCTAGTTTTCTTTTATCATTAAATTTATCCCAAAAAAGGGACTAAGCAGAAACCGTAAATTATGTTATAGTGTAGGGGTAAATTTTTCAATCTAACTGATATAGAAAGAAGCGATGATTGCATGATTAATCAAGAATTAATTCGACAATTCCATGAAAAATATCATTCTGACCCTAAAAACAGTGCCAGCGAACACGCCATCCGTGAAGTCGGCATTAACAAGGCCAGCGTCAATTATCAAGTTCGCCAAGAACATGACTTTAAATTTTCCGAAGAAACCAAACGTGGTAAGATCACTAACCAAAAACAAAGTGGTCGATGCTGGATGTTTGCAGCCCTAAATACTGCCCGGGTTTCCACTATGGAAAAATTAAACCTAGAAACTTTTGAATTTTCCCAATCTTATACCCTATTCTGGGATAAGTTAGAGAAGGCTAATTTCTTCTTAACCAGTATCATTGATACCGTGGATGAAGCCCAAGACTCTCGCTTAGTTTGGCATTTACTCCAAACACCATGTGAAGATGGGGGCCAATGGGAGATGTTTGCGGATATCTTGAAGAAATATGGTTCAGTGCCAAAAGAAGTCATGCCTGAAACCTTCCATTCTTCCAACACCCATCTCTTGGATGAAGTCTTAGAAACCAAGCTCCGTGAATTTGCGGCTCGTTTACGTCAAATGCATGAAGCCGGTAAATCAAAAGCAGACTTAGAGGCAAAACGCGATGAACAACTTTACTTTATCTATAATGTCTTAGTAAAGGCCTTAGGGGAAGTGCCAAGTCAATTTACCTACCAATACCGTGACAAGGATGACCAATTCCACCGGATTGAAGACATTACCCCACAAGAATTCTTCCAAAAATATACTAATCTCGAAGTGAACGACATGGTTAGCCTTTTAAATGCACCAACTGCTGATAAACCATACCATAAGACATACACAGTGGATTATTTAGGATCAATCGTTGAAGGTGAACCGATTAAGTATCTCAACGTCCCAATTGAAGCCCTTAAAGATGCTGCCATTAAAGCCATTAAAGACGGCTATCCAGTTTGGTTTGGTTCAGATGTTGGTAAAATGAGTGAACGTGAACTTGGGTTAATGGATACCAAGATGTACCGCTACCAAGATACCTTGGGTGAAAACTATACCTTAAATAAGGCAGAACGCCTTGACTATAGTGTCAGTCTCCTAACCCATGCCATGGTTTTAGTAGGGGTTAACTTGGATAAAGAAGGCAAGCCTACCCATTGGAAAGTCGAAAACTCCTGGGGTAAAAAGGTCGGCGATGAAGGAATCTTCTCCATGTCCGATGAATGGTTCGATGAATACACCTTCCAAATCACCGTACCTAGTCGCTATGTTGATGAAAAATTATTAGAAGAATATAAACAAGAACCTGTTCACCTAAAACCTTGGGATCCAATGGGCTCTTTGGCTAAAGTTCATTAGTTTTAAAGACCTAACTATAAAGAATTTCATAGAACAACCGCTTGCTGTAAAGCATTGGTCCTGACTGGATTAACTTCCAAGCTCCTGAGACCAGTCTCTACCAGGCGGTTGTTTTTTATTTGGCTTAGCAATCACACTCATTTTTAGATAGTAATTTTTAGCCGAAATAAAAAATAAAGTGAACACAGTTCATTTTGCTTGCTCTTGAAAAATGAGGGGCGTATAATCGTCCCTGTTCAATGAAGGAGGAAGAAAAAAATGTTTTTAGCTTATAAAGAAATTATGCATAGCAAGGCCCGTTACTTATTAATTACGGGGCTCTTGTTTTTAATTGCTTACTTGGTTTTCTTTTTAACAGGTTTGTCATATGGGCTGGCCCAAGATAACCGTCTAGCCGTGGATGCTTGGTCAGCTGATCAAATTGTATTGGCTAGTGACAGTAACCATGTCTTGGGAAAATCAAATTTTGAAGCAGACTTAGCCAATGAAATTACTGCCGACCAAAAGGCTCTCTTTTCGGAAATGCCGGGAGTGGTCAAATTGGATGAGGAGGGTGAGAAGATCAATGTTGCCTTCTTTGGGATCCAAGGGGATGAGTTTCTCAAACCGGATATTATTGCTGGAAAGATGTTTGATGCTCCCGGACAAGGAGTTGTTGATATCAGTATGAAGGACCAATATGGTTTGGAAATAGGTGATAGTCTGCAAGTGGCCAATATGGACCACCCCATAAAAGTGGTTGGCTTTACTAAAAATCAACGTTTTTCCGTGGCGCCAGTTGTTTTTACCAGCTTGGAAGACCTTAAAGAAATTCGCTACAGTGGGCTCGGGCAACTACCGGTGAAAGATTTTATCAATGCCATCGTGATCCGTGGTCAAGCAAGTCAAGTCCCTGAGGATTTGGAGGCCATTAGTATTGAAGACTTTATCCAAGATATTCCTGGTTACCGGGCTCAGGTAGTGACCTTTAACTTTATGATTGGTTTTCTGATTGTGATTGCAGCTGTGGTGGTTGGTATATTTATCTATGTTCTAACCATGCAAAAGGCGCCCATCTTTGGCGTTATGAAGGCCCAAGGCATTGCAACCAGCTATATTGCTAAGTCGGTTCTTGGTCAAAGTTTCCTCTTGGCCAGTCTTGGGGTAGCCTTCGCCTTACTAGTAACTTTGGCTTCTGCTTATCTATTACCAGAAGCGGTTCCCTTTGCTTTAACTTGGGAGTATTTCATTCTAGTGGGCCTTTTAATCATTATTGCAGCGGTTATGGCGGCCTTATTCTCGGTCAGAGCCATTGCTAAGGTTGACCCTCTCGAAGCTATGGCCTAAAAGAGAAATGAAGTAAAGGAGTGTTCATATGAAAGCAATCGAATTAATAAATGTCTCTAAATTCTTTCAAGACGGCGATCAAACGATTGAGGCTTTAAAACCAACTAATTTTTCCGTGAATGATGGGGAATTTGTCGCCATTGTGGGCCCTTCAGGTTCTGGAAAATCGACCTTCCTAACCCTTAGTGGAGGCTTACAAAGTCCAAGTCAGGGTGAGGTTAGGGTCAAGGGCCAGGCCTTTTCCAGTTTAAAGGAGAAAGACAGAGCTAAGCGCCGTTTCCAAGAAATTGGCTTTATCTTACAAGCTTCTAACTTAATTCCCTATTTAACGGTTAAAGACCAATTACGCTTAGTCGATAAAATCCAAGGCCACAGTCAAGCCGCCTATGCCCAAGACCTCTTCCAAGAATTGGGAGTAGACCACTTATTAAATAAGTATCCAGCAGACTTGTCAGGCGGAGAACGACAAAGGGTAGCTATCGCTCGGGCTCTCTATCCTAAACCTACCATTATCCTGGCTGACGAACCGACTGCTTCCTTAGATAGTCAAAGGGCTTTTGAAGTGGTTAATATATTGGATAGAGAGAGTAAGGAGAAAAATAAGGCCATCATTATGGTTACCCATGATACCCGCTTAATCAAACATTGTGACCGGGTTTTTGAAATGCGTGATGGTGTCCTGGAGGAAAGCCGTTAATAAAAAAACAGTTGGCTGCTTTAAATTAGCCAACTGTTTTTCTTTGTTGCTTTCTTTTTTAGTCTTTAGACTGATCTAAATCGACTTTTCCGTGAAGAATATCGTCCCGGTGACGGATAAATTGAACTAGGAGGAGCAAGAAAACGAAAACACCCAAGTAACCGATAAAAGGATAAACATAGGAGACCAAACGAGTAAATCCGAAAGCAGAAAGTCCCAGTCCCACTAGAACCATTGGAATCATTAGCTTGGGGACCCGCTGAGGTTGGTTATAGGAGAAGCGTTTGGCTAAAGGATAAAACATGCCGATAGCGGTATTGAAGATCATCCCAAAGACTACCACACCCATAACAGCGCCCAGTAGGGGATGGATATCATCGAGGACCATAAGCATGGGCATTTCATTAGTATCCAGGCGTTGAATATTACCTACAATGGTAACATAAGCCGCTGCTTGTAAGATTGTTGTTACGAGTCCGCCGAGTATGCCGCCTAGACCTGCTTCAAAGGAAGATTCTTGGTTGCCCCCAATCACAATAGCCATGGAAACGCAGGTCATGATCCCTAGTGAAGTATAATTAATGGCAGATACCCACCAATTTGGCAGGGAGGTTTCTGCTTTTTGGGCCAGGTCCAAGGCTTCAGAGAAGGGGATAGGGGAAGCCATCAGGGTATAGATTGAAGCCCCTATTATTAAGATTAAAACAAAGGGCGTGATGGCACCAATTAATTGGGTGACCTTGGTGGTATCTAAAAAGGCGGTTAAAATTAGTAATACTGTCAATAAGATGCTACCTACCCAGGTGGGCAAGGAGAAAATCAGCTTTAAGTTAGTCCCCGCTCCGGCAATCATCACAAAACCAATTAAAAATAAGGATAAATTGATAGCAAGGTCAATCAATTTAGCAATGATAGGACTAGAGATTTTGTCAAAAACAATGCGGTGGTCCTCAGCTGAATAACGAAAACCATAGACTAAAAGTAAATAGCCGCCCATGGCAAAGAAAAAGCAAGACAAGATTAAAGCAAAAATCCCTTCACGACCAAAGGCAACATAATATTGAAAGGCTTCTTGCCCACTAGCAAATCCGGCTCCGACAATCACCCCGACATAAGCCAAGGCAATGGTAATTAAACGCATAAAACGTCCTGACTTCATATAAAATCCTCCTTACAAATAAATTAGTATCCTATGGCCAGTATAGCAGAGTGGTTTTTATTTTAAAATAAAGCGCTTTCATTAATTGAGGATAAATTTTCCTTACTTATATTCTTTACTTCTTTATAAATTATCATCAGAAAGAGGTAAAGGTTAAGCTTAAGTTAAATATTTCACTAGAAGCCCCAATACATTTTTGTTTTTTGCTTGGATTAAAGTAGAAAGTGAAAAGTTCCTTGACAGAAAAATGATAATTATTTATGCTTAGATCAAGGAAATGAATGTCTTCCCAGGATTTACTCCTAAACCGCGCATAAGAAGTGCTTATGAGCTGATGACTTCTGCAAATAAAAGCAGAAGGGCATCAGCTTTTTTGCTTGAAAAGAAAAGGAGTAGAAAGATGTTATTATTAAGTTTTGCCTATATTTTTATTTTAGGCTTGTTAGTCGAACGACTGTGTCAGTCTTTACGTATTCCTAGCCTAGTGGGGTATCTCTTTTTAGGGATCTTACTAGGGCCCTATGCTTTAAATTTATTGGATCCCACTATTTTAGATTTATCTGCTGATTTGAGACAGGTGGCTTTGATTATTATTCTGACTCGGGCAGGTTTGTCCTTAGATATCCGTGGCCTGATTAAGGTGGGTAGGCCCGCACTTTTGATGTGCTTTTTACCGGCAACTTTTGAAATGATCGCTACCAGTCTTTTGGCGCCGAAAATTTTAGGAATTAGTCAGGCTGATGCCCTAGTCCTGGGGGCGGTACTCGGAGCGGTTTCCCCAGCGGTTGTGGTTCCTAAAATGTTAAAACTGATTGATGAAGGCTATGGGACTGAAAAGCAAATCCCACAAATTATCCTAGCCGGGTCGTCAGCTGATGATATTTATGTCTTGGTTCTCTTTTCTTCCTTCTTATCTGTCGCTCAAGGGGGAAGTTTCCAAGTTACCCAACTTCTGACTATCCCGCTTTCCATTATTATAGGGCTCATAGTCGGTGGGCTTTTGGGTACTGGCTTAAATAGCCTCTTTGGCCGCTTCGACTTTAGCACTGCCAAGCAGTTAATTTTACTCTTATCCCTATCCTTTGTCTTGGTATCGGTGGAGAAAATCCTGCCAGCTATCCCATTCTCAGGAATATTAGCGGTAATGGCCATGGGACTCATGATTAATCGTCTCGATTCAGAAAAGGCGGTCGATCTCGGCCAATACTATAATAAATTATGGATCCCTGGTGAGATTTTGCTCTTTGTCTTAGTGGGCGCTTCTGTCAATATTTCCTATGCCTTTCAAGCAGGTTGGAAACCGGTCCTCTTAATTGCTCTAGTCTTAATCTTCCGGTCAATAGGGGTTTTATTATCCCTAGCCAAGACTCATTTAAATCTAAAAGAACGCCTATTTTCAGTGCTTGCCTACCTGCCTAAAGCAACCGTTCAGGCAGCAATCGGTGGCGTTCCTTTGGCGATGGGACTAGGATCCGGTGAAATTATATTAACGGTTTCGGTACTGGCCATCTTAATTACTGCACCCCTAGGGGCATTTGGAATTGACCTGACCTACCAAAGACTCTTAGAAAAAGAAATCAAATAAGTAGAAATAGAGAGTGTGACAAAAGTCAAAGGAGCCCTGAACCACTGGAGCAAACTATGGAAGATAGGCGGGTGCCTATCGCACATAGTTTGTGAAGTGGACGTCAGGGCTGACTTTTGGAACACATTTTGATTAGCTAGTTCGTATTTAACAATAGCCTGAACCTTCTTTTTATAACTTTGTAAAGAATGGGCTTTACTTTCAAGTGAAGAAGTCTATAATATTCACTGAGAGTAGGATTAATGCGTTAAGTGTCAGTGGACGGAATGTTGCTGCTGGACGAAGAGATTACTCGCGATGTTAATCCGCATTCGCTCAAATGCCATCGAGTGTAATGTCCCTTTTTGGGCCTCTCCAATGTATATTAGGAGGGTTTTTTTATTATGTTTAGAAAATGGTTACCTTTAGATGTCGCCTCATCACGGGTGATTACGGGTATGGGTTTATTGATGGCTTTAAACCTCTTACTCAACCAATTCCGTTTAGTTCTAGGGCCAACCCTAGAAATCAGTTTTGCCTTTATACCATTAGCTATTATGGGGGCTTTTTACGGACCTATCTATGCAGGAATTGGCGCCGGTTTATGTGATGTGATTGGTTTTGTTCTGAGTCCAAGTGGCTTCTTCTTTCCTGGCTTTACTTTCAATGCGGTCTTAGCCGGTTTGATTTATGGCTTTGTTCTTTTCCGTCAAGGCTATAACTTGAAACGAATTCTCATCGCTAAAGTCATGACCACGGTATCGATCTCATTATTCTTAACGCCTTTATGGCTCAATATGATGTACCAGTCCGGTTTATTTGCCTGGGCTAGAATCATTCGTACAGCTGTACTATTTCCTGTAGACCTATTTCTTCTGATTATTATTTTCAAGATGATCGAAAGAAGTCGGGCTGTCAAGAACATGCGCAGCCAAAGTGCTCATTAATAATTTGATTTAAACTATTTATACTATCTTAAAGAGGTAAATTGTAAAATGAAGTGCATAGAGAAAAGGACGACAAAAAACCAGTGATGCTCTATACTTAAAAGCGTCTAAACCCAAGTAAAGGAGCACTCACTGGCTATGAAACATTCTAACACGAAACCTAGATCATATACACACCTTTCTGCAGAAAAACGCGGAATTATCCAAGCAATGCACCAAGAAGGACATAAACAGAAAGAGATTGCTGACGCCGTTGGCGTCAATCAATGCACCATATCTCGTGAACTAAAACGTGGAAAAACACGTCAAATGAACTATGATCATACCTACGTTGATGTCTATCTTGCAGAAACTGGCTCGCGTGTTTATAAAGATAATCGGTCAAATTCTAAAGCCAGAGGCGCTTTGTATGGAAAATCTAACTTCATTAAAGCCTTTGAGGAAGCCTTACTGACACCTAAAGAAGACCGTATTTTCAGTGTTGATACGTTTATTCATGATTACCGCAGAAAACACCCTTTAGAAAGAGTTCCTTGCACCAAAACCATGTATAAATATATCAATCTTGGTTTATTAAATGTGAGGAATATTGATCTTCCTATGAAAACAAGGATTCGTCCAAGAAAACAACCTAGTGAACCGCGTGGGACGAATAAAAAGGTATTTGGAAAAAGCATTGATCAGCGATGCCCAGACGTCCTTTCAAGAGAAGAATTTGGTCACTGGGAGCTTGACCTCGTGATAGGAAAGAAGACTAAAGGAGAGCCATGTCTTATTACTCTAGTTGAACGGAAAACGCGAAAATTCCTCACCAAGAAGACTTGGAAGTGGGATGCAGATTCCATTGTAAAATCGGTTAAAAAGGTGATTCTTAAAGAGGGTCAAGCGTGTTTTAAAACCTTAACGACCGATAACGGCAGTGAATTTTCTAAACTATCTCAGCTTGAGTATGCTCTGAAGGATTTGGAAGTCTTTTTCGCCCATGCCTATTCAGCTTGGGAAAAAGGCAGTAATGAGAGACATAATCGCATGTTAAGAGAATTCTTGCCCAAAGGGACAAGCTTTAAAAAGCTGACATACCAGGAACTCGCACACTATACGAATACAATAAATAATCGCTTTAGAAAGGTCTTAGATTATCAAACCCCTAACGACTGTTATAACCTAGAAGTTGCGAAACTTCAGGAAACGCTTAAAGAAGCAGGCTAAAGTGCTTAACAAAGCATAGAGATTCAGTGTGGGCCAGTCAAGGTCCGCTTCGCTCTCCACCTTGACAGCCCCACCCTGAATCTCTAAATGATAATCAAGCACTTTAAGCTAGAGAAAAACGGGCCAAGAATTATTGACTTTATCAGCTTTTTAGTTATTTGGCATGACACTGGGATTTTTTAAAATAAATATGCACTTGATATTGCAATTTACCACTATCTTAAAGACGAGTCTTCGGACTCGTTTTTTATTGACAAAAATTTGCTCAGCTTCTTGCATTGGAGTACCATAGTGAGAAGAAAAAGAAAACAGGAGTCTATCTATGCGAGTTAAAGATGTGATATTAGAAAATAAGGGAAAAGAGATACTAGCTTTTTCCGCCAAGCTAATTGAAGCCGTCCTGGAGCTAATGGTCCCCTATGTTATGGCTGATTTGATCAATAAGGGGATTAATCCAGGGAATACGACTTATATTTGGCAGCGGGGCTTGCTTTTAGTGCTTTTGCCATTCTTAGGTTATTGTTTTGCCTTGGTTTGTCAGTGGTACGCTTCAGTGACTATGCAAACAGTAGGAACTCGGTTAAGGTCGGCACTCTTTGACCAAGTTAACCATTTGACCCTAAATCAGCTCAACCAAGTGGGAGCGGATTCCTTAGTTACCCGGGTAACTAATGACACCAATAATATTCAAGAAGCAGTGGCTAGAGCGTTACGGCTAGCCTCGCGTTCACCGGTGATTGTCATCGGGTCCATTATTATGGCTTATCTGATTAGCCCCCAATTATCTCCTATTTTTATTATTGCTGGCCTTATTTTGGGCCTAGCTTTTACAGGGATTACTCTCAATTCAAACCGCCGTTATCAAGGCATCCAGCATGGCTTAGACCGCTTGAGCCAGGTGGTTCGCGAAAATCTTAATGGGATTCGAGTCATTCGCGCCTTTGTTAACCAGAAAACAGAGATCCATCGCTTCCAGGAGGGAAATGATCACTTAGTCGATCAACAAATTCGAGTGGGCCAGGTTCAAGCTCTAGCTACACCGATTTCTTTATCAGTAGTTAATATCGCTATCGGACTGATCCTCTATTTTGGGGGCCGCTTAGTGAACAATGCTTACCTCATGCAGGGGGAGATTATTGCTTTAACTTCTTATATGACCAGTATCTTTTTAGCCTTGAGTGTTTTAGTGCGCTTATTAGTGGTCTTAAGTCGGGGCTTTGCCTCAGCCCGCCGGATTGATGACTTTTTAGCCTTACCAGTGGCCAGTGAAGAACCATCTAACCTAGAGTCAAACAGGCAAACCGACCTGGCACAATCCACAGAGCCTTTAGAAATCACTTTTGACCAGGTGAATTTTTCTTACAGTGACCGACCCCTCTTAAAAGACCTTAGCTTTCACATTCAAGCGGGTGAATTTATCGGTATTATTGGGGGGACTGCAGCGGGCAAAACCAGCTTGGTTAACTTGATCTTAGCCTTCAACCAAAAGCAAAGTGGGGATATTATGATTAACGGTCAAGCCATTGAAAGTCTCTCCCTAAAAGGCTTACGCCAAGCCATTGCTCTAGTTCCCCAAAAGGCAGTCCTCTTCAAGGGAAGCTTGCGAGATAACTTAAAGATGGACCAGCCAGATATCTCGGATGCTGACTTGTGGCAGGCTTTGGAAGATGCTCAAGCGGCTGACTTTATCAGGCAGGCTCAGGGGCTAGATACCCCGGTTGACCAAGGCGGAATGAATTTTTCTGGAGGTCAACGGCAAAGGCTAACTATTGCCCGGGCCCTGGCCCAACCGAGTCGGGCGATTATTTTAGATGATGCGGTGTCGGCCCTAGACTTTGCGACTGAAGGGCGCTTACGGCAAGTGCTTCTGGAAAAAGAACAGACCCTCATTATGGTTTCCCAACGGATTTCCTCAATCTTACATGCCGATAAAATATTAGTCTTAGACCACGGGGAATTAGTCGGCTATGCTAGTCATGAAGAGCTATTAGCGACTTGTCCTACTTACCAAAAAATATATGCCAGCCAATATCCAAAAAGTAACGGAAAGGGGGAAGCCTAGATGCCTGTTGAAACTAGTAAACGCTTAGTCCAATATATTAAAGCCTTCCCTGGCTATTTTGTGGGGATCCTAGTGGCTTCAACCCTGGCTGTGCTTTTCCAAATTCTGATTCCGATTCAAATTGGTCGGGCGGTGAATTTATTAGTTGCTGCCGGGGCGGTTGATTTTTCCGCCTTAGGACGAGCGATTGGGCTGCTCATTCTCTTAGCCCTCTCAGCAGCCTTGGCCTCTTACCTACAGAATGACCTAGCCAGCCGCTTATCCTACCGAATCTCTCACCAATTACGGCAGGAAGTCTTCCTCAAAATTCAATCGCTGCCTTTATCTTATTTGGACCAACATGCTTATGGAGATATTGTTAGCCGGGCCATTAACGATGTCGATTATCTCAGTAACGGTCTATTACAAAGCTTTACTTCCCTGTTTTCCGGCTTGGCGACTATTGTAGGGATTATCATTATGATGCTGTCGCTTAATGCTAAAATTGGACTGATTGTTATTGTTTTGACGCCAATCTCAGTGCTTGTTTCTTCTTTGATTGCCAACCGAACCTACCGCTATTTTCAAGAACAAGTGGCCTTGCGCGGTGAGTTAGGGGCCTACATGGATGAAATGGCCAACAACCAATACTTGGTAAAGAGTTTCACCTATGAAGAGCGGAGCCAAGAGCGTTTTGATGCTATCAACCAGCGCTTGCATGAGAGTGGGGTAATTTCTCAATTTTACGGGGCCTTGATTAATCCTACTGCCCGGCTATTAAATGCCATGGTTTATGCGGCAGTAGGGCTTTACGGCGCCTTTGCGGTAGTCAATGGCCAGCTAACTGTGGGGCTTTATTCCTCATTTCTTACCTATGCCAACCAATACACCCAACCCTTTAATGAGATTTCAGCGGTTATTAACGAAATGCAAACAGCCCTGGCGGCCGCGCAACGAATTTTTGACTTCTTAAACCAAGCTGATGCCGAATCTGAAGGAAACCAAGTGACTCTCGATCATTGCCAGGGTCAAGTGACCATTCAAGACCTTTACTTTTCTTACGACCCTAATCGCCCTTTGATTGAAGACTTTACTTGTCATGTCAAAGCAGGAGATACCGTAGCCATTGTGGGGCCAACCGGAGCCGGGAAGACTACCCTAATCAACTTGCTAATGCGCTTCTATGAACCCGATGCCGGCCAGATTCTCATTGATGGCATAGATACCCAGAACATGTCTAGGGACCAGGTCCGTCAATTATTTGGGATGGTTCTTCAAGATGCCTGGATATTCCAAGGGACGGTGGCTGAAAATATTGCTTATGGTAAGGCAGAGGCTAGCCAAGAAGAAATTATCCATGCAGCCCAGGCGGCGAGTTTGCACCGCTTAATTGAACAGATGCCCGAGGGCTATGACACCATGCTTGAAGAAGGCGGGGCCAATATTTCTACCGGGCAAAAGCAGTTGATTTGTATTGCCCGGATCCTCCTGACTGATCCTGATATGTTGATTCTCGATGAAGCGACCAGTTCGATCGATACCGTAACGGAACAAGCCGTTCAAGCGGCCTTTGATAAACTGATGCAAGGACGGACTAGTTTTGTCGTCGCCCACCGGCTCTCAACCATTCAAGAAGCCGATACCATCTTAGTCCTTGACCAAGGCCAGGTGGTGGAACAAGGACGACACGAAGAATTACTGGCAAAACACGGCTTTTATTACAACTTGTATAATAGCCAATTTGATCGTCAGGCCTAGACTGGTCTGGCTTTGGCTTATTGACTAACCGTGTTACACTGGACCTAGATATTGGGGTTTAAGTGAAGGAGGAGAGACTGTGCAACTTTTTGTGGACGAATCCGGGATGATTACCACCGACCATAAGAAAAATTCGCGTTACTTTGTCATGGCCTTTGCGGAGACAGCGGACCAGAAACAGGTCCGTAGCGTTTTTCGCCAGGCTAAGAAGGAATACCTGGACCAGCATCCAGACAGCAATTTAGATATCCATCAGGAAATTAAAGGTTCAATGATGCCTAATGGTATGAAGGCGGCAGTATTTGATGCCTTGACTAAAGAAACTGATCTGACCTTCCATTATTTAGTCATTGATAATTTTCAACTTTATGATAATTTGCTGCGGATCCCCGCTTTAACTTTTAACTATTTTATTGGTTTAGCCGTAGGGGCCATTGTTCATTCCCACCAAGACCGCCAAGAAAAACTTTATCTGATGATTGATAACCGCAACCAAGCCATCCAATCATTGAATTCCTTAGAAGAATACTTGCAGATTAAATTCACCATTGAAAAGAGACGGTTAGCGGATGTTCAGGTGGAATACCAGGACTCTAAAGACCGGGATATGATCCAAGTGGCGGACATTTTTGCCAATACGGTCTTTCGCATTGCCCGTAATGAGGCTAATGGGGAAGTCGACCAAGTGAGTCTAGAGCTCTTGGATCATTGTCGAATTGGAGGGCGGCGCTTCTTTCCCTTGGGTAAAAATAACCTCAACTTTATGAGTGAAGACTAAGCTGTCAAGAATTATTCTTGAAAGGAAGGAAAGTATGAAGACCTTAGATGATTACGCACAAATGATTGACCATACCAATTTGCATGCTGATGCCTCTAGCCAGGCTATCCAGGAACTCTGCCAGGAGGCTATCGACTATCATTTTCGCATGGTAGCTATTAATCCCCTCCAGGTGGAGACCTGCCGTAAGTATTTAAAAGATAGGGATGTTCATATCGGCGCGGCCATTGCTTTTCCTTTAGGTCAACTAACAGTTGAAACCAAGCGCTTGGAAGCCCAAATCGCTATTGAAGCGGGGGCTGATGAGATTGACTATGTGGTGAATTTGACGGCAGTCAAGGATCAAGATTGGGAACTGGTTAAGTCAGAAATGATGACCATGGCAAACCTCTGTCGTGACCATGAAGTGATTTCCAAGGTTATTTTTGAAAATTGTTATTTGACTGCTGATGAGATTAGGCATTTGGCTCAAATTGCTAGAGAAGTAAAGATTGATTTTATTAAGACCTCAACCGGATTTGGCCCCTCAGGAGCCAAGCTGGCTGAAGTCCGTTTGATGAAAGAAATTGTTGGTGACCAAGTCAAGGTCAAAGCAGCCGGCGGGATCCGGACGGCTGAAGACTTCTTAGCCATGGTTGAGGCAGGCGCTGACCGCATTGGGACCAGTGCTGGAGTCGAAATTATTCAAGCCTTAAACGAAAAGATGAATTAGCAAATTAATAAAGCCCTTACGGCTAGGAAAATCTTCCTAACGGTAAGGGCTTTGTTTTGCTTTATGGTTAATATCAGTTAGACCGGCTTAATCATCATCCCAATCATCGTCATCATCACTTGGATAATAGCGAACTGGTGGACTTTGGGGTTGACTTGGCTGCGGAGCGGGTTGAGCTGGTACAGGTTGACTTGGCTGGGGTGCAGGACGGCTGGGCGCTTGACTAGGTGTGGAGTTTTCTGGCGCGGTTTGGGGTTGGCTTCCGGCTGGCGCACTTCGATCTTGCTGATTGTTTTGCTGATTTTGTGCTTTTGAGTCATTGGAAGATTCCTGATTTTTCTCTTTCTTTTCCTCCTCATCTTCCTTCTCGTCCTGTTCTTGATTTTCTATCGAACGGAAACTGCCGTGGCCACTCAGACGGCTAGCTTTTTCCTGGTCAGATAAGTCATCATTTTGGTCCTTCTTCCAAATGTCAAGCTGGTATTGGTCTACTAAGTAAGAGGTATAGGACCTGCCGGCTTCCTTAGCAGCGCTAAATTCACTCGCTTCACCTCTTAAGAAAATTAGGTCGCCGGAATAGCCACTATCTTGGAAGTATTTGCTAATGGCTGCTTCAATTTTGCGCATACTTTCTTCGTCTGTTTTAGTCATGGCGATTAAGATATTTTCATTTTCAGGATACTTGATACTTTCTAGTAGGTCATCGAGGACTTCCCCCAGCTCTTTGCCCTTGAGCTCACTGTCTGAATGAGGCTGGGCATTGGCGTCATAGACTCCGGTGACTTGTTGGTCACGATTAGTAGTGACTTGGACACTTGGATTTTGACCGATAGCTAGGGCATTTTCTCGTTGCAACCATTGGCTAGCCCAAGTTCCTGTCCCAATTAGGAGAAGGGCCATTGCCGCTAAAGCCAAAGCCTTCCACCAGGGCTTTGGCGACACTTTTCTTTTTGAACGCATGGGGACGACCTTATCTGTAGCTGCTGACTGGAAGAGGTCTTCCTGGGTCACATAAATGGTTGCTCCTACATGCATGACGCCCTTATTTTTGATACGGATGACCTGACCAGTCCGGGTCATGGCTAGACTATAATCATCCTTCACTTCGATAATAACGACTTCTTGGTACATATCTTCACCCCCTAATCCAGGCAATTAGCTGCTGGTATTCTTTAAAGAAAATAATAATGACCGAAATAATAAAGGTCTTACTTCCCTTAATTATTTTTTCAGTTACCGAGAACAAGCGGCTCATTTTACGAATGGGGAGTCGCTTCTTAGTAAAGAGGTGGTCAGTAATGGCCCTTTTCTTACTAGAGGCTTCAGAAATATTAATGGCCCGTTCTCTGGTGTCTTGATGTTTAGGGGCTTCGTCGGCTAATTTCTCCAGAGTGATGGAAAAGTCTGCCAAATCTTCCTTCCAAGATTCGATTTCTGCCTTCATATCAAAATTACTTTGCGCTCGATCATCCTTAGGGTCAAAGCCTTGTTCATGAAGATCATTTAGTGACTCATCTGCTTCTTGCTGGTTTTCTTGCTTTAAATGGGTTAACACCCGACTTTTTATCACTAATTTGCAAAAGGCGAGGAAGTGACCGCGGTCTTCATCATAGCGGTCAATGGCCTCATCAAAGGCTAAGAGGGCTACGGAGAAGGCATCGTCATTACCCACTTCCACGTAGCGTCCGGTCACTTCCGAAACAGTATTAATAATAAAACCGAAATGCTCCTTGATTAGGGCATCCCGCTGGTCTTTATCCACCATAATTTTTCTCTCCTTATTAGCCACTCATCTAAGGAGGGCTGCTCTACTAGATAATACAAAGCGATTATGGATTTTAGGGCCTATTTTATTAAAAATTGACTATATAACCTAAAAATTCCTTTATGAAAAAATAAATTCATTTTAACTATAGCAAAAACGCTGGGAAAAGTATGCTTTAACCCCTAGGGGAGGCGACTTTTCAAAATAAAAGGCCTTTTTTAAAAAATAAATCAAAAAAGGGCCCTAAAGATTTCTCCAGCCTTGTATTAAGTAGTGATAGCTGCAAAGGAATGAAAATCAGCTAATCACTATTTCAAAAATACGGAAGTGAGAAAGGAAGTATTAGAATGGAATTTAACAAGAAATTATTATTAGGATTAAGTGCGGTAGGTCTAGGGGTTTTTGGCCTGAGTGACCCAGTTAAGGCCGATGAATATGATGACTATGATGATATTTATGAAGACTATGATTATGACGATTATGATGATTACGATGACTTTGATGACTATGACGATGATGACTTCGACTACGATGATTATGATGATGACTGGGACGATGACTATGATGATATTTACTATCTTTCGCCAAGTCAGAATGCAACTCCAACTCCCGCTGCTTATCAGGAAAGTAATGCGGTAAGTCCCCAATACCAAGTAGAAGTTGATGATGATGACTATGAAGAAGTTAACCAGGAAAATTACCAAGCCCGAGCGACCGATGGATCTGCTGCTCTGGAAGCTTCCCTAGCTCATAGCGGTTTAGCAGAGGATCAAATTCAAGACTTAGAAATTGAAGTGGATGAAGAAAATGAGCGCTTAGTCTATGAAGTTGAATTTGAACATGGCGCTATTGAGTATGAATACTTGATCGACGGCTTAAATGCAGCGGTTTTAGACTATGAACATGACTATGATGATGATTACGACAACGACGATGATGATCATTTTGATGATGACCATGATGACAATGACGATCTAGATGATGATGGACAAGGTCATGATGACGACCTAGATGACCACTTTGATGAAGACTGGGATGACGATAACCATAAGGGCCAGGATAAAAAAGACCAGAATCACCCACAACCACAAGCTAATCAGCGACCCGAGAACCCTCAAAAAGACGCAAAGACTGACCAAAAGCAAGGCCCATCTAGTCAAAGTCAAACCGACCAGTTTACTTCTGAAAAGCCTAGCGACAATCAACCAGTCGCTGACCAGACTTCGACAAGTCAGCCAGAAGTTAACCAAGGAGTAAGCGTAGAAGAGGAAGTAGTAGCTCATTTTCATGATTTAGTTAATGCTGAACGGCAAAGTTTGGGCTTAACTAGTCTCTCTTATGGTAATGCTTATCAAGCGGCTTCCGATATCCGGACTAAGGAAATTATTGATGTCTTTTCCCATACCCGTCCCAATGGCCAAGCCTTTAATACTGCTAGCGGATTTGAGGGTGCTGGAAACTATGTTGGCGAAAATATTCAACAAAGTTATGCCAAGCCTGGAACGAGTCCCCAAGCCATTGCCCAGGATTTATTCGATAATTGGAAGGCTAGTCCAGGTCACTATGAAAATATGATTGATCCTGGATTCAATTCACAAGCTATTGGTCTAGAATTTGTGAAGGATGGCGACTATATCCTGGTTTATTCAGCCCAAATTCTGGGTCAATAGTAGCTGATAAGGCTTTTTCCAGTGAAAAAAGTAAATTTCTTATATAATAAGGTCGACATCAGCTAATCAAGGAGGCCTTATTATTATGACCCCAGCAGATAAGAAAAAGACTAGTAAAGGCAATAAAAAAGTTGGCAATAAGAAAAGCCATACAGAAAAGGTAGCCAAGGTTCAAGACCGAGCCATGGAAGCCATGTTAAAAGAGCCTTTTAAAGAAAAGACGGTGGCTGACATTCAAAAAGAAATGAAGCGCCAACAGCGTTACGGACTTAAGGTTTATGTCAGCCAGTGGGGCGACACCCTGTCCCAATTGGCTCAGGCGGCTAAGAAAGATGTCATGCAATTAATTGATGAGAATGATTTAGAATATGAGGACCGTCTAAATACGGGAACGATCTTGAAGAACTTATGGCCGGGCAAGGGCAGAACTGACCAAGAAAAAGTTGAAGATTCAAAAAGTAATGATGAAAAGGCTAGTTCAGACCAAGAGCCGGCTCCCGAGCCCCAGGTGCGTTTACTCGACCAAGGAGTCCAAGCCCGGCAGAATAGGCAGCAAGGTAGTCAGCCGGACGATGGGGAAAAACCAACAAGATCAGCTAAGCAGCCTAAGGAAAGCGAGAGTGTCATGAGCGATAAAGTGTTTTTAGACTTAGTCAACAGGGAACGTGATCACTACGGTCTCGCCAATTTAAAGGCCCTAGACCACAAGCATAGCTTTTTAATCCGGGCCTTGAGTGACCAATCCTTGATTTATAGCTACCAAGAGCCAGATGGACGAGTAGTAACTGAACTAGCGCTCCGTTTGAATGACCTGGCCCAGCCACTTGATGAAGCAGAAGTCTACCAGTTAATCTCGAGACATCCGCTTTTTTACCAGCAAATTCTTCAAGGACTTTACCGCTACCAGGCCTTTGACCTGATTTATGATGAGGGCAACCAGGCCTGCCAAGTTTATTATGCTTTGTTAACGGAGATTCAGACTAATTAAAAAGGCACAAGCAGCGATTTTTTACTATTAATCGCTGCTTGTTTTTTCGCTTGCTTTGAGAAAATCTGGCATGGAGAATTCAAACAAGTCAGCCATTTCTTTGGCTTCCAGGCGCTTTTGTGTATTTAAGCGGTATTGCCAGACGCTGGCTCCGCCCCGAGACCAAATGGCTAAAGCAAAGCGTTCTTTTACAGTACTGGAACGTTGAACATTTTTTTGATAGCGGTCCAGCCAGTAGTCATAAAAGATATCAGAGACGAAATCAAAGAAAGAGTTTTGTCCGCGTTCATTTAACATGACCTGCATAAAGGTAGCATCTTCTTGGCCCATGAATAGGGATAGGCCATAGAAAATGTACCAGGGGGAATCTTGACTAGTATCTTGGAAGACCTCTTCAGCCTTTTGCCGGTAGTACCAATTGGCCAGATCAAATTTGTCCTCAAAGTGACGGTAGAAGGTGGCTCGGGAAATATGAGCTGCTTGGGCAATTTCAATGACAGTGATTTTCTCAAATGGCTTGCTCTTTAATAACTTTTCTAAAGCTAAAAAGATAATAATTTTTGTATTCATCTAATTTATCCCCTTGCGACAAGAAAGGTGAAATATCTCATAATGAGACATTGGCAACTTTGTGATTATTTTATTATAGTCTATTTTAGCATATGAATAGGCTGTAAATAAAAGAAGCGCTTACATCACAAACAATAAAAGACCTCCGTCTAGTCTAGGCGGAGGTCTTTTGAATAGAAAAGTTTATCGAATTTTTAAATGCTGAAAATCAAGAATTCAGCAAATGCTGTAAAAATATTGCTTTAACAAAACAGCTTAGTCTTGTTGAGCGGCGTGTTTTCCAGCAAGTCTCCCAAAGGTTTGAGCTCGACTGGCAGCTAGTCCTGGTAATCTTTCACTATAGGATCCGCAGAAGAATCCACCAGAGTCATTACCAGCTGCATAGAGGCCAGGGATTGGATTGTAATTTTTATCAATAACCTGCATATTGGTGTCAATCCTTAAACCATCCAAGGTGCAAAGATTTCTACCAGCTAAATAAACGCCATAGTATGGTCCTTGTTTTACAGGGTGAAGTCTCATTTTTTCCTTGCCAAAATCTTCATCGACGCCTTTTTCGCAACATTCATTATAACGTTCAACGGTTTGGATCAGCCTATCTTTTGGCATTTGTAGTTTTTCAGCAAGTTCTTCTAAGCTATCTGCAACTTGAATAAATCCTTTATCGATATACTTTTCAGTGTTTTCGATTAAGGCTTCTTTGCTCTGCATATATCCTGGGAATCCAATACGTGCACAGCCCACCATATGATTTTCTAAAGCGTCATCTCCATAATTAGCGTCAAAGATCATTGCATAGGCATAGTCCGGTTCGTAGGCTGCAGCATTCAAGATATACTCATAAGGAGAGGATTCGTTAGCAAATCTTTCCCCATTTTTGTTTACCTTTAAGAAGGGTTGACTGCCCAGCCAGAGCCAATCTCCGAATTCTTCTGACTCTTTATAGATCTCAGTTGCATCTTCTCCAGGCTTATACATGCCTCTATCAAAGACCAGTTGAGCGGGTTCTTCATCCTTCCATCCACCAACTTTTATGGCTTCGACAATACCATCACCATTGGCCCTAGGGGAATCATTGGTAACATTTTTCTTGAGAGAGAGGGGATTCCATTTTTCCAAGAGTTCAGTATTAGCAGAATATCCTCCCGTACACAGGATGGTTCCTTTTTTAGCATTGATTTTGAGGTAAATCTCATTTTCAAGGTCGTAAGCGATGATTCCAGTAACTTTTCCATCTTCTTTATTGATAGATTTCATAGCTAACTTGAAATGAATATCAACACCGAGGTCTTTTAATTTTTCGATGAAAAATGGAGTATAGGGAGATAGTTTTCCCTTGTTATTATCAAGCTCTGGATCATTTTGAGTTGGCCAAGCTTGGTAGCGTAAATTTCTATTAAAAGCATCGGGTTCCGACCGCCAGCTCAGTCCATTGGGCTTTAAGACTTGTTCTTCTGTCCAGTCTACAGTTTCAGCAGAGTGGTTGGCCCAGGTATAAATGAGTTTTTGATCCACTCGACCTTGAGCAAAAGCAGTCATGTAATTGACTAAATCATGTTTGTCAATATAATTACCAGCTCTTTTTTGCGATTTGGAACCAACAGCCGCAACAGATAAGCGTAACATATTCTCATTTTCTTCTTTTTCAATCAGAATTGTTTTGCTACCAGATTCAGCTGCTGCAGCTGCTGCTTGCATACCTGCATTACCAGCTCCTACAACCAACACGTCACAATCTAACTCTTTAGCGATTTTCAAGTTAGTATCCATGTTAAATCCTCCCAATCTATTCGTATTTTTCATTATATTGTCTACAAAACTTATGATAATATAAAGTAAAATAAGGAAAAGATTCATAATTCTGAAAATGTCTAATCTTGAGACAAAAGCTGAATAATGTCTCATAGGGACTGTGTACTACTTCAGCCAGCATTTTTGTGCTATTTTAAAGGTAGAGAAATGATCTAATCGAGAGGAAAGGGTGGATATTTTGCGTTATCCCTTCAATGAAATTTGTAATTTTCGTGATATTGGTGGCTATTATAAAGAATCGGGCCAATGGCTTCCCCGGGGTAAGTTTTTCCGGTCTTCTATGCTCTTTGGTGTTGATGAGGCTGACTTCAATCGGCTAAAAGACTTAAATGTTCAAGCTATTATTGACTTACGGGCCCCCAAGGAAACCGAAAAACAGCCTAATCCCTATCGAAATCTTCTCAAGGCTTATCAAAATATTAACTTGAGTGGAAGCCAGGATGTCGGACGCTCAGCCCAACTGGCCAAAGAAAGTGATGATCCTTATTTTATGGCCATTCGCTATTTGGAATATTGTGATAGCTACTCGGCCATTAAAGCTGTTTTTGACCAGTTATTGAGCAATAAGGCCAAGAATTGGGGGACGGTCATCCATTGCAGTGCTGGGAAGGACCGGACTGGGGTGATTACTTATTTGATTTATAAGGCGGCTGGACTCCCTTTGGTAGATATTGTTGCCGATTACCAAGTCTCCTATGCCTATATCAAGCATGACCCTAGGATTATTAAGGAAGGTCACATACAAAATATTAACCAATCTTATCCAGAAATCATGGAAAATTTTGACCGTGATTTTATGGCTAAGTATACTTCAATTGAGAATTATTTCCGTCACCTAGGCTACCAAAACCAGGAAATTGAAGCCTTAAAGAATTTGCTGGATTGATTAAAAAATAAACCGGTCTGACTCTCATTTAGCCCTTGCTTTTTGGCGAGGGCTTTTTTACTAACTAATTTTACTTTCAAGTGGTCTAAAAGATTATACAAATACTTGAAAGAAGAACCACTTTTTAAATTGAATATTGAAAATGCATTCATAAAAGTCTATGATTATAGGTGAAAGCGATTACAGCTGGAAAGGAGGGCAAAATGAAAAAGTTTACTGATAGCATTATTCCTTTAATTGAAGCATCTTATGAATCCTTATCCCCTGGAGAGAAAATCATTGGCGATTATTTTATCCAGGCTAATCCAGGCGAGGGGGATTTAGCGGTAGACCAACTGGGGAAGAAACTCCATGTTTCGGATTCCACCTTTACCCGCTTTGCAAAGAAATTAGGTTTCAAGGGCTATCGGGAATTTTTGTTTGAATACCAGCAAATGCCTAGTCACCGGGGGATAGAGGCTTCCAACAAACATACCATGCGGGTGCTCTCGGACTACAATGCCATCATCAATAAAAGCTATAACCTGCTTGATGAAAATGATATCCATGACCTGGTTACAGCCTTAATTAGTCAAGACCAGATCTATATCTATGGTATCGGCAGTTCTGGATTGGCTGCCCGTGAGTTTAGTCAACGATTGATGCGACTAGGTTTTCCCTGCCAGGCCATTACTGACTACGACTTAATCCGCGTCCATAATGTGGTGGTTAACGCCAAATCTTGTGTGCTAGGTTTTTCAGTATCGGGTCATACAGAGGTCATAAACCAAGCTCTCTATGCAGCTAAGCAAAATCAGGCCTATACTGTTTTATTTACAGCCCATAGTAATGCCAATAAGAATCAGGAATTAGATAACCTGATTAAAATTGCCAGTGTAAAAAACCTTAATTTTGGTAATCGTATTTCTCCGCAATTGCCCCTTATTGTCATGTGTGACGTGATTTATGACTATTTAATGGAAGAAGACCGCTTCAAACGCCAAGAAAAATTCCAACAAAGTTTAAAATCCTTAAATGTAAATCCTGATCGCGATAATTTATATATTAAATAAAAAAGGAGATTGATAGCAAATGAATAAAGCAGAATTTATCGACCAAGTCTCTGGCGGCTTAATTGTTTCTTGTCAAGCCCTTCCAGGCGAACCGCTCTATACGGAAGAGGGAGGTATTATGCCCCTAATGGCCAAAGCTGCTCAGGAGGCTGGAGCAGTTGGCTTACGGGCTAATTCAGTCAGAGATATTAAGCAAATCCAGGAAGTTGTCGACCTTCCCATCATTGGGATTATTAAGAAAGATTACCCACCTGAAGAACCCTTCATCACCGCTACTATGGATGAAATTGACCAACTGGTTGAAACCGGTTGTGAAGTGATCGCCT
Organism: Aerococcus loyolae; assembly: GCF_002871915.2. Taxonomy (NCBI): domain Bacteria; kingdom Bacillati; phylum Bacillota; class Bacilli; order Lactobacillales; family Aerococcaceae; genus Aerococcus; species Aerococcus loyolae. The sequence goes on along the minus strand of NZ_CP126958.1, from coordinate 1,372,445 downwards.
TGGATTTGACTGACCGCAAACGCCATGACGGGCTAACGGTCAATGAATTTATCCACCAAATTAAGGAGAAATACCCTGACCAATTATTTATGGCCGATATTTCAACCTTTGAAGAGGGGCTCAATGCCCACCAAGAGGGGATTGACTTTGTCGGAACCACTTTAGCTGGCTATACCGACTATAGTGAAAATATTGATGGGCCCAATTATGACTTGATTAGCCAGCTGGTTGAAGCTGGGTGTGATGTGATTGCTGAAGGCAAGATTCACTATCCCAGTCAAGCTAAGAAGATCCAAGACCTGGGCGCTAAAGGCATTGTTGTCGGTGGGGCGATTACCCGGCCTAAGGAAATTGCCCAACGCTTTATCCAGGCTTTGGATGAATAATAAGGAGGAACAGCCATGTTTGAAAAATTCTCTAAGTTAGGTCAGGCTTTTATGCTGCCGATTGCTATCTTGCCGGTAGCGGGGCTCTTATTGGGCCTAGGGAGTGCTTTATCTAACGATGCCGCTCTGGCTCAATTTCCCTTTTTAGCCAATGATTTTATCCAAGCGGTCTTTACCGTGATGACCATGGCGGGGAATGCCGTCTTTGCTAACTTACCCCTTATCTTCTCCATTGGGATCGCGGTGGGGCTGTCAGAAGCTGACCACGGGACGGCTGGTTTATCCGCTGGGGTGGCCTTCCTCGTCTATACAGCTACCATCAGTGCCTGGTTGCAACTCTTCTCCGAACCTGATGCGACGATTGATACCGGGGTGCTGGGCGCCTTGTTAATTGGTTTAACCGTGACCTACTTACATAACCGTTATCGTAAGATTGAACTTCCGCAATTCTTAGGTTTCTTTGGGGGTAACCGTTTTATTCCCATTGTTTCAGCAATAGCAGCCATTTTTCTAGGGTCGATCATTTATGTGATCTGGCCACCGATTCAAGAAGCCATGGTGGGCTTAGGTGAACAGATCGCAGCCATGGGAAGTATTGGTTCCTTCTTCTATGGTTTCTTCCTCCGTCTAACCGGTGCGGTGGGTCTCCACCATACCATTTACCCACTTTTCTGGTATACCTCACTGGGTGGGGTAGAGACGGTGGCTGGTCAAACCATTGAAGGGGCCCAAAATATTTACTTTGCCCAATTAGCTGATCCTAACTTTACTGGTCTCTATACTTATGGAACCCGCTTCTTTGCAGGGCGTTTCGCGACCATGATGTTTGGTTTACCAGCAGCAACTCTAGCCATGTATCATTCTATCCCTAAGGAAAATCGTCCAGCCAATGCAGGTTTTTATTTCTCGAGTGGGCTGACTTCTTTCTTAACCGGGATTACTGAACCGATTGAGTTTTCTTTCCTCTTTGCGGCTCCCTGGTTATATGTGATTCACGCCTTCCTTGATGGGGTGTCCTTCTATATTGCCGATATCCTCCAAATTCGAATTGGTAATACTTTCTCAGGAGGACTGATTGACTTCCTGCTCTTTGGTCCCTTCCAAGGCAACAGCCAAACCAACTGGATCCGGGTTATTCCAATAGGGATCATCTGGGCAATTCTCTACTATATTGTCTTTAGATTCTGTATTAAGAAGTTCCATGTGACGATTCCTGGTATGGAAATGACCGCTGACCAGGCTAACAGTGGAAAGACTCGCTCGGGTCAATCTTCAGGCACTCTCCACGACAAGGCCTTGACCATTATTGAAGGCTTGGGTGGACCAGAAAATATTGACCATGTGACCGCATGTGCCACCCGCTTACGGGTATCGGTTAAAGAGAATGGAAAGGTCAATAAAGACACCCTCAAAAGTTTAGGGGCTACCGGGGTGCTTGATGTCAAGAACGGTATTCAAGCCATTTATGGGGGAAAATCGAATATTTATAGCGCTGAGATTAATGAAATTTTAGCTGATTCTGATTTTTCTCAAGCAACTGAAGCCATGAGTCTCTTTACACCTGTAGCGGGCTCCCTTTATAATTTAAGTGAAGTGAATGACCCAGTCTTTAGCCAAGGAACGATGGGACAAGGATTAGCCATTCGCCCTGAAAGTGACCAGGTGATTTCTCCTGTCAATGGGGTAGTGACCAGCCTATTTGAAACAGGCCATGCGATCGGTTTAACCAGTGAAGAGGGCATGGAAGTCCTCATTCATATTGGTTTAGATACCGTGGAATTAAAGGGCCAAGGCTTTACTCCAAGAGTTAAACAAGGCGACAAGGTAAGTATTGGTGACCTCCTGATTACTTTTGACCGCCAAGCCATTGAATCTGCCGCCTATGATGCCTCGGTAGTTCTTGTGGTAACCAATACCAGTGACTATGACCAAATCGAAACAGTAGCTAGTGGTGAAGTTGGTCCTGGAGACGAAATTATCCGCTTGCATAAGTAGTTAACTTCTTGGCATTAGTGTGAAGGATTAGGTTTCCATTTCAAAGGAAAAGCATATTGAAAGGGTGTTAGTGATGAAATATATCAAGGCAAAGGCCATCTTATTAGCTGACCACAAGGAAGAGGAGGCCTATTTAATCGTTAATGATGATGGGACTTTTGGTCAGGTGGTCAAGGCAGTTCCCGACCAGGCAGAAGTGATTGATTATAGTGATGGAATCCTGGCTCCCGGTTTAGTGGATACCCATATCCATGGTTTTCATGGTTACGATGTCATGGACAAAGACCCAGAAGGTATTGAGGCCATTTCTAAAGGGCTCTTGTCCTGTGGGGTGACCTCTTGGCTACCAACCACCTTAACCGATACCAGTGAGAACTTAACTACGGCTTGCCAAGTAGTGGCCCAAAGTAAGGACAAAGTATCAGGCGCTAAAATTCGGGGAATATTCTTTGAAGGGCCCTTCTTCACAGAAGAACATAAGGGCGCCCAAAATGAGAACTATATGTCTGACCCTGATATCGAAAAGGTCAAAACCTGGTTAGAGGCTTCAGAGGGACTCCTCAATAAAATAGCCTTAGCCCCAGAGAGGAAAGGTGTCGTTGATTTCATCCCTCAAGCTGAAGCCTTGGGAGTTCATATTTCTCTTGGACACTCCAATGCGACTTACGATCAAGCCAAAGCAGCTGTTGAAGCCGGTGCCCACTTAATTAACCATACCTATAATGGGATGAGTGGTCTCCACCACCGCGAACCTGGCTTGGTAGGAGCGGCTTTGACCTTGGATAATTTATACACTGAGTTAATCTGTGACGGTTTCCACGTTAAACCTGGTGCCATTAATGTGGTCTTAAAGGCTCGCAAGAAAGGCGAAGTGGTTTTGATCACAGACTGTATGCGGGCAGGCGGTATGCCAGAAGGCCCCTCAATGTTGGGTGAACTTGCGGTTATCGTTAAAGACGGGGCCGCTCGTTTAGTTAACGGTGGTAACTTAGCAGGATCTATTCTTACCCTGGCTAAGGCCGTAGAAAATTTGGTGGCCTGGAACTTGGTTTCCTTAGAAGAAGCCGTTCAAATGGCTTCCTATAATCCTGCCAAGTCAGTGGGGATTGAGGATCAATGTGGCCAAATTAAAGCCGGACTGGACGCGGATTTCATCGTTCTCAATGAACAAGGACAATTACAAGCCACTTATCTCAATGGGAAAAAAGTTTATTAATCATAGTGAATTAAAGAGGCTAAGGCGAAAGCTTTTAGCCTCTTTTTAATCGAATAAAATTTAGTGATGTGGATGATCCTTACATTCTTTTTCAAGCTAGACTTATCGTTTTTATAGATCTAGCCTTTTTTGAATCTAGCATTTAAAAGTTAAATGCACAAATAAGCAGGTCTTTGATTGCTTTTTACTAATTTCTATACAAAAATTGTATTGGAAATCGCCTTTTTCATGAAAATAATTTACCCCCTTGACAAAATTATCTCCCGTAAAAAAGCTTATCGAAATAGGCTTGGATTCTAGTGAAGTTTTTCGCTTATATCTTTGCATTTTTACATACACAATATAATGTGGATATTGACTTGTTAACCACTATATCTTGTGTTAATTTATTCTATGCCAGATCGCATGCATGTAGTCCTGGGAAAATTTAAGTGAAAAGTGGGATAGAAATCATGACAAAAAATTATTATGATCGGTCCGTGTCGCCGGTAGAATATGCCTATTTTGACCAAAGCCAAAATATGAGAGCTATCAATTGGAACAAAATCGTCGATGAAAAAGATTTAGAAGTTTGGAACCGGGTCACCCAAAACTTTTGGTTGCCTGAAAATATACCCGTTTCTAATGACCTCCCATCCTGGAATGAGCTCGATGACGATTGGCAACAATTAATTACCCGCACCTTTACAGGCCTAACCCTATTAGATACTGTTCAAGCCTCGATCGGGGATGTAGCTCAGATTAAGAATTCCCTTACTGAACAAGAACAAGTGATTTATGCTAATTTTGCCTTCATGGTTGGGGTTCACGCCCGTTCTTATGGAACCATTTTCTCTACCTTATGTACCAGTGAGCAAATTGAAGAAGCCCACGAATGGGTGGTAGATAATGAAGCGCTCCAAGCCCGTCCCAAGGCTCTGATTCCTTTCTACACCGCTGATGATCCCCTAAAATCTAAAATCGCTGCTGCCTTAATGCCAGGTTTCTTACTTTATGGGGGCTTTTACTTACCATTTTATCTGTCAGCCCGTGGCAAATTGCCGAACACCTCAGATATCATCCGTCTCATTTTACGGGATAAAGTGATTCATAATTTCTATAGTGGTTATAAATATCAATTAAAGGTTGTTAAATTAAGCCCAGAGAAACAAGCCGAAATGAAACAATTCGTTTTCGACCTTTTATATAAGATGATTGATTTAGAAAAAACTTATTTACGCCAACTCTATGACGGCTTTGGTTTAGCTGATGAAGCCATTCGCTTCTCCTTATATAATGCGGGTAAATTCTTACAAAACTTAGGCTATGAGTCACCATTTACCAAGGAAGAAACGCGGATTGCTCCAGAGGTCTTTGCACAATTATCTGCTCGTGCCGACGAAAACCATGACTTCTTCTCAGGAAGTGGGTCATCTTATATTATTGGAACAAGTGAAGAAACACTAGATGAGGACTGGGATTTCTAATGAAAGAATTAATTGTATATTTTTCTACGCAATCAAATAATACCCACCGTTTCGTTCAAAAATTGGATGCCGAATCCATCCGTATTCCCATTGATGAGGAAGAACGCATTAAGGTGGACGAAGACTATGTTTTAATCGTACCTACTTATTCAGGCGGCAAAGTCACAGATGCCGGTCAGGTTGATGCCCATGGCGCTGTGCCTAAGCAGGTTATTCATTTCTTGAATGATCCAGATAATCGCAAACACTGCCTCGGGGTGATTTCCTCTGGCAATACCAATTTTGGTGATTCCTTTGCCATTGCCGGGCCAGTGATTTCTTATAAATTGAAGGTCCCGCTCTTATATCAATTTGAATTGATTGGGACTAAAGAGGATGTCGAAGAAGTTAACCGCATAATTAGCGAAACCTTTAACGCTGACCAATAAGCAAGTGCAAGCCAAGCCCGAGTGGCGATTATTGAAAGGAGTATGTCTTAATGACATTCAAGCAAGAGGAAAACTACCTGTCACTGAATGCTTTAACCCGTTTTAAAGACCAAGCAGGCCACTATAATTTTCAAGCAGATAAAGAAGCCGTAGCTGTCTATATGAGAGACTATATCCAAGCCAAGACCAAGACTTTTGCTAACTTGGATAGTAAGTTGGACTATCTTTTTGAGAATAATTACTATGAAAAGGAAGTCTTTGACCAATATTCCAAAGATTTTATCCATGAAATCTACCAATGGGCGGATGACCAAGATTTTGCCTTTCCCAATTTAATTGGGGCCATGAAATTCTATTCCGCCTACGCCCTAAAGACGGATGATAAGGCTTATTATCTAGAAACTTATGAAGACCGGGTGATTGCTAATGCGCTCTTTTTAGCCAATGGCGACCAAGACTTGGCCAAGGCGCTGGCAGCTGATATTTTGGCTAATCGCTTTCAACCAGCTACGCCGACCTTCCTCAATGCGGCTAAGAAAAGACGGGGTGAATATATTTCCTGCTATCTCTTAAGGGTAGAGGATAATATGGAATCCATCGCGAGAAGTATTGCAACCAGTCTGCAATTGTCCAAACGAGGCGGAGGTGTGGCGCTCTGCTTGACCAATTTAAGAGAGACTACGGCTCCTATTAAAGGCATGGCCAACCAGGCATCTGGGGTGGTGCCGGTGATGAAGCTCTTGGAAGACTCATTTTCCTATGCTAACCAACTGGGCCAACGCCAAGGCGCAGGGGCGGTCTACCTCCATGCCCACCATCCCGATATCCTTAAATTCCTGGACACCAAACGTGAAAATGCTGATGAAAAGATTCGGATTAAATCCCTGTCCTTAGGTGTTGTGGTTCCAGATATCACCTTCCAACTCGCTAAGGAAAATAAGGACATGGCCCTCTTTTCACCTTACGACATTAAAAAAGTATACGGCAAGGCCATGTCGGATATTTCCATTACCGAAAAATATGACGAGTTATTGGCTAATCCAGCCATCCATAAGGACTTTATTTCGGCAAGAAAACTTTTCCAAGTCATTGCGGAACTGCATTTTGAATCAGGTTACCCTTATTTAATGTTTGAAGATACGGTAAACCGCCGCAATCCCCATAAGAAAAAAGGACGGATTGTGATGTCCAACTTATGTTCAGAAATTACCCAAGTATCTACTCCTTCCAGCTATAATGAAGACCTTTCTTTCCGCACTATCGGGGAAGACATTTGTTGTAACCTAGGTTCGCTCAATATCGCTAAAGCTATGGATCAAGCCCCAGACTTCGGCCACTTAGTCAACCATGCCATCCAAGCTCTGGACCGTATTTCGAGAAAGTCTGACCTAGAGTCTGCACCATCGATTAAGAAGGGCAACCAAGCCAACCATGCTGTTGGACTAGGGGCTATGAACTTACATGGTTTCTTAGCCACCAACCATATTTATTATGACTCAGAAGAGGCCGTAGACTTTACCGACATGTTCTTCTATGCACTGGCCTACCATGCCTTTAAAGCCTCACACGACTTAGTGAAACAACATGGGCCTTTTGCCGGCTTTGCTGAATCGGAATATGCGGATGGTTCTTACTTCAAGAAATATACTGAATCAAGGGTACAGCCTAAGACAGAAAGAGTCCGTCAATTACTCCAAGATTACGGTTTACAATTACCAAGTCAAGAGGACTGGCAAGCCCTCGCTAAGGCCATTCAAGAAGACGGTATCGCTAACGCCCACTTGCTAGCAGTTGCTCCAACGGGGTCGATTTCCTACCTGTCTTCATGTACACCGAGCTTGCAACCAGTAGTTTCACCAGTAGAAACCCGTAAAGAAGGCAAATTAGGTCGGGTTTATGTTCCTGCTTATCAAATTGATAATGACAACTATGCTTATTATCAACGGGGAGCCTATGAAGTCGGTCCTCAAGCCATCATCGATATTGTGGCCGCTGCCCAAAAGCATGTGGACCAAGCTATCTCCTTAACCCTCTTCATGTCTTCGGAAGCGACCACCCGCGATTTGAACCGGGCCTATATCTATGCCTATAGCAAGGGCTGTTCCACCATTTACTATGTTCGCGTCCGTCAAGATGTTTTAGAAGGTAGTGAACATTTAGAAAGTGATGAACTGCTCTCTCCAGGTCCAACGTCTCCCGACCGTCCCTCCTGCAATGGCGACTCGGAATGTGAATCCTGTATGATCTAGGCGAAAACCCCTAGTGAATGAACAATTATAAGCATGCAAAAAAGCAGCTCCTGTCTCGAAAAGGGAAAGGAGCTGCTTTGATTTATTTGAAATTATTTTTTGTGTAAGACAGTTTTGTTAACGACATTGAGGTTTTCGTCGATGTCATAAACGATTGGTTCGCCAGTAGCGATTTCAACGCCCATGATGTCATCGTCAGAAATGTTTTCAATGTGTTTGGTTAGGGAACGTAAGCTGTTACCATGAGCCACAACTAAAACGTTTTTACCGTCTTTAAGTTCTGGAGCAATGTGGTCTTCCCAGTAAGGAAGGGTACGGTCAAGGGTATCCTTTAGACATTCACCAGCAAGCATGTGGCGGGTGTCTAAGTGGTCATAACGATGGTCAAAGGCTTGTTCACCGCTAGCTTGTGGAGGACGTACATCGTAGGAACGACGCCAGATATGAACTTGTTCATCACCATATTTTTCAGCGGTTTCAGCTTTATTTAAACCTTGTAAACCACCGTAGTGACGTTCATTTAAACGCCAATTTTTTTCTACTGGTAAGTAGAGGCGGTCCATTTCTTCTAAAACAATGTTACAGGTTTGGATAGCACGGGTTAGTACGGAAGTATGTACAGAATCAAATTCAATACCTGTTTCTTTTAAATCTTGACCCGCTTTAGCCGCTTCTTTACGACCGTTTTCACTTAATTTTGGATCTAACCAACCGGTAAAGACATTGGCTAAGTTTAATTCACTTTCACCGTGACGAATGAATACTAATTTCATTTTTTTCCTCCTAAATAATTCTTGCAAAACACTGTGGCCTAAGCCATAATATCTCACTTTATTCTTATTTTACTTGAGAATAGCGCAGAGGGCAATAGCTTTTAAAAGAAAGTGATTATATTCACCAAGTGAAAACTTAGATTGTGATTAAGATAAGATCTCCTTACTTTGCAGATGGAGATCCTGGTTGAAATGGTAGACAATGGGGAGGGCATTGGCGATTTCAATCTGGCTGGCTTGGTTGGGTTCCAGGTCTTCGATCACCATTGTTAAGGCCCTAAGGAGGTTACCATGGGAGACGATGAGGACATTCTTCCCTTGCTTCAGTTGGGGGATGATCTGATCTTCTAAGTAGGGCAGTAAGCGGACTTGGGTATCCTTTAAACTTTCACTTTGCGGTAGGCTAGAGCTATCTAAGAAGGGATAGCGGTCGCTAAGTTGGTTATTTTTAGCGCGTGGCGGACGAACATCATAGGACCGACGCCAGGTGTGGACTTGGTCTTTACCAAACTTTTCCCGGGCTAAGTCTTTATTCATACCCTCCAAAGCCCCATAATTGCGGCCATTTAACCGCCAAGATTTATGTAAGGGCAGGTAAAGTTGATCCATAGCCTCCAGGACGACATTACTGGTTTGAATGGCCCGGCTTAAAAGCGAGGTGTGGATAGCATCAACTTGGTATCCGGCGGCTTTCAGACGGAGCCCCGCAGCATAGGCTTGGTCCTTTCCCTTTTGGGTCAGTTTGGCATCATACCAGCCAGTAAATAAGTTATTTAAATTGGAGCTACTTTGTCCATGACGCAGTAATATAAGCATGAGCTTACTCCTTCCATAGATTTTTTCTTCTCTATTTTAAATAAAAGCCGGCCTAAAGTAAATTCTTGCCTGAATCCTTATAGCTGAGAAATTTTGCTGCTGGATCAACGAACAATACCAAGAAGGAGTACCAAAAATTGTATTGATTTTTTGATCGAATTGAGGCCTCTACCAAGAGATTTCCCGTCTTTAACCCTTTACTATGAGGCTGCAAAAATTGGCTAAAAAGCTTATAAAAAAGATAGGCATCTTGCTTGCTTTTATAATTTAATGTTAATAAAGTTAATATAGTTTAATTTTAATAAACATTATTTTAATGGAGAAAGGAAATTATTATGGCAAAAAAAGTTGTAGTTTTAGTAGGTAGTTTACGTGAGGGATCCTATGCACGCAAGATTGCTCAAAATGCGATCGACATGTTTAGTGACGATTATGATGCTGAAATTGTCGAAATTCGTGACCTACCCCTATATGATGCTGACTACGATGACGCTGAAATGACTAATAAACCCTTACCAGAAAGCTATGTGAGCTTCCGTCAAGCAATTAGTGATGCCGCTGGGGTCTTATTTGTCACCCCTGAAAATAACCGGACTATCCCTGCCTGCTTAAAGAATGCAGTCGATGTGGCTTCAAAACCTAAGGGAGCAGTGGCTTGGACTAATACTCCTGCAGCAATTATCTCGCATTCGGTCGGTGCTATGGGGGGTTACAGTGCTAACAAGAACTTACGTCTAGCTTTGTCTTACTTCGTGATGCCAACTATCCAACAACCGGAAGTCTTTTTAGGTCATTCGGCTGATCTTTTAGATGAAAACGGCAAGTTCAAACAAGAATCAACCATCAATTTTGTTCAATCTTACATTGACCAATTCGAAGACCTAATGGCTAAAAATCCTAAAGCCTAAGACTTATAAGTAAAGGGACTGTGAATTCACTCACAGTCCCTTTTTATCATGGTTGTAGTAATTTTTAAGCAGCTAAGGCTGGGTAGCGGTCAATGACTTTCTTCATGGGATAATAGAGCAAGGTAACTAGGACAGCGGTTACGGCTGCTGTGAATAAACTAGCCGGCATACCAGTTGCGGCGATGGCCATGGCTGCTGCAAGAGAATTGCCTAGTAAGACTTGGCGGAAGGTATACTTGATGAAAATGACAATGACCTTGGTCACCCCAGCTACAACTCCAATGGTGGCTAAGCGTCCGATGGTCAATTGTGAATGGAAGACCTTGCGGAAGAGTAGACTTACGACGGCAATGACGACCAGGTTTTCTAAGACTGTGAAAATTGCCACCGAAGCATAACCATTGAGAACATCATAGAGAAATAGACCCGCTACAGCAGCTAAAGTGCCTCGCTTTTCTCCCATTAAGAGGACTCCGAGAACCACTAGAGCGTTGCCCGGGTGAACAAAGCTCTTGGAAATGGCGGAAGGCATGGGAATGTGAATAAAAGTAATGGATAAAATAATGAGAGCTGCATACATCCCCATGGCTACCCATTCAAAGAGAGAATTATTTTTATGCATAAGCTATCGCTCCTTTTAAATAAATTTGCTTTAAATTATAACCCATATTTTAACTGGTAAAAGAAAAAATTGAGCATATTATTCATATTTTTGCCTTGCTTTTGATAAAGTGAGGGTGGAAACGGTAAATTATTTAATTGAAAAGAAAAAGAAAGGAAAGGGACATTAGAATGGCGACTATCGATGCATGGGTGGCAGGACTGCGTGTATTGGAAGACTGGGGAATTAAGAATGTTTATGGCCTTCCAGCAGGTTCGCTCAACTCCTTAATGGATGCTTTTGAAAAGGAACAAGGTAAGATTAACTTTATTCAAGTGCGTCACGAAGAAACTGGAGCCTTAGCAGCTTCCATGAGTGCAAAATTCACAGGTAAGATTGCGGCTTGTATCGGGTCAGCAGGACCAGGGGCAACCCACCTCTACAATGGTCTCTATGATGCTAAGGAGGATAATGTACCGGTTTTAGCCATTATTGGCCAACGCCCAGAAGTGCAATCTAACTATGACATGTTCCAAGAGTTCAACCAAAACCCTTATTTTGCTGATGTGGCTGTTTATAACCGTCGGGTGGCTTATGCTGAGCAGCTCCCCAAGGTCTTAGACGAAGCCATCCGTACCGCCATTGCCAGAAAAGGCGTAGCTGCAGTTGAAGTACCAGTCAGCTTTGGTTGGGAACCGCTTGAAGAAGATTCCTGGTATTCCTCAGCTAAGAGTTACCGCGACTATCCGCTTATGACACCAGGGGCTGAGGATATTGACCAAGCGGTTAAAGTCTTAGCAGCTAGTGAACGGCCGCTTATCTATGCTGGTATTGGGACCCAAGGCAGTGGCCAAGATGTAGTCGAACTGTCTAAGAAAATCAAAGCCCCAGTGGTTGTCACCGGGATTAATTTTGATAATTTTGATTATGAATTTGATGCCCTATTAGGGTCTGCCTACCGGGTGGCTTGGAAGCCAGCTAATGAAGCCTTAGAAGAAGCGGACACCATTCTTTTTGCTGGTTCCAACTTTCCTTTTGCTGAAGTCGAAGGGACTTTTGACCATGTCAAACACTTTATCCAAATCGATATCGACCAACAAAAACTGGGTAAGCGTCATGACGCTGATGTCAGCATCTTAGGAGATGCCGGAGAAGCCATCCGCCAAATCACAGAAAAAATTGAAGAAAAAACCGATAATGGCTGGTACAAGGCCAATATTGACAATGCTAAAAACTGGAAAGATTATCTCCAAAGTCTAGAGCAAAGAGAGAGTGGAGATTTACAACTTTTCCAAGTCTACCATGCCATTAACCAAGTGGCTGATGAAGATGCTGTCTATTCGATTGATGTGGGTAATACCACCCAAACCTCTATCCGCCACCTTCATATGACGCCTAAGAATACCTGGCGGACCTCAAATATCTTCGCTACTATGGGGAATGGTCTTCCAGGTGCCATTGCAGCAAAACTAGAAATGCCAGGCCGTCAAGTATGGAACTTAGCCGGCGACGGAGGCTTCTCCATGGCTATGCAAGACATCGTCACGGCAGTCAAATACAAGCTCCCTATGATTAACGTGGTCTTCACCAATGAACGTTTCGGATTTATCCGTGACGAACAAGAAGATACCAACGATAACTTCTATGGAATTGACATCGCAGATGTTGACTTCGCCATGATTGGTAAGGCCCAAGGTGCTGTTGCTTACACCGTGACTGAAATTAGCCAATTGAAGGATGTCTTCACTCAAGCGGTCGCTGATGAAAAGGACGGTAAAGTGGTCGTGATTGACTGTAAGATTAGTCTTGACCGCCCAATTCCAGTGGAACATTTAGAGCTGGATCCTAAACTCCATTCAAAAGAAGCCATCGCTAAGTTTAAAGAACGTTATTACGCTGAAGAGCTTAAACCTTTAACGGATTATCTTCAAGCTGAGGATGTCGAAATTCGCCAATACCAATGGAAGGAAACCCTGTAAGCTAATAAGTTTAGTTTTGGAATCTGCTGAATAACCATGTTAGAAAAATAATAAACATAAAATTCCTATAATACTTGTGTGCCGTATACTTAATAAAGCAGCCAGTGCTTGAAAGCTCCTGTCTCTGTGACTAGGATTGCTCAATCGCTGGCTGCTTTTTAGTTTTGCTCTATGTTTTCAATAGAAAGTTGTGGCCAGTTTTTTTGCCAATTTTTCTTCTTAATACGTTCTTGGTAAACGTTTAGTCGGTCGCTATTCGCTAGGAAGTGAGGGGTGGGGGAGACTCTAAAGTGGATAATATCCTCATAACCATAAGGGGCATAACATTCGACCTGACCCTTTTCATCTAAGCGCGCCGCAATGGCCGTACACTTTTCCGGAAACTTGCTGACCGCATCTTTCGATGAAGTATATCTTTTACTATGGGGACTATGTTTGTGCATATAATATTGATTTCTGACCTCCCAATTATAGCGGGGGTATCTTTCTTTGATGCTTTTTTCGATATTTAGGGTTTCTTGGTAGGAGATGTTTTCGTCATAGAAGATGACATCAATATCTGAAAAATAAATACTCTCGCTAAGATCCTTTTGACTTAAATAGTTCCAAATATAATTACGTAAGCTGTCTGCGCAGAGCCAAGAATCCGGTAGATGAAATGATTGAATAATTTTAAGTAGCTCCATGAGTTCTGGGCTTGATTCAATGATATTTTTGATATCAATCATTTTAGAAGCGTCCTTTCTCCTTACTAATCAGTACAATCATTTTTCTTTACCTATAGATAATAATGTAATCAGTCCGGCAGTGCTAGTAAATAATAGCCAGATCAAGGTTAGGGTTCAAGCTTGATATCAAATTAGTAAGGAAAATTTAATAACAAAAAGTAAGCTAAACACTTTTTCCCATTATCTAATCGTGGTAAAGTTAAGGAAATAGTCTAAGTACCACAAGTACTATTAGGGAGAAAACAAGTTATGAATCAATTACAAGCCTATATCAAAAATGAAAACACCGCTGCCTTATTCGAAAATACCTCCATTGGTATTGAAAAAGAAGGCCACCGGGTAACGCCAGAAGGACAGATTGCCCAAACGCCCCATCCTCAAAGAGTGGATGGCTCGAGTGAAAACCAGTATATCCAGCGCGACTTTGCTGAATCACAAACAGAATTGGTCTCACCCCCTGTGATTGGCCGTGAAGAGGGTGTGCTCCAGTGGATGCACGCGATCTATGATGTCACCATTAGGCATCTAGATAATGAAGAGGCTATCTGGCCTTACAGTATGCCGCCACAATTACCTAGTGATGACCAAATTAAGGTAGCCCAATTGGATGACCCTGCCGCAGTGGATTACCGGGAATACCTAGTAGGAGCCTATGGGAAGAAATTGCAAATGATTTCTGGCCTCCACTATAACTTTGGTCTGGATCCTGACTTTATTAAGGGGTTTTACCAGGCTGGATATAGTGACTATGACAACCTATTTGATACCCAAAACGCCCTCTACTTAAAATTGGCCCGTAATTTTCTACGCTACCAATGGGTCATTGTCTACTTCTTGGGTGCTAGTCCCTATGCCCACGATTCTTTCTTTGAACCGGGAGTAGAACCTGTTGGCCATCCAGTGCGTAGTATCCGCAATTCTGAGCACGGCTATGTTAACCATGAAGATGTCCATGTTTCCTACCACGATTTGGAAACCTATATCACAACCCTAGAAAATAATGTCAAAACTGGTCATCTCATTGCTGAAAAGGAATTTTATTCCAATGTACGTTTACGGGGTGGGGCTAAGGTTCGAGACCTCCTCCATACTGGGATCAAGTACTTGGAAGTCCGCAATACTGATATCCAAGGCGATGCCCCTTATGGGATTCAATTAAGGGAGCTTGTCTTTATTAAATACTTCTTACTCTACCTGCTCTGGATCGATGAAATGGCGGATGACCCTGAAATTGAAGAGGGCGTTAAGATTAAAACTCAAGTGGCTAATGAAGATCCTTTCAGTCAAACGGTCTATTATGAAGAAGGCCAACGGATCGTAAAAGGCTTGCGTGAAATGCTAACAGACTTAGCAGTGAGCCAAGATAAAGTAGATTTAATCGAAGAAATTCTCCACCGCCTGGAGGCTCCAGAAGAAACCCCAGCAGCCCGAATTGTCACAGCCTATCCGACTGTGGAGGACTGGTTAGCGTCTGGCTTGGCAATTGCTAAAAAGAACCGTAAAAATGCTCTGAAGGCCCCTTATCAATTAGGTGGCTTTACCGATATGGAACTATCTACCCAGATCTTTATAGCTGATGCGATTCGATCAGGGATCCAAGTGGAAATATTAGACCGAACAGATAACTTACTCCGCCTTTCTGTTGGCGATCATATTGAATATGTTAAGAATGGTAATATCACCAGCAAGGATACTTATATTTCCCACTACCTCTTAGCTAATAAAGAGGTCACCAAACAAATTATTCAAGAGGCGGGTTTCCAAGCCCCTCAATCACGGACCTATTACAGTCTCAGTGAAGTTGAGGCGGCAGCTGGTTTCTATCTCGACCGTCCCTTAGTAGTCAAACCCAAATCGACTAATATGGGGATCGGCATTTCCATCTTTAAGCAAGGACCCAGTCGTGAAGAGCTCCTAGAGGCCTGTCGAATTGCCTTTGAAGCTGACGATAGTGTGCTCTTAGAAGACTATGTGCCAGGGGTAGAGTACCGCTTCTTTGTCCTGGATGGCAAGACCATTGCTGTTTTACTCAGAGTGCCTGCTAATGTGGTTGGCAATGGGAAGGCGACTATCGCTCAATTAGTCGCTGAGAAGAATAAAGACCCTAAACGAGGCTTAGACCACCGCACCCCATTGGAAAAAATTCAATTGGGAGATATTGAAGCTTTAAATCTTAAACAACAGGACTTAACCTTCGACAGTGTCTTAGAAGAAGGGCAAAAGGCCTACTTAAGAGAAAACTCCAATATTTCCACTGGAGGCGACTCGATCGATGTCACAGACCAAGTCCATCCGTCCTATCTTGACATCGCCAGTCAGATGGCTCAAGCCTTAGGCGTTAATATCACTGGGATTGATTTAATGATCCAAGACATTACCAAAGCTGCCCAAGTCAGCGAAAAAGGGGCCAATTATGGATTCATTGAGGCCAACTTCAACCCCATGATGATGATGCACGTCTATCCGGCTCAAGGCCAAGGGGTCCGGGTGACTGAAGCCTTACTCCATTATCTCTTCCCTGAAAAAG